>CBIHOC010000019.1:0-102584 GCA_966211705.1 uncultured Chryseobacterium sp.
CCTCCCGCCAACCGCTTACCTTCCCCCTGCAGCAGAGACTTCTCCCGTAACGCTAACTTTACCCCGTGAAGCAGTACGATTACCTCGTCATCGGCGGCGGAATTGCCGGAAGCGTGCTGGCCCTGACCTTGCTGAAAAAAGGCCGGAGCGTAGCGCTCATCGACAAGCCGACGCTTTCCTCCAGCTCGCGCGTGGCGGGCGGTGCGTGGAACCCGTTCAACCTGCGGACCTTCACGGACAACTGGAGGGCAGAAGAGCTGGTGGCTAAAGCCGATACATTTTATAAGGAAGCGGAAATTCTTTTTAATTGTGAATTCTACACGCCCCGCAAGCTCCTGAAAATTTTCACTTCCGCTGACGAGCGCCGGCTCTGGGAAAAAGCATGCGCGGAAAAGCCGCAACGTTTCGCCGAAGCGCCAACGGAAACTCCATATCCCGGAGCAGTCCCCGCCGCGCACGGAGTCGGCGTGGTCAGCGGCGCCGGCAGCATCGACACGCAACGCTTCATCGGCCGCACCACCGCGAAATTCATGGCGCAGGAAAATTTCCTCGAAACGCATTTCGATCATGCGAAGCTTGCGCTCACGAATGAAGGCGCCGTGTACGACGAAAAAATTTCCGCCCGGCAGGTCGTGTTCTGCGAAGGACATCTCGCGCGCCACAATCCCTGGTTCAGCTTCCTGCCGCTTGTCCCGGTGAAAGGCCATCTCATCCACGTGCGCATTCCCGGCTTCCCGCTCACCGAAATTCTCAACCGCGGCGCTTTCCTGCTCCCGCTGGGAAACGATCTTTTCGCCCTCGGCTCCACGTTCGAAAACAACCGCGACGATGAAGTTCCCGTGCCGGAAAAAGAAGCCGAGCTGGTTGCGAAGCTGGAAAAAATGGTTTCCATCCCCTGGCGCCTGGATGCCGTTCACGTCGGTGTCCGTCCCGCGGTGAAAGACCGCCGTCCTCTTCTTGGCCGTCACCCGCAGCACCCGCAGCTGGCGGTGTTCAACGGCATGGGCAGCAAAGCGGTTTTGTTAACGCCCTGGCTGGCGGAGGCGCTGGCCGGGCATTTGGAGCATGGAGAAGAATTGCCGGCGGATGTGGATTTGGTGCGGTTTACGAACAGGGACGAGGGACGTGAGGGACGGGGGACGAGGGACGGAAGGGACGTGTAAGTTCTTCGCTTCGCCTTTTTCCGGTCCGTTCCTTTTTTTGTCCCTCGTCCCCGTTTCGTCCCCCGCCCCCTTTCCGTCCCTCGTCCCCATTTCGTCCCTCGTCCCTCTTTATGGAATTTCATCCTACCTTGCATCTAAAGGCAAATAGCTATTTCTTCTTATGAAATCCACCGAAAAAACGCCCGTGAACCCCGCACGCGAAAGCCGCCTTCCCCAGTTGATCGTCGCTTCCGTTTTTGTGCTTTGTGCAGCCCTCTTCTGGACCTTCAACTACCAGCCGGTCAAGGCGGAGCCGATCCTGAATATTCTCCAGGGCAGCACCTACGAAAAAGAGTGGGCGCGCGTGGATTCGCTGGCGGGGAAAGGACTTTATAAATCGGCCCTCGACCTGGCGAACAAGATCTATGACAAGGCAAAAGCGGAGAACAACAACGGCCAGATCGTCAAGGCGCTGGTGCACCGGTTCAAGTTTTCGCAACAGTTCCAGGAGAACAGCGAGGAATTCGCCATGTACGATTTGATCAATGAGCTGAAAACAGCGAAGTACCCGCTTTCACCGGTATTGCACTCCATGCTGGCCGATCTTTACTGGCAATATTACCAGCAGAACCGTTACCAGTTTTACAACCGCAGCCAGACGGTCAACTTCCAGAACGACTCGATCGACACGTGGGATGTGAACCACCTCATCGACCAGGCGGTGAAGCATTACCGGCTTTCCCTGCAGCCCGCCGACAGTCTCAAGCGCACCGACCCGGAAATTTACGAGCCCGTCATTAAAAAAGGTACCGCCCCGGCAGCGCTTCGCCCCACGCTTTACGATTTCCTCGCCTGGCGCGCCATCGACCTCCTGTCGAGCGGAGAACCGCAGATCAGCCGCCCGGCGGATAAGTTCACACTCGACGATCCTGCGCATTTCGCCCCCGCCGCGAAGTTCGCGAAGCTGAACATTTCCTCGAAGGATACCATGGCGCTCAAGTTCTACGCGCTGAAAATGATCCAGGACCTCGTCGCGTTCCACCTCAACGACAAAACGCCCGACGCGCTCATCGACGCCGACCTGCGCCGCATCCTGTTCGTGCGCGCCAACTCCGTGCTGCTGGAAAAAGACAGTCTCTACGAAGACGCGCTGCGCCAGCTCGCCGCCAATTACCCCGACAACAAATACACCGGCGAGGTGCTGTACGAGCTCGCGGAATATTACAACCTGCGCGGCGATCAATATGTGCCGGGCAAAGATGAACGCTACCGCATGGAGAAAAAACGCGCGCTGGACCTGTGCGATGCGGTGATCAAAAAATTCCCCGATACGCAGGGCGCCGACCAGTGCACTTCCCTGCGCCTGCAGATCGTGATGAAGTCGGTTTCGTTCAAAAATGAGCAGGCTGTTGTGCCGGGCTTGCCTTCGCGCGCTTTGCTGAGCTGGAAGAATGTGACGAAACTTTATTTCCGCGTGGCAAAACTTGACGAAAACCTGCGGGACCGTTACGACTACCGCAGCATCGAAGAAGTGATGAAGGACTATCTCAAGCGCCCGGTGGTAACGAGCTGGGAACAAACGCTCACCGACGACGGCGATTACCAGGAGCACAGCGCGGAGATCAAAATCCCGGCCCTGGAGCACGGACATTACGTCATTCTTGCCTCCGCAGAAAAAGATTTCGCGCTGGCGAAGAACGGCATTGCACATGGTGAAATGTGGAGCACGTCCATCAGCTACCTCGACCGCCACCTGCGCGACGGCAGCTACGAATATTATTTCTTCGACCGCAATACCGGCGTGCCGCTGGAAGGCGTTGCCGCGCAGGTGTGGATCGACCGTTACGATTACAGCGACCGCGGTTATCATTACCGCAAAGGCGACCGCCTCGTGTCGGACAAGGATGGACGCGTGGTCATTTCCGCGTCCACCGATTATCGCAATTTCCGCCTCGAGCTGACGCACAAGGACGATCATTTCTATTCCGGCAGCGCGTACCAGTATCGCCCGGGAAAATATGAGAAGAAGAAAAAACCGAAGACGTTCATCTTCACCGATCGTTCCATTTATCGTCCCGGCCAGACGGTCTTCTTCAAAGGCATCATGATCGACACCGACGGCGATTCCAATGACCTGCTCCCGGATAAAACGACCACCGTTCGTTTTTACGACGCGAATTACCAGGAAGTGAAGAAGCTCGAGCTCGTGACCAATGAATACGGCTCGTTCAGCGGCTCGTTCATTGCCCCGTCCAGCGGGCTCACCGGCCAGATGCGCATCCAGAACGAATCGGGCGTGAAATATTTCAGCGTCGAAGAATACAAACGCCCGAAGTTCGAGGTGGCGACCGAACGCGTGAAAGGCGCGTACCGCCTCAGCGACAAGATCGAAGTGAAAGGCACGGCGAAAATGTTCGCAGGCTCGGTGGTCGACGGGGCGAAGGTGAATTACCGCGTGGTGCGCACGGCACGTTTTCCGTGGTGGTGGTACACCTGGCGCGGTTATTACCCGAACAGCTCGTCGACGGAGATCACCAACGGAACCGTTACGACGAATGACACCGGCGGGTTCGTTATCCCGTTCATCGCACTGCCCGACCGTTCCGTGCCGGCGGAAAGCAAGCCGATCTTCACGTACAATGTATATGTCGACGTGACGGACATTACCGGTGAAACGCACAGCACATCCACGTCGGTGAGCGTGGGTTATGTTGCACTGGAAATGTATGCCGACTTTCCCGCGTACGTCGAGAAATCCGACACGGCTTCCATCGCGCTCAGCCTGACCAACCTTTCCGGGGAACCTGAGCCGGCGGTCGTTTCCTACACGATCAAAAAACTGGAAGATCCCGGGCGCATCATCCGCGAGCGCCAGTGGGCCGTTCCCGATAAATTCCTTCACACGAAAGAAGAATGGCTGGCGTGGTTCCCCGATGATCCGTATGCAAATGAAGCGGACATGACGACGTGGGAAAAAGGCGCTGCGGTTTCTTCCGGCACGGTCAACACCGAAAAAGAAAAGAAGCTCAGGTTGAAAAAATCTTCCTGGGAACCCGGCAGCTACATTTTCGAGGCCACCACGAAAGACAAGTACGGTGTGGAAGTGAAAGACGTCCGTTATTTCACCTTGTACGACATTAAGGATAAAGAACCCGCCTCGCCCGAAACCTGGTCGTTCCAGGCGATCAAAACCAATGTGCAGCCGGGAGGGAATGCAGTGTTCCTCGTGGGAACGGCAGCGAAAGACGTGACGATCCTTTACGAGATCGAGCGGAAAGAAAAGATCGCAGAGAAACAATGGCTGAAGCTGAGCAACGAGCAGAAGTACATTGAAATTCCCATCACGGAAAACGACCGGGGCAACATTGCCGTGCATTTCGCATTCGTGCACCGCAACCGCGCTTACACCAGCGATCACCAGGTGAACGTGGCGTGGGAAAGCAAGCAGCTGGAAATTACCTTCGAAACATTCCGAAACAAGCTCCTTCCCGGCCAGCAGGAAGAATGGAAGCTCAAAGTGAAAGGGCCGAAAGGCGAAAAAGTGATGGCCGAAATGGTGGCCGCCATGTACGACGCTTCCCTCGACGAGTTCCGCGGGCACAGCTGGGATTTTTATCTCTACAGATCGTACTACGGCTCGCTGTACTGGCAGCAGGGCGTTTCCGGCACATCCGGCTCGTCGATGTTCGAGCGGAACTGGAATACATATTCACATCATTACGACACACGTACCTACGACCGTTTCAACTGGTTCGGTTATTATTACGGCTACCGGAATTACCGGTACCTGGAGAAAAGCCTGAATGCTGTCACCTACATGTCGGATTCAGCAGGCGCGGAAGCGGAAGAACAGGACGGTGCCCCGGCAGGAGGCGCTCCGCCCCCGCCGAAAGTAGCCGCGAACAGTGAAACAAAAGCGCGCTTTTCCGCTGTAACGGGGTCAACGACCGCTGACAATAAAGACAAGAACCAGGACGAGTCGACGGTCGACATCCTCAAGAGCGGTGAAGGCAAAGAAAGCGGGCAAGCAGGAAACTTGTCCGAAGTCAAAGCGCGTTCCAACCTGAACGAAACAGTGTTCTTCTTCCCGCAGCTGGAAACCGATTCCTCCGGCAACGTCATCATCAAGTTCACGATGAACGAAGCGTTGACGAAATGGCGGTTCATGGCCTTCGCGCACACAAAAGATTTGAAATACGCGCAGGTCAGCAAGGAAGTCGTTACGCAGAAAGACCTGATGGTGATGCCCAACGCGCCCCGTTTCCTGCGCGAAGGCGACAAGATCACCATCACCGCCAAAGTTTCCAACCTCAGCGAGAAGGAGCTCAGCGGCAACGCCCGGCTCATGCTGTTCGATGCGCTTACGATGAAGCCCATCGACAGGGAGCTGATGATCACCGACGCGAAAATCCGGTTCACTGCGAAAAAAGGACAGAGCGCGCCGCTTTCCTGGGACCTTGCCATCCCGGTCGGCACGGGTGCGGTGCAATACCGCGTGGTGGCTTCCGCCGGCAATTTCACGGACGGTGAAGAATCGGCTTTGCCGGTGCTCACCAACCGCATGCTGGTGACGGAAACCATGCCGCTGCCGATCCGCGCCGGGCAAACGAAAGAATTCCGCTTCGAAAAACTCATCAGCCAGTCGGGCGGCTCTTCCACGCTGCGCAACCACAAGTACACGCTCGAGTTCACTGCCAATCCCGCGTGGTATGCCGTGCAGGCGCTGCCGTACATGATGGAATACCCGTACGAATGCTCCGAGCAGACATTCAGCCGCCTGTACTCGAACAGCATCGCTTCGCACATCGCCAACTCCACGCCGAAGATCAAAGCGGTGTTCGATTCGTGGAAGTCTTCCAGCCCCGACGCGTTCCTCTCCAACCTCGAGAAGAACCAGGAGCTGAAGAACGTCATACTCACCGAAACGCCCTGGGTGCTCGACGCGAAGGACGAGAGCGAGCGCAAACGCCGCGTCGGCCTGTTGTTCGACCTCAACAAGATGGCGAACGAAGAGGAACGTTCACTGCGCAAGCTCCGCCAGCAGCAGGTCTCCAACGGAGGCTGGCCCTGGTTCGAAGGCATGCCCGACGATCGTTACATCACGCAGTACATCATCACCGGCTTCGGCCACCTCGATAAGCTCGGCGTGAAAAGCGTGCGCGGGGATCGCCGCAACTGGGACATGGTGACCGACGGTGTCCGCTACCTCGACAACCGCATCCGTGAAGATTACGAATGGATCCTGAAGTACGACAAAGCGAACAAGGACAAAGACCACCTCAGCCATTACGCGATCCAGTACCTCTATGCGCGCAGCTTCTTCAGAGACATTCCTGTCACGGGAAAAAACAAGGAAGCGTTCGACTATTTCTTCAACCAGGAAAAAAAGTACTGGGTCGATAAAGGCCGTTACATGCAGGCCATGATCGCGCTCGCGCAGTTCCGCTACGACGACAAGAAGACGGCCGACGACGTGATGAAGTCGCTCAAAGAAACCGCGCTCAACAGCGAAGAGATGGGCATGTACTGGAAAGAAAATACCGGCGGCTATTACTGGTACCAGGCGCCGATCGAAACACAGTCGCTGCTCATCGAAGCGTTCAAAGACGTGAAGAACGACCAGGTTTCCGTGGATGCGATGCGCGTGTGGCTGCTGAAGAACAAGCAGACCAACGACTGGAAAACGACCACCGCCACCGCACACGCCTGCTATGCCATGCTGATCGACGGCACCAGCTGGCTCGCCACGGAATCCGACGTGCAGATCGTCGTCGGCACGCAGGTCATCGATCCCAAAGCGATGGGCATCAAAGAAGAGGCCGGCACAGGCTACTTCAAAACATCGTGGTCCGGTTCGGAAGTGAAGCCGGAAATGGGGAAAGTGAAAGTGACCAAAACCGGCCCCGGCGTTTCATGGGGCGCAGTGTACTGGCAGTATTTCGAAGACCTCGACAAGATCACGCCCGCCCAGACGCCGCTGCAGGTGCAGAAAAAACTCTTCCGCGTGAAGAACACCGCTTCCGGCCCCGTCATCGAACCGGTGACCGACCAGACCGTGCTGAAGCCCGGCGACAAGATCCGCGTACGCATCGAGCTGCGGAACGACCGCGACATGGAATACATCCACATGAAAGACATGCGCGCCTCGGGATTCGAACCGGTGAACGTGCTCTCGCAGTACAAATACCAGGGCGGCCTCGGCTACTACGAAAGCACCAAAGATGCGTCCACGGATTTCTTCTTCGGCTTCCTGCCGAAAGGAACGCACGTGTTCGAATACCCGCTCACCGTCATCCACGCCGGCGATTTCTCCAACGGCATCACGCAGGTGCAATGCATGTACGCCCCGGAATTCTCCGCCCACAGCGAAGGATCGAGGGTGAAGGTGTCGAAGTAAGACGTTAGTTATTTAAAACCTCGAAGGTTTCCGCCGCATCCCGATAGCTATCGGGACTGGAGACCTTCGAGGTTTTAAATAATAGCTGCGGCGGAGACCTTCGAGGTTTTAAATAACTAAACGTTTATTTTTTCGGCTCGTAAATAACAAGCTCAAGATTATCGACGAAGATCACCGCTCCGCCGTTGTTCCAGATGTTCACCTGGACGATATCGTCGGGATGGAGAATGTACGGTGTGATGAAATCTCCCGAGATGTGCGTCCATGCGCCGGGCTTCACCTGTGCCGCGTCGAACGGGATGGGCGAGTAGCCGTACACCTGCCAGCGGTTGCCGATCACCTTGCTGACCATGTTGAACGATTTCCCGGCAAACTCCGGCGTCGCGTAAACGTCGGCGGAAAAGCGCATGCGGATGTGATCTTTCGACGTGATCTCGTGGAAAGGCCTTTCCCAGGTGACGCTGAAATCATTGAGGTGGTCGAGGCGCTGTGAGCCGTTGCTGTTAAAGCCAAACGTGTCGCATCGGATCACTACCGGCCCGGGCGCGGGTTCAAACGGCTGCTCGAAATCGTGCGACATGACCTTGCGGGTGGTGTAGAGCTCCCGCATCTCGTCGAGCGCGGGAAGATTTCCGCGGTCCACTTCCAGGAGCGATTGCCATTCCGGCCGCATCCGCGTTTGCCCGAAAACAGCCCAATACGCTTCCTTTGTCATCAGCTCGCCGTGGATAAGTCCGTGCCGGAGCTGGAAGGTCTGGAACTGGTTGAGCAGGATGAAGAAAAGCACAAGCACGAACGCGGCAATGCGCAGGAATTTTTTCATCGACATGCGCTGCAGCAAATACCCGAGCGGGATCGCCATCAGCCCGTAGGATTGCACGAAAGACCGCTGCCCGAACGTCCCGGCGTACCACCAGCATTCCCAGCTCGAGATGAACCACAGGTTGGCGATGAAAAAAAAGAGGAACGGCACGAACAGCTTCCGGTTTTCGCGGTACAGGAGGAAAAGCCCCGCGATCGCCAGGATCATCATCGGCGTGTAAAGCAGCCAGCCTTTTTTATAGCTGAAGAGCACTTCGATCGTGAACGGGCGGAAAAAATCAAAACCTTCCGTATGGTTGTTCGAGAACCAATTCCCGCTCGTGTATTTCCAGTAAAGCAGCTGTACCGAACCCAGCAGCGCCATCCCGGCCACCAGCAGCGCAACATGCGAAACGTGCTTCCACAGCAACGCGACTTTTTCTTTCAGCGTTTTCCATCCCGTCACGTTCCAGAACAGCGGCACAAGCATCCAGACGATCTCCGACGGCCGGGTAATGGTGATCAGCCCGAGCAGCAGCCCGATGGCCAGCGCCATGCCTTTGCGCGGACGTTCGTGCCAGCTGATCGTGGCCAGCAGCAGCAGCGTGTCGAGCGCGAGCAGGTGCACGTGCGGCATCGAGCTGTCGTAAGTGGCGTAATAATAAAGGTTGGTGCCGAAGCAGATCGAAAGCAGCACGGCGGCCGTAAGCTTGTCGGGAAAAAAACGGAGGAGTAGTTTTCGCAGCAGCCAGCAGCCGAGCACGCCGTAAAACAACCCGGAGAAAATGATCGCCCATTGATAAGGCGGGGAAAGTCCGTCGGGCGGGTAGCCGAAAAGTTTCGCGGAAATGTGGCCGAGCGTGAAGAACGGGAGGTTGCAGATCGCAAGGCCTGCCGGGTAGACGTTCACCATGCGGTTGTTCTGCCCCGGGTGCGCCTGGTAGAACGGGCGTCCGGCCTGGTACTTTGTATTCAGCGAGTCGACCCACGCGCGGTCTTCAATGCCCGGGTCGTTGTGAATGAATGTGGCGGGAAGGTGAAGGTAATACCCGTAAATATCCCAGCTGATCGCGTACGATTCCCGGATGAACGGTTCCACCGTGCACACCTGCCGGATCTTGACGAAAACAAATGTGAGGGAAATGAGAAGGGCGGCGGCGAATGAAAAACGGGTTGCGGGGTTCACCTTCATCATTTCACCAAAAATACAAGAATACGCCGTGCCCCGGAAAATGATAATTTGGAGTCATGAAACAAGTTCTCTCCCTCTTCGCATTTCTCATCCCCGTCTTCGCATTCAGCCAGGATCACCAGTCGCTCGACACGGTAAACGCGCCCGCATCCAGCGAAAATATTTACAGCCGCCCGCTCTACAGCGACTCGCTTTCCAGCAGCTTCGTCATCATCGTGAAAAAGCAGGTGAAGAAACATTTGCACGCCCGCCACTCCGAGCAGGTCTACGTCATCGCCGGCGAAGCCGACATGCTCCTCGGCGATTCCATCATCCACATCAAACCCGGCGACCTCATCTTCATCCCCAAAAACACCCCGCACGCCGTTACCGTCACATCAAAAGTTCCGCTTAAAATTATTTCCATCCAGTCTCCTTACTTTGACGGAACAGACCGCGTGCCTTTGGAGAAATAGATGTGCTGAAATGCTGATGGAGGTACCTAAGTCCTGAAACCTTCGCGCGAAGCCCGTGCGCATTTGCACATCTGCATATCTGCACATCAGCACATCCTTTTCACCCCCCTGCACATCACCAGTATGCTCGTCACGATAAGCAGGTGTGCGATGTCGTTGAAGTTGAACCAGGGACCGAGGGAGATCTTGAGCGAATGGACGGCGGCGGTCAATGCCGAGATGACGATGCCCAACGCGATCCAGCCGGCGGGTTTGTTTCCTTTTACGAACTGGTAAATGTTCCAGCCCATCACCGGCAGCAGGCCGAATGCGACATGGAGCTTGGCGGCTTCGTAGGTTTCAAAATAAATAAAGCAGGAGGTGGTGGCGATGAGCTGCGCCAGGACAACCAGGCGGATCCACCGGACTTCGCGGGGGAAATAGTGCTGCGCGGTTGCAAGCTGGGCGAAAGAAATGCCGACGTTCTGCGCGGTGCCCATCAGGATCCACACCCAGAAATGCGTACGCTCGTTCATATAGTACGAAAATCCGTGAACGACCACGCCGACCAGCGAAGAAGCCCCGAGCATCAGGAAGAAGATGCCCCACGAACGTATGTGTTGCGCCGGCGCATCTTTCACCCGCTTCCAGCTCCACCATGCAGCCGCGAGGATCATAATGTTCGTCAGCGCCGTCACCGGGTCGCGGATCACGACATCGAGCACTTCGATTTCTGTATAATAACGTGGAGTCATTTCTTCAGGGCGTCTTTCCCGGCACTTCTTCCCGGCAAAAGTACCGAAATCACTGCCAGCGCGGACAGGCTTGCACCAAGTCCGTACAGCAGCGCCGGAACTTCGGTTTCCGCCATCGTGCATGCCAGCCATACGCCCGCGCCCGCGAGCATGGAGCCCAGCGCGGCCGGCGCGTTGCGATGCTTAAAGAACAAACCGGCGCACAGCGGAACGAACAACGCCACAAGGCTGATCGCCGAAGCCTCGCCCACGAGCTCGTAAACGTTCCGCCGCGCCAGCGCCATCACCAGCGAGATGACCGCGATCGCCACCACGCTGAGCCGCGTGACGCGCAGGTTCATCTTCGTGGTTTTGTTTTTCAGCAGCGGCATCACCAGGTTCTCCCCGAGGATACTGGCCGGCGCGAGCAAAGCGCCGCTTGCAGTGCTCATCACCGCGGAAAGCAGCGCGCCGAAAAATAAAACGTTCACGACAGGAGCCGTGTGCTCCATGATCATGCCCGGGAGCAGCAGCTGCGCGTCGCCGGGAACAGGCATGAGCTGCTTTGCACAGAGCGCGAGCAGGAGCGGGATGAGCGCAATGGTGAGGTACATCACGCCGCCGAGCAGCGATGATGCCACCGCCACGCGTTCCGACTTCGAAGCCATCACGCGCTGGTAAACGTCCTGCTGCGGAATGGAGCCGAGCCCGATCGTGATCCACGCCGCGAAATGTTCCAGCCAGCCGGTTGCCGAATGTTCCGGAAAAAAACGAAACGTCTCTTCCGGCGTGTTTTCAATCACCGCGCCCACGCCTCCCAGCTTGCCCGTTACGCTGATCGCCACCACGACCAGCCCGGCGATAATGAAAATGGTCTGGATGAAATCCGTGATCGACACCGCCCACATTCCGCCCGTCACCGTGTAAGCGATCACGATCGCCGAGGAAATGAGAATTCCCGCTTCGACGGAAACATCCGGCAGCACGATATGGAACAGGATGCCCATCGCCACCATTTGCGCCGCCACCCAGCCGAGGTAAGAAAGCACCAGGAAAATGCCGGCCACCGTTTCCGCAGCACGGCCGTAACATACTTTGTAGAAATCGCCGAACGTGAGCAGGTTCATCCGGTACAGCGGGCGCGCAAAGAACAACCCGACGAGAATGAGGCACAACGCAGCCCCGAACGGATCCTCCACCACGGCCGCCAGTCCGCCGGTTGCGAAGCTTGCCGAAGCGCCCATCACCGTTTCCGATCCGAACCACGTGGCGAACACGGTCGTCGTCGCAATAAGCAGCGGAAGCTTTCTCCCCGCCAGGATAAAATCCTGCTCGTTCTTCACCCGCTTCGAAGCATAGATGCCGGCAGCGAGGTTTAAAAGGAGGTAAAGAATGATGAACAGCGCGATCACGCCGTAAAAATAAACAGGAGGCGGAACCGGCGGGGAAAAAATGAAAAGAGAAAAACCGGCTTATGCCCGGGCCCCGGCCGGCGCGGGTTCTTTCAACGGCAGCAGGATCACAAATGTGCTGCCTTCGTTCGGCTTGCTCCGGCAGGAAATATTGCCTTTCATCAGCTCGACGTATTTCGCGATGATGTTCAGCCCGAGACCTGTTCCCTGGATGTTGATCGCGTTCGCGCCCCTGAAGAAACGTTCGAACAGGTGTTTCTGGTCTGTTTCCGAAATGCCGATGCCTTTATCCGAAACCCGGATCTCCAGCATGTCGTTGACGCAATTCATGGTGACCCCGATCGCCGTATTATCGGGCGAGAACTTGATGGCGTTCGAGACCAGGTTCATCAGGATGTGGCGTACGGCTTTTTTATCCAGCACGACAGTCGTGGCGCCGTTGTGCTCGTATTGAAGAGATTGCCCGGGAGCGGCGATCGACTGCATTTCCTGCAGCACCTCGGAGGTCAGCCCGGCCAGGTCGAACTGTTCATATTGTATGGGAAGCTTGCCTTCCTCGAGCTTGCTGATGGAAAGAATATCGTCGAGCAGGTCGGTGAGATGGGTCACTGAATGCTGGATGCGCAGGACGTGCTTCTGCTGCTTATCGGGTTCGCCGGTGCTTCCGTATTTCATCGCCAGCGTCAGCGAGGAGAGAATGGTCGTCAGCGGCGTGCGGAATTCGTGCGAAGCCATTGCCACGAAACGTGACTTCATCTCGTTGAGCTCGCGCTCATGCACGAGGGAAGCTTTCAGCTGCTCCCGCGATTGCTCCAGCTCATGAAGCGCGGCCTCCAGGTTCGCCGTTCGCTCCGTGACGCGTGCTTCCAGCGAAACATTCGCCAGCTGGAGATCGAGTGCCAGCAACTCGAGCTTTTCCTGCTGCTCTTTCACCATGCGCTGCGATTTCTGGTAGATCGAGATCAAAGCCGCACAGATGACGATCGCGCAAATCGCAAGGGCGCGGTTCAAGAACGCCGTGTAGAGACTGTCTTCAAGCGGAGGCGAGAGAAAATAACCTGCAATGGTCAGCACGACCGCCACGACCGCCGAACCGATGACGATCTTCCTGTCGTTGGTGAGCATGCTGAACAGCACAACCGCAACATAGGAAATGCCGTCGGCCACGCCCAGCGGGGTTAAGGCGTCGACGATGAAGAACAGGGTGAACAACAGTAATAGCGCTGTCACCAGCAAACTGGTGCGCATATAGGGTACCGGCATGAGAACAAAATTCACCAAGTAAAGGCGCCGGTTCTATGACATTGCTCATGATAAATGATGACAGGCGGCTCCCGCGGCATGGTGGAAAACGTTCCTGTTTTATACGTTAAAGACAATTCCCGTTCCCCGCTCTGCCCTTCTTCCTACTTTTGCGGATGCAAAAGAAACATTCCTCGCCTGTCGGTTTGCCCACGTTGCTGATGGAAACGCTCGCCGCGTTTACGGAAAAGGGACTGACGGCCGACCGTGCGCTCAACGAAACATTCAGGCGGTACAAGATCAGGGAAGAAGAGCAGCGCGCGGAGCTTGCCCTCCGTTTTTACGGGATCATCCGTTTCTGGCGCCCGCTCGTCACCGCGCTCGGCGAAGACCGGTTCGACAACCTCGGTGCGGTGAAGCGTCTCATCGGCGCGTGGAATGCCTGGAAGAAGATCTATAAAGGTGAAAAGCAGGAAAACTTAACGGGGCCCGTCGCCGAACGCCTGGAAAAATATGCGCGCATCCGCAAGCTGAGGGAATCGTTTCCCGACTGGCTCGATGCATTCGCGGTGGAGCAGGTGGGCGAGCACGAATGGACACAGCTCGCCGCGGCGCTCAATAAGGATCCGAAGCTTCACCTGCGCGTCAATACGCTCCGCACATCGCGTGAACAATTGCTGGGTATCCTTAAAGAGGCAGGCATCGACGCGTACCCGCATGCGGAGCTGCCCGACGGCATACGCGTGAAAGTGTATGCAAATGTGTTTGCGCTTCCCGCTTTCCACGAAGGGTTGTTCGAAGTGCAGGATTCCTCCTCGCAGCGTGTTTCGCTTTTCACCGGTGTGCAGCCGGGCATGCGCGTGGCGGATGCGTGCGCGGGCAACGGCGGGAAAACACTTCACCTTGCCGCGCTCATGCGCAACCGCGGAAAGATCGTTGCGCTGGACGTGGCGGCGAACAAGCTCGACGAGCTGCGCACGCGCTGCACGCGAAACGGGGTCGACCTGGTCGAAGCGGTGGTCGTTGAACAGGGAAAAGTTCCCGGTGCGATGAAAGGAACGTTCGACCGCGTGCTGCTCGACGTGCCGTGCACCGGCACAGGAGTGCTGAGAAGAAATCCCGACATCCGGTGGAGGCTCGACCCGCAGGATGTGGAACGCCTGCAGAAAGAGCAGGAAGAAATTCTCATCGCCTACGCAACGCTTGTGAAAGCGGGAGGAATGCTCGTGTACGCAACATGCAGCGTTTTCCCCTGCGAAGGAGAAGAACAGGTGCAACGTTTTCTCTCTGCGAACACAGGCGCATGGGAAAAAGAGGAAGAAATGCGTACAAATCCCGTTTCGGACGACGGCGATGGATTTTACATGGCCAGGCTGAAAAGAATTATCTGATCGGTTCCGGGTCATCTTCACGACCGGGAATGAATGACGCATTCGAGTTCCGCTGAAGCGATCGCAGCAGCAGAAAAAAATTACGACACGCCGAAACAATGATGAACACAGGTGTCGCAGCGCATCACCATTTTTTCCCGCAAAAAAATCCGAAGCGATCGAAAATGAAATTGAAGGATGAAAAGAGAACATTGCGGATGCAAAGCACCCTTATTAACAAATCTGTGTTGAAAAAATAGATGTTGATAATTTTTTTTGCAGCTCGATTTTTTCTTACTTCGTCAGCAAATTAATTTTCAAAAACCAAAAACCATGGCAAAGAAAGCAACCAAGAAAGCAGCTCCCAAAAAGAAAGCTGCTGCAAAGAAAAAAGCAGCTCCGAAGAAAAAAGCTGCTGCGAAGAAGAAGACTGCAAAGAAGAAGTAGTCCTTCTCAAAGAGAAAAAGTCCCCCGAGCAATCGGGGGACTTTTTTTGTGTGCGTCTTTTGTGATCCATTCGATTGCGCAACACAGATGCGCTCACCCACGCACCCACCCACATAATTAGGGGCGGATACATCCGCCCCTAATTATTCTATCTTTGAAAATCAATCACAAAAACCAAAACCATGAAAAGAATTTTCCTCATTGCTGCATTCGCGCTGCCGCTGCTGTGGACAGCCTGCTCCGATAACCCCGCCGAAGTCAAAGAAGACGTCGTGCCCAAAGGAATGAAAGCAATCGATCTCACCCATCTCGGTTTCCCGCTCAAGATCAATATTCCCGATTCCAACTTTTTCCCCACGGTCGACACGATGGAAACACCTGTCGGTATCGAGATCAGGATCGGGCAGCATTACAATGTGCTGATCAACGGCGCTACGCCGGAAGACGCCGACCTTGCGAAGCAGAAAGAGCTCATCGCCGCTTCAAGCGACGCCGGCGTCAGCAACTTCATCACCAGCGATTCCTCCACGCTCGTCTGGGAAACCAAATTCGGCGACCTCTCGATGATGCACTTCTACCACATCGTCAGCATCGGCAACGATAAATACTACGTCCGCGACAACAACAACAACCCCGACAACCAGTTCAACAAGGACGACATCAACCGCATGCTGGAAAGCGCAAAGTCGCTCCGCGCGAAACCCGCCGCAGCTGAAAAGCCCGAAGCGTGATCTTCCAATGACAAAAAAGAAAAAGGTGCGGACAACCGCACCTTTTTCTTTTTTGTCCATCAGGGCCGGATCGATCCGGCCCTGATGGATGAACGAAGTTCTCACGAATCCGCCGTCATCTTCTTCTTGAGGCGGTCGCGCTCGTTCGGGTCGAGATGGACCTTGCGGAGGCGGAGCGACTGCGGTGTCACTTCCACGTATTCATCGCCCTGGATGTATTCCATCGCTTCCTCGAGGGAGAACTTGATGGCGGGTGCGATGCTCGTCTTGTCGTCGCTGCCGGATGCGCGCATGTTGGTCAGCTTTTTCTTCTCCGTGATGTTCACCACGAGATCGTCGGGGCGGATGTGCTCGCCGATGATCATTCCCCCGTACACTTCCTCTCCCGGGTTGACGAAGAAGCTTCCGCGGTCCTGGAGCTTATCGATGGAGTAAGCGACTGCAGTTCCTTTTTCTTTCGCGATGAGAACGCCGGCGATGCGGCCGGGGATATACCCTTTCCAGGGCTCGTAACCTTTAAAGCGGTGCGCGATGATCGCTTCGCCGCCTGTTGCGGTCAATAAATTATTGCGCAGCCCGATGATCCCGCGCGCGGGAATTTCAAATTCGAGGTGAATGAGGTCGCCTTTCGGTTCCATGACGAGCATATCGCCTTTGCGCTGCGAGACGAGGTCGATCACCTTGCTGGACGTTTCCTGCGGCGTGTCGACGGTCAGGATCTCCACCGGCTCGTGCTTCACGCCGTCGATCTCCTTGATGATGACCTGGGGCTGGCCGACCTGCAGCTCGTATCCTTCGCGCCGCATCGTTTCGATCAGGATCGACAGGTGAAGGATGCCGCGGCCGTAAACGAGGTGCGAATCCGGTGAATCGGTTTCCTCCACGCGCATGGCGAGGTTCTTTTCCAGCTCGCGCTCGAGACGCTCACGCAGGTGGCGCGAGGTGACGAACTTGCCTTCTTTGCCGAAGAACGGCGAGTTGTTGATGGTGAAGAGCATGCTCATCGTCGGCTCGTCGATGTTGATGGCCGGCAATGCTTCCGGGTTTTCACCGTCCGCGATCGTGTCGCCGATCTCGAAACCTTCGATGCCGGTAACGGCGGCGATGTCGCCCGCTACCACTTCAGGGACTTTCTTTTTACCGAGCCCGTCGAACACGAAGAGCTCCTTGGTGCGCATTTTTACGATGCGGCCGTCGCGCTTCATCAGTGCAACCGGCATGTTCTCTTTAATGACGCCGCGGTAAACACGTCCCACGGCGATACGGCCGACGAACGAGGAATAATCGAGCGAGGTGACCTGGAGCTGGAGCGAACCTTCGTATTGAGGCGCGTTCGGGAAATACTCCACGATCGTGTCGAGCAGGTGGGAGATGTCGCTTGCCGGGTTTTTCCAGTCGGGGCCCATCCAGCCGTGCTTCGAAGAGCCGTACACAGTGCGGAAGCCGAGCTGCTCTTCCGTGGCGCCGAGGTTGAAGAACAGGTCGAACACCTGGTCATGCACTTCGTCGGGACGGCAGTTGGGCTTGTCCACTTTATTAATGACAAGGATGGCGCGCTTTCCCTGCTGGAGCGCTTTCTGCAGCACGAAGCGCGTCTGCGGCATCGGGCCTTCGAATGCGTCCACGAGCAGCAGTACGCCGTCGGCCATGTTCAGCACGCGTTCCACCTCACCGCCGAAATCGGCGTGGCCCGGCGTATCGATGATATTGATCTTGATGCCCTTGTAAACGACCGAAACGTTCTTGGCGAGAATGGTAATGCCCCGTTCCCGTTCAAGATCGTTGTTGTCGAGGATCAGTTCCCCGGATTCCTGGTTCTCACGGAAAAGTTTTCCCTGGAGGAGCATTTTGTCCACCAGTGTTGTCTTCCCGTGGTCGACGTGAGCGATGATTGCGATGTTTCGTATTTCTGCCATGGCGTTAAAAAAGAAGTGCAAAGGTAAGGGTTTTAAGCCTGCAGAAACCTTTGCTGGAGCTTGATTTACGCTATTTTAACGCAGGAAAAGGCCGATTCGGTGGAATAATTGAAAATTGAAGATTGAAAATCACTGTTGCCCGGGATAAAATTGACAAATGCTCCGGAATGTTTGATTTTACAGCGTTAGTTTCACAAAGAATTTTTCCATTGACTTCTTGCCTTTCCTTAGTGTCTTCGTGGCCTCGCTTTTCGATCAACACGGTGACTTTGTCTTAGCAAAAAGTTTCCCCGGACAGCAATAATTTTCAATCTTCAATCTATTCCGTCCGGAAGAACTCGTCCCTCGAGATCGGCTCGAAAGGCAACAGCGTGGGATCGATCACAACCGTATCCTGGATCTTGTCTTCGACCGGGTATTCGGGAGCGCCGTAATCGAGCCTGATCGTGTCGATGTTCACCCGGAAGAACTCTTCGTTCCGTTTAAAGCCGCCCAAAGGTTTCCCGTTCACCTTTTTGTTGACGTCCCAGTCGTCGCCCGTATACACTTTGATGAAATAAGCGCCGGGCGGCAGTCTCCGCATCACAAATTTCTCCCCGGGACGCACGAACTCGTTACGGACGGTTTTAAACGGGGCTTCTGCCCGGACGACACAAATCACAGCTTCAGAATACGGGTTGCGGAACACGATGTTGTTTCTCGAATTCCATACGTCCTGCTCCGTTCCGAAAAGACTGTCATAAGGCGAATCGTAATTTTCGATCGTGTTCTTCTTTTTCAGCAGCTCGGCCTGCGCGTGCTCTTCCAGTTGCTTCGCAAGCGCGACGGCTTCCTCTTCCCGTTTTTTCTCCAGCCAGTTTTCAAATGCCGCCGCCGCGAACAGGTAAATAATGAACGTGACGATCATTCCTGCCAGCAGCTTTTTGCGCCGCGCCACCTGCGCCATCGTCCTCCCGCGGTGCCGCCGCTGCGCCCGCTCGAGATCTTCCGGGGAATAGGTCTTGCGCCGCGGATCTTTTTTTTCCGGCGGGGGTTGCGGCGTATAAATGAACGTGCTGCTGCTGCCATACAGCTCCCGGCGCTTCCGCTTCAGGTCATACGTGCGCCTCAGCACCGGGTCGGAAAGGATGTCATACGCCTCTACGATCTCTTTGAAGCGCTCTTCCGCACCGCGCGCACCCGCGTTCACGTCAGGATGGTAACGCTTCGCCAGGCGGCGATACGCCAGCTTGATGTCGGCGTCGGTAGCGTTCTCGGCAACACCGAGTGTGCGGTAATGGTCTTTCACGGAAAACTGTTGTCGGTTGTCGGTTGTCCGGGGTTGTCGCGGCTGCGCCGCATCGGTTGCCGGTCGTCAGTGATGACTACCGGGCTGACAACCGACAACCTTGGATAACCCCGGACAACCGACAACCGAAATCAAAACTTCGGCGCGGCGGTCGAACGGTATTTTTTCGTCTTCACCGATTTGCTCTTCGGGTACTTGACGGTGTAAGTGAGAACGACCTTCTGCGTTTCTCCCGGCGGAATGTTCATGTTCCACGTCACGATGCCCGTCGCGGGATCCAGCTCGCCTTTCGACAGCTCGGGCGTTTCCACGATGATCTCTGCGTCCTGCGAAACGGGGACCTGGTCCTGGAGCTCGACGAGCACCGACGTCTTGCGCGTGTTCTTCACGTTGATCTCGAACGAATACGTTTCCTTCTTCGTCGTGCCGGCTGTTTTTTCATTGTTGAACTCTTTCAGCTTCGTGCGGGTAACAACCAGCTTCTGGTCGCGGCCGAAGGAAAGGTCGAGCGTATCGTTCACGCTGCGGGTGTAGATGTACGATTGCCCGACATACGTGCCGCCGAAATAAACGTTGGCCGGTCCTTCCACCAGGTCGAGCTCTTCCCAGCCGGTGATGCGGGCGAGCAGGAATGCCTCGCGCTCCATTTTCGGAACGCAGTGGTACTTGAACGTCGCGTTCAGGTTGTACGCCGTTACGTCCACGATGTACGGCTTGCCGTCGGCAGGAATGTCGTACGGCGCTTTGATGTCGAACTCGGCGCTCAGCTCCGACACCTGGATCTGGTTGTACTGCTGCTGGGGCTGCTGGTAATCCTGCCGGGTTTCGAAGTCGTCGCTGTAAGCTCCTTTTGTGGAATATTTCATCGCTTCTCCGCGTCCATCTGCTGCGCGGGGCGGGGCGGAGTTGGCCAGGTTCTGGCTTTCGAGCGTTTGCGGTGCGGCGGCAGGAGCGTTGGAATCGTAATTGTACTGCTGCTGCTGGTAAGCCTTATAGCTGTAATTGCTTTCGAAGTTGAGCGTCCATTTCTGCAGGATCGGCGCAGCGGCGCTTCGCATGGGATCGGAGGTCGACAGGCGCATCTTCACGTTCTTCCATGCCACGTCGGTGTTGTTGAACACCTTCGCGCGGTACTTCAGGTCGATCGGCTTGCCCACGTCTTCCGCCACGAGATCGTAGCTGGGCGCCCAGCCGGCCGAGCTGCACACATAACGCAGCACGACGTTCGACTCGATCTTTGCCGCCGAAGCGTTCGTCACCAGCACGATGATCTCGCCCATGGGCGGGTTGGTGCGCTGGTTGGCTTCGCGCACCTGCCAGGAAAGACGGTTGACGAGCTCTTCCTGGTTCACCGCTTTGCGGCGCAGCTTCACCAGCTCGGTGTTGATCTCGGTGATGCGCTGCACGTAAAAATCGGCGGTGAGCTTCAGGTCGGCAGGCACAACGCCTTTGTCGCTTCCGCCGATGCGCTGGTTGGCGTCGAGCATCTGCTTTTCTTTTTCATACGCTTCGATCTGCCCGTGCGTGATGTCGAGGTTGTCGCTCATCAGCGTCAGCGAATCTTCCAGCTGCTGGATGCGGACGTCATTTTTTTTCTGGCCGAACAGGTAGTCGACGCGGTTGCTGATCGCGAGCACGGAAACTTCACCGGTTGCGGTGAACTGGATGCTTTTCGGAACGAGCTTCGACGTGAGCCCGACAAAATGCAGCTCGTTGCGTCCGGGCTGCAGCGTCACGGTTTTCTGGTGGGAAATTTCTGCGCCGGTGAGGTACACGACGACAGCGCTGATGGGGGCTTCGATCTTTTGCTCGTTGTCGGCCGCGCGGGAAACAACGGGCATCCCCGCAAGCGCAGCGAAGAAGATCGTGGTGAAGAGGTTCTTCATGGGTTGGAAAAGGTTAGGACGTTTGAACAAAAACCCCCGTTCGCCGGGGCGGACAGGGGTGTGAAATAATCGTGCCGGAGATCAGCAGCCTTCGACTTTCTTTTGGGCGAACAGGGGTGCTTCCCGGTCCATCTTTTCAATGAGGAGGGCAGCCTGCTTCTCCTTCGGGGTGCTGTCCTTTCCGTCTTTTTTCGGCTCCTCTTTAATGTACACCTGTGAAAAATCGAGGTAGCGCATCGGGTTGGTGAAGAAGTTCTTGACGCGGTACTGCGTAAGGCGGTAATTCTCATCGTACCAGAGGATGATTGCCGGCGCGTCGTTCATCATGATCTGTTCGGCCTGGAGGAAAAGCTTGTTGGCTTCTGCCTGGGTTTTTGCGGTGCGTGCTGCGTCGAACAGGCTGTCGAATTTCGGGTTGCGGTAACGGCTCGTGTTCGGGAAAGAAGGCTGTGACGTGCTGTCGGGAACATCCGCGCCGTAGAACAGCGACAGGAAGGTTTCGGCAGACGGGTAGTCGGCCACCCATGCGGAGCGGAACATGTCGGCGCGCGCGTAACGTGCTTCGGTGAGTTTTTGCTGGAAGGAAACGTTCGCGATCTCGATGTTCACGTTAAGCACTTCGCTGAGCTGGTTACGGATCTCTTCCGCGACGAGCGTGTTGCGCGAGCCGCCGCTGTTGAGCACGAGCTTTACGTTCGGGAAATCTTTTCCGTTCGGGTAACCGGCTTCGGCAAGCAGCTTGCGGGCCAGCGCGCGTTCGGATTCTTTCTGCGCCCGGGTCTCTTCTTCCGATTCCCGGATCATTTCGTACCCTTTGATCTCGCTGGCTTTGTAGCCGGGCAGCGCGGGCGGGCAGATGCCGTTGATGCCGGGGCCGTATGCTTCGCGCGCGAGCACGTCTTCCACGATGTGGTTGCGGTCGATCGCGTAGCAGAACGCCTGGCGCACTTTCACGTTGTCGAACGGCGGACGCGTGGTGTTGAACTCGTACATCTGGGTGACGAACTCGGAAGAGTGGTCGAGCAGCTTGCTCGGCGGCTTTTGTTCGAATTCGGAAATGACCTGCGGCACGTACGTTTTGACGGCTTCGGAGCTCAGCCCCCAGACGAAATCAAGCTGGCCGGACTGGAACAGGTCGAGCTCGGCTTTTTTATTGTCGATGAAGGAGATCTTGATGGAGTCGAGGAAAGGCAGTTTGTTGCCGAGCGAATCCGTGCCGTAGTAGTTCGTGTTGCGCACGAGCACCACGTTGCTGGAGTCGTTCGCAATGCTGGTGAGCACGAACGGGCCGGTGCCGATGTGCATCGATTCGCCGTATTTCTCGATGGCTTCGCGTGCCACAACGGCTGCGGAGGGATTGGCGAGAATGTACAGGAAAGAAATGCTCGGCTTGTCGAGGCGGATCTGCAGCGTGTGCGGGTCAATGACTTTTACGCCTTCGAGGGAGCCGGCTTTCGCATCGGCGCCTGCATCGAAGAAAGCGCTTGCGCCGGTGACGCGGCCCTTGAACGTGGTGGCGAAATTCGGGTTCCTGCCGTCGTTCCTGCACAGCAGCTCGAACGCGTATTTGAAATCTTCAGCCGTCACCGCGCGTCCTTTTCCGCCGTCGAAGCAGGGATCGTCGTGGAACGTCACGTCTTTGCGGAGGTGGAAAGTGTACACCGTACCCGAGGTGTCCATCTCCCATTTTTCAGCAATGCTGGGGATGATGCGGAGCGTCCGGGGGTCGAATTTCACGAGGCCTTCATAGACCTGCGTGGCGATATGGGAAGAGATCGCGTCTGTGATGAGCGTGGGGTAAAGCGTCTGGAACTTGTCCGTTTCGTTGAAACGGAGCGTACCGCCGTAAACGCGCCCGCCAATGCCGTCTTTGCGCGTTTCCCCATCGGGGGTGTCATCGCTGCAGGCACCAATAATAAAAGTAAGAAAGGCAACGGGGAGAAACAGCAGGAGTTTTCTCATAATCAGGTAATGCTAACGGGTTTAATACCGATTTTATCGGGCGAAGATACAAATTCGTCGTGAAGGATCGCTTTTTTTCAGGAAATCCGGAATTGCATTTTCTCCGTGAAAAACATTCTCAGCGGCATTCTTTTCCCTTGAATCACTTGGAGGACGTTGATTTACAACTTTTCCCGGCCCGCGCCCACCGAAGCAGAAAGGGGATTTATCGAAAATTATTAAGGTTTTATTTTGAATTTGTCCTTTAACATTCTAATATTGCCCGTCAAATTCGGAGGTGCTTCCCCCCCTTTGCACTCGCACGATGAAAAAAAAACTAACTATACTGGCCGTCTTCGCTTTTCTGCTTGTGCTGAAGGGTTATAGCCAGTCAATGATCCTGCTCGAAGGCACTTACCAGGGCAAAAACGTATATGTGCAGAATCCCTTTGCCAGCAGCGGTGTCGGTTTTTGTGTGTATGAAGTACGTGTCAATGATGTCGTAACCACCGATGAGATCGGTTCCAGCGCGTTCGAAGTGGACCTGCGGAATTTCAACCTCAAAACCGGCGATCCCGTTACCATCAAGATTTTCCACAAAGACGATTGCAAGCCGAAAGTGCTCAACCCGGAAGTGCTCAAGCCGAAATCCACTTTCGTTACCACCAGCATCGCAGTCGATTGCGGAAGCGAAACGCTCAAGTGGACCACCACCGGCGAGCAGGGAAAGCTGACTTATATAGTCGAACAATTCCGCTGGAACAAATGGGTGAAAGTCGGCGAAGTCGACGGTCTCGGAGCTGCCGGCCCCAACAATTACACGTTCAAAGTGGTTCCCCATTCGGGCGAAAACCAGTTCCGCGTCAAGCAGGTCGACTACTCCGGCCAGGCACGCACCTCACCGGTCGCAAAATGCACGTCCTCCAAACCGGCCATCAAGTTCTATCCCGTTAAAGCGAAAACCGACATCACCTTCGAAGGCGGAGAAACCCTCTGGGAAATTTACGACCAGTACGGCAACATCGTCAAGAAAGGCTTCGGCGGCAAGATCGACGTAACCGGCCTCGCAAAAGGAGGCTACTTCCTCAACTACGACAACACGACTGCAGAATTCTTCAAGCAGTAACGAAAGGTAAATTCACGCAACGATCCCGCTCTCCAGGCGGGATTGTTTTTTTAGCCCGGGCTATGAACAAGATCGAGCACATCGGCATCGCGGTCAGCAACCTTGAAACCTCCAACGCGCTTTTCTCGAAGCTCTTCGGGCAGATGCCGTACAAATCGGAACGCGTGGAGAGCGAAGGCGTGACGACTTCGTTCTTCCGCACCGGTGAAAACAAGATCGAGCTGCTCGAGGCGACCAACCCGGACAGCCCGATCGCGAAGTTCATCGCGAAAAAAGGAGAAGGCATTCATCACATCGCGTTCGAGGTCGACGACATCCGAGCGGAAATGAAACGGCTGCAGGCGGAAGGTTTCACGCTGCTCAGCGAAGAGCCGAAAAAAGGCGCGGACAACAAGCTCGTCTGTTTTCTTCACCCGAAATCATCGAACGGCGTGCTGGTCGAACTTTGCCAGGAGATCCGCTGAACTTCAACTGCACTTCCAGCAGTTGGTCACTTACAGGATTGATTTTCATCACAGGTTTCCGCGGGGGCCTGGTCTAGCTTTGTCGCTCAATCATCCCTTGCAAAAACCAAAACACATGAAGAAAATCTCTACGCTCAAAACAATTTTGATGACCGGCGCGCTCCTGGCAGGACTTTCCGCAGATGCGCAAACCATCCGCGGGCTCACCGCCGATGAAGCCGCCAATCCTGCGCCCGCCGCATCCGATAGCTATCGGATCCGCCGCGCGCAGCTCCCCGCATCCAGCCGCCAGGTACAACCTTCCGCAACGGTAGCCGGCGCCGGCTGCGACAGCATCCGCACCACCTACGCGGGCGGCAACGGCAACAACGGCATCATGTTCAACCTCGTCGCCAACCAGGATCTCACCGTGACGTTCTTCGACGGCGTGTTCGCCGGCGACAGCGGATGGGTTTACATCTACAACCGCAGCGGCTCTTACATCGGCAACGAAACGACGCCCGGCGCATGGACGCTCGTCGACAGCGTGATGACCCACAACCCGCTTGCCGGCACGCCCGTGCGCATCCCGATGTACGTCGGCCGCATGATGAACACCGGCGACACCGTAGCATTCTACATTTCCGGCGACGGCAACATTGCGGTCGATTACACCAACGGCACGGCGGAAAATGCGTTGTACGCGCAGGACTTTTTTCTCCGTGTGCACGAAGGCCGCGGCATGGGAACGTTGTGGGCCCTGAGCGGCGTTCCGCGCGTGTTCAACGGCAACATTTATTACTGCCCGCCGAACCTGGACCCGTGCCAGTCTGATTCCACGCTCTTTGCAGGCGGCAACGGCGCCGACGGAAACATGTTCGACATCGCCGCGACGATGGACGTAACGATCAACGGCTTCTACGGCAACATCAACGGCAGCGGCTACATGAAGATCTATTACCGCAACGGAACGTACCTCGGGAACGAAACCAACCCCGGCGCATGGACACTCATCGACAGCGTGATGGTCACTTCCTCCGGCGCAAACGTTCCCACGCTCATCCCGATCCCGTTCAACGTCCCGGTTCCCGCCGGCCAGACCGTAGCGTTCTACGTTACCGGTAACGCCAGCGGTGCGGATGTGAATTACACCGACGGCACCACCGAAGGCGCAGTGTACAGCTACGACGGCATGATCTCCATCAAAGAAGGCAAAGGCATGGTCTACCCGTTCACCGGCCTCTTCTCGCCGCGCATCTGGAACGGCATGGTCGATTATTGCATGGGCATCACCGCGATCAGCCAGCAGGAAGCTGCGCCCGCATCGGTAAATGTTTTCCCGAACCCGTTCAGCACGACGGCGACGTTCGCGATCGAAACGCAGCAGCACGTGGGAAACATGCAGCTCTCCATCTACGACGGAACAGGCCGTCTCGTGCGCCAGGTGAACAACATCACCACGCCCACCGTTACCGTCGACCGTGAAGGATTATCTGCCGGCATGTACTTCTACCAGATCACCGGCGACAACCAGCAGCTCGCTAACGGCAAGCTGATCGTTGAGTAATTAAGAGGCTGTTTAAAGATCATCTTTTAAAATTCTTATGCGTCTTTTTGAGCCATACTTCGTTGCCTTTCTTGACCAGATTCTCTCCGATATGGCCTGCGAAAGGCGCCTCGTCTGGCTCAAAAATCCGCGTATAATAATTTTAAAATCTAATCTTTAAACAGCCTCTAAGATCTGATTCGATTGAAGAAGGTCCGTTCCGGATTCCGGGACGGGCTTTCTTTTTTGTCAGAGTCCCGAGCGCTTCCAGAATTCAACCAGCTCTTCGCCTTCATTCACGCGCAGGAGCTTTGCATGAATGCCGAGTTTGAGCGCGCCTTCCACATGCTGCGGCGAGTCGTCGATGAAAATGGTTTCTTCCGCGTTCAATCCATTTTCTTCGAGCACGTGGAAGAACGCTTCGGCGTCGGGTTTGCGTTTCCCGATGCGGCAGGAATAATACCAGCGTTCGAAATAGTTTGAAAAATCGCTGAAGCCGAACGTGCGCTGCAGGTAGCCGGAAAAAGCGGTGACGTGAATTTCGTTCGTGTTGCTGAGCAGGAAGAGGCGGTACTTTCCGCGGAGTTGTTCCAGCAGTTGCAGCCGTTCCACCGGCAGGTCCAGCAGCATCGCGTTCCAGGCCTTGTCGATGGCTTCGTCGCTCGTGCCGGGCGGCAAATGTTTTTTCAGCGCGTTGCGGAATTCCTGCGGGGAAATTTCCCCTTTGTCGAACGCGTCGAAAAGCCCGTTCTGTTTCGCCTGCGTGTAATGCGCGTCGAAATCGGTCATGCCCAGCGCGCGGAAGGCATTGCCGGTGGCGGCGGTGTCGAGGTTGAGCAGGACGCCGCCGAGATCAAAAATAACCGCGGCCGCAGATTTCATCGCCACAGATTTCACGGATTTCACGGATTGATTCGGGTAAAAATCAGGCTGCAAATCTGCGAAAAATACGTGCAATCTGGCGGGGCGTGAAAAACGTATATTAGCACTTCTATGGGTAATAAGCCGGTTTATACGATCGCGGGACTGCTTGTCGCCCTGGCAGCAGTGCCATTGCTTTTTGTGTGGGAAATGCGGGAAGCGGCGGCGATCACGGCGGCGGTGGGATATTTCATCGCGATGAAGGACTTCTCGAAGTTCACCGGCTTCTTTCAATTTTCCACGCAGCTGTTTTGCGGCATCATGACCGGTGTTGCGCTGGATTATCCGTTCGAAAAATTTCCCTTCCTGCTGCTCACGATGATCTTCGTGACCATGGCGACATTCGGGCGCATCATGTTTTTCCGCTTTTTCGCCTACACGGGTAAAACCTGGTTCGAAGTGAGCATGCTCCTGCTGGCGATCGGCTGTCACATCGCCGGCAACATGATCGCGCACAGCGACGTGCTCAGCTGGCTGCTTCCTGTTCCCGCGCTCATCTTCGGCGGCATTATCACCTGGGGCATTCTTAAAGACAAACGCCAGCTGCTGGCCAAAACGATGAAAGGCTACCGCATTGCAACCGGCCAGCCCGCGCCCCCGTTCTCGCTTCCGGCCAACGACGGCAGCACCGTCAGCCTGTCCGACTTCCATGGCGGGCGCCACCTCCTGCTCATCTTCGTGCGCGGCGACTGGTGCCCGGGCTGTCACATGATGCTGCGCACGTACCAGAAAGAAAGCGAGCGCTTCAGGGAGAAGAACGTATTCGTGCTTTCCATCGGTCCCGATCCTGTGGGTGTGAACAGGGAGATGGTGGAACGTCTAGGCCTCGAATTCAAAGTGCTGGCCGACGACGGGCAGAAAACAGCGATGCAGTACGGCGTTCAGCTCCAGGAATACGACAATGCGTTTGCCGAAAAATACGACGAAGGCATCCCGCTGCCGGCATCGTTCCTGGTAGACAAGAACGGGATCGTGCGCTACGTATCGCGCCCCGATAAAGTGGGTGAATTCCTCAACCCCTCGCTCATTTTCCCGATCATTGACAAGCTTTGATCCATAACCCATTTATCACACCGGCGATTTCCGGTCCTGAAAAATTCCGACATACCCGCTAAATTGTAAATATGCTTTACCTCGCAATCGGTCTCGGCGTTCTCGCGGTCATTCTTGCCGTTGTCGCGTTCATTTCCGTCAGCAGCCGCAACAAGATCAAAGCGGAATTCGACGCGCTCGACAAGCAGATCACCAAGTACCAGAGCATCATCGACCAGGCCAACGACGCGATGATCGTCATCGACATCGTCGACGGGCGCATTCACCAGTCGAATCCCAGCGCGGCGGCTTTGCTGGGCTATACGCAGGAAGAGCTCGCAAAAAAATCCCTGTTCGACCTTCACCCGAAAAGCGAGCTGGAGCGCAGCTCGAGCATCGTGGCCGACGTGTGGGAAAAAGGCGGGCTTATTTACAAAGACATTCCTTTCGTCACGAAGTCCGGTGAAATATTGCCCGTGGAATGCAGCGCAAAAGTGGCGCCTTTCGCCGGCCGCCCCGCCATCGTGATCTACGCGCGCGATATCCGCGAGCGCCTCCGCCTCGAACGCGAAGTGCAGGCCCAGCGCGAGATCATCGAGCAGAAGAACAAGGACATCACCGATTCGATCAACTACGCGCAGCGCATCCAGCAGGCCATCCTGCCGACGGAAGAAGAGCTGGAGAAGATCGTCGATGACGCGTTCGTGTTCTACCAGCCCAAAGACATCGTCAGCGGGGATCTTTACTGGGCCAGCGTCGTCAGGCCGACAGGGCCGGACGGGCAAACACGCAAGCTCTCCGTGCTCGCGGCGGTCGACTGCACCGGCCATGGTGTTCCCGGCGCGTTCATGAGCATTGTCGGCCACACCATCCTCGAGCAGACCGTCACCGAGCCCACCGTCAACACGCCGTCCGACGCGCTCGATTACCTCAACCGTGGCGTGATCAAAACGCTCAAGCAGAAAGCCGACGTGGATTTTTCCATCAAGGACGGCATGGACATCGCCCTCTGCGCGATCGACATGGAGGCGCGCGTGATGGATTTTGCCGGCGCCAACAACCCGGTGTATCTCGTGCGGAACGGGGAACTCCTCCAGTACGCCGGCGACAAGCAGCCGATCGGCGCTTACCTGAAAGAGTCGCACCCGTTCACCAACCACCGCATCGAACTGCAGCAGGGCGACATGATCTATCTTTTCACCGATGGAATTGCCGACCAGTTCGGCGGCCCGCGCGGAAAAAAATTCAAATACAAACAGCTGCAGGAATTGCTCGTGAATAATGCGGCCCGCCCGGTCAAAGAACAGCGCGATACGATCGCGAATGCGCTTTCGCAGTGGATGAATTATCCCACTCCCGGCGGCGGCAAGTATGAGCAGACGGATGACATGCTGATCATCGGTGTGAGGATAAAATAACCGTTCCGGTTGTCAAAAGTTGTCCCGGGTTGTCGGTCGCGGCTGCGCCGCTTCGGTTGTCAGTCAGCAGCCACTGCCTGACAACCGCCAACCCCTGACAACCGACAACCTGGGACAACAGAAACGCCAGCACCCACTTTCATTCCCAAATGATTAATTTCATTCCGTGAACGCTTGCCGGATTTTTTTAACCCTTTTTATTTTCTTCTTCTTTTGTTGTTCGCCGGCGTACGGGCAGCAGCAGCGGAAGGCCGACTCCCTCAGGAAGGTGTTGAAAGCGGCGAAAGCCGACACACAGCGGGTGAGATTGCTGAACGAGCTCGGTTCCTGCTACCGCTTCAACAACGTGGATACGTCCCTCGTGCTTTCGCGCCAGGCGCTGAAACTGGCGGAAGCATTTGCGGCCGGGGCCGGTGAAAAGGATACGGTGGCGGCAAAAAAAATTCTCGCCGACAGCTATTATGCGCTTGCGGGTTTCCTGATGGAGAAAGGCGATTATTCCGCTTCGCTCGGGTATGCGCGAAAAGCAGAAGCTATTTATCTCACGTCGCCTGCGTACAAAAAGAAGCTGGCTGCCACGCACGAGGTGATGGGGACCGTGTATTCTTCGCAGGGAAATTATACGAAGGGGCTCGAAGAATACCTGGAGGCGCTGGTGATGTTCGAAGAGCTGAAAGACACCACCGCAAGCTCGAGCATTTACAACGGGGTGGCCGGAGTTTATTACAGCGTCGGCGATCTTGACCATGCGCTCGAATATGTGCTGCGCATGCTGGAGATCCAGCGCAGGGCGAAGAACAAAAGCGGGATCGCGCTGGCGATGGGAAATGCGGCAAACATTTATTCCGACCGTGGCGATAACGTAAAAGCGCTGGACTATTATCGCCAGGCGCTTGCGCTGTACGGCGAGCTGAACAGCAAAAGCGGGATGGCGACCAACCTGGGCAACATCGGCGACGTGTACGCCACGATGGGCCAGTATGATACGGCGCTCGTGTACTACCGGCGCGCGCTGCAGATCAACCGCGAGCGCGGGAAGATCGACAACATCGCGCGGCACCTGGGCAACATCGGCGCGGTTTATACCAGGATGGAACGTTATTCCGAAGCCGAAGAATACCTGCTGCGTTCCCTCGCCATCTGCGACAGCCTTGACCTGCTCAGCCAGCGCGCAGTCCAGTATAAACGCCTGAGCGAGCTGTATGCGGCAACCGGCCAGTGGAAAAACGCGTACAAAAACCACATGCTTTACACCGCCGACCGCGACAGCCTGTACAACGCGGAAAAGAATGACGAGATCACGCGCACGCAGATCCAGTACGAATTCGAAAAAGAAGCGCAGGCCGACAGTCTTGCGCGTGCTGCGGAAAAGCAGGAGAACGATCTCCGGAACGAGCTTCGCCACGAGCAGGAGATCAACACGCAGAAAACGTACACCTATGCCGGCGCCGGCGGGCTGGTGCTGATGATCGCACTCGCATTCGTGCTTTACCGTGGCTACCAGCAGAAGCAAAAGACGAATACGTGGCTGGCGGAAAAGAACAGATCCATTCTCGATTCCATCACCTACGCCAAGCACCTCCAGGAAGCCATTCTCCCGCCCGAACGCCTCGTGAAGCAGTTTCTCCCGGAAAGTTTCGTGCTCTACAAGCCGAAAGACATCGTCGCCGGGGATTTTTATTTCCTGGAGGAAAAGGACGGCAAAGTTATTTTCGCGGTGGCCGATTGCACCGGGCACGGCGTTCCGGGCGCGATGGTGAGCGTGGTGTGCAGCAACGCGCTTGCGCGCGCCGTGAAAGAATTCGGCCTCACCGACCCCGGGCGGATCCTCGATAAGGTGACCATGCTCGTGCTCGAAACATTTTCGAAAAGCGAAAGCGATGTGAAAGACGGCATGGACATTTCCCTCGTTGCGATCGATACGCGGTCGGGTGAAGTGAAGTTCTCGGGCGCCTACAATTCCCTGCTGTATTTCAGCCGCGGTGAGCTGCATGAAGCGAACGCCGACAAACAGCCGGTCGGGAAAACGGAAAATCCGCACCCGTTCACCACGCACACCTTGCGGCTGGAAAAAGGCGACTGGCTTTACCTGCTCACCGACGGTTATGCCGACCAGTTCGGCGGTCCGCGCGGGAAAAAATTCAAATACAGGCCGCTCAAAACACTGCTTGCCGCCGGCACATCACTTTCGCCGGAAGCGCAAAAGCAAAAGCTGGATGAGACGATTGAAAGCTGGAGGGGCAATCTCGAGCAGGTGGACGATGTTTGCGTGGCAGGAATAAAACTTGTGTAGATGGTGACGATCGAAGAACTGGAAGCGCGGCTCGAAGCAGGAGGAAAAAGCCGTGAAGGATTTTTAAAACTGTTCGATGATGCGACCGGCAGCTGGTTCCGCGAGCTGAAAGACGCCGCGCAGGCCGAAGCCGTTGTTGCCCGCCTGCTTGCGCTGGCGGAACAATACGGCGACGACTACCACCGCGCGTGTCTCCTGCGCCAGGCCGGCACTGTAGCCGCACAAAAATTCGACTATCCCCGCGCGATCCGCTGCGCCGAAGAAGCCGCGCAACTTTTCCGGAAAAATAACCAGCTCGCCGAAGTCATCACGTGCAACAACCAGGTAGGAAAAGTGTACGCCAATCTCGGCGATTATTCCCGGGCGATCGACCTCCTTGATGAAAGCCTCAGTCTTTCCGTAACGATCGGCGACCACACCGGAGAGGCGAATACGCTCAACGCGCTCAGCGTGATTTACCAGCGTGCAGGAAATGCAGTTAAGGCCGGCGAGCTTGCGCAAAAGGGACTCGACATTGCCCTGGCGGAAGGACTGGAACGGCTGCAGGCGATTGCGCGCATCAACATCGGCAATGCGTATGCGTTGCAGGAAGAATGGGACAATGCCATCGCGGAATGGACGAAGAGCAACGAGATATTCGAAAAGGTCGGCGACGCGCAATATGTTGCAAGCGCGCTCGGGAACATCGGCATCGCGTACCAGCATCTCGGGAAGCTCGAAGAAGCAAAAGCCAACATCGAACGCTGCCTTGCGGTAAAGCAGGAGCTGAACGACGTGTATGATGTGGCGCGCTCGCTGCACAACCTCGGAACGGTGTACCTGAAAATGGGAAACCCGGAAGAGGCGAAACGATTGTTCGACCGCGCGCTCGCCATGGGCGACCCTTCGCAGGCCAAACCGGTGCATGTGCTGATCTACCAGGACATGGTCGACATCCTGAAGCAGATGGGCGACCACAAAGGCGCCCTCGAAGTGTTTGAAAAATTTTACGGGCTGCAGCAATCGCTTTTCAACGAGGACATCAACATGAAGACGCAGGCGCTGCAGATCCGCTTTGAAGTGGAAAAGATGGAAACGGAGAACGAGATCTATCGTCTCCGCAACATCGACCTCGCAGCCGCCAACGAGGAGATCACGCGGCAGAAAGAAGTCATCGAGCAAAAGAACAAAGACATCACCGATTCGATCATCTACGCCAAACGCATCCAGGAGGCGGTGCTGCCCACGCCCGAGCGGCTGGGCAACTGGTTCGGCGAATTTTTCGTGCTGTATCTTCCCAAAGACATCGTGAGCGGCGATTTTTACTGGGCCGCGGAAAAAGACGGGAAATTTTTACTGGCCGTTGCCGACGCCACCGGCCACGGCGTTCCCGGCGCGATCATGAGCATGATGGGATCGTCGTTCCTCTCCGAGATCGTGGGCGAGCAGGGAGTTACTGAACCGGCCCCCGCGCTGGCCATGCTCCGCCGCAAGGTGATCAACGCCATGCAGCAGGCCGATTCGGAAACCGGCGACGGCATGGACATCGTGCTGTGCGCTTTCGACCCTGCAAAGAAGCAGCTGTCGGCCGCGTGCGCGAACAACCCCCTCTGGCTGATCCGCGACAATAGCATCATCGAGATCGCTCCCGATAAATTTCCCGTCGGCATTTTCCCCGGCGATCCGAAGCGTTTCACCGCGCACACCGTCAGCCTGCAGACTGGCGACGTGATCTATATGTTCACCGACGGTTACGCGGACCAGTTCGGCGGACCGAAAGGGAAAAAATTCGGCTACAGGCAGCTGCGGGAATTATTGCTGCGCATTCATCAATTGCCCATGCAGGAGCAAAAGCTCGGGCTTGAAAAAACATTCGTGGAATGGAAAGGGGAAGATGAAGAGCAGGTGGATGACGTGCTGGTGGTGGGGATACGGATCTGATGTGCGGATGTGCAAATATGCAGATGTGCAGATTCGCGCATCAGGATTGCTTTCCCGTTTCACTTCCAGTGCTTCGTCTTAACACTGATCCTCATCTGAACATTTGCAAACCTGCACATTTGCACATCGTTACGCGAGGGAAGGTGCATTGCCTTTTTTCAGCGTGATCACGGTTACTTCCGGCCAGATGCCCACACGTCCCGGGAACGCGAGGAAGCCGAAACCGCGGTTGACGTAAATGTAGCGCGACGCATCGTCGTAGAGGCCGGCCCAGCGCGGGTAGCGCAGCTGCACGGGGCTCAGCTTGATGCCGGGAATTTCCACGCCGAACTGTCCGCCGTGCGTGTGGCCCGATAAGGTGAGATGAATGGGCGTTTCATGCCTGCAAACGATCTCGTCGAAGTGCGAAGGATCGTGCGAGAGCAAAACTTTGAACGCGTCTTTTGGAATATTCTCAAGCGCGCGGTCGAGGTCGCCGTTTCGCTTAAAGCCGCCCGTTCCCCAGTTTTCCACGCCCACGACATACAGCTGCTGCCCGTCTTTCTCGAGCATGTGATGTTCGTTGCGCAGGAGACGGAAGCCGAGCGTTTCGTGCATCGCGTACATGTCTTCCATGTTCTTCTCCTTCGCCGATTCGCTCGGCCAGCTGATGTAGTCGCCGTAATCGTGGTTGCCGAGGATGGAGAATTGCCCGTGCGTGCCGCGCAGCTTGCTGAATTCATCCACCCACGGTTCCATCTCGCGCGTGGCGTTGTTCACGAGGTCGCCGGTGAAAACGAAGAGGTCGGAATTCTGCGCGTTGGCGAGCTCGATGCCGCGCCGGATGTCTTCGCGGTCGCTGTCGGGATCGAAGCTGCCGGAGTGAATGTCGGAAAGCTGCGTGATGGTGAAGCCGTCGAACGCGTCGGGCAGGTCCGGGAAATAAACAGTCTCACGCACCACGCGGTAACGGAATTTCCCGGAAGCGATGCCGTGGATGATGCCGAGGAAAGGAACGGCGGCCGTAGCCGCTGCAATGGTGCTGATGAATTTCCGGCGGCTTGTGCCCAGCTCCATCTTGTCCACGTCGTAAATGGCGTTGTGGCCGGCGGCATAAGCAGAACGGAACAAACGGTACACATCTTCGCCCAGGAGGAAAACGGAGAAAATCAGTTTGGGAATGAACAGGGCAAGCCAGAAGCCGAAGAACGTGCTCACCGACCGCGGAACGCCCGCATCGGATTGCATGAACAGGAACAGCCCGCCGATCCACAAAAACAGCGAAAGATTGACGCCCCAATAAACCCAGTGAACGATCTTCCGCGTACGCGGCTCAAAGCCGGAAGTCAATGTACGCAGCCCCGTAAACACGTAATAATCGATCAGCAGGAATATTCCTACAAACAGCAGTATAATAAGTATAGGGGGCGGCTGTCTCATTTCATGCAAAGTTACGGTCGATAGTCGTTCAGGAAAGGTTAAATATTTTAAAACCCTGCGGGAGGGACGAAAAAAAGGGACGAGGGACGGAAAAGGGGACAGGCAGAACTTCGGAAACGTTCCCGTTCCATACTCCCCCGTCCCTTACGTCCCCCGTCCCTTTTTTTCTAACTTTCACATCGTGAACCGCCTGCTCCTCCTTCTTTTACTTGTGTTCCCCGCAAGCCTCTTCAGCAAGGACGGCGGGCGTTTCAGGCACCTGACCACGGAAGACGGGCTTTCCCAGAATTCCGCAAGCTGCATTGTCCAGGACCACCAGGGCTTCATCTGGATCGGCACGGGCGACGGGCTGAGCCGGTATGACGGCTATCATTTCGTCAACTACCGCCCCGATCCGGCCGACAGCGCTTCGCTGTCGGGGAACACCATTCGCTGCATGCTCGTCGACCGCAGTGGTTATCTCTGGGTCGGCACGCGCGACGGGCTGAACCGTTACGATGCGGCGACCAACCGTTTCCGTCGCTTCCCGCCCGATTCGCTCGGCAAGGGTCCCGCTTCAGACGCGATCACTACATTACGTGAAGACGCGACCGGCCGCATCTGGATCGGTTCATTGGCAGACGGGATAAGCATTTACGACCCGGGGACGGAAAAATTTTCCTATTTCCGCCATAACGGGAATGACACGAACTCGCTTTGCGGGAACGATGTGCGCGGGATGACGTGCGACGCCTCGGGAAAAATGTGGATCGTAACGTGGGCCAACGGCGTAAGCGTTTACGACCCGGCGACAAAAAAATTCGACCGCATCGCTTACCGCGACGGGCAGCTGAACCATCCCAATTCGCGCGGCGCCATCTGCACGGACAAAAAAGGCCGCGTCTGGATCGGCACGTGGGGAAGAGGGATCAACATCTGGGACCCGGCGACGCGCACGATGACGTACAAAACCGTGGGTAATAACCCCGGCGACCCGCGCGGGATGATCTGGTCGCTGATCCGCGATCACCAGGGTCGCATCTGGGCCGCCACGGCGGAAACCGGCTTGCTGATGTTCGATCCCGAAACGGACGGGCGGAAAAGATTTCTCCACGATCCCGACCGCCCCGAATCGCTCAGCGACAACAATGTGTGGAGCGTCGCTGAAGACCGCAGCGGGCAGATATGGTCCGGTACGTGGCAGGGCGGGGCCAACGTGCTCAACGAGCGTCTCGACCGTTTCACCTGGCTCTATGCCGACCCGCGCGATTCGAACTCGCTTCCCTCCAATACCATCTGGTCGTTCTGCAGCGACGGCGCCAGCGGCATCTGGATCGGCACAGGCGCGGGCCCGGTGCATTACAATCGCACGACCGCGCAGTTCACGCGTCCCCCGCTGGGCGTTAAAGGCGGCCCGAGCGCCCGCACCAACGTGCAATGCCTGGCGCGCCATCCCAACGGGGAGATCTGGATGGGATCGACCGGCGCCGGGCTGTACAAATACGACCCGGCTGAAAAAAAGTATAACGTCTACATTCCCACCGCCGATTCCACCTCGCTGGGGAACAGCGTCGTCAGCGCCCTGTGCTGCGACAAGAAAGGTTATCTCTGGATCGCCGGCTCCCACGTGTTGCAGCGATACGATGCGCCGAACGATCGCTTCGTCAGCTACCCGTTCGCGAAGAACGACAGCATCGCGCCGTCGGACCAGGTCTACAACATCATCGAGCAGGACGAGCATCACCTCTGGATCGGGATGCAGCAGGGAAAGCTGCTTTTGTTCGACAGGCGGACGCGAACGTTCGATGTGGTGTGGCGCACAAACGGCAATGAAATTTCGGCGATGTACCAGGACCAGTTCGGCGGCCTGTGGATCGGGACGGGCGGCGCCGGGCTGTATTATTTCAAAGACGGGAAAGCAACGGGGTTCAACCAGAAGAACGGTTTGCCCAACGACGTGATCAACGGGATACTTCCCGGAGAAAAGGACGAGATATGGATCAGCACGAACCGCGGCATCTGCATGCTTAACCCGCTGACGCGCGAAGTACGATCCTACAGCACGCAGGACGGCACGCAGGGCAACGAGTTCAACCAGAACGCCTATTACCGCGCCGGCGACGGACAGATCCTTTTCGGCGGGGTGAATGGGCTGAGCGCATTTTACCCGCGCGACATCACGCCCAACCTTTCGCCCGCTGATGCCGTCATCACGAACTTCACGGTAATGAATAAGCCCCATGCATTGCCCGGACACATCACGCACGCCAAAACCATCACGCTTTCCTGGCGCGATTATTTTTTCTCCTTCGAATTCGCCGGCCTCGAATTTTCCAATCCTGCGCGTAACGGCTACATGTACATGATGGAAGGTTTCGACGAATCGTGGGTGGAAGCCGGAGACCGCCGTTTCGTGACATACACCAACCTGGACCCGGGCGAATACACGTTCCGTGTAAAAGCCTCCAACAATGACGGCACGTGGAACGGCAAGATCGCAGAAGTCAGGATCATCATCACGCCGCCGTTCTGGAGGACCACCTGGTTTTACACGCTGTGCGGCGTCACGCTCGTGCTTTCCGCGTGGGGATTCATCCGCCGGAGAGAGCGGCAGCTGCGGAAAGAAAAAGAAGTGCTCGAAACGAAAGTCACCGAGCGGACGTTCGAGCTGCAGCAGGAAAAAGAAAAAGTGACCGCCGCGCACAAAGACATCCGCGACAGCATCAACTATGCGAAACGCATCCAGTACGCGCTGCTCGCGCACGACGAATTGCTGCAGGCGAATTTGTCGCAGCATTTTATTTTGTTCAAACCGAAGGATGTCGTCAGCGGCGATTTTTATTGGGCAACGAGGCAAGGCGAAAAATTCTACCTCGCCGTCTGCGACTCCACCGGCCACGGCGTTCCCGGCGCGTTCATGAGCCTGCTCAACATTTCGTTCCTCAACGAAGCCATCATCGAAAAGAAAATGGAGCAGCCCGGCGAAGTGTTCGACTACGTGCGCCGCCGCCTCATCGAGAACATTTCCCAGGAAGGCGGGCAGGACGGCATGGACGCGATCCTCGCCTGCTTCGACCGCGCATCGAACACGATCACCTATGCCGCCGCGCACAACGCCCCGCTCATCGTGCGCAATAAGGAATTTCTCCAGCCCGAAACCGACAAGATGCCTGTCGGAAAAGGCGAGAAGCAGGATCACTTCCGCACCCGCACGATCGAAGCACAGCCCGGCGACATGCTGTATCTCTACACCGATGGCTTTGCCGACCAGTTTGGCGGTCCGGCGGGGAAGAAATTCAAGGAGACGAATTTGCGCACGCTGCTTGCGTCGATCGCGCACCTGCCGGTGGAAGAGCAGAAGCTGCAGCTCGATGAGACGTTTGAAAATTGGAGGGGAGAATTGGAGCAGATCGACGATACGCTGGTGATCGGGGTGAGGATGTGAGCTTTCACCGCGTTCCGGGCTTATGCTGCAACCGGCAGATTCATTTAATAAAGCGCTTAATTCGATTTTATTAAATTGCACAGGTCGCTGGCCCCGGCAGAAGAGGCGGGCGCTTTTCGGACAGGAAAAATAAATTGAGATCTCCCGGAAATGCATACACAGTCGGATCCTGCCGGGAAACAAAACATGTCGATCGCCGGCGATCGCAAAAGCGAAGGGTTGGATCAGCCCGCACTGCAATTCATTGATAACCGTCCTGAAAAAGTCGCCCAGCGCAACCTCGGGAAGCTAATAGCAGGCAGCGCGCAGACCCGGCAGATGAGGGAGATGCAACAACTCGCCGACCAGAGGAAAGAATTCTCGAATGACATACAGGCACCCGTTCAGAAAAAAAACGTCCCGGCTACTCCTGCGATCCAGCGTACGATCTGGAAATGGAATGAGGAAGGAAGCAGCTGGGACGTATTTTATCCGACCGAAAATAGGGAAGAGCCGCCTTTCCAGGGAATAGAAGGAGATTTTTATGATAACGAGGGAACGCTGGGGAAGTTCGATATTAATGGCGAAGAAGCCGGCAGGGCCAAAGAGCAGTCGCAACAGGCGGCGGTGCTGAAGTCGATGCCCATGTCTGAAATTCTTCAGCTTGCGTTCGCAGAATCGGGGATCGCCAAAAAATTTCTTAAAGATGGAAATTTATTTAATATCCTGCTGGACATCGGCTTACAGGAATTGAAGGCGATGCACATCGATGATAAGGTGGTGAAGCTGCCCGCGTATTACCAGGACAGCCTTGCGTATACCTCTTGCCACAATACGGCAATAAAGCTGATGGAGCGGATGAGCGCTACACCCGACAACCTTGGCGCTTATACCGGCAAGGACAAAACAGAGGCAAAAGCGGAGCTGGACACGAGTTGGATGGGTCCCGTTTGCCAGGGATTGAACCAAAACATTACGGGGGATATCGGCAATAATCTCCGAACTATTTACGAAGTGCATTGTGGCGGTCACGGCTTTTCCATCGTTATAAGAAATGGCACGGCTGAGATCGTTCAGAGCTTTGCAAATGCAGTTTCGCTGGTTGAACGCATGCAGCAGGGCCCTTTGGTTTTTGACCTGGGGCAAATCCAGCAGGTGATCAGCGGCCTGGGATCTGCGACCCAGGAAGAACGCGATTTCGCTGCGAATGTAATCGCCTCATGTGACGCGGAGGTGTTCGGACTTGTCCCCGACAAAGACGCGAACTCGGCATCGTATCAATTCAGATGGCGCCGTCAGCTCTTATTAAGCGATACCGTTCTGCTGGATAATTTCAAAGTAGAATTAAAGGCTGCATTCCTGAATATCAGGAATCTGCTCGGAATGTAAAAGCGACCGGTAATTACTACCGAACCAGGTGCACGAAACCGTGCTGCTCGCTTTTAAGCCGGTGAAGAAAGTTTCATTGACCGAAAGTGCCCGGCAGGTGATCGACCTTTCAGGATATGCGAAAGGAATCTACTTCATCCGTGTATCGGATGGTACCTGGTTGGAAACCCAACGCATCTCGGTCGAATAGTGCGATCTGTTGAATGAGAAGAGGTTGACAATGCGGAGCCGTAAGGAATTTTTAACCTGATCCTGGTTCTCATGGATATAGACCGGCCACAGTTTTAACCAGCGCACTCACCGACATGCCTCCTGATTTGCTACTTTTGCAGTCCTTGCTGCGTCTGGCAGCAATGGGCCCATAGCTCAGCTGGTTAGAGCAGCGGACTCATAACTCGTTGGTAGACGTTCTTAAATTTGCAGAAAAGGGGCTCATAGCTCAGTTGGTTAGAGCAGCGTGCTCATAACTCGTTGGTCACAGGTTCGAGTCCTGTTGGGCCCACCCTGAACGCCCTGAAATCAAGTGATTTCGGGGCGTTTTTTTTGATTTTAAGGCCCGTTTGGGCTAAACAGCTAGCAGAGGGCGACTAGGGGTAAAGAGTGGTTAAACGCAAAAGAAGTAAAAGGGGCCATTTTTAGACGTGTCGGAGTGGAGTGCTCCAAAGGAGTGCTTCAACGAGGTGCTCCTGTTTGAGACGCGAGGTCGGCAGAAACAGACAGCACATTTTTGCTGACGGTGTTTTGTTATAATTTTTTTCGATACCCATTCTGAACTAGTTGAATAGTTCGGAGCAATCTAAACTTCTCCGGGATAGCATTTCCTTCCATTTTTTTATGGACAAGAATCGCATCGCATATTTCTTTGGTTTTCTCGTCGAGCGACACCAGTTTCGCTCCAGCAATCTTGTGCCGATTTTTGGGATGATCAATCAAAATTGCATACTGTTCTATCTTGCAATTTCTTTCAATCCCTGGGAGTGGGAGCACTTCAGTTGGGATGTACTTCCGACCTGCGGCGAACTTTTTTTTGTAGCGATTTTCGCGAGTCGCCCAATTATGGGAATCTATCGAAGGTTCTAGGTGAAGTATATGGTTGGTCAGGGGATTATAGGCCACGATATCTAGCTCCATTGTATACCCTCCGTGTTTCAATCTCCCTACTTTGATATTGTGCTGAACAAAGTATCCCTTCCACTGATAATACTCAACTAAGAGCTGTTCTAAATGTGTCATGAATTAGGGGTTGTTAGAGTTTTTTTTGAGATATGCAATTTAGAAAAAGCAACAATAAATTTTAGTTGAAATTTCTTCTACCAATGGAGATATGGGGACGAGTACTCATGATAACTTCTGTTGAACTTTTGCCTCCCCCTTTATTAGGTTTTAATGAAGGTTGTTTATCGAGGAGTCTAGCTGCCAAAGCAGAAGCTGCATACCCTATAATCAAGCCCAAGGGGTGTGGTTTTCTGGAATATTTCGCCTTTGAGTTACCCACCCTAAAAGTGGATTATTCGTTGTGAAAACTGAACAGCGGATTTACCGATTTAAATAGAGATCGACCTGTCCGAATAGGCTTTGAAAGCGTTTCTTTCAAGTAATGAATGATCTCATACTTCGACAGGCGCTGAATAAGTTTTTCATCTGCAAACTCATACCAATATTCCTGGGTATAGTACTCTTCCCCGTTATGCATCGTCTTAACGGTTCTTGATCTCAGGAGGTTTTTCGGAGGTAATACTTTCTTATTGTCCCTCAATAAGAACAGATAGAAGTGGGGCCTCTTGCCCTTTCCCGTAATGATACGGGGTTGGAGCACATTCAGTTTGATAAATCTGTTCAAGTCAGCCTTTCCGATATTGAAATATATTTCCAGTTCCAATTTAGAGTACCAGATGTCCTTTTTTAGGGAAATTGTACCGGGAATTATTTTGGAATTGATGGCTTGTTGGCAAGTACTGCATTTCAGGCCGTACTTATCAAACCATGTGTTTTCGCCTTCACAAATCGATCCACAGATCAAGCAAGTTCCTCTCTCATCTAAATGAAATCCTTTAGGAGATTCTTTTAGCTGCTCTTCTAGACTGAATTCCTTTTGAGCAGTTTTTACCAAAAGCCCTGCAAAGACCATAAGGTCTTTCATGGCTTGGTGGGCTTCGTCCCAAGTAAATTCGCGGCCATGATCTTTTTCAAGAGTTGCTTTTAGCTGGCTGACTTTTTTATCTGAAACTTCCATCAATTGCCTGATTAGGAGTGCTAACCATTGTATTCAAGATGCCATGCTAAATTTACCTTCGATGGCCAATATTTCTTATCCGTGGGAAGGAGGATCTCACGGCCAGCATATTTCTTGATAGTATAATCACTTTCTCCTGCCTCCGAAAACTCGGTTTTTACTAATACCCGGTAATCATCTCCGATGGTGATCAGATGCCGGTCAAAGGCGCGATGTAGGTTGGGACAAAGAGCAATCCCGTTTCCGATAGTATCATCATGGGATATGCTGAAAGGGATAATATGGCATGCGTCTACCAATGAAATTTCCGCAGCGATAACGCGCATGCCGCTGATTGCGCATGTAAACCCGTATGCCCTGGGTATTGCTTTTCTGAATGCGTTTCCACGCAGATATAATACCTCCTCTTCTGCTACCATGTTTGCACTACTATCCGCAGTGTTTTCCAATACCTCTTCCTCCAGGTGAATAAGATATGCTCCCTCGTTCGCTTTCTCCCGCCGATAGTTGTTTTTTGTGGATCGGAAGTAAAAGTCAAGCAGAGCAGTTCGAATTGCCTCTCGACTTACGGGATAGCTCATCAAGTCATACAATTCAGGGTCGATTTCCGCCCAGGCGATAGTTTCTTTTAAGCTGGTGAAGCTGCGGATTGAGCCGGAGCTTGTTATAGCCGGAGCTTTATCAGGAAATGGAACAAGACGCCAAAACTTATCACTTCTCAGGTGGAAGAATGGTAGTGCAAACCGGGGTTCGAAAGGCCCTTCTTTTACCAGCATTCCCCATATCTCCATGAACGTGGCTACTAGTTCGGGAGTAATACAAATTCGGTTATCGGTTATTCTGCCTCGTTCAATGTTATCGATCACAGAAAGCAAGAGTACTGGCTTGTGGGGTGCAGGCGCACCATGAGATCGATCTCTATGAAGACGAGTTAGCTTTTGAATGTATTGAGCAAGTGACATAAGTAAATCAGGATAAGACCTGTCTCCGCCATCCCTTAAACAAAGCTACCAAAACAGCCGTCCGGCGCAAGGTTTTTCCCGGCATAAAGCCAGGACGCGAGCTCACGCGTATTTATTCCAGTTCCACCTTGCACCGCCCGTCTGTTCTTTGGAAAGAGAGGTTTAAGGGGCGGCGGAGACGGGGGGGACGCTTAATTTTTTCTTTATCCGCCTTTGTTACGATGCAGGAATGAGCAAGAACAACATACGAGCAATTCTTGAGCTGCATCGCAGAGATATCTTCAATCTCTTATTGAAGAATTTAATAGCGGTCGACTCGGCGGCGTATTGCAAACCGGAAGATCACAAGAAGCTGCAGGGACTTCTCGAGGATTACCTTAAAACACAGAAGCAATTGGACAAAATTGCTGATTAATCAAAGGCCACCCTTTTCGGTGGCCTTGATTCAGGGCATTATTTCTTTTTTTTCGCAGGGTTGTTTCCTCGTCCCTTACCTGACTTGTTGCCTGTTTTTGCGGGAGCATTTTTAGGCGTTGCTTTCTTTGCCATGATGTTTGTTTTAGTTATACCAATTTAACACATCAGACTGGATAATTCGCTGTCAGCACCTCAGTTTTCTTTCTGCCATTTTTCTTCGCGCCTTGTACGGAAAGATTGGTTTCAATCTGCTTCGTGTACCATTTATACTTTTTTGAGTATTCCTTGAGAATATCAGACGGGTATGACGACAGCAGAAACTTCCCTTTGATCTGGGAGAGCAGAGACAGCAGGTTCTTGAAGTTCTCCACCGAGTATCCACCATAGTGCCCGCAGTCGCTATTGAAGTAGGGCGGATCGCAGTAAAAAAACGAATCCGGGGTATCCCGTGTCGTGATGACTTCAAGAGCATTGCGGTTCTCTAACTGGACCCGTTCCAGGCGTTCGACATAGGTTTTTGTGAATACTGCCTTTTTGGATTGAAACTTCTTTTCTGAAGTGGCATCCTTCACGCCTGCTGACCATGTACTATCGATGATAGCCGAATAGCTTTGGTGGCTCATTGTGAAAATCGACCATGCTCTTTCCACCGGAGTAAACAGGTGGGGCTGATTGTAGATGAATCGGGCCTTCAGATGCAGCCCGCGACTATGTAGGGTGGCCATTATTTCCTTTTTTAGCTTCGGGAATTCAGCCTTAGCAACCCTGTAGAAGTTGATCAACTCCCCGTTGGTATCGTTCAGGACTTCGATTTTTGACGGCTCTTTGGCAAAGAGAATAGCTGCGCCACCGGCAAATGGCTCACAATACAAGTGATGTTCAGGAATGAGAGGCAGGATCTGCGGTACAAGTTTCTGCTTACCGCCGTAATACGTTAAGAGGGCTTTCACGGCACTTATCGGCCAAGACCACGATCATGGTCTTGCTCGTATAAGCTGGCAATGGTGAGGCCATCCTCGACGGCCATCCTGACAATCGACGTGTACAGGAGCTGTTCTTTTGCATGTTTGAATACCCGGTGTAACTCTTCAGCAGAAAAATCCCGGACGTTATTCTTGCGCATAAGGTTGAATGCGCTTTGCTTCATTCTTTCGTAAGGTGTAGGCATAGCTTATTCAGGCCGTTGCCCGGCCTTCTGTGCTATTTCGACCTTCGGTTTCTCATCAGTATGGAACACGTAGAAGCATGTTTCTGGCTGATGATAGAACCTGATGAACATTTGACCTGAATCATTGTTAAAGAGTTCCCCGACCTTACGCCAGACGCGACGCTTCTCGCCGTTCTGGTCATAATTCAGGGCAGTGCATATTTTGAGCAGTGTTTGCATTATTTAATTGCTAAAGTTGATAATGCAAATCACCTTCCCTTGTCTAAACAGCGACATCTGTTAGAATACGGGAAAGCGATTTGAGCACCTTTTAATCTTTATTCATCTTGCACCCATAGCTCAGCTGGTAGAGCAATTGCCTCTTAAGCAAAAGGTCGCAGGTTCGATCCCTACTGGGGGCACACAAATACGTTTTTAGAAACGCGTATGAAAAAGATTGTAAAAGTGCTTGGGAAATTATATCAACCTAAGTTTTTTCCGCAACTGCAAATCACACATTGGAGAAAATCTGTCGATGTAGCGGCTTCATACCTTCCTTTTGTATCTCATAATAGAAGTTAAGTAACGCCTGTAGACTTTTATGGTGCGACATACATTGTACTTGTTTTGGATCAAGTCCAGCTCGAAAAGCTGTCGTGACGAATGTTTTTCTACATGTTTTATGATTGAACGGAAATTCGAAGGTCTTATTCTTCTTTCTGATTCGTTGCTTCAATCGTTTAAGCGCAGATTGAGCAGTATCACTGCATAGTCGTTTGCCATCAATAGAAACGAGCAATGCCGGGTTGTTGTCCATTCTAAATCTCAGGTATTCGCGTATTGCAGGTAACGCGCCGTGGAGATAGACTGTTTTCCATTCATAAGGTGACTTACAGTCACGTACACGAAGCTCTTCCTTTTCCCAATCGATATTTGCGATATCGATGCTCAAGGCTTCTGAAAGTCGAATTCCGGAATGCATCATTATTTCAATCAGGGCCCGAAGACGTGCTACGGTGATCGGATGGGCTAATCGCTGTCGCTCTGGTGTATGCTTACTAAATTCCGAAGAGTAGTCCTTTAGAATTTCATTCCTTATTAGCGCTATTTCTTCCTCCGACCAAGCGCGCACGTCCTTCTGCCTTCTATACTTGGGAATTTTAATCTCCTCGGCAATTACTCCTACTGGTATGCGACAATTCTTTGCATAGCGCACTAACTTTCTAAAAGTCAAAATAGCGCGTTCTGGCATTGACTGCGAGAATGTAGACGCACGCTGAATAATGAGGTTCGCATGCACCGGCAAAAGCGATTCAACATCGATTTCATTTAAAGCAGGGCCAAGTACTTTCTCGCATATTTTTTTGTGATGTTGACGGGTATAACTGTGGAGACCATCAGACTTACAATCTTCCAGAAATCCATCAAATAATTCGGATATTTTCATAAAATGCAAACACCCACCGATAGGAATCAGTGGGTGTTTGCATTAGTCGCTCCTTTAGAAAAGGGACGGCTCAGCTATATGAAGCTCTTGAAAAAATCAAGGAGGCTTCGCTGTGCAAACCCATAGTTCCTATCAGACCTTACGGCCGACCCCCTTTCGGGGACAATGGGTTATTTACTTATTAACGACCAAAGACATCATAGCACGAAGCGAAATAGTTGTCAAGCTATTTCCTTTAGAAATATTTGATCCCAGTTATGCATCTGTAATGCATGACGGGAGTTTATATCTCGCCAATAAAAAAAGCAAACTTCAGTTATCCACTTCTGTGGGAAACCGAGTTATGTACTGTTTTTCGATTGTCCAATAATTCCAGAAATCCGATCGTGCTGCTCCTGATACTTCCTGTATTCCTCTGAGTATTTTGAGCCTACGATTGGGATCAAGGCTGCAAGTTGATATCCAAAAAAGACCAGGAAAATTATTACAAACTGGGTAAAAATTAGGAGAGTGAACAGCTTCCCCCCGAAGTATTCAACACAACAGAAATAAATAATGATGGCAATAATCGATCTAATGACAAGGACAAAATCGGAAGTGAATTGAACCTGTGAGTATTTGAGCCGTAAGTCGATCTCTTCTAATTTCGCATTGGTAAGTTTTCGCCTCGTTATTTCGTACAGCCGAACCGTCCAACGCTTCGGGCGACTTCCGTCGGGCAGTACTGGTGCAACAGCATCTTCCAGTGCCCCATCAGGTTTTATAAAATTGAACTTATCGAACTTCTTCCGTATCCACTCGGTAATCTTATAATTAGCTACTTCGAAGAGCGATCCTGCGAACTTCGTTATGACCCAGATCAGGAAAAAGATTCCAAACGGAATAATAAATTCGCCAGACAGGAAGTAATCAAGAATGCCTTTCAAGGTAAACGTCGCCGGGACTTCCATGAAAGGGTATCTTTCACGGATAATTGCGTAAGTAATGCCTGAGACGAAAATGACATTCAGGATCGGCTTGAGGAAATTAAGCGCCTTTCCATGCCTGATCAAGTCTGATATTTTTAAAAAGAAGTCGCCCAAAGCATTAAAATAATATTCTGTTAGCCTATCCCATTCAGGTTTAACAGGGTTAGTGAACTACCGTTAGTTTTTGCTTGATCGTTTCGCCGCTGGGTCGGATCAGCCTCAGAACGTAGGTTCCTGCGGCGACCTTAAAGCCTCCGAAATCGTTTTGATAATCGGCCGACCAAAACACCCGCCGGCCGAGCGCGTCGAAAATTTCGAGGGATGTACCGTTCTCCATCCCTGAGACGATTAGCATTTCACCACCTCGCAATACCGTCGGAATAAAAAACGGTGGCGGATCGCAGTCGTTCCGAACGGTTACGGTAACGGTCGCCGTCGAAACAATACTGCATTGGGTTTGGGTAAGCGTGTACGTTGTAGTTACGGATGGACTGGCTTTAGGATTAGAAATAGACAAATCGCTTAACCCGTCACTCGGTTGCCAAGAATATAATACGTCAGGTATTGAAGAGATACCAAGTTGAACACTATCACCTGCGCAAATGGGACTAATATTGCCGATGGATGCAATTGCAGGAGCTATTTCGACTACTGAAATATCATCAATGTAATAATATGCAACTACGTAAGCAGCATTGCTATCCTTTACAATAATGCTTGTCTCGGAATCGGGTTTGAAGTTTCCAATCGTAATATATTTCTCACCGCCCTGGGCGACAAAGCTTCCGCGAACGAGCTGCCATTGGGAAGAATTATCGAGAACATTACCACTATCATTATTTACCTGGGCAGTGTAAGGGAGAAAACAGCCGCTGCATGAAATAGGGGTATTAGAAAAATACGCTCCTATTCCATCAGTAGCATATTTCGTACTATCTCCCCATGAAACGAAAAAAGATAAGCAATAAGCTTTTCCTTCCCGCAACGAGTCTATTAATTCTGCCTGGATATATTCTCGATGATTAATGCTTGGCTGAGCATAGGTTACGAGTCCAGCGTAGCTATTGCCGGTTTGAGGATTCTGCCACCCGGCAGCATTAGATGGAGCAGAGCTGAGGTTATTTGAGCTGCATAAGTTGAATAAATCAGAGGTTGAATTAGACGGGTCAATCCACGGTACGGCTTTGTAAATCTGTGCCGGGCCGTTGGGACAGGAGGTAATAGAATCAAAACTTCCGTTAGGCACAAGATTGATCTGCCCGTTTAGTGGAAAACAGAAGAACGGAACAAAAATGGCTGAAAGTAAAGCCCTTTTCATGACAGAGGGAAAGCCCCTTCCTACAAATTTAAGAAGGGGCTTTATCGTTTCCTATTTAATTAACGGCTCATGACGAGCTTACCGGTTTCGATTATTTGACCATCACCGATAATTCTATATAGGTAAGGGCCATTTGCTATGCCAGAAAGCTCGATTTTCTTTTGAGAAGTTTTCGGATCAAGGACTATTGAGTGCAGCACCCTTCCAGTAAGATCAAGTACCTCAAAAGTGGCTTGTTTTACTCCGGGTAGATCATAGAAAATGGTCGCTATACCAGCATTCGGATTAGGAAATATTTTACACGCAGGTGGCGCTGATGTATGTTCCGGTGCGGCAAACCGGGCGCTCGATCCATTACAACTATCCGAAAAGTTCAGTGCGGTATGCAGTACCCAATCCAGCATGGCGCGCGCCTGCCATACCGCATCTCCACCTTCATTGGGACATTGTTCGGCGATGGCAGTCAGGTCGGCAATCTGCTGAGGTGTCAATGAATCATTCCCCTGCATTAACGTAATGAGGAAAATCGCATTGAACTGCTGCTGATTCCATTCGGAATTTGTCATAGGATAAATTCCGTTGTTTGCATTTTCAGCAGCATTGGGATTTCCTTGTGCGACTTCCTCATCCACCGTCGTTATATAGCCCAGGTTGCCATTTGCATTCGTGAAGTAAAAATCTTCAAGAATACTATCTCCCTGCATGATAACCGGATTTTCATCAAGTTCTGCGAACAAACGTTTTTGGTTGGCGACTTTACTTTCATCAGGATACAAAACGTAGCCGATCTCGTCCTGAGCAATTTGCTGACGCAAAAGCTGTTTGCTGCCATCATCACCACCATCATCACCACCACCTGCTATCGGCGGAGTTGGAGCACAAGCGGCAGCAATAAAAGAGGCCAAAACTACATTAGGAATATAAGGAGCGAACACGTTTGATCCATTATTGGTTGGATCCCACGGCGAGGTTGAACGCACCCAAATTGGCGAATGAATATTACAGTTGAATGTATTTTCAGTAAACGTTTCAGAATTTACAAAACCTCCCAGCCACCGGCAGTCGAATGGATGCACATTATCTCCCTGCGGCCCGGTCAGTCCGTTGTTACGTAACACGTAGCCATCATAACAATTTGAGAAGTCTTGCTTTCGGATCGTCGCATTCGGGCACGAACCTTCAAAAACAAGGCATCGACCTACATCGTGCATCACGTTACTGCATAATGTCGGCTCAGATGAATTGAACAAGTAAATTCCATAAATGTTCCGGTTGTTAGAATCAAGAGCAGTTCCTGTACTGTGAATGTCGAAATTATCCTGTATCAGAATGGCATTACAGTTCGCAATGGCGATGCCCGCTTTGTCCGGCCCGGTCGTCGTGGTTGGGTTCGGGCGCACGCGCAGCTCGGGGTTGCTATACACGCGAACGCCGTTGCGAATATTTCTCACCTGAATGCAGACGTTCGCATCCAGTACCGAATCGCCAGCGATATTCAGGTAATTGTTTGCAACGAAGAACACCCCGGAAACGCCGTCAACCTGGATGCCGGAGTTGGAGAACGTAGTAGATGTTACGTCTGCTTTCACTACGTTATCCCGTATGTTAATCGTATTGTAGCCGAGCCCGCCTGCAGTCAGGCTCACATGGATCGGGCGAGCCTGGTTGTGAACGAGATTGTTATTTAAGTTCATCTGCGTGCTGTAACTGGTACGAATGAAAACGCCATGATCACCGTTCAGGTTGACTAAGTTCGGCGGAGAAATCACCGTAGCGCCTGAGTAAATCGTATTGTAGGTGATATTGTACTGGACGTAGCGGGTAATGTCGATGGAGCGCCAGCAGTCGGTAAACGTATTTGCCAGCAGTCCCAGTCCACCAATCGTGATCCGGTTATAGGTGGCTGCGTTTCCGACAGCAAGGCCGGGATCGTTTGCAAAGATGGCGATACCCGTTGCCGGTTGGCAGTTTACTGAAACGCAAGGCCTAAGCATGTTCTGAAAATGGTTGTTGTACGATTCAAGGTCGGCGTTTTTGGGAACCAGACCATAGTCGATATTGTCGAAGATATTCTCGCTATTTGCCAAACCAACTCCGACAATAATATTTCCGCCGTCAACTGCGGAAACGGCCATGGAGGATCGTTGGTTATTGAGCGGCGGCAGCATCGTTGTCGTGGGTTGTGCCGTAAGAAATGCCTGAGTAAGCATAGCCGTCGTGGGATTGGACGGCAGCGTCCTGCACGTCACACGACATCCGCGCATGTTGAAGTTGAGCGTTCCCGTCCATCCTTCGGCGCTTGCGACCGTATCGTTTTTATTAAAAATTGCATCGACGAGCTGCACATTTGCACCTGGTGCGCTCATATTGCTTACCACATTATAAGCATCTTCTACCAGCGAGTTTCCTGTAATAATCAGCGTTGAATTGGAATTGAGAACGTGCCCCTTCCACATTTGCAGGCAGGCGTGCTCGTAAGACTGCCCCGTGAGCGCGAAGGTCGATCCGGGTAGAAGGATCACTGAAACGTTGGGTGCCATAATCAGCTCCACGTTCGTCATCGTCACCACGCCGGAAATATAAAGGTCCTGGTTCACGGCCAGGCTGCCACCGGTCATCCCTGAAAAGAGCGTGTCCGGCGCGTATTGTTGTGCAATGCAACAGTTGGGATCGGGTTCGATATGCACCGAATCCAGCGCCGAGCAGCCGAGTGCGTCGGTAATGATTACGGTGTACGTGATCGGCAGACCGTTGTAGCTGCTAATCGACGGATTGCTGATCGTGTTGGAGTTCAGCCCGGTAGGCGGTTGCCACACGTATGTTATCGTACCCGTTCCAGTCACGCTGGCGGAAAGCTGAATCTGTGAGCCAGCGCAGGTAGTATCGGGTGAAGCGGTCGCCGTGACGGTCGGTGGCGGATTTACGGTGATCGTAATGGTGGTGTCTACCGGATCGCAGTTCGTGCAGCTGAGCACCGCTGACACTGTGTAGGTGGTGGTTGTGATCGGGCATACCTGAATCGGGTTGCCATTATAAGTATTCGTTCCGTCAGTCCAGGTATACGCCGGTGATCCCGACGCGGTGAGCGTCACGCATTGCCCGGCGCAGATCAGCGTCTTGCTGGCCATCACGACCGGCGGGATCGGCTTTGCCGTTACGTTGTCTACGAAATAATACCCGAAGCCCAGCGTACCTCCCGTTCCATTATTGGCTGACGTAGTGGAAGCGTCATTAAAGAAATTCCCAATCGTGATGTATCGCTCATTGTTGCCGGGGATCGTATCGCCGACGAATGTCCAGCCGTCAGCGTCCACGATCGGAGTTGCCCGGTTGATCTGCGGTGTGAGGTTTAGCGGCGTGACCGAGTTGGCAGCATAAGCCGGGTTCACCGAGACGTGCATGCCGATGTTATTGTAGCCGTTGGTACAATTCGGCGCTGAACGAGCGTAAAAGCCAAGTTGGTAGCGCTGGCCGCTGTCGAGCTTGCAGGTGAGCCGGGTTTCCAGATATTCACGCGAATTATTACCAGCTGTGCCAAACGTGCGGATGCCAGCGTACCCGTTCCCGCCCGGAGGATTAACCATGACCGGCACGTTTCCGAAGATCATATTATTCGGCACGTTCACGTTGGAAGCGACCGGAGCGCATGAGTTGTCCAGATCGGAGGAGCCGAGCGTGGCCCAACTCCACGTACTGGCGAGCGAAAGTTGTGAAAGATCGTCTGGGCAACTCAGCAGCGTATCGAATCCCGGATTCGGCACGAGGCAGGCCGAACAGATCGCGCTATTGAGAACCGTAACAGTAACCGTGTCGGTATTGCTGCACCCGTTACCATCGGTGACCGTTATTATATAATTCGTGGTCGCCGTCGGCGAGGCTAACGGGTTATTTACAGTATCGTTATTCAACGTAGAGGACGGCGACCAAAGAATAGCGAGGTTGGGCTGTTGCTGCTCACCGATCACGATGCTTTGCCCCGGACAAATAGCGGCATCTGTTCCGGCGTCGGCGGTAGGCAAATTCGGATTCATGATGAGTGTAAACGTGGCTGTTGTCGAATCCGGGCAATCTGTTACCAACAGCGTGATGATTGTATCCTGCGTAGGCGTAATGACCAGTGAATCTCCCAGCGCTGTTGAATCGGGCCAGATAAAATCGACGTTACATTTTCCATTTAAAACGACTCCGCGAAGCGTGAGCGTTTCGCCGGGGCAGAAATACGCAGTTGTTCCCGGATCAACAGTGGTTGAATCGTTGTCAGCAACGATCGTCAAAGCCGCAGGCACAATTTGCCTCAGCGAAAGGTTGTCGAGCCTCGGGTTATTGTTTGCATTCGTGAACGGAGTTATTCTGTATGACGCAATGTAGTCGGCTGGTGTGGTGGCGCAATATGTAACGGTGTCGATTACGTGCTGCCAGTATGTATCGTCCAGCGAATCGACGATAAACTCCATCGTATGCGAATGCAGAACGCTGAACGTTGCGAAATTTGTCGGATTGGCAATGAAGTCGGTTATAATTGTGATAGTATCTCCAACAGTCACAGCTCCGACAGTGTTTCCTCTCCACAAATTCACGTCATACTCCAGCACGTAAGTGCTGCACGGCTGAGCTGGTGTCATCAGCGTTGAAAATAGACTATGTTGAACTGGGCCCAGAAAACGAGACACCGCAGCAAAACGGTCATTTAAATTCGGACCGGGGCTGATGTGCTCGGTGTTCTGCCACCACGTCCAGGCATTTGTTCCGGCACCATAATTTTCAATGGGCGGGCTGAAAATGCAGGTTATGTAAGCATTGTGAACGGTGAAGCCTGCGCCGATGTTGTATGGCATTGCGCGTGCTCCGTTAAGATGTCCGCCCGCCAAATGAGTACCTACGAACGGTTCTCCTTCATAGACCTGAAAGAACATCGATGTGTTCTGAACATTTGGCGAGAGAGAATCCTGCCGAACTTCTGTACCGTCTTCAAAGCCCCCATTAATTATCAGGTTCGATCCGAAAGGCGGCGTCCAGCTCCCACGCTGTACGTCGATGGTAATTACTTCAAATGCGCCCTGCTCATGTCCGTCCCATAGGTAGAAAGAAAATTGGGCTCTGCCCCAAAAGCCGGGTTCAGGCATGTAGGTAATCAGTGTTCCTGTCGTGTCCACTTGCAGCCGTGCGTGGTTATTACCGTTGAGGCTCACGCCCCTGAGACCAATCAGTGAATTAGGCATAATGGAAACAGGATCGCCGTTATTGTCCCTGAGCGTGGTATCCAACGTGAGATCAATGATGAGTTGGGAAAGTGTGGTGTTTGACGGCGTATTATTGTTGACCATCGTATAATCCACCGGCCTGTGCTCCTCAAAATGCTCGTCCTCGTAATCTGAGACTATGTTTGCAATATCGCTGCGGAAAGCAGGAATGTTGTTGAGCAGCAGCGAATCGTTGCGCTCGACTCCGTTCAGAGTGGTCGCGGCAGCAAAGACTGGATTCAGCGTGTAGCCCATTTCCAGTAACGCCCGGATTTCCTGCAATGAAAAAGCGCGTCGTCGCTCAGTCTTTGCGATACCGGGTGCGATTGCATAAGACACTCTGAATCCGGGCGAATACTGGTTCATTGTGTCGAAGGACAGAATTTGATAATTCAGGTGATGCAGGAGTGATCCGGGCATGAGCGGATAAAACGGATCGGATACTCCTGAATAAACGGCTTGGTTCACCGGCGTCGCATCATCATTAAGCCAGATGCGGTTAGACCGGATCGGATCAACGTTCGTATTGATAAACGGGTTCAGGAACGGCGAGGATGTCGTTCCGTTGACGAGCTTCTGCCCGCTGAATGATGCGGGGTTGAGAATGTCGCCGTAGTATAGAAAAGTCCAGTCGTAGAGCGTAAAGCAACTATCACCGGCGAAAGACATTGCGTTGTTGTTGCTGGAAAACGGGTCTTCGGTGATCGCAGATACCCACCCGAGTCCATGCATTACCTCATGCAGCAGAACTGTATAAAGATCGAACAGGCATGCGCTGGTCGGCGCCTGCCAATCGGCTTCATACAAAATCCCGAAAGCATTACTGTTAATGTAGTAGGTGTCGAAGTTTACTTTAATTGAACCGTCGTAGTTGTTGGTATCGGGGTCAATGTGCGTAGTAATGTGGTCGTAAATGTTGCCTCCGTATATACCGGGATTCACGCCGAAAGTATTAGGCACATAATATGGCCCAGCGAATGCCAGCGCGCCGGTTCCGACCGGCGCGGGATTAATGACGGCAGTCCAGGAACGATCTATATACAAGTCGATCGTGTCCTGAATATCGAACACACTCTCCACATACGCGAGCACGGCACACATAGTATTTTGCGCGTCCTGTCCGTAGATCGGGTGCATGAAACCCGCAGGCTGAGCTGTAAACAGGAAATCCTGATAGTACAGCCGGAACATACCGCACTGCACAATCAGCGAATCTGGAAACGAATCCTGCGCAGTAAAGAACGGCCCGCCGCCCTGTGTGGACGGAAAAACCGTGGAGATCTGGGGATGGCCGGCGCTCCCGTAATATGCATTGTTCTGTTGGACCAGCCATTCAGCCGTGTTACCGCATATTGGAGCTGCAGAGCTGTCGATGCTTGTGTACAACGTTTGTGCTGTTAATCCTCCGAAGGAAAGGAGTAATAATGCGGAAAGCAGGACTTTTTTCATGGGATTGATGTGTTTCGAGGTAGATAATGCATTTCTATTCCGTTGCGCCGCACGGACCTCCTGGGATTCCACCAAAATCACATAGCTTTCCCCGCGACCACCAAGCGGTCAGCACGACAATTATTCCGATCCTTGTCCGCCAGATGCAGAAGAGAGGATCGTCTTGTAATTCCCGGCCCGTTTGGGCCGGTAATCGCCGCCGGGGGGAACTTCGGGGGCGATCTTAATTCTTTCGCGTTAGTAACGCCTTATTTATCCTTTTAGTATTCTTTGCCTGAGCGTCGAAAAGTATGTAATTCTTATTCGGTTCGCAACGCCAGTTATTTTCATTTTTATACAAATCCAACCGTTTGTTATCGGGTAAATTTTCTCATACCCGCGACACGGCACAGTGTCCGTTCTCTCATTCCTGCTAGCTTTCTTTCCCAAGCGGATCTATTTCCTTCCAAACTGCTTATTTCCCATTCCGAAGGTTGGTAATTCCTGTACAAAGCTCACCTCGCGCACATCGCCGGAAATTTTATCGTAACTAATCTGCACGGCCGACCCGGTCAGCTTGGCGTCGATTGAAAGACAGCCGAAGGTCGCGCTCCCGAAGAAATTAGCGTACACCGTGACAACGGCGGTATCGACGGCCATGAGCGTTTCGGTATGGCGGATTCCATTGTAGGTGAAAACGACATCAGAATATTTGCTGCCGCCGGAGCGCACCCACACGAGCGCGCCGGTATCGTAGCTGTATTTGGCAATGAAAATATCGGCCATGCCGCGGCTGACGACGGAATCGTACATCGACGATCCAGGGTGGCGTGGGAAATATGCCGTGCCCTCAAAGATGCCAACGACGTACACCGCGTTCTCCGGCGGGACGGTATAATAATTGAGGCCGCCGTCACCACCCTTCCCTCCGGCGGTCTGCACCCATATCGGCTGCATGGTCGCGGTATCGTAGCGGCAGACAAGCACATTCTGCGTGGTGTCGTTTTTCACGAAGACGTCGCCGAGTTTCGTTCGATAATGGATATCCTGGTATTTTGCGTCGAAGAGCGATGTGTTGGTGAAAAAACCCGTGCGCGTGGTGTCGCCGCGCATGAGCGGTTCCACCGCCGAGAATACGGCGGCATGCGGGTGACGGACGCGCACATTGCATGAGCAGAGGAGCAGAAGCAGGAGCATTGTCCGCATCGCTTATTCGGGCTTGCAGTAATACGTCTGATCGCCATTCTCGAACCAAAACTCCTTATTGGTCAGCCGGCGGATCGTCAACACGTTGGGTGAACTGCTGCTGTTGTCGTAGGTGATCTTTATTTTCTCTTTATCGTCAGCGAGTTCCCATGTGCCGGTCGTGGAATAACTCTGCTGCTCTTCGATGTACTTCCCGTCCTTTGTGAACTCGACGGTCATGCCGTCGTACAGAGAAGTGACCGTTGAACCGTTGGAAGCGATCACCTTGTCGAACTGCCAGATGTTTGCGATCCGAGCTTTCTTCGTGCGGATCGATAGCCGGGGACCGTCGTCGTATTTGCCGCAGTTAGTAGAACTCGCGGCGATCAGGGTGCCAACGACAAGGAGAATGTGTCTTGTTTTCATTGGTTTAGGTTTAAAATGTTCCCTAAAAGTAACATTTTCTTAGAATTGTTCCTTATAGGGAACATTTATTTTTTAGGGGGGAGGGATTTTTGAGGGTGGATAAAAAGCTAGATGCCTTTCGGAAAAAGCTCGGAAAGCGGATTCGTGAGATTCGGAAGGAACAGAAAGTCACCCAGAGCCAGCTTGCGTTTGAATCGGGAGTCACGCGACGCGTGATTGTCCATATTGAACAAGGCGTGCAAAATGTGACGATAGATACGCTGTACGCGCTCGCCGACACTCTTAACGTGAAACCGCAAGCATTTTTCGACTTTGAATAATGAAAAAGCCACCTGCTGATGACAGATGGCTTGATCGCGGATCGCTACTTTCCTTCTACACTACGTCTGGCTTCTTCTTTTTCGGCCCTGGTTTCGCGCCGGTCTTTTTCTTCTTTTTCGTGTACTTCCGTTTAGCCGGTTCCTGGTCGATTGACGCTCGGCGACCATCGAGGGCTGCTTTAAGCGTCCGGCGGAACTGCTCGGCCGACATTCGGGCAAGCGTTGAGACGACAAGCGCCTCCAATTCTTTAGCGATTTTCATAAACGCGATTTAGAGAACTGTCTCGCCACTTTGACGAGATCCGTTTTCGATCCTACCAAAGGAGCTCGTCACGCGTCAAATAAGATTCTTTATTGTTTCTTTAGATTCCTCAGAAGCCATTGAAGGGGCTTTTAACCCTACTACTTCCAATGTTTCCTGATCAATGATCCGGCTGCAGCGGGCGCAGACATAAAGGCCACTCCAACGGCTTTCCTTCGTGGGCTCAATTTCCAATCCATCCTCGTCGCAGGGGTAAAATCCGTCGGATTCAGGGATATTTCCACAAACGCAGACCCAATCCTTTTCGTAGTCCGGGCCTGGCGTTACTTTTTCACCAGTAGTTTTCATATCTCCAGTTTAGCTCCTTATCACCGAGCTGGTCAAATCGATAACCCGTCCGGGCTGCCTCCGGCAGCAGATCTCCGTTCAGTGCAGGCCAGCCGTCCCGGAGAACCCAACTAAACGAGGTAAACGAGGGCCGCGCCTGGGCGCAGCGCAAGAGTGCATGATGACGGTAAACACCGTCATCATGCACTCTTGTCGAGGGGACTCCCCTCGAGCACCCCGAGCCAGGAAACCGATGAAATCCAGAGCCCGGCAAAGCTGGCATGCCGGGCAAGGATTTCGATAAACCATGTAGTGATTTTCAATAGGGTGTAAGCCAATTTCATTAATTTCCATTATTTTGCGTCCAAGCCGTAAACGTTCCTTTTAAACCTTGGCAACCAGCTAAAAATCAACTTACTAGAAATGCCTATACTGAAATTTTCCGTCGACAGCGCTTTGCTTCGAGAATTAGGTGAAAAGTTAGTTGAGACTGTTCATTTGGCGTTAGCAGAGCTTGTGAAGAATAGTTATGACGCTGATGCTACAGAAGTTGAAATAATATTCGGAACAGATAAAAAGGGGCGTTCGGAAATCAGAATCGTTGATAATGGAATCGGGATGAATTATCATGCCGTAGATAATTATTGGATGCGCATTGCGACTACAAATAAAGTTGATCGCGACGTATCCTCAGTTTATGGCCGTTATCTAACTGGAGCGAAAGGAATCGGACGATTCTGTTGCAGAAGACTTGGAGGTAAATTAACCTTGATAACCTACGGGACAGCAAATGGTAAAAAACGTGGAAAACAAAAAAACCTACAACGGACAGAAGTGGAGTTCCCTTGGACCGAGTTCAAACCCGGAACTGAAGTTACAGAAATCAAATGCCCGGGAAGCAGGGAAATTATAGCAGAAGGCTCAACGGGAACTACCCTGATAATTAGTGACATTACTGAAGAATGGACAACCCGAGGGTTCAATTGGCTAAAACGCCAGCTGGCAGTGCTTGCCGCCAACCGAGGGATTCAACGTGAAGGATTCCAAGAAGACCTTGGATTTTCTATAAAGCTTTCTGCAAAGGATTTTGAAGGAGGAATTCGGGATATTCGAGAAGATCTGATAAATGCTGGTTGGGGGACTCTTACGGCATATATAAACGCTAAACACCAAGCGGTTTGTGAGTTGAATGCAAAGGGCCTAGGCAGAAAAACAGTTACCTCCAAGGAAAAATTTCCCGCTTTAAAAGATGTTTCCTTGAAGATCGGAATCATGGTAGATGACCGAGAACAAATGAGAGACGTAGGTGTACTTTCAAAGGGTACACTGAACCGTATTCTTCCGGAATGGGGAGGGGTTCAAATCAGGTATCGAAGCTTTCGCGTATACCCATATGGTGATGATGACTGGCTGGGAATCGACCGTGATCGTGGATTGAGAAAAGGTCACCCATCAGATGAGCTATCTGCATTTGCAGAAAATCTGCGCGGCGTTGACCCAGGGCGCGCACTGCTGAATTTGCTATCAATGCGCAACCATATTGGCAATGTTGAAATAGGTGAAGAGGCGACAGGATTTGAAATGAAACTCAACCGGGAAGGGTTCATTTCGTCGGATGCCGTCGAACAATTAAAGCTATTTGTTCGGTTTGCTATTGACTGGGCAACTATTCTTAGAGATTATTATCTACGCCAAGAATCGCATCAAGACTTCATTCGGTCGAAAGCTGAATTTGAAGATATGATACAGCAAAAGCTTGAACCGGGAAAATTTGTCGAAGCTGCTGTAACTCACCTAGAGAACCAAATCCGAAGCATTACCAAACCACTACCGGAAGAGGAAAGGTTCGATATTGAGCAGCCTTTTTTCAAAGCCACTGATGCGATTCGGAAGCATAATGAATCAAACCAATCAGAGCTTGCTCACCTTCGTTTGATTGCATCCACGTCTACCCTTCTGTTAATTTTTTCTCACGAAGTCAAAGCTTTATTAGGACTGCTCGAGCAAAGCAAAAATTCCCTAGCCGAAATATCGGAATCACTTACGTCAAAGCAACAGAAAAAAGAAGTTGAGCAAATGACCGACCGATTTGTTAATCTGAAAGAGCGTTTAGAAGAACTCTTAGAATTGACATCCTTGGTAGGAATGGGTAGTAAAAAAGCTAAACCTGGGCAAATTGCATTGCGGGATAAGCTCGAACGCGTTGAAAAGGTTTTTGAGTTAGTTACTAAGAAATATCAAATAGAGATTGATTATGACTCTATACCAAACAATACTGTCATAAAGCAAATGCTAGAAGCGGAATTATATTCCATACTTCTCAATGTCCTTTCCAATTCAATTAAGGCGGTCATTGCAGGCGGCAAAAATCGCCGGATTCAAATTACAAGCAATAGAGTGAGTGGCGCAAACCTTATTACAATACGTGATACTGGCCTGGGTTTGAGTCCAGAACGCTATGAAGAAGTCTTTATCCCCTTTATTGCTGATCCTGAAGGTAACTTATATCAAAACCTCGAGCGCAGAATCAACCCTGAAGATCGAATGATCGTTGGCACTGGAAGCGGCCTCGGACTTGGCATTGTCAAAGAGATTGCAAATGCGCATGGAGGTGACGTGCGTTTTGTGTCGCCTACGAAAGATTGGAATACTGAATTACAAATTATCCTGCCATGAGCAAGAAAATGCAGTTAATCTGGATCGATGACGATCCTAGCCGAAAGGCCGATTCGAATACCCTTGAACGAACCATTGGTGTTTCAATTAAGTTTGAGAATGTCAAAGACAAAAATTTAAATGCTGTCTTGACTCAAATTATGCAGGAAAAACTGCCGGACATGATTATGATTGACCATAAGTTAGAGGATGCTGATTCTGGTATATTTAATACTGGCTCAACTGTCGCCGAAACCATTAGGGAAAAATGGCCCGAGTGCCCGATCGTTTGCATTACTGGTGCCAAGAAAAGCGAAGTTGACTCACGAAAACTATCACTTTATGAAGAAGTGTTTGAAATAAATAAGATTTCTAAATACGGAGACGCAATTCTCTCCATTGCAAAGTCCTACAATAAAATCAAAAAAGATCGGCCGAAGAATGCCGACGATGTAGTGAAGCTTCTTAAAACTCCTGGCGAAGATCGTGACAGATTAAAGTCTATTATGCCTCATGAGGTTAAAGTTAATTTTGAAGATAGAGGACTCTTACCAATCTTATCACAATGGACACGCAAAACGCTTCTAGGACGCCCGGGTTTTTTGTATGATCGTTTGTGGATTGCTACGCTTTTAGGAGTAACCAAAGATGGTTTCAAAAAAATCGAAAATCTCTTTACCACTGCGAAATATTCTGGAATTTTTCAAAATGAGCTTCAGGAAAGATGGTGGAAAAGTAGAGTTTTAACTATTTTGTCAAGACAAATAGAGCAGCGTGGTCTTCCTTGGCAAAAAGGGCGAATGCTTCCCGGTCTTGACAAAAGAGACTACAGCAAATGCCATGCATCCGGTGAAGATTTCCCGGAAACAGTTGCTTTTACAGATCAGACAAGTACTGCAAAGCTTGCGCCAATGAAGCTGAAGCACACCACAGCACATCCAGATTATACCGAGATGCTTTTTTTTGAAGAAATTAGAATGATGAAACCCGACGAAGAATGAGTATTCACCTCAAACATCCAACCTATCTCGAGTTCATAAAACGTGAACGGGATACGCTTTCTTTTCTTGAGAAAAATCTAACCGTAAATAAATTATTTCCTTCTTTGTCCAATGATGCCCGGAATGCCTATTATAATTATGCTCCCCTTAGGCCAGCCGATCTACGCAAAAGAGGATTTGAATTTAATACAAGTTTTGACATTTTGGTAGAACGGGCGGAGCGTCGTGTTGTTTTGGAATCGATAGTGGCACCAGATTTTTCTGGAATAGTAAGTTATGTCCTGTCCATCTGTGAAAACACGGCTGAACCTTACAATTTACTTCGTAAATTTCATTTTGATTTCGCACTTCCCATTGCAAATGATCCTTGGCCAAAACCAGTATATCATCTACAGTACGGCGGAGAACAATCCCCTGGTCTAACTCTTTTGAATTTAGAGGCAAATGTCTTGCACTCTTGGCTATCATCACCAAGGTTGACCTTTACACCCATAAATCTTGCGCTCCTCCTTGATTTGGTATTTAACGAATTCAGGAGCGAGAGTGCCTGTAAGCTAACTGAGAGTGATGAGTGGAGGCAACTTATTAAAGCTAATGAAGACTGCCTGCTTACACCTTTTTACAACAGCATGAAAAACTTCATTAATAGTGGTAGCCATAAGGCGGACTCACTTATTCGCGACTACTGTTATGGCCGTTAATGAGATGACCACTAATAGGGAGAATGGCATATATTACACTCCTCCAGACTTGGCTGAATATCTAGCCACTCCTCTCATGCCATCGGCTGACGCAGAAATTCTTGATCCCGCTTATGGCGAGGGGGCGCTCCTGCTAGCTGCTGAAAGAATTCACAACAAAGTTCCAGGGTGTTCAAGTATTTCACTATTTGGGTGCGACACGAAACCTGTTAACGGATTACTTAAGCATTTACCTGAAGCTAATCTCCGGAAAATTGATTTTTTTGATTTTCCCGTAGAAATTAAATTTGACTTAGTACTTACAAACCCTCCCTATGTCCGTCACCATCTCCTAGATGCCGATACACTAAAGAAGTACCGCGGACTTTTCTCCGAAATCAGCATTTTGAAAAACACAGCTGATTTATGGGCATATTTCATGATTAAGTCGGCTCTGCATCTTAAACCGAATGGCAGTTTAGGCGCAATATTACCGTGGGCCTTTTTACAGGCTGATTATGCTCAACCACTAAGGGAGTGGTTATTCAATAATTTCCAAGAGATAAAGCTGTTGGCTTTAAGTGACAAATATTTTGAACAAGCAGAAGAAAGAGTGATTTTGGTATGGCTTAAAGGATATACCCAGAAGTGCACTTCTCTGCAAATTGGATCGGCAAAAGATATTACTCAACCTATAACGTTTACCGATCTCACACATGAGAATTGGAATTCGAATCGTGTTCTGTATCGCGTTGGCGATGATATTGAAACAACCCTTGCTACCCTAAAAAATGTTTATGGATTTACGCCATTGGGTGATCACGTAGATGTAAAAATTGGGGTTGTAACAGGTGCGGATAAGTATTTTATCATGTCCAGTCAGAAGGTTAAAGAAAATGGCATAGACCGGAATCACCTCATTCCAATTTTGACCACTTCAAAGTCGTTTCCTGATCTAATTAATAAAGGTCCGAGATCATTAAAAAAACTAGTTCGCATTAATAAAAAGCATTACACAAAATATCGGAGTTTCATTAGTAAAGGAATTGCAAAAAAATATCAAACAAGGGCGCACTCTACCCTAAGAACGCCATGGTACGCCGTAAAAATCGGGAAGACACCTGATGCTTTTTTCCCTTACAGGACCTCTAAGATACCCTATTTGCTTTTGAACACCCACAACATTCAGTGTACAAATTCAATCCATCGCATTTATTTTAAAGAAAAATTCACTCAAGCGGAAAAACAATGGATTCAGGTAAGTCTGTTATCGCTAATGGGTCAACTTTCGTTGGAGAGCAATTCTAAAACTTATGGTCGAGGGCTACTAAAAATCGAACCGAATTCTCTAAAGAAGGCTCTTGTAATCAAGCGAAATGACCTTGCTATACGGCCGATTTATATGCAAGTGATGCAATTACTCGCCGAGAACGATAAACTCCAGGCGGTCGAAATAGCAACTAATTTTATTGCACAATATTTAAATATTCCTCTGGACATATTGGCTAGAGCAAAAAGCGCGCTAACTGATTTCCAGAGTCTACGTTTGCAATAATTACCGGCTTCTGCCTACCATTAAGCGAAGGCCACGCCAAAGCCCGGCAAAGAGCTATGTCGAGCTTGGATTTTCTGTAAGCCAAAAGTGAGTAAGCGGCTTACCGGCATGCCGCCTGGCTTCCGCCTTCAAAGATGAAACGAGTTCGCCATTTTAGGCGGACGCTGCGTTCTGTATGGTAGATTAGACGTTTGTAAGCGCTTATTGTCGTATAACTTATGAATTGATGATAATTGGTTATATTTTAGCCTAGAGTATTCCTTGTATTTTAAATAATGATACATGACTGAGTAAACGATAGCTCAGGTCAAATATGGAAAAAGCAAACACGGGCACTAAATCGGATGTCATTAAGGTCATAAGTGGATTGCTTATTTTTTTAGCGGTCGGCATTTTGTTGACATCAAAAAAAATTAATCTCCCAGAAAACGCAGCTCTTTTGATATTACAAAGCTTCATACTGGGATTGATTTTGATGGCTATTTCATCGAGAGGTTATTACTTTTCCAACCAAAGCAGAGAAACGGAACTCCCTCAAAAGCTTTTGTTATTTAGTATTGTGCTAATACCAACCGCCCTAATTTTTTTAGTCAATCAATCTTACCAAATCGTTTTCTTTTTCATTAGCTTTTTTTTGAGCATTAGCTTTATACTTATCCATGACATTACATCTAAAAAAGAAGACGAAAAGTATTTTCTTACTATACTAACCTTTCTTACTTCAGTTTGGAGTTTGTTCGGCGTAATTGTCCTTTTAAAAACATATAAATTTCTGCCGGATAAGTTTTTCAAAGAACTTTCTTTTTTGCAATTAGACGTAATTAGAAAAATTGAAATAGTACTCCGTTTTGGAATCGGAATTTACATTAGCATAATCGCCTTTATCGAAGTAAAGAAATCTGAAAATGAAATTTTAGGAAAGTATCCTATTCCACCTATCCCATTTCTAAAGAAGGAGGAAATAGAGATTTACCATTCATTATTGAAGCCAATTCTTTGGGTTTCATTCAGTATCGTATCATTAATCAACGCACTGCTTTTTGCTATAAATACTGTCCTTAAAATAGTTAGAATTACTTTAGACTTGATACTTAGATTTGTATTGCAAGTGTTACGAAGAGTAATAAATTTAGTCCAAAACGGGCGTTCAATCATTTTCTTTCTACTTCTCTATTTTGCTTGCTTCAGTCTGCCTTTTATTATCAAAGCCAATTCAATAGGTCTATTAAACTACATTAGAGGGGATAATTCGAATTTTCAATTTCTTGCTTTTCAATTAGGACTTATCGTGCTGGTAATATTTGTTTTCCGTTTATTAATAACCGTTCAGTTCTGTAATTTAAAAAAAGGAGAAAATCTTGAGGCTGTTCCTCTGTTAGATAGTGCAGTTTATATTGATAATTTCATCCCACTCATCTATTGTATTCTTTCATATTGTTTTTTTATTGCGCTCAACAGCGTTGTGTTTTGGCTTCTATCAAATCATTGGAACTATCTTCAAGTTCAAGGGTATTCTTCGATTGGCAAACTATCTCAGTGGTGCTTTTATATACTTGGGGCTATGGCCCTTGTGGTAATCCCCTTGGTTCTTTTAAAATCTAAAATTGCAACAAAAACTGTTGAGCCAGAAAAAAAATACTTCGTCTTCACAAGACTCAAGTGGTCTGCTTTTTGGAAAAAAGCTTGGGTTCTAATATTCGTTCCTCTCATTTTTTTCGCAAGCTATGTTTATGCACATGGCGCCCCTTATAATTGGTTTAACGACAATTCTGATGATTCTGAAATTACTAACGACACTATCGATATTGACTTCTATGATATTGCCCTTGCAGAAAAGATAAAAAGGGATAATGAAAGGATTAAGAATGACTCGATAGTAAAGGCAGAGGAGCTTACTGAGTTGCAACAGAAACAAGAGAAAATAATGCAGGATAGCATCAGACTTGCTGAGGCGCTGCGAAACAAACGGGAAAAAGAAAAGAGAGAAATGGATAGTATTCTTGCTGAGAAAAGAATAGCAGAGAAAAAAAAGCGTCCTATACCTCCTGTTACCAGCCCGTATATTACACAATCACCCGACAAAAATAAAGCAACAAAAAATTCTATTTACATTATTAATAACGGCAACATTCCCGTGGAATTTCAGTTGAGTGTTGATAATAATTCCTATCAAGATTGTTCTCTTAAGTCAGACTATTACAGCTATTTTACTTTTTATAAATATACAGATCAATATTATGCACAATGGGAAGGGTTCATAAGAATTTGTACAGCTACAAATAACAATTGTGTCCACTATAGAATTTTGGCGGGAGAAAGGTATGCTATAGAATGGGATGAAAAGAACAAACGATGGGATGTTAAATCTCTTTGAAAAGGTCTATGACTTTATTCCCTTTTTTCTCCCTTATATTTTTCAATTCTGTTGCTCGGCGGATTTCTCTTTCATTAAAATGTTCAATGTCTATTTTTAGTGTTTTGAATCGGAATTTTCTGCCTAAATTGACTATGCCATATTTCCTCCCTCCTCGGATATAAGTTTCCAGCCCTTCTGCTCTGAGCAAAAAGCAAAAATTATCCAGTGACTTCGCTTTTGAAGCGCACATTTCAACAATCCTTTGCACCACTTCCCTTTGCGAACGTTTTCCTGTACGCAGTCTGAACTGGTATTCCTTATCGGAAACCCGCAGCATTTTACGGCCATGTTGGACGACCGAATGGGATAATTCGGGAAATTTCTCTACGTGATATGTCTGTATGTTAGCTTTAAGATCAGCATACTCTTTCCGTGACATTCGCATACTCTTTCCGTTTCGGTATTGCAGCCCAGATGAACAGATGTGTACATGCACATGTTCGCGATCCGTATGGACGGTCGCTACATACATTCCTTTTGAGCCACGTAGTTTTATATACTGCCGAACCATGTCCTGCAACTTTTCTGGCGACAAATGCCGGGTATCATCCCGATGCCAGGACAAAATCTCGTGATTGAAATACACGCCGTCCTTTCTGCGTTTCCTCAGACGGAAAGTTTCATTCTTCTTGAACTGTTCCACCCACCCATCTACGCTTTTCCCTTTCACATTATGGGTGATCACAAAGCTCTTGCCGTCACGGGACTGACGCTTGCGCTCTTCCATAATGTAATTGAGCAGGAACCGGAACGTTGGCCGTTTGTATGTTTTGATCTTGACGATCATGACCGTGGCGCGTTAGGAGCTGAAGTCAGAAGCAGTAATAGGCGCAATCGGAGATCGGCATCTTTGTCGATGGCAGAGCGCACCGCATCTTCAACGGTAAGTGGCTCGGAAAACAGTCGGGTAATGTGTGCTTCCAAGTCTCCGATGCGCTTTTCGATGGCCTCATATTTCTGTTCAATCTGCCAATGGGATTTTTCTTTGTCGTTGCCGATCTGTTGCACCTCATTCAAGCATTCGGAGAGCAGCCCGGCGAGTTTCACGATCAAATCCCTGTCGGGAACAATGAATGTCTTGTTGATGTACGCGATCGTGGCTGATTTCAGGAATGATGGGACAGAGAGTTTGTGTCGGCGAGCAGCTGCAGCAATACGATTGTATTCGCCTCTCTCTTTGGAAAGGAGCACGGAGAATTCCGGGTTCTCAGCCCGTTGCTTCCTTTTGTAGCCTGTGAGATAGATTTTGCGGTATTCACGGCGAGCAGCGCGGATCTGCTCCTCTGAACCATTTGTCAAAAGCCCTCGTGCGTCCAGGAATGCCCGCAAACCAGTGGTATGTTTCCCACTGTTAAGCATCCGTGCGGCGAGGCTTTTCAAGCGGTAGGATTGAGACAGTACCGCTGCCTTCTCCTTTTATAGTAGGCGCCGGGATCGCCATATATGCGCGGTAGCGACGAGATTTGTACGCAGGTCGTACTCGGGCCAGTATTGGAGGATGTGCCCCGCAAATGAGTAGCGCATGATTCTGTTTGAGCATACGTACTTCGTCATTGGTAAGCAGCGGCCGGGTCTCTTTCTTTCCTTCGTCATTCGTGTAATCGTACTTACCAAGAATCTGTTCAAGTTCCCGGGTGGTTTCAAGACTGCCACCACCGAAGTAGACTTTTGAAAAACAATTGGCGCGGATCGCTTCGGCGTCGGCCTTGCCGTACATATTGACGATTTGGTTGTAATCCTGTACGACAGCCATCGTGCCTGCGCGATTTTTCCTAGCGTTTGCGAAAAAAAGTGGAAACACTGGTACGCGTAACGAAGAAAATTCGTCAATAAAAAGAAAAATGGATTGCTCATTGTCTTCCGGGAAACGCGAGAGTAAATAATTCGTTAACTGCTCAAAGAAAATCGACGTGAGTACGGAATAGTATTTCTGATCGGCAATGCTGTTCTGGAGGTACAATACCGTCGGCTCTTTTCTAAAATCGGCAAAATCAATTGTATCGTGGGATGTGATGCGCGCAACGGATTCATCGGCAAAAATGGTGAGCGCAGACTTACAGGTGGCAATGATGGATGAAAGCAGTTTATCATCAAGTGCAATCACGCTTTTGTATTCATTGTAAAGTATGGGATCAGCAAATTGAGAAAACAGTTCATCAACCGGATTCGTTTCTGTTTCATCACCAGCATTCAACTGATTGAGGAGGAACCGGACATTGAACAGATTTTGAAATTCCTCCGACTGCGTTTTGAGAATGGCAATCAGGATTGCAAGCAAAGCTGTCGCTTGACTCGTCCAAAAAGGGTCTTCCTTGCCGCCAGCAAGCGATGCCCGCACCAGCATTGATGCGAGTTTTTGAATTTCGCTTGAAGTATTCGCTCGGCTCATCGGATTGAAACCTGCAGAAATTTCAGGCTTTGAAAAGTGCAGCACTTTTATTTTACGCTCTTGCTGCTTTAACCGCCCCGCGCTCTTGGCGAAGTTTTCGCCGCTTGGATCGTGGACGATGAAAGAACCTTTAGTAGTAAAGAGAGAGCTGAGTAATGCGACCTGCGTTTTTCCGGAGCCAGTTGTGCCGACAATCAGGGAATTCATATAAGAATTCTTAAGCGCAATTTGCTTTCTGCCTGTAAGCGAAAACCCATAATTCCAACGCGAGAGCAAACTGCCCTCCGTCGCGAAGTCTGCGGTGTATCCTTTCTTCTTGGAAAAACTTGTAATACCGAGCGAGACAAGGCTAATCAGCAACTTAAAGAAGCCTTCGAGAAATGATGTGAGAATATCGAACATGATGTTTATGATTTGAAACATTAGCGTCTATTCGTTATGACGCCTTTCAGCCATCGGGAAAGCGCAGCGAACACCACAGCCAGGAATTCGCATGCGCCCCATACTGCAAGCAGCAGTAGTTTCCCAATGAACTTGAAAAGCCATTTTGTAATCGACCAAATAATCTTCCTGATCCGCATGAGCTATTACTGCGAGAGAAGGTTTGCCGAGATAGACACCTTTGCACCCTTTGACTCGAACAGAGTCTTGAAGAAACTCGAGGTTCGGCGGTAAGTCGCATCGTCTTTGGCATTCTTCGGCTCATAAATGAAGTGGATCTCCACGCCGGCGAGATCAGGAAGGTTTGCCTTGAAGGATAGTTGGTTGCTGATCGTCTCCTGGTCTGTAAGGAGCTGAGCGAATGTCCGCGAATTGTAGAATGACAGATCGGGCGTATTCTCCATGAGGTCGGAAAAGACGACAAGCACCTTTCTATCTGCGTTACTAGCGGCAAGTCGCGTCAGCTCTCCGGCCATTGGCAGGTAAATAGAAGAATGCTCCCTGCCCGCCGTATCGCGCCGTGCTGAGTCAAGTAATGCCATAAGTTTCGCCTTGAACGCGGTTACTTCGCGCTTTCGGGTAAACTCACTTGAGGCAAGCCGATCCCCACCGGTGGTAAGTGAAATGCGTCTGTGTGGCGTGTAGCTGACATCGGAAACATTGAAGAAAGTGAAGTCGATACCGTTCCAGATATTCGCGTCAATGCCCAGATCAACAACGAGTGCGTCCTCGTCGGGCATAACTGTGGTGGAATCGGTCAGGTCCCGGATTACGGAATAATCCGTGGATGTGCGCTTGTCGATATTTGAGCATGCAGCAAGCGCGATCATTGCAACGATGACAATTGCAAGCGTGGTAAACAATGTGGTTGGTTTCATGTAGTAAGGATTTAGAGGTGAAGTAATGTGACGAATAAGAATGATGAGAGCGCAGAGAGCAATACCAAATCCGACAAGCCCTGTAAGAATGCGCCAGCTATGGGAAAGAAATGCGCTCATGTGGTTGGAAGATTAAGTGTGGGCGGCAGTTTGAAATCGACGCCGGAGAGATCTGCAATCGGTTCGGTAAAGCATACAGGCATCGCACGATCCTGCCGGGTGAGCAGAATTTGACTTTTGAATGAGGCGACCGCTTCAAGATACATGGTGGTAATGCGGTTCATCGTGTGCGCGACGTAAGAGAGGATCGCAAGATGTTTTTCCCGTTCCTCATTCGCATTCTTCAGGAACGCTTCGAGCTCTGCCTTTTTCCGTTTTATTTCCTCTTTGCGCTCTTCAATTATTTGGAACCGGCGGGCCAATTGTTTTTCCGAATCGGATTCATCAGTGGGTCGGAAGAAAATGATCGGAATGACGATTGCAGCGACAAAGAAGAAAATGTTGATCAGGAAGAATAACAACGGTGTTATGCTGATCTCCGGATCGGTCATCATCTTGGCGCGGAAATCAGAAATCACCCAGAATGCGCTGCATGCGACAAGAAAGCAGCCAGCCGCAGCGACATAATGCTTCACGCCGTCACTTTGAGCGCGACGGACAAAATAAACGACACCTTTGGCGAGGGCGTAAATCGCCGCTGAAATGCCGAGTCCAATGCCGATTGAGATCAGCAACCCGTGACCGAGAAATTCAAAGCTCATGGCGTTGAAGATGAGATCAGCGAGGTTTACCGTAATGGAGAGTAGTGCCGGCAGATAATTCGGCTTGCGCTTCTCCGGCGGCGTCTTGCCATCCAGTTCACGCATATCGACATCGTTCTCATGTTTTAACCGGTCGGTGTCTGCAGCAGTCTCCTGCGTTTTACTTTTAGTGTTCGCATCGATCACCTGTATTGCGGCAATGTGCATATCAGGCTGTGTAATCGTGAGAACAGCCGAGCGCCCATGTTCACTGCGGGTCTTAATATTGCCGTAGTAAGGAACAAGGGAGGATGCATCGGTGGCTGGCAGCCCTTTGAGTCCGTAGTATTTGCCATCACGTCGTGCGATATCAAGAAGATCGGCACGGAGTGCAACAAGGTTTTTTTCCGCTTCGGGGAAATTGATGTTTGGTGTAGTCACTTTGGTTTCCATGAATAATGGTTTTTAATGTGGGATCGTCTGTTCGGTTTTCTGTGACTTGTCGGATTTGCTGCGACGCACTTTTTTCAATTCATTGCCTTTCTCCTGGTTCGGAGTTTTTGTAACGCTTTCCTGTTGCGGTGCAGGAACTTCGATCTGTTCAGCAGGAACATCGGGGCGATCAGTTGTTTGCTGCGGCTGTTCCTTTGCCTGCATTGCTTGTGTGAGCTCGACCTCCTTATTCTTCAAATCCCGCTTGAGGTCATAGAGATTGGCGGTACTCGCGAAAAGCGGATTGCCGTCGAGATCGCGACAAGACAATACCGGCTTCTTGTTCTCGTCGTACTTTTCCAGCTTGATGAAAGCGATTGGTTTCTTTTCTTCACCCCCGACAACGGTGATAATGTCGTCACCGATTTTCCAGTGAGCCTTTTCGCGGTACTCCATTTGGCTCGGGAGTTTTTGCTGGTGCTTCTGTTCATTGCTTTGTGTGTCCATGTTTTTATTTTTTAAGTGGGTTGATAATTCGACGCTGTGCGATCATAACTCTGTGTAAAATCATTGCAAGTTCTACTTTCATCGTTCGAGTGATTGTTGTTTATTCTTTGCTTTTCTTTGAGTTTTTAGTTCGTCTTCCTTGCCAAATACAGAGAAGCCATTGAGCGATTCGGCAATTGCCAACTGCCGATCATCTATGTAGTGCCGTAGCACTTGAGTGCCACCATGACCAGAAACAAGGGTCACATCCTTACCCATGTGAATGGCGAGATTCGTCAGGTAGGTTTTTCGCAATGTTTTGAATGATGCCTCCTTTGTTGAATCAGGAAATGCAACTTTGAAGAAGTGCGAGAAACTTCTGGTCAGGGCTTGGCGCATCGAGTCCACCCGACGGTGTTGCACCTCGGGCGCGAGTATGAATTCATCGGGATGCCTTTGACCGAAGCCCTGCGCCTTGATAAACGCAGCCAGTTCCTGTGTGACGGGAGTAAATACTTTGCGTTCTTCTCCAGGTGCGACGTGCAAGATGCGACTCACTTTGTGGTCGGTGAATTCGATATAGAGTGGGCTACCATTTTCGTCTGTATGTACGTCGCGAAGCCTACACGTGATAATTTCCTCAAGGCGTCTTCCCGTTAGTGCTGCGAAAGTGAATGATGAAACCAGATAGTCTTGAAAGTGGTTACGCTTTTCCTTGCGCTTTCCAATACCGTACTGCCATCCATTCTCATATGAGATAACAGAAAGTGTTTTGTTGAATTCTTCGGCAGTCACGATTTCTGGTCGTGGTGTCACGGCCTTCCTCGGGACTCTTTCGAAAAATCGCTTGACGCTGCCATATTCCTCTCCTTCGCACCATGACGCGAACGTTGTGAAATGGGAGAAGAACCGATTGTACGAATTGTTGCTATATCCTTTTGCGAGGATGTGATCATGAAATATGCCGACCACCTCATCGTTAATGTCAGTGAGCTTAAATGAAGCTGCAGGATATCCTGCGTTTTTCAACGCAAGTAAAAAATGACGAAACGAATTCTTTACGTCGTTGTAATGGGATTTCGACCGAACGACTTTCAAGTGGGATGCGATTCCTTCTCCCTTGAGCGACGCTAAATACTTGCCGAAAAGATGTGTGATCAGTTCCGGTTTGGCTTGCGTATTGGCTTGCGGCGGTGCTTTCTCCGGTGCGCTACTTTTCTGTTCTTCTTGCTTTGTATCTGCTTGTTCTATTGTTCCACTCTCAAGCTGCTCTCGTAGAATGGCGGCTTGTTTTTGCATTTCGTTAAAATCTTTGCCGAGCGAACGAACAATACGCTGTTTAGTGCCAGGTATAAAAGCAACGAAGCGGTAGGATAAACTCTCAATGTGGGCGCATTGCGAGAGATCACAATTGCCGCCGTTTGCCTTGCACGTTTTAACCACGGTCTTGCACACATTGCACCATATCCGAGTGCACGGTATGTGGGCATTGGGCTTAAGTTGTATGACTTTCCGCTTCTTCATTGGTCGTGCATCATACCGTGCGTGTGCTTGAAAGCAAATGATCTACTTCGGTGAGAAAGGCTTTTTCGGTTTCCTGTTTTGGCTTGTATCCTGTTTTTTGCTGTGTCAGGCGATAACGCTCGGAGATCCTCTTCTCAAAAAGCACTGCATCAACGGCGTAATTCTTTCCGATTCGCAACAGTGGGATCTGCATGCCCGCCAACCACGTTCTTACCGAGCGTATGTCAGCATAGCCGGAAATGTTTTTAAGTGTGTCGAGGAAGACGAGCTGCATGGGATTAACGATAAGGCGACCAGAACGCGTTTTCGTAATCTTTGCCGGGATCATGCTTATGTGAGGAATTATCCTGCTGATCGCGTGAGCGAATAGCCTTGTTGCGCTTTTGCTTTTTCTGCTTGCCTTTACGCTGCAGATTTTTCTTTTTGGAAGGAGTCGATTTCTTTTTCATGACAGTATATTTTTATACTGCCAAAAGTATTTTGAGAATTGCAGGGCATCCCGTACGGTTGTCCGCGACCTTGTCCGGCACGCGCGGACAAAGTCGCGGACAATTCACTTTTCAAATAGGGATACTATAAAACGACGTAGTGCGTCGGGAGACTGATACTCGCCACTTTTGATCCGACGTAATTCTCTTTCGATGGTATCCGATGGAATTTCTCTGCCATTCCTCTGAAGAAAATGTTGAGGAAGGATAATTTTTAATTGCTGGGATGCTGCAATAGCGGAATGCTTTTGCAGCAAATAGAAAACATACACCAGATCGCTGATGCTCCGCATGCACTTCATTTGATTTTTGAATTGCAACGTATCCACCGGGTCAAAACGCCAGCGGAATATGCGAGTGAATTCTTTGTCAGCGATTTGCTCCTCCCAAAAGCCCGCCAAAATGGTTCTTGAAAAAAGCGTTTGTAATTGTTCTTCGCTAAATTGCTTTTGCTGCAATCCGAAACAAACGACGGGTTCTAATGCGGGAAATATATCCTGAGGTGGGGCGCTTGGGGTATTGAACTTGCTTGCTTCTCTGAGGAAAAATTGAAAAAGGGCCTCCTTGTCCCGACGGTAGCTGTCATCGAGGAGGTCAAATCGGCGTTTAAGCTCTTTGCATAAGTCTTCTAAGCTATGCCACATTGAAGCGCACGTTGTGCGCCTCGCAGATGTTTAACGGGTTGAATCGGCTTGACCGATGATGCTATTGGGTGGTATAAAAAGGTCAAGCCTTTCACGATCCGGTAAATCGTGCGAGACGCGGGTAGGTCTCCTATTCGTGTCCCCACGACGGCAATCGTGGGGGCTTTTTTTTGTGTTGATAGATAAATCATGGCATTTTGGTTTTTAAGGTTAGGTTGTTCATGGCGCAGTAATTTGATTTAATTTTCATTGAAAATTAAATCATCCTTCTTAGCTGACCATGAGATGACACACCATGACACTCGCAGCAGAAAGCGCAACAAATTGCGAATAGCGTTGGATAGCAAAATCATTGCTGGAATATGGAAGGCATGCTATCCCGCAGGCGTAGAGGATGCGTTATCGGTTGCCGATTTGAAAAGAGGGCTAAAAAAATTCGCTCAAGAGTCAAAAGAAACTATCGAGAAGAAATGCAAGGGGTTTTATTCATTGTGGCCCAAGGGTGAGTTTAAGAAGAAGCTCATCGAATGTGCGATGAGCCACGATATTGAAAACTTCGGGGCGACGTTGATAATTAGAAACTTTCTCTGCTGCTATGCATTTGAAGGCAGGAGCTGGAGAGAAGCATTGGTGTATCTCGGATTAAAGGAAGAGGAGCAATACAGACAACACGCAGTATTGAAAGCAGCCTTAAATGCAACAACACCGTCTTTCTCCGCAGTGATAATCGAAAAGAAATTCAAAGAGAAGTTTCCAGATGTAAATCCCGGGATCAAAACACTTACAGTAGATGATCTTGGGATTCTGAAAAGGCATGCACCACTCAAGGTTATTTTTGGGAATATTCAATGGAAACGTATTGAAGAAAGGCTTGGGCATAACCCCGATCTTATCAAGGGAGTAATTTCCAAAAAGTCAGTCACCGGGTTTTTTATTCTTTATCCACTTACGAAAAAGTGCCAGGCGTTGATTGAGACTGGCAGAATCAAGAGAAGTAATGATTTTGAAGTGGGGCATCTGTGCAAAGATTTTAATTCTGCACCCGCATTGTATGTCTCTTTCGTGTATGCCTATAAATACAAGTGGTCAGAAGCCAATTTGTTCAAGAAATTTCGGGAAGAGATGGCTAACATTCTGATTGAAAATCCTAAGATTAAGACCGTCTATACTCGCCCCACAACAAATGATGGCAGACGGTTGGCGATCAACAAATTTGATTTTCGGGCTGTCGAAGCCAACAAAAAAGTTCGATATCTGAAAACGAAGGATTTTCTATGGCAATTGTAAAAGAGCCGCATCGCTGCGACTCTTTCAAAAGAACAATCAACTACTGCTTGATCAGTTTTTTAAGCACTTCGGTCATTTCCTTGAGATGATCGGTGGTTGAAAATACAAGGCCGGTGCTTGCGCCATTCCAGAACTTCTGGACTGAAGGCGGTAAAGTTTTGATCTCGGCTTTCTTCACCATTTTCCGAACGATCTTCTCGTCCAGTTTAACGACAAGATAAATTGTCGTCTTGCGGAAGTGAAAGAATGCCAGATTCTTTCCGCCGTTTTTCTTCATCGAAATGTAGTGGCCTCCATTCGGGTTGAAGGCAACACTCTTGTCGATTTTAACAGCTTCCTTCTTTAGCTTGTCATAAAGCACCCGGACGGTTGCTGCCGACTTTGCAAAGTGATGGTCCTCGGTATGGATGACCTTCTCTTTGATTTCTTTTACTTGTGGTTTTTCCTGAAAGTCCGCAAGTGACGGATGCATTGAGAGCATCTGCAGTTTACCCACCTGGTACTTTCGCAGATAGATTACTGACAGCAGCGCATCCCATGTTTCCGGGTATGCCAGTGCGAAATCGGGATATTGCGGACGGTCCTTGTCGGTAATGAAAAGCACTTTCCCGCGCGGGATTATTTCCTCGATGAATTCAGTGATAGGAGTTTCTCCGATGTATCGCTGAAACCCCTTACACACCCGCTTATCCTTTACGATGTTATTGGTGAGAACATCAATAAGGATTCGTGTGAAGTCCGGGTTGCGTAAGTACCCGAATGCACGGCTTATTGCCCAAAAGAACTTCTCGAATGGTTCACGACTCATACCGACCATTAAGAGATAACAGCGGGGCTTTGCTGCGCTGAAATCGAAAAGGAATGCATCCCACGGGAATGATAGACCTTCTGCATTCGCGCCAATGCCGATGGTGCGTTCGCCGAAGACTGGCTCCCAATTAAGGGTAACGAATCGCTCAAACTCGTGAGCTGATTTGAAATTTCGCTGAGCCGGTGATTCGCTTTCAGGCATTTCCGGTGCAACGCTAAGGGTATTCCCTTTGATGAGGAACACGCGGCCGAAGGACTGTGTGTCGATGGCAGGAACTGATGTAGTTGATGTTAAAGAGCTCTGTTTTTTCATGGTTATCGGTTTTATGTTTTTTCCGATGTGCATGGTAGCTCTGTGTCGTATAGAGTCAATAGGAAGAATCCGTTTTATATGCGATGTACGGAGCAGTCAAATTGGAATAGAAAAGACCGCGATACTGCGGCCTTTCGATGTTGAAGTAAGTAACGCTACTTCTTTCTTTTTGACTTGAGTGAACGCTCATACGCACGGAGCTTCTCCTCGCCGGCGGGAGTCAGCATACCACCCATTGCTTTCCAAATGTGCGGTGGGATTTCTTCTCTGATCACCGTATCGCAGGAGTACAGAGCGAATCCCATTGCTTCATCCTTGCTGGCCTGATCAAACAACTGCTTGATGTGCTTGAGGCTGCGCCAATCGGATTCGCCAAGATGTGCGGGTTCAGTCCAGTCCTTTTCTGATTTTTTATTTGTCATGTTCATCGGTTTTGATTTCCGATGTGGCATGGTAGCTCTGTACGGTGGAGAATGCAAGTGTTTTTATTGTGCTTAAATTGATCGTAATTCGATGTATGGAAAAGATTTTTACAAAGGCTCTGCCACCCCTTCAAGAACTCTTTTTATCCCAAGCCATTGTCCATCGGTTCGACATTAACTGCAAAATGCTCGCGCCGTATGGAGAATTTGATTTCGGGAAAAGGCAAGATGGGTATCTCGGAAATATGTTTACCACGTTGGACAAGATTAATTCTCCCTGTCTCTACTGGTTTGAAGCGTCTGACATCGAAGCTGCCAAACGAATAAAAGATGCATTGGAAGTGTACAGAAATAATCCTGAGCGCAATGGCCGTACTATTCCCGCAGCGAACAAAAATCTTGAAAGCAAAGTGATCTACGTCGGTAAGCGGTATGGCGGGATCACGAAGAAGACGAAGCTCTCGCACATCGGAGGCCGGATGTACATTCATCTTGGATATTATTCTAAGGCTGGGACACAGGGTCTGCAGTTAGTGCATTGGTCGAAGGAGGATCTGACGCTGTTCGTTTTGGAGCTGCCAGTTGCAGCCAAGCCCTACATGGCCATTTTAGAAAACTTACTGGCAATAGAACTGACACCGCTTTGTGGAAGACACGGCAGATAGGGTGTAGGCCGAAAGGGATATCGAGAAAAATTCACGGGTAGGTTTAGTAATTATCTAAAGTGCTTTTTACAATTGAACAGAAATCAATAAGGCGTTTTGTTATCCGCTTCCTTCCTTTTTTGAGTTTAAAATTATCCTTGAAAAAACTTCTCCGAAGACTTTCTGAGAGTTCAATTTGCACCCCCGCATTGCTATGGCATCTATTCGTAACATTCCTGGGATTTGAAGCGGCTAACGGTGAATTAGGATAATCCATCGAAGTGGCTACGGTGTAATCATTTCTTAGATTCTCTTTTAATCTTCTTTGCAAATCATAATTCAAGCCGCCTAAAAAAATATCAGCACCATACTTCTGTTTCATATAGTCTGTCATTCCATGAAATGAAACTGCATATTGATGATCGGTTAACATTTTTATCAGTTTCGGTTCATCAAAATGAGTTGAGGTAACATGCAATTCCTTACAGTTCTTCCCAACCCCTGTGAATGCATAGTACGAAAACGCTGCTCTACCAAACCATTCACATATCTCAGTAGTGCCAGGCTCAATTCCTCCGCCATGAGGCGTAAACACCAAGAACTTATCGTTACCCTTGAGTTTATTTATTCTAAACGCATTCGGTCGATTGGCCTTTAACTCCGAGAAATTTCGGTATTTGTCCTTCTTCATGCTAGAAAAGTAGTTACTAATGCTAAGCGATAAACTCGGAAAAGGGTCATTATCCAGATGACATTCGACCAGAGAATCAGGAACGGTGCAGCAATTCAGAATCTGCTTTCCAGTATGGGGCGGGACAAAATGGGCAGGGAAAAGCGCTATTTTGAAAAACGCCTCAATTTTTATATATTTGATAATCAGTATTTTGATTATTACACCTTCCCTGAAATCTCAAGCTGGAGACCCAGATAATAAATAAAAGATATAATTAATAAGTGCAGTGTGACATTTAGTAGAACGAGATGAACAAACATGAACAATTCATTGTAGCCCTTCTGGAGAAAAGAGATTACTTACTCGGTAAGGAGTTGAACCAAGAGCTTCGGTCTCAATTCCGGGATATTACCCCCGGCAACGAACGAAAGATTCTGCAACGGGCGGCTAAGGCTGAACTGATCAGGTCAAGCGATCCTGTGACTTTTGGTAATGGGCAATACGCCTATCTCCATCCTTCTAAGAAACTGAATAGGGACATGATCCTCCAGATTGCGAAGGCGCATCGAAAAGCGATGTACAGGGTCATGTGCATGATCGATTATAACGACGGTGTACTGTCGAAATACGAGGCTATAAAATTCGGCGCGTGTCCCCTCGACCCGTCGAAAACAAAAAACGATTCTATTGATAAAATTATTGAGGATTTGACCAAGCTGAAATTCGCGGAGCAAATCGTGGATAGTAAAGGCGTCCATTTTATTGTAAGAACAAAATTACTCGGCGATGCAGACGAAAGGATGGAGCGCCATTCCCAAAGCATGGCTGTTGACGCTCTTTTTGTCCTGGATATTTTAAAATCGTTGCAGCGTCTGAACATCATCAGCGGTTTAAACGTCCTATACCGGCGTAAGACTACACCTTCAGTCGGCGTCTCGCATAACAATTTTCTGTGGGATGCGATTGGGTACACTAAAACGACGGGCATTAATCCAACGTGCGCTTCGGAAGCTGATTCAGTAGAAAAGCAAACTTTGGTTGTCCTAGATATTGTGGTGTGCCGACCGTATACCGCCTTTGACCTGCAAGGGTTCATGTCACGTATTCAGGCGACATTAAACTCCGTAAAGGAAGGCAAGAGAAAGATTCTTCCCGTAATTGTTTACACAGGCACGGAAACGAAGAAACTCGCTAATTCAATGAGAATGCTGGGCATTTTGTCGTTCGATATTGGTACCATCTATGGGTCGAAAGTCTATGACATTATCAGCAATATCATCCAACTAAAAAGGAATGACGATGGCGAATATCATTCTTCAACTGAAGAATTGGTTAAAGAAACGCTCTTAACCATGAGGAATTCCGGGCAGGAAGAAAATCTCGGTACTATAAAGGGAGATCTTTTTGAATACTTGCTATTCCCATTGATGAAACTGATCATTGCTGACGGCGAAGTTGTCCATGGCCGGAAATTCCCTTTTAAAGATGAAACAACCGGTAAGCAAGGAAAATATGAATACGATTATATCACGCGATCGCACAGGCTTAACGAAGTAATCGTGTTCGAACTGAAGGGATACTCATCGAATTATATTTCTCTCGGAGAGCAAGACCAAAAAGAAACTCTACGATGGTTCTTCGGAAAAACGTTTCCTGTGGCGTGTAAAGCACTGAAAGCAGAAAACCCCAATGCAAGCATTCGCACCTGTTACATCACTACTTCCAAATTCAAAGACGATGGTTTGGAGTTTTTAAATAAGACGAACACGACGCGCCTCAAACCCTCAATGCTTGATTGCTGGTATGACGGAGAAAAGCTCATCAAACTGCTTGAGCAGTATAGACTGATCAATGAGAAAGAACTTATCAAGAGATATTATATAAAAGATGAACTCGATTCAGAAGAAGAAGACGAGCCGATTGAGGATATAAGAACCGTTCATTATTACGGTCCGAGTGACGATGATGTGCCGTTTTAACAGTGCTCCACGGGAGTGCTCGGTTGTTCCGTTTTGTTGATTTTTGCAGCCACACAACGCCCGTTTTACACAGGACAGAGACACCCGAGACAGACTCATAATCCGTTGGTCGCGGGTTCAAGTCCCTCTGGGCCCACAGTAAAAAGGGAAATGAGCGATCGTTTCCCTTTATTTTAATGTGTATGGCTTGCTGCTATATTTTATTCAGTAATAAGCTTGGACGTTTTTACGTCGGTGCTACCCAAGATGTTCTTTCGGAACGAATCCGGAAACATAACGCGCATGAATATGGTGCGCATCGGTACACGGCTAAAGCAGATGACTGGGAATTGTTTTTTGATATAGAATGCTCAACTTATCCACTCGCAGTTCGCATAGAGAAACATATCAAAAAGATGAAAAGCCGGGGATTTATACATAATCTAAAGCGTTACCCGGAATTGGTGGAACGGTTAAAGGGACAATACAAAGAATAACAGCAGCGGACTCCCCCGATGATTATCGGGGCCGTTGGTCGCGGGTTCAAGTCCCTCTGGGCCCACTTATTTTACACAGCCCGGGATTCAGAAATCCCGGGCTGTGCCTTATCCGTTGTCGGCACAAAAGCCGTTGGCACCTGGATCACAGCTTCATCACTTTCATTACCGCCTGTTTATTCCCGGAACACACATAAACAAAGTACGTTCCGGGCGGCAGGCCAGTCGTCGAAAAGATGCATTGATGCGTAATTGCTCTTTCCAGGAGTATCGTTTCACCCAGGAGATTAACCAGGCGCACCTCAACACCGGGAAGCAGCCCTTCGATCATGAGCGAATTGCCGAATGGATTCGGGTAAGCGCTGAATGCAGGCGAAGTTTCCGTTGCAGCGACCGCCGTGCAGAGATCGACAGTTACCTGTGAAGTGTCAGAAGCCATGCAGCCGTTCGTATCGGTGTAGGTGTAAACAATGTCGTGCATACCGGCTCCGGCGACGGCGGGATCAAAGTTGTTGCCGGTCACCGCATTTCCTGAATAAATTCCCCCAGCGGGTGACCCGGCGCTGAGCGTGATGGCGTTCCAATTAATGCAGAGCATCGTCTGCGTCTCGAGGTAAGAGACTGCCGGTAATGGATTCACTGTGATTATTGTCGTTGCAATATTCGTGCAGCCTGCGCTATCAGTTCCGGTGACCGTGTATGTAGTTGTAGTCGGCGGCGCAACCGTCACGCTGTCGCCGGTTAAATTCCCGGGATTCCAGGCATACGCATTCGCTCCGCCGGCGCTGAGCATGGCGGTACTGCCTGTGCAAATAGAATCAGCGGCGCTGGCAGTAACTGCGGGCAGCGGATTTACCGTTACGAGCACCGAAGCGGTTTGCATGCAACTGTTAGCATCCGTTACTGTGCAGGTATAGCTTATGGTTGCGCCGGGACAAACGTTGGGTGCAGCGCCAGTCATGCTGCCGGGCATCCACAAATAAGTGTACCCTGGTGTTCCGCCCGTTGCGCTGATGCCAAGATCGGTACATCCGCCGCTACAAAAAGTCGGGATCACCGCATTTGCGCTTGCAGCCACAGCGGAAGGCTGGTTGATGGTAACGGTAGAGGACGTCACCGAGCTGTTGGCATCGGTTATCGTAACGGTATATGTTCCCGCGCAGAGGCCGCTGACCGATGATGTCGTTTGCCCGCCGGGCGACCAGAGATACGTATAAGGACTTTGCCCTCCCGCAGCTGTCACCGTTGCCGTGCCGGTGCATTGCCCGTTGCACACGGGATCGGTAGAGCTGGTCGAGGCCGATAAAAGAATGACGGAGCAGTTGAGCGTTACTACACTTGTCAGGGACACCTCGGAAAATGCCAAAGTGAACTGTCCGGCCCCGCTCGATTGCGTATACGTTTGATTGGTCGGTCCCAAAGAAACTGTGGCATCTGTAATGTTCACTGTCGCGATCCCACAGGTGGAAGCCAGGTCGGGCGTAATCTTTTTCAGCGTGTTTTGCGTGCCCAGCACGTAGCCTCCGTCGGAAGTCGGCTGCAGGATCGAATTCGTTGTATGCGTGAACGTGCTTGGATAGCTGATGTTGATCAATTCGTGCGACGCGATGAGGTTACCGGCGGCGTCTGTTCTTACAATGATCGCCGGGTAAGCCGGGGTACCGGCTTTCAAAAAGAACAGTAATTCGCCGGATGGATTTTCAACGACAGAATGCGCAATGAGCGAGAAGGAAGAAAAAGTGTAGTGGTGACGCCAGAGAACGGCGCCGTTCACGTCAATTTTCATGGAGCAGGCCAGCCCTCCACTTTGCCCGCAAAGCACCACATTGCCGTCCGAGGTTTGGCTGCCGTTCCAAAACTCGCCGCCGAAGCCGTATCGCATAAACCAGATAATCGTTCCGGCGCTGTTGAAACGCACAACCGATTCATAGGCAGAGGAAGTAAAAGGCAGAACGATCCCTGTCGCCAGGAAATCGCCGTTGGACAACGGAATGATGTTGCTGAGGGCTGATCCGTTGGCGCTTACGGTATACAAAGTCCGGGTCCACAACACCGTTCCGTTCTTGTCGATCCTGCAGAACCCGGGTTCGTTGCCGTTACCGAATGAGCTGATTGTAAGGATGTAGGAGGAATCCGGCATCTCGTAAATGTCCTGGAACGCGTTCTGTGTTCCGAGACTGTATTTGTATTGCCATTGTGTGACGCCGGCAGCATCGGTCTTTACCAGGAAGCCCCCGGGATATTTCCCCGCAAGAAGATATCCGCCATCGAGGGTTTGAATGACTGCCCCCGCGAGCTCATTATCCGATGCGTTGCCGTATGCTTTTATCCATTGCAGGTTTCCTCCCGCATCTGTTTTCATCATGATCATGTCGTACGTGCCCATGGCCTGGGATGTTCCGGAAACAATGAAGCCGCCGTCGCTGGTTTCGCGTGCGGTGGTGATATCCTGGATGCCCGTATACGATTTGTCGAAAAAAACCTGTGCCTGCGCTGTCGTATAACAGCTTACCAGCAGCAAAAGAAGAATGTATTTTTTCAGCATGGGTTGTAATTTTTGGGTCGCGCAGGCGACGACCCTAAGGTTTTATTGTTGACGGGCAAAACAGCAATAAAGTTATTTGCCGCGCAAAACGAATGCATACTTTGTAACCACCGGCAGCGAATGTGTAACCAACGGCTGCCATTTGTTAACCAGCGGTAGTCCAGCGCTCATAATCCGTTGGTCGCAGGTTCAAGTCCTGCATGGGCCCACGAAATGTACTTGTCAAAAAAAGCCCGCTGATTGACCAGCGGGCTTTTGAAGCATTGGTAAGTAACAGCTATTGCCGAACGAACTTCTGCGATTGCACCGTTTGACCGGCATATATTCGCACAACATAAGTTCCGGCAGGAAGCGTAGCAACGTTAAGCTGGACGTTTGTATTCTGTGCGCCTTCCTGTTCTTGCACTTTTTCACCGGCAAGATTATACACTTCAACCTTGTCAATGAATTTCGTTTCGCCGGCAGCGCAGATGTTTACGATATCGCTGGCAGGGCTCGGATAAACCTGGAAGGTCATCGCAGGAGCCTCGATCGTATTTTCCGGTTCTTCGCTTGCCGCTTCACGGCAATGCGGGCCGTAGCTGTATACCCTTATATAGTCAATATCGTAATAAGACGGAAATGGCGTCGATGCATTCGGGTATTCGATCCCGACGGCGAGGTTGGCGAGCATATACATCGGCACCTGCGGGATGTGATGGTAAACGGTACGCAGCTCGGCGCCGTCGACATAAAACGTGATATGATCGGAAAACCAGGCGAGCGAGAATGTATGGAAATCGGAAGTGTAACTTGGCGAGGCGGACGTATTGTAGGCCATGCCGCAATGGTCCGTTGTCGTCGGATTCAAGTTCCAGATATTGTTGTTGGAAGAATAATTGGGATACGCTCCGAGTCCTTCGAAAATATCCATCTCTGCATTCGCGCCGAGCATCCAGAAGGCCGGCCAGAATCCTCGTCCGGGCGGTTGCTTGCAACGGATCTCGAATAGGCCGTACAGGTAGCTCGCCTTCGAATACATGATACCGGAAGTGAACGCAAATTGCCTGTAGTTTGGCAGGTTGTCACTCATGATCTGGTTCGCCGGCAGGTAGTCTGCTACGTTACCGTATACCGGGGCATTGTTTGCTGTAATACGCAGGCACGTGCTCGTCATGCTGAACGCTGATGCATCATTATATTCCCACTGGAAGCCGAGGTTGTTGGTATGTCCCCAGGGATACCCGTTCATGTTCCAGTCGTTCGCTACGGTTGCGACTGTCGTGCCCGTCCCGAAGTCGTATGAAGTGACGAGGTTCCAGTCGCAGTAGTCCAGCGGTGAGTCCGCGTAATAGAATACCGAGATCTGTCCGTTGTTCAGCACGGTGTACACCTGCCCGTCGAGCGCAAACTGGTTGGACGCACGCACCGTCGCGGCCTGGTTCATGTACAGGCGCTGGAACTGCCAGGCGTTGTTGTACCAATAGTAGTTGTACATTTTTCCGTCCGTCCCCATGGCGAATACCTGGCCGTCTCCTGCTAATTGTAATCCCGCCAGCGGGTCGATCGTCGCATATTGATTCGGGTCGAGCCAGTTGAACGCCCACGAGCTCCCGGTCCAGTAATAATTGTACACTTTCCCGTCAGTGCCGATGGCGAAAATTTTTCCGTCCGATCCCATCGCCAACTTTCCGCGCGGGTCGATCGCTGCATACTGGTTCTGGTTAAGCCAATTGAACGCCCATGAGCTCCCGGTCCAGTAATAGTTGTAAACTTTCCCGTCGGTACCGATGGCATATACTTTCCCGTCTCCCTCCAGCAGCATTCCCCCTCGCGGATCGATCGTAGTATACTGGTTTTGATTGAGCCAGTTGAAGGCCCACGAGCTGCCGGTCCAATAGTAGTTGTACACCTTTCCGTCGGTGCCGATGGCGAAAATTTTCCCGTCCGGGGCCATCGCCAGTTTTCCGCGCGCGTCGATCGTTGCATATTGGTTCGGGTTAAGCCAGTTGAAGGCCCATGCGCTGCCGGCCCAGTAGTAGTTATAAACCCTTCCGTCGATACCGATCGCAAATACCTGGTTGCCCTGGGAATTTACCAGCAATCCTCCAACTGGGTTGAGCAGCGCGTATTGCGTCGATACGAGCGCATGGAATTGCCAGGCATTATTTTGCCAGTAAAAATTGTATGCTTTCCCGTCTACCCCGATCGCGAAGATCCTGCCCCATTGATCCTTGTAAAGACCGCCTGACGCATCGATGCCTACATACTGTGATGCCGTCAGCGGCTGAATTTCCCATTCCAGGGCATTATCCCAATAATAGTTGTAAACGAACCCATCTGTCCCTACAAAAAACACTTTTTTGTTTGGCGCATCGATCAAGAGGTTCGACGCGGCATGCACTCCAGGGATATACGAGGGCCATGCGTCGTTATCTGAAGGGTTGGGTACAGCCTGTTTCCAGTTGCCCGGAATTCCGGCTACAAAATTACAAGGGTCGAACATTGGCTGTGCCTGTATGCGTGACGGCGTAAGCATCAATACCAGGAACACAAAAGCTGAAGTGAAGAGGTTGATCGGTTTCATGGGAATTTTTTGGTTCAATACCAAATTACTTCCGGACGCTTCCGGATAAAACGCAATTGCGTAAACAGTCGACGCAATTGAGTGGACGGCAGGGAATACCGAGCAAATAACAGGAACGGAATCCGTTGTCGCAGGTTCAAGTCCCTCTGGGCCCACAGAAACGGTTTGACAGTGAAAGCTGTCAAACCGTTTTAGCTCTCCGCTTCACGGCGCTCCCCATGGTCAGCTCCCCGAATTTTTTTTTAATCTATTAATGGCTTTTAACTCCCCATGGTATTATGAGTTTAAAACGTGATAAACTCTGCCAATGGAAAAAAATTTGCTGAAAAAGATCCGGGCGATGAAGTGAAAAAGTGTGGGTGTGTTGAAACGAAACCAGGAATTTTCAGGTAACGCAATACAGTAAAAATTTTGAGTTGAAACGAAAGGAGTGCCCAGGCTGGTTTTCCTTTCACTTCACCACCGACGTCTGCCCGCGCAACAGTTGCCATTTCCCATCGCGTTTGATCGCGACTCCCGTTTCCGTCAACGTGTACGTCGCCGATTTTCCCGTCGTGTCCACCATCGTGCTTTGCAACCGGCCGGAATAACTCGCCAGCTCATTCGTCAACGGCAGGATCGACAACGTGTCCCACGAATTCGAAATGGACGAATAGAACGGCGCGCGCTGGGTTAAAATGCTCGCCACGGAATCGTATGAGATCGGCGCACGGTAACCGGGAGGGATCCACGAGAAATCCGCGGAGCTGTCGAGGTAGCCGAACTCCGCGGTCAGCCCGTTCTCCCGGACGTCGGCGAAATAATCGTTCAGCGTTTGGCGCACAGCTTTCACAACAGCCGGGATGTCGGCGCTTGCTGCTTCGGGTGCAGCAACGGGTTGTTCCGGCGGATTGCAAGTGATCAGCGTTGCTGCAAACACGATCGTAAAAAGAAGCTTTTGCATCGCATTTTAGATGTGCAGATGTGCAAATATGCAAGTGTGCAGATGATGATAAATGTTTCTACTGATCTTGTGCGAAGGGCGTGCACATCTGCATATTTGCACATCCGCACATCCGCACATCATTTCGGTTCCAGGAATTCCGCCGGTATTTTTCCCGCGGTCGATTCTTCCTCGTAATTACAATACGTGATCCACCAGCGCTTCCCGTCGTTGAACAGCTGGAACGTATTGATGCCGCGCAGTCGCGTCGTGTCGCCTTTTTCGTCCACGTCGATCAGCTCGTAGGCGGAATAGACGGCCATGAGATGCCCATACGACAAGGCTTTCCGGCCGGTCTCCCATTCTTTGAAACGGTGCGTGGCGCAAACTTCTTTGATGATTTTCAAATATTCCGGGATGTCAATGCGGTAGTTCACGTAGCGTGTCGTGTCTTTGCGCGATTTGAAAACCCCGTCGAGCTGCGCGCCCGGCCAGAATAAATTCGCCAGCCGCGCGCTGTCGATCTGTCCGCCTTTCTGCACGTCGAGGCAAGCGTAAAATTCAGCGATGATGTCGTCCGGCGTGGCGAGTCTGGCGTCGGGTTGTTGCGCGCACAAGCCGAAAGGAAGAAGAAGGGCGAAAAGAATTCGTTTCATGAAAACAAGATAAGCCGGAAGGGAAAGCGGGCAGCGGAAAAAGGAATGACGGTCGGGAATGAATGTGAGCGGCGTTTAAATTTTTTGCAACAGCTGTTCTACCGTTTCCGCAAAATGTTCGTGCTCCAATTCCCGAACGCGCGCGGCTAAGGTCTCCGGCGTATCGCCCGGCAACACAGGACAGCGGAATTGCGCGATGTGATCGCCTTCGTCGAAACGCTCGTTCACGTAGTGAATCGTAATGCCGCTTTCATTTTCACCGGCGGCGATCACGGCGGCGTGGACCTTGCTTCCGTACATTCCTTTTCCCCCGAACTTCGGCAGCAGGGCAGGGTGAATGTTCACAATGCGGTTGGGAAATACGGAAATAATGGCAGGCGGAATGAGCCAGAGAAAACCCGCCAGCACGATGAGGTCGATGCCGCGCTCATGAAGTTTGTCGACGATGGAATTGTCGGCGAAGAATTCTTCCCGCGACACGACCATGCTTTCCACGCCATGCTCCCGCGCAATGCCCAGCACGCCAGCATCCGCGCGGTTGCTCACCACGAGCGTCACCTGCGCGTCACGGTGCGTCTCGAAGTATTCGATCAGCTTTTGTGCGTTCGTGCCCGTTCCGGAAGCGAAGATGGCGATGCGTTTCACGGGTGCAAAGGTAGTTCGCCGCGACGAAATGAGACGTGAGACTTGAGAGGGAAAAGAATTAGTAATCAATCGGAGATCGTTTGAAGAGGAGCTGCTTTTTAATTGCAAATTTGCTTACAACGATAAATACTATGGAATACCCCTTCATTTCCTACACGCACGAAACCTATCCGCCGGGGGAGATGGTGGAACGCAGCCGCTGGTTTTACGAGTGGATGGACAAACGCCGCACCGTGCGCGACTTTTCAGACAGGCCGGTGCCGATGGAAGTGCTTGAAAACATCATCCGCGCAGCATCCACTGCTCCCTCGGGCGCGCACAAGCAGCCATGGACGTTCTGCCTCGTCACGAATCCCGGGTTGAAAAAACAGATCCGCGATGCGGCTGAAAAAGAAGAATACGAAAGCTACAACGGCCGCATGCCGGAAGACTGGCTCGAAGACCTCGCCCCGCTGGGCACCGACTGGCGCAAGCCGTTCCTGGAAACCGCCCCGGCGCTGATCGTTGTGTTCCGCAGGCCGTACGAGGTGCTGGCCGGCGGAAGGAAGAAGAACAATTATTACGTCGCCGAATCCGTCGGGCTGGCCTGTGGATTTATGCTGGCGGCAATTCATCATGCAGGACTTGTGGCGCTCACGCACACGCCGAGCCCGATGAATTTCCTTGCGGAAGTGCTGCAGCGCCCGGCCAACGAAAAGCCCTTCCTGCTGGTCCCGGTTGGTTACCCCGCGGAGGTTTGCAGGGTGCCGGATATCGGCAGAAAACCCCTTTCGGATGTTTTAATTGTTTGTAAATGAAATAATTAGAACAAACTTTTTGTTATTTTCACCTTCCCTCTATCTTTGCAGGCACATTAAACCAAAAAACAGCCGAAAAATGTCTGAAATCGCTAAAAAAGTAACCGCCATCATCGTTGACAAACTCGGTGTGGATGAGAAAGAGGTGACCCCGGCAGCCAGCTTTACCAATGATCTTGGCGCTGACTCTCTCGATACGGTTGAACTCATTATGGAATTCGAAAAAGAATTCAATATCGCCATCCCCGACGACCAGGCTGAAAAGATCAACACGGTCGGGGAAGCTATCAAGTATATCGAGGAGCACGCGAAATAATTCTTCGCTCCTCTTTTTTTGTTTTTAAAACTTACTGGGCATGCAGCTGAAGCGGGTTGTTGTCACAGGCCTTGGTGCAATTACGCCACTCGGGAACACTGTGCAGGATTATTGGAATAACCTTGTGGCCGGTAAAAGCGGCGCCGCAAGGATCACCCGTTTCGATCCTTCGAAATTCAAAACCCAGTTTGCGTGCGAGGTCAAAGGGTTCAACCCCGAAGACCACTTCGACCGGAAGGAAGCACGCAAGCTCGACCCGTATTCCCACTACGGCATTGTCGCGGCCGACCAGGCCGTGCGCGACGCCGGCGTGAATGCCGGCACGATCGACAAGACGCGCGTAGGCGTGATCTGGGGATCCGGCATCGGCGGGCTGCAGACGTTCCAGGACGAGTGTTTCGCATTCGCCAAAGGAGACGGCACCCCGCGTTTCAACCCGTTCTTCATTCCCAAAATGATCGCCGACATCTGCTCGGGGCACATCTCGATCCGGTTCGGCTTTCACGGTCCCAACTTCACCACCGTTTCCGCCTGCGCTTCCTCCACCAACGCCTTCATCGACGCGTTCAATTACATCCGTCTCGGCAAAGCCAACGTGATCGTAACCGGCGGATCCGAAGCGGCGATCAATGAAGCCGGCATCGGCGGGTTCAACGCCTGCCAGGCAATGAGCACGCGCAACGATTCGCCCGAAACCGCATCCCGCCCGTACGATAAAGAGCGCGACGGGTTCGTGCTCGGCGAAGGCGGCGGCGCGATCGTGCTCGAAGAGCTCGAGCATGCGCTGGCACGCGGGGCGAAGATCTATGCCGAAGTGGTCGGCGGCGGACTCAGCGCCGACGCGCACCACATCACCGCACCGCACCCGGAAGGACTCGGCGCCGCGCTCGTCATGCGCAATGCGCTCGAAGATTGCGGCATCAGCCCGAACGAGATCGACTACATCAACACGCACGGCACCTCCACGCCGCTCGGTGACGTAGCCGAGCTCAAAGCCATCAGCACGATCTTCGGTGAGCAGGCGTATAAGATGAACATCAGCGCCACAAAGTCCATGACCGGCCACCTGCTCGGCGCGGCAGGCGCGATCGAAGCCATCGCGACCATCCTTGCGGTGCAGAACAACATCGTTCCTCCCACGATCAACCATTTCACGGACGATCCCGATGTCGATCCGCGGTTCAACCTCACTTTCGGGAAAGCGCAGGAACGTGAAGTTCGCGCAGCCATCAGCAACACCTTCGGCTTCGGCGGCCACAACGCTGCCGTGGTCGTGCGTAAATATCCGGCCTGACCGGCGATACAAGCGTAATGCTGAGATCCTACTTCTATTCGGCTCCCGACCGGGCTTTTCGTCGTACCCTCCGCAACCTGCTCGGGTTCTGGCCAAGGAACTTAGCCTTATACCGTAAAGCCTTCACGCACAGCTCAGCCGCCAACCAATCGCGCGACAGGAAAGAAAGCTACGAGCGCCTGGAATTTCTCGGTGACGCGGTCCTCAGCTCGGTCATCGCCGATTACCTCTTCAAAAAATTCCCTTACAAGGACGAAGGCTTCCTCACCAAGATGCGCTCGCGGATCGTAAGCCGGCAGCAGCTGGGCAAGCTGGCCGTGAAATTCGGCATCAGCGAGTTCGTGCAGGCCGAGTCGGGGCTGGCCGGGCGCAGCAATTCCATCAACGGCGACGTCTTCGAAGCGCTCATCGGCGCCATTTACCTCGACAAAGGCTACCCGTTCACCGCGAAGTATATCAACGAAACGATCCTGCGCTATCACCTCGACATCGACCACATCGAAGCCACCGACCACGATTTCAAGAGCCGCCTCATCGAATGGGCGCAGAAGAACCGGAAAGAGCTGCGCTTCAACCTGGTCGAGGAAAACGGTTCGGGGCAATATAAAATGTATGTAATCGAGGTTACGGTCGACGGGAAGCCGTTCGGGCGGAGCCAGCACCAGTCCAAAAAGAAAGCCGAGCAGGAAGCCGCGGCGATCTGTATCGGGGAGTTGGGGATTTAGTCTTCCCAGTATTGCCTCCCGAAATCATTGATGTAGCCGAGCAACCGTTTTTCGCCCGTTTCGCGGTTGATGATCTGGTACACCGGGGCAAGTCCATTTTCATCGAAATTACCTCCGGACTCGTACACCGGCGGAATGACCAGGCGGCCGTATTCGTCGGTATAACCAACGAGGGAACCTTTTTCTACGAGCTGGTATGAAGGAATTGGATAGTAGGTGGGAAAAGGATTGCAAGCCATTTCTTTCCTTGATATGCTGTAGGAATAGCCACCGTTCTCATCTCGGGCCGGCACTCGCCTGATCGTTTTCCCTTCTGCGTTGAGCGTAAGAATAAAGTGCCGCGTTTTTGCGTGGTAATATTCACAGCCGGCGTAATCGATGTTTTCATAAATAAATGGAATAATAATGCGACCGGCAGTGTCGATCACGCCATATTTTTCATTGCGATCCTGGAGAATAAATTGGCCTCCATCTGCGTTCGGATCTTTTCCGAAATCGAAAAACAAATAATCAAAGCCGATTACTTGTCTTCCTTTGGAATCGAAAACGCCCATTGAGTCGCCTTTCATCGCATACAAATAGTGCTCTGACACCCACCCCAACTCAAATCTCGCAGGAGGCAAGATTATTTCCCCGTTTTCGTTGATCAACCCGACTCCATTATGTTGATGAAATGTCCTGACCGAGCCGTGTGCCTTAGACTCGATGAATCCAGAATCCTGCGAATAGATCACCTTTCCCGACAAGTCAATCAGCATTTGTTTCCCGTTCAGCTCCACCTTTGCCGTCTTTCCTGAAAAGGGCCACGCTGCATCATATTGAGGCCGGATGATCAATTTTTTTGTGCTGTCGCAATAGCCCCAGAGATTGCCGCTCCGGTATGGGATAAGGTCCGGCAGCCGGGCCGAAAGCTCCAGCGAGAGAACCGATAACAGGAGAAAAAGAGATGTACGCAGGGAAAAAGATTTACCCGATAACGAAAGATCGTGCGTAAAGATACATGACCGTAAAAATAGTAATTGGAAATCCGCCCCGAATACCCGGGGGCAATCATTTAAACGTCAGCAGCACGATCGTTTCCCACATCCAGGGCCCGATCTCCTTTTCCGGCATATCCTTCGGGTGATGGTGATAGCAGAAATTCCCCGGGTTGTGAACGGGCTGCCATTCCGCGTGGCCCAGCTTTTCGTAACCGCGGAAATCGAAGTTCGGCAGCGTGTCGCCGAGGGGCTTGTTGTACGTGATGACGATCTTCACCGCCGCCTTATCCGAAGGGTCGTATTCCGAAATGTCGCGGAAGTGGTGGATCTCCGGGAAATGCCCGTCCATCACCGAAAGGTCGATGCTGTCGGTGAGCAGGGCGCCCTGCAGGTGATTCTGGCCGCGCGGCTCAGCGGTGTAGTAGCAGCCGTGGTTGAGCAGCAGGCGTTTCGCGAATTGTATCGACCTGCGGGAATCGGTGCTGCTGTCCTTGTCGATGAATTCGACGTAGTAGAATTGGGTGCCAGCTTTCCCGGAACGTGGTTCCTCCGGGGCATCCGGGGTTTCCTCTTCGCAAGAGACGAAAAGCGCAAAAAGTGACAAAACCGCTGGAAATCGCCTCATTTTGTTCTGTTTTTCAGCAAAAATTGCTCGAAAACAATCAAAAAACCCATTAAAATGAATAAGTGATGGAAGCCGGCGAATAACTGTACGGCCCGAAAATTTCGCCGGGGGCACTAAAAAGGGAGGTTAAAACGTTTCTTTTACCCGCGAAATCACGGTTTGGAAACATTTCCTTTAGAAGTTTTCAACATTTTTAGGGCAACCAATAGAACCTTTTGCCGTCTTATAAACGTACAAGTAGCGGATACCTTGCCGGACAATGACGGAAAACGAACTAATCGCTGGCTGCATCAGACAGGACAGAACCTGTCAGGAAGCGCTTTACAAGCGGTTTTATGGCAAAATGATGGGCGTGTGCCTGCGTTATGCCAAGAACCGCGACGAGGCCAGCGATATGTTGCAGGAGGGTTTCATCAAGGTGTTCACTTCCATCCGCAATTACGCATCAAAAGGCTCTTTCGAGGGCTGGATCAGGCGGATCGTCGTGAATACTGCAGTGGACCACCTCCGGCGAAACAAGCATGAGTACATGATTGTTTCCACCGTTTATGCCCGCGAAGGCGACATCCCTGATCCTGCCGAAGAAGTAGAAGAGGAAAGCCTGCTGAACAATTTATCGGAAGAAGAGATTCTTACCGCCGTCAGCCAGCTCAGCCCCGCCTACCGCACGGTCTTCAACCTTTACGTCATGGAAAACCTGGCGCATAAGGAAATTGCAGACCAGCTCGGCATCAGTGAAGGAACGTCAAAATCGAATCTTGCAAAGGCCCGTTACCAGCTCAAGAAAAATTTGTTTAACCTGATCAAACATTCTGATGGACAACGGACACTTACACGATGACAAGCTCTTCCGGGCGGTCAACGAACGGCTGAGCGACTACGAGGCTCCGTACAACGGGGCTGACTGGGACGCTATGAGCCGCTCGCTCGACAAGCTCCCCAAAACTTCGCGTTTCCAGTGGAAAATTTCACTGAACTCGCTGATCGTCGGTGTGGCGATCGCAGGACTTTCCGTCCTCGGTTACACGCTGGCCGCGGGCAACGGTTCTGCCGCTCCCGCTCCGCAGGCGATGCAGGAGGTGAACACTTCGCCCGAATCAAAACCGGTGAAGACGAGCCTCCCGGCCACCACCCTGCAGGCCACGACCACCACGCCGGAGATGACAGCCGGCGACGCGCAGGCTGCGGTCACTGCGACCGAAACGAATCCCATGGTCAACAGCATGGCCGACATGATGGCAGGCCAGCAGCAGTCGAAAACAAAGCGCAACAGTTCCAAACTCCGCTTCGGCGACGAGATCGATCCGCGTAAAGGATTCATCTACGAAACCCGCGAAGACAAGAACATTGTCGACCAGGCGCCGGTCGATAAAACGCCCAACACGTATTACGACCTGGAAGGCGGCAAGCTGAAAAAGATCGTCATCGATTCTACGACGCACACCGGGGAGAAAAAAGAAGTTCCCGAACCGGAACAACTACCTGAAACCCCCGCCCCCGCCGCGCCTGTGCAGGGCGGGCCTACGGGCTTTGGCGAGATCGAGGGCAACTGAACAGACTTCAACTGACCGGCCGCTGAATCTACCGCTCCAGCGCTTGTCACCACCCCGCAGAGGTTTTCCTTTACGGGGTTTTTCTTTTGACAATTCAAATTCAAAGATTCAATCGCTCGTTCCCGCCTGCGGCGGGATCTTGCTATTCAAAGATTGAAAATTCGGGCGCTTTCAGGAAAAGCTAATCTTTGAATTTTGAATAGCGATCCGCGAAGCGGGAGCGATTGAATCTTTGAATTTTTCCCGGAAAGAAGGCAACCGTTTCTATAAGGCGCGTCTTTTAATTGGCAACACCTTTTAAAACCACGCACCATGAAACAGCAATACAAGATCTTCACGGCACTTTTCGTGTGCTTCTTCTGCGCGGGGGCGCTGCGGGCGCAGGATCCCGAGTTCACGCAGTTTTATGCCAACCCGCTTTACCTCAATCCTGCGCTGGCGGGCAACAAGCTCTGCACGCGGGTCGGTGTTAATTACCGCGTGCAGTGGCCGGGCGTTTACGGCACGTATAATACCATCGGCGTTTCCATCGATAAGCTCGCGTACAAGCTGAAAAGCGGTATCGGTTTGATGGTGGTCAACGACCGCGCGGCGAAGGGAACGCTCAACACGACAGGAATTGGTCTCATCTTCAACCCGACGATCCCGATTAAACCGGGCGTGTCAATCTCCGCGGCTATACAGGCCGGTTACTGGCAAAAATCAGTGAACTGGGCCAAGCTGACATTTGGCGACATGATCGATCCGCAACGTGGATTTACACTGAATACAGACGAAGTCCCCGGGGTGTCGACGGTCGGCAACTTCGATCTTGCGGCGGGCATGGTGTTCAACTCGCGTCATTTCTTCGCCGGGGTGGCGATGCACCACATCCTCGAGCCGAACGAATCTTTTCTTGGCGGCACAAGCAAATTGCCGCGCAAATACACAGCCCACGCCGGCGCGAACATCCCGCTTTCACATGGCCGTTATGAAGACGAAGCGTATATCTCGCCGAATATACTGTACCAGGTGCAGGGCGATTTTCAACAGATGAACCTCGGTCTCTACGCCAAAAAAGGCGCTATCGTCGGCGGTCTCTGGTACCGTGGTAACGATTCGTTCATCGTCCTGCTCGGGCTCGAAAGCGGCAAAACGCGCATCGGCTACAGCTACGACGTCACGATCTCCAAACTGACCAACGCCACAGCAGGCGCGCACGAAATTTCCCTCGGCTACACCTTCTCCTGCAAAGTGCCGCCGAAAAAATATCGCCCCGGCATCTGCCCGAGCTTCTGAACAAATTCCCCAAAAGAAAAAACCAAACCCCAAACGTGCACGCAGAATATCCTTTCGGAACTTAAGCTTTTAGATTTTTGGGATTTTTAAATATTGGTTGAAGTTCACTTTCTTTTGGTCAGGCAAGTGAACAGGTGTGAATCCGCCGCCAGCGCATAAACCCCTTGCGTTGAGCGGCGGTTTCCGTTTTAACAGCGTTCGCCTTCAGAGGAAATGGTTGCCGCTTCAATTAAAAAGTAGCGGCAGGCAGCGCGGGTCATCCCTTCACCACGTCATTGCGCAGCTGGATGGTTTTGGCGGAGAGCGGTGCGAGCTGCTCTTCGGTGAAAGCGCAGAGAGGATGATTTCCTTTCATCGTCACCTGCATCGGCTCGAAATAATGCTGCAGCGTGTAGAACGTGTTGTACAGATCCTGCGTGTCGGCGTCTTCGGGTAAATACGTGACGGCTTCCTGCAGGTTCGCGAGCCAGGTTTTTTGCTGGCCGAGCAGTTGACTGAAACCTTCTTTCTGCCGGATGGTTTTGCTCGTGAGCGTGATCGCCAGCCCTTCGAGATAGCTGCCGCTGGTGACGTAAAACGCGATCTTTTCACGGCCTTCTTTATTCAGCGCTTTGTGCGCATTATCATAAAGTGTCAGCACGAGAAAGCTGAGGGAATCGGGCTTTTCGATGTTGCTCTTCAGGCGCGGGATGAGCGGCGCGGCAACGTTGCCGAGGTGAAGGTCTTTCAGCAATTGCTCCACGATCGCGAGCTTGTCGAGTGTCGCCTGGCGCTGGTTGAACAGCGAAGCGTAGCCGATGTCGGTGAGCAGGATGCCGAGGTTGAGCGAGCGGGAATAATCGGAGGCGGGCTGCAGCCCGGATTTCGGGTAAGCGGCGAGCAGGTCCATTTCCGGTGATCCTCCGTACTGGTGCACCCACGTGGCGACCTGGAGCGGGGCGGGGAAGACGAAAATGTTCCCGGTATCTTTCGAAGCGGGAGTTTCAGCTTTTGTAATTTCCTTTTGCGGGGTCTCGGGGTCACCGCTGCAGCCGGCACCAAACAATGCCGCGGCGGCAAGCAAAAAAAAGATTCTCATTTCAGGATGGCCTTTTGCGTATAGGATTTTTTGGAGCTGGTGCCGCGAATAATGTACATGCCCGGCGAAAGATTATTGCGTGTGTCGACGCTCATGGTAAACGCGCCGCCCGCATCGCGCTGCGGAACAGAAGAGCTCACGGTCGTGCCGTTGACGTCGATCATTTCCACCACCATCGTTCCTTCCTTGTCCGACGGGCACTGTGAAAAGCTCACCTGGCATTGCTCCACGCAGGGATTGGGATACACCGTAAGCAGGCAGCCGTCCGCATTTTCCGCCGGCGCCACGAATACGGTGCGCGAGGCTTCATCCTGCTGCGGGGCATCCTGCACGCTGACACGATAATACGCCGCGCCTTCCAGCGGATGCTCATCGACAAACGAGTAGGACGATCCCGGGCCGGTGCCGTTTACCGTGCCGATCGTTTCATACGTCAGCCCGTTTTCGCTGCGTTCGACGAGGAACACCGTATTCCCGCTTTCCTCTTCCGTGCTTGCCCAGCGCATCGTGGGAGAACCTTCGTCGCGCGTGTTGGCCGTAAAATCGTTGATCACCGCGGGCACGGGGCCGAAAAACACCGGCCCGGCCGTGGTCACCCCGCCGTTCCACACCGTCATGCCGCAGATGTTGATCTTCGATCCCGGCGTTCCGCCCGTAAGCTGGCCGGTGGGGCGCACCATCACGCTGCCCGAACACATGTTGATCTTCTGGCCGTTGTCGAACTGCAGCGTACCCTGCACGACAATGCGCATGCTGGCATACGTCGGGGTGTTGATGTCGACGTTGACCGTAATTCCTGCGGGAATGACGATCGTATCGTTATCCGCCGGCGCGCGGCCGACCGACCATGTGCCTGTGGCGCTCCATTCCCCGTTATTGGTGGCGGAGTAGGTGGCGGCATCCAGGCGGGAGGCGGAAAGGACGGTAAACACGCAAAGCGCGGTGAAAACGCGGGTGCAGAGATGGTTGTTCATCGGTGGAGCGATTTGATGGTCAGTCAAATATAGGAGAAGCCGGCTATTTCAGCACAGCTTTTTGCACGTAAGAGGTTTTCGAAGAAGTCCCGCGGATGATGTACATGCCGGGCTTCAGGTTGTTTCCCGTGTCGATCTGCATGGTGAAAGAACCGTCGGAAGCCTGCTGGTGGACGGAGGAGGAAACCATAGCCCCGTTGGCGTCGATCATTTCCACCAGGATCGTACCGTCCTTGTCGGACGGGCATCCTGAGAAGTTAATGATGCATTGCTCCACGCAGGGATTCGGGTGTACCGACAGCACGCATTCGCCTTCGTCGGTGATGTAATCCACGGCTACGATATTGAACGTTTCGCTGCGCCCGTTGAAATCGGTCTGGCGGAGGCGGTAATAATTTGTTCCTTCCGCCGGCGAAGGATCGGTGAAGGTGTAATCATGCGGCTGCGAAGATGTGCCGTTCCCGCTCACCGTGCCGATCGCTTCGAAGGTCAACCCGTTCACGCTGCGCTCCACCGTAAAAAAGTCGTTGTTCTTTTCCGTGGCCGTGCGCCAGGAAAGCAGCACCTGGTTGTCGCTGTTCAGCTCCCCGGTAAACGTGATCAATTCCACGGGCAATGTCACCGACCCGAACGTCAGCGGGCCGCCTGTTGGCCCGGGGCCGTTCCATACCGTAGAGCCGCAAATGTTGATCTTGGAGCCGGGCGTTCCTCCCGTCAGCCAGCCGGTTTCCGAAACATAAACACCGCCCGGGCAAATGTTGAGCTTCATCCCGTTTTCAAAATTCAGGATGCCGTCCACCACCACGAGCATGTCCTCGTAGGTCGGGGAATTGATATCGACGTTTACGGTAAAGCCCAGGGGGATCCATATCGTGTCGCCGGTGGCCGGTGGGCGCCCGCAGGACCAGGTGGCGGGATCTGTCCAGTTTCCATTGGAGATCGCGGTGCACGTGGTGGCGCGCAGGCCGGCGCCTGCGAGAATAACAAATGCGATCAGAACAACGAACCGCTGCGGGGAGATAGGGAGACGCATAAGGTTAGTTTCGGGTGTAACCAAATATACGAAATCATCGATACGAAGGATTTTCTGCGTCCCCGGTTACGAATTTCGCTGTGCGGATGCCATTCCGGGCAGGGGAAACGCAGGATTCCGGGCTGCCGGGCCGTATCTTTGTACAACGAAATGGCCGTTCCCGAACATTTGCTGCTTGCCCTCAAAGCGCTCCCCGACAATCCCGGCGTGTACCAGTATTTCGACGATACGGGGAAGCTGATCTATGTCGGCAAGGCAAAGAATTTAAAGAAACGCGTCACCTCGTACTTCACCAAAGATTCACACGACAACCACAAGACCACCGTGCTCGTGCGGCGCGTGGCCGACATCAAATACCTGGTCGTCGACACCGAGCTGGATGCGCTGCTGCTGGAGAACAACCTCATCAAGAAATACCAGCCGCGGTACAACGTGATGCTCAAGGACGACAAAACGTATCCCTGGATCTGCATCACCAGCGAGCGTTTCCCCCGCATTTTCCCCACGCGTAAAGTGGTGCGCGACGGCTCCCAGTATTTCGGGCCTTACCCGAGCGGGAAGGTGATGCACACGATGCTCGACCTTGTGCGGAAAATGTACCCGCTGCGGAATTGCCGGCTGGCGCTGAGCGAACAGAACGTGGCGGCGAAGAAGTTCAAGGTTTGCCTGGAATTTCACATCGGCAACTGCCTCGGGCCCTGCGAAGGTTTACAGTCGGAAGAAGACTACATGCTCGCCATCAGCCACATCCGATCGATCCTGAAAGGGAACATCGGGGTGGTGATGCGCCAGATGAAAGACCTCATGCAGCAGTATTCCATCGAGATGCAATTCGAGAAAGCGCAGGACCTCAAAGAAAAGCTGGAAGCGCTTGAAAATTACAGGGCGAAGTCCACGGTCGTCAGCACCACGATCACCAACGTGGACGTGTTCACGATCCAGTCGGATGAAAAGGCGGCGTACATCAATTTCTTCAAGGTGATCGACGGGGCGGTGGTGCAGGGGCATACGATCGAGCTGAAAAAGAAGATCGAAGAATCCGACGACGAGCTGCTGCAGATGGGCATCGTGGAATTGCGCGAACGTTTCCAGAGCACGGCGCAGGAGATCATCGTTCCGTTCGTGCCTTCGATCGAGATCCCCGGCGTGACTTTCCATGTCCCGCAGCGTGGCGACAAACGGCAGCTGCTCGAGCTTTCCGGGCGCAACGTCGGCTATTATCGCAAGGACAAAGAGCGCCAGGAAACGCTGGTCGACCCGGAACGGCACACGAAGCGCATCCTCGCCACGATGCAGAAAGACCTTCGCCTCACCGAAGAGCCGCGCCACATCGAGTGTTTCGACAACTCGAACTTCCAGGGCGATTACGCCGTTTCCGCGATGACCGTTTTCAAAGACGCGCGCCCGAGCAAAAAAGATTATCGCCATTTCAACATCCGCACCGTGGAGGGCCCGGATGATTTTGCGACGATGGAAGAAGTGATCACCCGCCGCTACAAACGCGTGCAGGAAGAAAACCAGCCCATGCCCCAGCTGATCGTCATCGACGGCGGAAAAGGCCAGCTCAGCGCCGCCATGACGAGCCTTGAGAAACTCGGCCTGCGCGGCAAAGTGGCCGTGATCGGCATCGCCAAGCGACTCGAGGAAATTTATTATCCGGACGATCCCGTTCCGCTGTATCTCGACAAACGTTCCGAAACCCTGCGCATCATCCAGCAGATCCGCGACGAGGCGCACCGTTTCGGCATTACGCATTACCGCAAGCGCCACGGCAAAGGCACGATCAAAACCGAATTGACGGAGATCAAAGGCATCAGCGACAGCACCGCGCAGAAATTATTGACGGAGTTCAAATCCGTGAAACAGATCCGCGAAAAGTCGCAGGAGGAATTGGCGGAAGTGGTGGGGAAGGCGAAGGCGGCGCTGGTGTGGGGATATTTTCATGCGGCGCCCGGCGCGTCCGTACCCACGGAAAATGAAAATAACCACGGGGATAAATTGTAGCGACACGAGACATCGTGTCGCCCGTGTTACAGCAATTACGATCCAACATTCCCCTTGAAGCGCTGGTGAAAAAGGCATCGTAACTTCGCTAACTCCCGCAGGGTTGCGCGCAGTCCTGCGCACGGGCAACCCTGCGGGAGTTAGCGTTTTTAAATCGCCACCCAAAACGGAAAGAGCCGCAGCCCCTTCAACGCACTGCAGGAACACAACCAGCCCCGATGGAAGCGGCACGAAGTACAGCGTACAGCGGGACAGGTGCCACATCAGCGCACCGGCAGTTCCGCTCCCGGCGCAACGCTAATCCTCGAAGGTCTCCGGAGACCTTCGAGGATTCGCCTCGCGCAGGCCGCCGGAGACCTTCGAGGATTAGCCAGCGCGCCGGCGAAGACGTTTCCGAACTCCCGACTCCCAACTCCTCCCTCCCAACTCCCAACTCCTTACTATCTTTGCACCTCAATGGAATCCACACCTACCTCACACGCACTTTCGGAGCAGGAGCTCGTTCGCCGGCAGAAGCTGGAAGAGCTCCGCAAGCTCGGCATCGATCCGTACCCGGCGGAAGAATTCAACGTGAATGTTACTGCGAAAGACATCCACGAAAACTATGAACGCGACAAGACGAACTACAAGGACATCAGCATCGCGGGGCGATTGATGGGCGTGCGCGTGATGGGCAAAGCTTCTTTCGCGGAGCTGCAGGATTCCTCGGGCCGCATCCAGATCTACGTGAACCGCGACGAGATCTGCCCGGGCGAAGACAAGATCTTATACAACGTCGTTTTCAAAAAGCTGATGGACATCGGCGACGTGATCGGCGTTACAGGCTACGTGTTCACGACACAGGTGGGTGAAATTTCCGTGCACGTGACGGGACTGAAAATGCTGAGCAAATCGCTCCGTCCGCTGCCGATCGTAAAAGTGGACGCGACGGGCGCGGCGCACGACGTGGTGCACGACGTGGAGTTCCGCTACCGCCAGCGCTATGCCGACCTGGTGATCAACCCGTCGATCAAGGAAACGTTCCTGAAGCGCACGAAGATGATCAACACGATGCGCGATTACCTGAACGACAAAGGACTGCTGGAGGTGGATACGCCCGTGCTGCAGGCCATTCCCGGCGGCGCCGCGGCGCGCCCGTTCACCACGCACCACAACGCGCTGGACGTGCCGTTCTACCTGCGCATCGCCAACGAGCTTTACCTGAAGCGCCTCATCGTGGGCGGCTTCGACGGCGTGTACGAGTTCTCGCGCAACTTCCGCAACGAAGGCATGGACCGCACGCACAACCCGGAGTTTACGGTCCTCGAATTTTACGTGGCGTATAAAGATTACGAGTGGATGATGCGCGCGTGCGAGGAGATGATGGAAAAAATTGCCATCTCGCTGCACGGCTCGCCGGAAGTTCCGATGGGGGAAACGATGATCAATTTTTCCGCGCCGTTCCGCCGCATCACGCTGTACGACGCGATCAAAGAACACACCGGCATCGACGTGACGACGATGGATGAACCGCAGCTGCGCCAGGCCTGCCGCGACCTCGCCATAGAAGTGGACCAGTCGATGGGCCGCGGCAAGCTGATCGACAAACTTTTCGGCGACAAGTGCGAAAGCCATTTCGTGCAGCCCACATTCATCACGGATTATCCCGTGGAGATGTCGCCGCTGACGAAGAAGCACCGCAGCAAGCCGGGCCTCGTGGAGCGTTTCGAGCTGATGGTGAACGGCAAGGAGATCGCCAACGCCTACAGCGAGCTGAACGACCCGCTCGACCAGCGCGAGCGTTTTGAAGAGCAGGCCCAGCTGATGGAACGCGGCGACGATGAAGCCATGTTCATCGACCACGATTTCCTGCGCGCGCTCGAGTACGGCATGCCGCCCACAGCCGGCATCGGCATCGGCATCGACCGCCTCGCGATGCTGATGACGAACAACGTGTCCATCCAGGACGTGCTGCTGTTCCCGCAGATGCGGCCCGAGAAGTTTTAACTTCGCGCGTGGCACCGGGGGTTAAAACCCCGTTCCACGCGGCTGATGAAAAATAGCCCCCAAAGAAAATTCTTACTTGCGGGCGGCCTGCTCACCATTGGCGGGCTTGCGCACCGGCGTCTTCGATTCGATGGCACTTTTCTCGCCGGCC
>CBIHOC010000020.1:0-101260 GCA_966211705.1 uncultured Chryseobacterium sp.
GGTGGCGGTAGGCGGTGGCGGTAGGCGGTGGCGGTAGGCGGTGGCGGTAGGCGGTGGCGGTAGGCGGTTTCGTGGCGGTAGGCGGTGGCGGTAGGCGGTGGCGGTAGGCGGTGGCGGTAGGCGGTCGAAAATTCAAAGATTCAAACAAAAGCCCGTCTTGCGACGGGCTTTTTTATTCAAGATTCAAGATTCGTTTCATCCTGATTCTGAATCTTGAATAGTCCCGAGTACCCGGGACGTTTGAATTTTTGAATCTATTGAACGGCCATCGCGATGTCTTTGTCAATTTCCGTCTTGAAGGAACTCTTGTCGAGGATGTTGATCGTTTCGGTGTACGCCGCGCAGCCGGGGGCTTCGACGGCGATCTCGTAGATGCCGGGGGCGAGGATCATGACGTAGCGGCCGCTGTTGGCGTTGGGGACGTAGTTGCCGACGAGCTCATTCGTTTTTTTGTCGGTGACGGTGATGAAGACTTCGCTGAACGCCGGCTTCTTCGAAGGATCGCTGAACTTCATCATGCCGGTGACGACGGAATAGTTCGGTTCCACGTCGTTGAAGGTGACACGATAAATGTCGATATCGCCGAGCCCGTCTTCGCGGCGCATGGCGACATAACCGTAGCGGCCGTTCTCGGAGATGCGGAAGTTGCTGTTGTCTTCGGGCGTGTTGATCGGGAAGCCGAGGTTTTTCACGCCGGAGAATTTCGCGGCCGTTTCGTCCCAGTCGGTTTTGAAGATGTCGTAGCCGCCCATGCTCGTGTGGCCTTTGGAGCTGAAGTAAAGCGTTTTCGCGTCGGGTGAAAGGCTCGGGAAATCCTCATCCGCCGGCGTGTTGATCTCCGGCCCGAGATTTTTCGCGGGGCCCCACTTCCCGTTGGGCAGGCGCTGGCACGAATACAGGTCGATGCCGCCGAAGCCGCCCGCACGGTCGCTGGCGAAGTAGATCGTGTTGCCGTCGTTCGTGATCGTGGCGGCGATCTCGTAGCCTTTTGCGGCGTTGATGCTTTCTTCGAGGCGCACCGGTTTTTTGTAAATGTTCTTCGCCTTATCGTATTCCGAGAGGTAAATGTCGCCGGTGCCCATGCTGTTGTCGTAATACAACAGCAGGTAATTCCCGTTGGCCGACATGCCGATCACTTCCACGTTGCCGTCGCCGCTGGCAATGGGCGCGCCGATGTTCTTGCCTTTGAGAAACCCGCCCTGGCTTTCGCGGGAGATGTACACCGAGGAATAATAGCTGCCGTCGGGTTGACGGAGGTTGCCCCCGTCGGAACGTTTCGAATTGTACACCACGAACGATTCGTCGGAAGGGACGAACGGGTAATAATCCGGGTATTCCGAATTGATGCTGCTGCCGAGATTTTCAAATGTCACGTTGAGCGGGTATTTCATCAGCTCTTTCGCGTTGTAGCAGTTCTGCGTTTCCCGGTCCACGTCGGCCAGGTTTTCCGGCGTGCCTTTTCCCTCTTTCTTGAATTCGTTGTAGCAGCGCAGCGCATCGTCGAAACGGTACGCGAAATGGTATGCGCGCCCGAGCAGGTACATCGCGTCGGGCTCGTGCTTCGGCTGGCGGGTGACCACTTCGAGATAAGGAATGGCTTTGGCCTTGTTGATGTTGGTGTTGAGGTAACACACGCCGATGCGATAATTGTATTCCATGTTCTTCGCATCGTCCTCGAGCAGGTCGAGGTAATCGGTCAGGGCTTCGTCGTAGTTGCCGGCTTTGAACTTGTCACCGGCGATCTTCGGCTCCGAAATGGCTTTATCCTGTGCGGAAAGCGGGAACGTTCCTGCGAGCAGGAAAAGTGCAATAAGTGAGTGGCGCAGTTTCATGGGTGTGAAATGAGCCGCAAATGTACAAAAGGCGTGGAATCGGGGTAAGAAACCGGGAATGTGCGATGAACCGGGACAGAATGGCCAAACCGGGCGAAAAAAGTCGGACGGGGCAGGAATAATATATACGAACGAACTATTCTTTCGTTACAACGTTTTTGCGTAACATTTTTGAAACGCGGCAGGGGAAAATGAGAGACAACGTGTTACGGCAAAACACATGCAGCGCTTTTTTTCTTCCACATCCTTTTGGTGGAAAACCACGGAAACCGCAGGCGGCGCGGGCACGTTACACATTCAGCAACCCTGGTACGATGACACACCGGAAAGGAGCCCACGATGAAACCACATGTACTCTTTTTACTCAGCGCTTTTTTCATGCAGGCGGAAACGAACGCCACTCCCCGCTTTGGCCGTCCGCCGGGACTGGAAATATCAGTCAGCCTGTCGGAGAATGAAACGCCGGTCAACGGGTACCGGATCTTCATTTTCGAAAATTCCAGATTCCGTGATTCCGTTTATGCAGAGCTTGCGCTCCCTGTTTACCTGCAGCTCGACCTGAACAAAAAATACTGCCTGAAGTTCACCAAAGCCGGTTTTCTCGACCGCCTTGTTCTCGTGGAAACGACTGTTCCCGCGGGAAAAGAGAAAGGCAAATACAGCTACGATTTCGAGATCGGCATGCTACCCGACGACAGCAGCGCGAACACTGCGGGTGATCTGCCCGTGGCGCTGATCCATTATGATACGCTGCAGGGCGCGTTCAATTACAGCCTGCAGTATGCAGGGAGCGTCGACCATGTGCCGCAGATTTTGCCGGCTGTTTTGCCGGAGCCGGCTGATGCGGAGCTGCCGGGGAAAAGGCAGGGGCGGAAGAAGGGGGTGATGCGGAGGAAGTTGTGAGGGAGTAGGGTTCTAATTCGTGCGTTTCATGCGAATCGTGGATGTGCGGACAATTTAAACGATCGAATTACATTTGTCCCCACTATCCCCTATAGAATGTCAAATATCTTTTTTACCGCTGATACGCACTTCGGGCATAAAAAAATCCTCGAATACGTGAAACGTCCATTCCCCACCGTAGAGGAGATGGATGAGGCAATTATCAAAAACTGGAACGCCGTAGTGGGTCCGGATGACCACGTTTATCATCTCGGAGACGTTGCTCTTTGCAGCGCCGGGCGGTTAAGAGAGGTACTTGGGCGGCTGAACGGAAAAATTTACCTCATTCGCGGCAACCATGAAAAGTCGGCCGAGGCCTGCCACGACCGCTTCGAATGGATCAAGGACTATTATGAGCTCGAAGTTGAGGACCCGGATGGCTTCCAGGGAAAGCAGCTGGTGGTTCTATTCCATTATGCTATGCGTGTGTGGAATGCTTGTCACTACGGAACTTATCATTTGTACGGGCATTCCCACGGCGAGTTGCCTGACGATCCGCATTCACGGTCGATCGATATCGGTGTTGATGTCCACGGCTTTTCCCCGGTTTCGTACGGCCAGGTGAAAGAAATTATGGGCAGGAAACAATGGCAACCGCCGGCGCTCCGAAGCCTTTAATCGCCGGAATAACGCATTTCCCGTTCCGGGGTCTCTCTGTCATGTTCATCTGAGCAGGAAAAAGTGTAAGCTATTTTTTATAATACTATCTGCAATATCCGCTATATGTCCAACACCTTCGGATTTTTTGGGTACCGGATGGAGTTTCCTCAATTTCGAAATTTCTATTTCCTGAACTCTTAGCCCCTTTTTTATTGAGGCTCCTGTCCGTATAATTTGGGGTGCTGCCTTGGTCACTTCCACTCCTTCAGCTATTACTTTTTCCAGGTTCTTCGCCGCCACCAACTCCGCCTCCGCCCTCGCCTCTTTCGTCAACGTCCCTTTAGCTTCCAGATCATCCAGGTACTTCCTGAACTCCACCAGGTCCGCCTCGGTCTTTACTGACCCTGCACGAATGAGTTCTTCCGAAGTGTTAGCCAGGTAATCCATGAACGCTCTCGGTCCTTTCGAGGCATTATCCAGCTTTAGTAGCGCCAGCTTTTTCATCCCGTCCCTTTCGGCTTTCACCATTCCCGGGAAAGCATCAATTTGCCTCACCGCATCGTCGAAGTCCGCCTTGCTGGTGATGCCGAAGATCGCCTTATACAGCGGGCCCGGGCGTTCCAGCTTAACGACCAGCAGCTCGAGCGTGCGCAGCATTTCGGCGTCCTTGATCACCTGCCGCAGGGCGTTCATCTGGCTGCGCAGACGGCCCACTTTGTTCATCGACGAGTACAGCGCGCAGGTAAGGCGGCCGATGCCCACGATGCCCCAGGCGATAGAAATGGCATCGAGCATGCCGAGGAACGTGCGGCCTTCTTCCGATTTCATCAGCTCGACCGGGATGAGCTGAAACCTGAGCGGGCATTGAGCCAGGCGAGAGGGCGCACGGAGAAAAGGTACCAAAAGCGGTTGCGTGTCAAATTTTAAAAACGTGCAAAAAAGTGAATTCCGGTCAATTTTTTGTCCCCTGTTTTTATGCAATAATCTATCAATCAACAGATTAACCAGAAACCAGGTGATGCACACTTCCCGGGGCTGTTGAAAAAAATTTCTGCGGAAAATCGCCTTTTCCCACCGTTCCATAATTAACTAACTTTAAATGCGTTATAACCGGCAGAAACCTCCTTCATGCGTCAACTTCTTCTCGTTGTATTTTTTCTCTTCGCCTGTCGCACCTCCGCGCAGACCCAGTTCTACGTCAGCCCCGGCGGCGATGATGCTTCCGCGGGCACGCTTGTGCAGCCGTGGAAAACCGTACAGCACGCGCTCGACAATGCTGCCCCGGGCTGCACGATCTTCCTGATGGGCGGAACGTACCGCGAAAATGCCGTGGCAACCATTTCCGGAACGGCGGGAAACCCGGTGCGGCTGGTGAATTACAATAATGAGAACGCGGTGCTCGACGGCAGCCTTTCCAACGGCGCGCCGCTGCTGCGGATCAGCAACGTGAATTATTTTATCGTGGAAGGGATTGAATTTGCCAACCACATGCTGAACGGCGCGCAAGGAATTCTCGTGGAAGGCACGTGCGACCGTGTGGAGATCCGGCGCAACCGGTTGCACGACATTCATTTCTCGGCGAACGCTTCGGATATTCCCGGCAGCACGCACCTCGCGCAGGCCATCGTTGTCAAAGGCAACAGCACAGCGGCGATCACCAACCTCGTCATCTCCGGGAATGAAATTTACAATTGCCGCACCGCGTGGCACAGCGCGATCTATCTCAGCGGTAACATGGAAGGTTTTACGATCACGTCGAACCGTGTTCACGATGTCAACCACGACGGCATTGGTCTTGCGGGACACACCGGGACCTGTCCCGACGCCAATCTCGATCAGCCGCGCAACGGCATGCTGCGCTGGAACAAAGTGCAGGCCAGCCTTACCGGCATCGTGCTCGACGGTACGGCGAACTGCGTGGTGGAAAACAATACACTGACGGGCAACATTCGCGGGATGATCATTACATGCAATACGGCAGGAAAAACGGCAGACGGGATCACTGTGCGGAACAATCTCGTGCACGCCAACAGTTATGGCGGCATCCTGGCCGGCGGGTTCGATTACCCGGCAGTAACCGGCAAAGTGACCGGCCTGCTCGTATGCAACAACACGCTCATCAGTAATTCGTCAGGCTTGAATGCTGCGGGCGAAATCGCGGTGTCCTGGTGCGAGAATGCGGCATTCAACAGCAACCTTGTTTATATCAACACCTCCGCCGGCGGTCCCTTCGTCGATGTACAATTCAACCTGCCCTCCGTTTCGTTCAGCCACAACCTCTACTACTCGACCGCCGCGCCGGAATGGTACTGGAACGGCAGCGCGGCCGCGACGTTATCGTCCTGGGCGGGCCTCTGCAACAGCGAACAATCTTCGGTCTATGCCGATCCGCTCTTCGTGAATGGAACACAAAACGACTTTCACCTCGATCCTTCCTCTCCCGCCATCGACGCGGGCGACAGCGCCTACATCGCCACACAGGGGGAAACGGATATGGACACCATGTCGCGCCTGCAGAACGGGCGCGTGGACATCGGCGCGGACGAATACGGAACGGCGGTGGGAATTTTGGTTGTGGAGAACATCAACGTTCCGACGCTTCTTTACGACCGGGCCGCCGGGCTGATCACGGTTTCGTTCGCCTTGCCTGCAAAGCGGGATTCGCGCATCGACCTGTTAGCGGCCGACGGAAAGCTCATCTCCACCGCGCAGCTCATGCGCAACAGCAGCAGCGTGCAATTCAGCACCGGCGGATTGGCGAACGGAACGTATTTTATCTTCTGCCGCGAAAGTTCTGTAGCGCTGAAGTTTATTAAATAAGAATAAAAAATAAAAAAGTTAAACTAAAAACCTCGAAGGATTGACAGCGCGAATGGCCGTGCGCAATCCTTCGAGGTTTGATTTTTTTATTTTTTTTAAACTCTTTTACTTCATCGGCACTTCGATCAACAACACTTCTGTTCCCGCCGAAAATTTCAACTCAACTTCCCCCGTATCCCAAACACCCAGCCCATCGCGGCGGCCGAGCTGGTGCTCCCCCGCTTCCACGCTGCCTTCCATCACGAAAATGTAAACGCCGTTGCCGGGCTTGTGCATTTTATAGCTCACCGTTTCTTCCCGGTCGAAGCTGCCGAGTGAATACCAGGCGTCCTGGTTGATCCACATGCCACCGTCTTTTTCATCGGGAGACACGACAACACGCAGTTGGTTCAGCCGCTCTTCTTTCGGGAACATGCGCTGGTCGTAACGCGGCTCGATGTCGCGCTCTTTCGGGAAAACCCAGGTCTGGAGCAGGTTGACGGGCTCGGTGGACGACGGGTTCATCTCGGAATGGAACACGCCTTTCCCCGCCGACATGATCTGCACTTCCCCGGCGCGGATGACTTCCGTGCGGCCAGTGCTGTCGCTATGCTTCAGCGCGCCTTCGAGCGGGATCGTGACGATTTCCATGTTGTCGTGCGGGTGACGCCCGAAGCCCATGGACGGCGCAACGGTGTCGTCGTTGAGCACACGGAGCAATCCGAAATGCACCTGGTCCGGGTTGTACCAGGAAGCAAAGCTGAACGTGTGATACGCATCGAGCCAGCCGTGATCGGCATGCCCGCGGTCGGTGGATTTGTGGGAGACGGTTTTCATAATATGATGTGCAAAATGTGAGGATGTGCAGATATGCAGATGTTGTCTACTGATTGTGCGGCTGAATTGTACGAATCTGCACATTCTCACATTTGCATATCGGCACATCTATTTTTCTTTCGTTATTCATCATAATATGATGTGCAAATGTGAGGATGTGCAGATATGCAGATGTTGTCTACTGATTGTGCGGCTGAATTGTACGAATCTGCACACTTGCACATCTGCACATTTGCACATCTATTTTTATTTCGTTACCGGAACTTCGATCGTGACGATCACTTTGTCGGCGCCGCTGGAGCTTTTTTTGCCTACGCCGTAATCGCCGGCGAAAATTTCGAGGGTGCCTTTCATCGTGGCGTTGCCTTTATCCTGCGCGAAAGTGAACGGGATGCTGACGGTGTGCACGGAGTCGCGCATGGCGAGCTTGCCGGTGGCCACGAAGCCCGAATCGTTCTTCGTCACGCTTTCGCCGGTGAAGGTGATCTTCGGATGATTTTCCGCGTCGAAAAAATCGGCGGTCATCAGGTGCGCGGTCAGCTTCTCGTTGTCGGCCTTCAGGTCTTTTACGTTGACAGAAGCTTTGATCACGGAAAGCGAGGTGCTGTCTGGATTGAAATCGATCGTGGCGTCGAGGCCGGTGATCGTGCCGCCGTGCTGCTTTCCGCCGGGCATGGCAAACGTGATCTTCACACCTTCCTGGGCGACATTCCACGCGTTGCTGATGACTTTAAACGAAAAAAGTCCCGAAAGCGCTGCCGCTGCGAGAACGATGGCTGTAGTTTTTTTGATTTTCATGAGGACCTGAGTTTTTGTGTTTGGTATGATCGGTTAATTGTAGCTACATATTTTACGCCAAATTTTTTAACCGCGCAATTTGTCGAGCAGCTCGCCCACCAGCTGCGCTTCCTGCTCTGTCAGCGTCTTCAGCTGTGTATCCCACATTTTCATGACCGGATCAAGTTCCGTCAGCAGGTCGAGACCTTTCTGGGTGATGCGGATGTCGACCTGGCGGCGGTCGGACGGGCAGGTTTTGCGCTCCACCAGTTTTTTCGCGAACAGTTTGTCCACCAGCCGCGATGCATTGGAGCTTTTATCCAGCATGCGCTCCTGGAGCAGTCCGACGGAAGCCGGGTTGGGCTGCTGGCCGCGGAGAATGCGGAGCACGTTGTATTGCTGTGAAGTGAGGCCGTACGGCTTGAGCGCGCGCGCGCTTTGTGTCTGCAGCCAGGAAGCGGTGAAAATGACATTCAAAGCAAGCCGCTGGTAAGGGCTGCTGAACTGCTTCTGCTTGATTTCGTCTTCGAGGCGCATTCGGATGCAAATATATGTAAAAACATTATATGTATATACATTTTGTTCTAATTCAATCCTAAAACACTAATTGTCAATTCACTAAAATCACAACGTTTTCCATGGCCGGTTCTCGAAATACTCTTTTCCCTGGAAAAAATGCTCGAGCACAAGGTCGCGTATGAGGTAACGTTTCCCGTTGCGCTCGGCTGTAACGAACGCATCGGTCTGCCCTGCCGCAATGATCTTCTGCCTGTACGCTTCCGCTTCCGCCAGCGTGGCGAATTGCCCCATCGTAAAGCGCGTGATGCGATCGTCGAGCACAACGCGGTCGATGGTGCCGAGCGTGCGCAGGTGCGCGGAAACATAATTATCGGGGAAATTGTATGCCGCCACCTGCACGCGGAAGATGAGGCCGTCGGCTTTTGCGTCGCCGTAGAATTTCACCACCATGCCGTAATCATAAGGATTCAGCAGCTTCATGGTGAGTGAATCGAGCGGGAACGTTTTGAACATGGCGGTGTCGATCTGCTTCAGCGAATCGCGCCGGGCGAGGATCTGGCGCGCGCGGTACTCGTCGGATAAAAACGGCACGTTGATCTCTTCGCGGCGCATCTGCATGGTGGTCGTCGACGCGTCGAGCTGGCGCACCTGGCGGTCGTCGCCGCCTTCCAGCTCGTACGTGATGCTGTATTTCTTGCCCTGCGGAAGGTTGACGAGGTATTTTCCCGTCACGGGATTCGACTGCACGCGGAACGCGCGGAGCTTTCCTTCCTCATCGCGCACGTTCACCGACGCTTTCACGGGCCTGCCGTCGAGCGTGATGATGCCGCTCACGAGCAGCACGTTCGCATCCTTCAGGTCGAAATCGCCGGTGACGAGGTAAATGTCCTGCTGCCCCTGCCCGCCCGATTTCCCGGATGAATAATAACCGTGGCGACCATCTGTTCCGAGAATGAAATACTTGTCGTCGCCGGGCGTGTTGATCGGGTAGCCGATATTTCTCGGATCGGAAGGTTCTGAAAAAGTGCTGTCGACGGGCGTGAGATCGGTGCGGAAAATGTCGTAGCCGCCCATGCTGTTGTGGCCTTCGGAGCTGAAGAGGAGCGTGACGCTGTTCGGGTGCAGGAACGGCGCATCTTCGTTGTAGGGCGTATTGATCTTCGGCCCGAGATTTTTGACATTGCCCCAGGAGCCGTCCTGCTGCAGCGTCGCCACCCAGATGTCGCGCCCGCCATAGCCGCCGGGACGTTCGCTGGCGAAGTACATCGTCTGCATGTCGCTGGAAAACGTTGCGCTTCCCTCCCAGCTCGGCGAATTCACGTTCCCGTAAAGCGGCATGGGCTTCGACCATTTGTCGCCGTAGAGCTGGCTGAGGTAAATGTCGCCGTTGCCTTCGTCGTCTTTGTAAATGAGCAGCGACTGCCCGTCGTTGGAAAGCCCGATGCAGGCGTCGTGGCCGTTGGTGTTGATCGTGGAGTCGAGCGCGACCGGTTCTCCCCATCCATTGCCGTCGCGGTAGCTGATGAACACGTCTTCGAAATAAAATCCGCCCGAATCGGGAACGCCGGGATACGCCTGCAGGCTGCCGATGGAACGCTGGCCGCGGTAAGTGAACAGCATCACGGAATCGTCGGAGGTGACGACGGGAACGTATTCGGAATTTTCGGTGTTGACCGTTTCGCTGAGGTTGGAAAGACGGTAATCGACGGGACTTGCGGAAACGATCTTTGCGTTGAGGCAATACTGGCGCAGCCGTTTTGCTTCTTCCAGCTTTTCGGGCGCGTTGTTTTTCCGCTTCTCGTACGTGTCAAGGCTGGCGAGGGCTTCGTCGTAACGTTCGTTCAGGTGATACGCGCGCGCCAGGTAAAGATCGATGTCGGCGGCTTTCGAATTTTTTTCTTTCACGCCAAGCAAATACGTGAGCGAATTATCCAGCTCGTCGCTTTTATAAAGGAGACAGATGCCGATGCGGAACAGGAGATACTGCGATTCCCCGTATTGGGGCTCCAGCGAGCGGTACAGCGGTAAAGCGAGCAGGTAATTACCACCATCAAAAAATTCTTCCGCCCTGTAAAACGCGTCCTGTCCTTTTTTGTCCTTGCTGAAACCTTTCCCGAGGCTGACATCCTGCGCGTTCAGCACGGAAAGCCCGGCGAAAAGAAGAATGACAAGAAGTAGCTGTTTTTTCATATTCCGGCAAGGAGGAAACCTAAAAATACATTAATTCTGCTTTCCCCGGAAGTGATGCGCGCCATGGGTAGTGTCTCAAGTTGAAAAATTCCCAAATGGTGGTTTACCACGGGGGCACGGAGACACGGAGAAAGTCTCTGTGCCTCCGTGTCTCCGTGGTTTTTCAATTTTCCGCCTGCAAGTGAACATTTCCGGGAAAGGCTAAACTGAGACACTACCGCGTTATGCTGCACTTTCTGCAGATCCGCAATCCGTAAGCAGGAAGATGGAAAAACAAAGGAGAAAAAGCACGGCGCTTTTCATTTTAATTGTTTTTCATTTCCCGAATGTAAAGATTCGGCCCTTGTCGCAACGATTTCACTATATTTATTTCTTAACCCCGATCGCACGAAATGAGCCACGCCAAGCCCAACGTCACCTATCTCTGCAAGCAGCCATCCTGGAACCTCCCGAAAAAGGACGGGCAAACGTATTGCAAATCGTGCCGGAAAACTATTCCCGACCTGCGCGATGCGGATGCGGAAACGATCAAAGCATTGCTGGAACGCGACGGCGGCGAGACCTGCGGCATCTTTTATCCCGAACAATTTACGATCAACGCGCAGACTCAACATGGTCCCGGCGTGCTGCGCCTTGTCCTGGCCGGTGCGCTGGCGACATTCATGGCGGGCGCAAAACTTTCCGCACAATCAGCGCTCACCGACAGTTTAAAAACCGAGCAGCACGAGACGGGGCGCATTCCCGCGGCGAACGTGGAGAACGGTAAAGTGGTGGAAAGCGATACCGTGCCCGCTCCTGTTGCGGCAGCAGTTAAACCGGTAAAGCAACCGCTGAAATACAGGAGGCTTCAGCTCTTCAAGGTCGGCAGCCGCAATGTTTACCTGAACTGGCGTTTTCCATTCCTGCACGTACGGAGACCATTCATGGGCAGGTTCAAATTCTGATCAGTCCGCCATCGCATTCGCCGCGATCCAGCCCGCCGTCCATGCCGACTGGAAATTGAACCCGCCCGTTACGCCGTCGATGTCGAGCACCTCGCCCGCGAAATAAAGCCCGGGAACTTTTTTGCTTTCCATCGTTTTAAAATCCACTTCGTTCAGCGCTACGCCGCCGCAGGTGACGAACTCTTCCCTGAACGTGGTTTTTCCGCTCACCGGGTACACATCACGGAAAAGCACCTGGGCGAGCGAGGCGAACTGTTTCTTTGAAAGGTCGGCCCAGCGCTGCGTAGATGAGATCCCGGCCTTGTGCACGAGAAACTGCCACAGGCGTTTCGGGAGGTTGAACGGCGATTCGTTCTCCACGTGCTTCGATGCGGAATGCTCGCGAGCCAGCAGCAAGGTATCGCGGACCGAATCTTCGTTTGCGGAGCCCGGCACCCAGCTCACGACGGCTTTGAACGTGTAGTTCAGCTTCGCGAGCTCGCGCGCACCCCACGCCGAAGCTTTCAGCACCGCCGGCCCGCTCATGCCCCAGTGCGTGATCAGCAGCGGACCTTCGGTGACGATGCGCGTTTGATCGACCTGTACTTTCGCGCGCGGCACGCTCACGCCCATCAGCCCGCGCACGGGATCGGCGGGCATGTTGAACGTGAAGAGCGACGGCACGGGCCCGACAATGGTGTGGTCCATCTCGCTGATGAAGCGGTATGCCGCGGCTTTCGGGTGGCCGCCGGTGGCGATCAATAAGTTGTAGCAGGTGAATTGTCCCCCGCCCTGCATGCCGAGGAGAAAGCGACCGCCGATCTTCCGGATGTTTTCCACTTCCGCCTGCAGCCTGATCTCCACGCCGTATTTCTCCGCTTCGTCCATGAGGCAGCGGATGATCGTTTCGGAAGAATCCGTCACGGGGAACATGCGGCCGTCGCTTTCCGTCTTCAGCTCCACGCCCCTGCTTTCGAACCATGCGATCGTGTCTTTCGGGCTGAAGCGGCTGAACGCGCCGCGTAATTCCTTTTCCCCGCGCGGGTAAAATTTCACCAGCTCGCGGTTGTCGAAGCAGGCATGCGTGACGTTGCAGCGCCCTCCGCCGGAAACGCGGACTTTCGCCAGGAGCTTGCCGGATTTTTCGAGAATGGCGACGCGCCTGTCCGGGGCGAGACGTGCGGCATTTACCGCGCCGAAAAAACCCGCTGCACCGCCGCCGATGACGATGATGTCGTAATGCCCGATGTCTGCCACGGGGGCAAGTTTAAACAAAAGGAGTGTCGGAATGGAAAAAACTGCGGACCGGGTACCCGGCAACATCAAACATGTATTAAAAAATAATCCTTTTTGCGATAAAACATTCATTTTCGCACAACTTTTTGCTGATTCTCCCGACTTTTATACAGAACCAACTTCGCCGTGTTGCGCACATTTACCTCGATCGCTTTTGTACGGGTGCTGCTTTTTTTGTGGGGCTGTTCCTTGTCCTGCATGGCCCAAACGGTGCGCTCCTTTGAGCCGCTGCATATCAATTATACCGCGGAGGACGGGCTACGCTCCAATTTCATCGTGAACCTGTTCAACGACTCGAAAGGCGTTTTGTGGATCGCGACGGCAAACGGGTTGAGCGCTTACGACGGGAAACATTTCAGGTCGATCAAGCTGAACAATACGAGGGAGAACTTCATCGCCCGGGTCGGGGAATCGCCGGACGGGACAATATGGTTCATTACGCTCGACGGCGGGCTCTATTCCGTTGCGGAGGAAACCGCGAACCCGCACCCGCTGAACGATCGCATTCTTGAAATTTTCGGCAGCCGCTCCATTTCCATCCCTTACCGCCTGGCATTCGAAAGCAACAGGCGGATCTTCATCAGCTCGACAGCGTGCGTGATCGAAGTGACCGACGAAAACGCGGGCACGATCAGCAAAAATTCTCCCGGCGGTCGCTTTTTGACCCGGGGCGGTTGCCTGCTGGGTTTCAGCACGAGAGAAAACAATAACAACATTCCTGTCCCGGTTGAATTCGGAGGAAAACAATACGCATTCCGCGATACGACAAGCAACCCTTTCACGAAACATATTTACTCCGGGAATTCCCCGGGTGCGTTTGCCATCGCCAAAGGTCCTTATCTCTGGGTTTTCAGCAACGGCGAAGTGCGCCCGTTTCAATTCAACGCCCCTGTTTCCAACAGTATTTTCTTTGAAAACGATTCTGTGGTGTGGGTTGGAACGGAAGGCGACGGAGCCTACCGGGTTGTCGACGGCATGGTAACCGATCATGTTTTCCCCGGCAGCAGGATCTATGCCGTGCTGAAAGATTTCGAAGGCGGTTATTGGTTCGGTACGGATGAAAAAGGATTGTTTTATGTACCTGCCCTGGAAGTGTCGAACTTCATCTCCGGCGGAAAAAAACTCAAAGCGCATTTTATTAATTCGTACGACGGCCAGCTGACGGGGCTGACGGAAGAGTTTCATTTATTCCGCGGCGCCGATTTCTCGGTTCCGATCCTTGAACCGGTCCGGCGGACAGGCCTGCAGTCGCAGGTGTTCGAGTCGGGCTCCTGCAATTGTTTTTCGTTCACCGATCACGATCACAGCAAAAAGGTACTCTGCATCGACTGGCGTACCCGTAAGATGAATTCATTTACACCTTACAGCAATACGGTAAAGATGGCAGTGTACGGGGATGACACGCTTTACAGTACCTATTCGCGGCTGAAGTTCAGGTCCGGCGGCAGGGAATTCCGGGCGCTGGGAAATACCCCCGTCAGCCGGGTGCAGCAGCTCTCGCCTGCGAATGACAGGGGAATGTTCTGGGTAGTATCCGCGGATGGTATTTACCTCGCTTCCATTCTTCCCCGGCCCGATACCGTAGTGTTGTCGCGGAGTTATACCGGGCTCCGTGGCGCAAGGGCGCTGTTCGACCTGTGCGGTTCATTTATCGCAGCGGCGGATGACGGGTATTTTTATCACCTCGACACGCTCACGGGAAAGTATAACCGGTTAGCTTCCGCGGGAAGGCACGAGGTGTACTGTTTCGAAAAGGTTAGCGAAAACCGGGTTCTCCTCGGCACGGCCGAAGGGCTTGTTTCCATGGACATGCGCCGGCCGGGCGACGTGACAAGCATCACAGGCAGGAACATTTCGCGCCTGCTGGGCCTGCCGGGCCGGCTGATCAAAGACATCGAGCTGATGCACGACAGCGTGTACTGCCTTTCCGAATCTGAAATTTTCGTGCTTCCGCTTCCCCCGGTCGCGACCGAAACTGCGCGCGGGGCGATCTCGTTCATCCGGGTTGCTGTCAACGGGATCGTGCAGGAGCTGCAGCAATTGCCCGAACTTTATACGGACGGCGCCATCGCGTTCGGGATCATGACCGCCAGTTTTAAAGACGGTAACGCGTACACGTATGCATTCCGCCTGCTGCCGCTCGACACCGCATGGAAGGAAGCCACCTCGGAGCAGCTTGCTTTTTATAATCTTCCCGCAGGGGAATATACGCTGCAGGTGCGGGACAATTATAATAAACAGGCAGCCTTTCATTTTGTTGTCAACCGCTATTTCTATGAAACGCCCTGGTTCCTCGGCATGGTCGTGCTTGCGCTTGCTTCCCTGCTTGCTTCGCCGTTCTATTTCAGGAACCGGCTGACCGTTTCCAGGGCCCGGATGGAAAATGAAAAGAACAAGCTCCGTCTTCGCGCGCTGACGTCGCAATTAAAGCCGCACTTTGTGTTCAACGCGCTGAGCTCGATCCAGTCGTATGTGCTGCGCAAAAGCCCGCGCGAGTCGGGAAACTACCTGGCCCGGTTTGCCATGCACATCCGCCACGCGCTGGAGCAGGCAAGCCATGATGAGATCCCGCTGGCCCGGGCGCTGGATTCGACGCGCAACTACCTCGACCTGGAACGCATGCGTTTTGAGCATTCATTCGACTATCGCATCCACGTCGGACCGGATGTGAATGCTGATGAGCTGAAGATCCCGGTCATGCTGATCCAGCCTTACGTTGAAAATGCGGTGATCCATGGAATGCCGCATGCCGGGAAAGAGGGACTCATCGAAATCGATTTCTGCATGCAGGCGCCGGGCAAAGTGTTGTGCACGATCAGGGACAACGGCAGGGGCCTCGCTGCTGACACGGACCGGCCGCACAACGGGAACGGGCTCGGGACCCGCATCAACCGGGAACGCATGCAGCTCCTGAACGCGCTGCACGGCAACCGTTACGAAGTAAACATTCTGCAGAACACCCCGGAAGCGGGCGTCACTGTAACCATACAATTCACTTACCAGCCATGAAAACCATCCGGACGTTTCTTGTCGACGATGAAACAGGCGCGCTGCAGGCATTGCAGGCGATTATAGCGGAAAGCGCCCCCGACCTGGAAATTATCGGGACGGCGGGCAACGTGGAAGATGCGCATTCCGGCATCTGCCGCCTGGGGCCCGATCTTCTTTTCCTCGACATCCAGCTAGGGGAACAAACCGGCTTCGACCTCCTCAATAAAAATTTCGATTCCGATTTCGAGATCATTTTTGTGACCGCTTACGACCAGTATGCGATCGAGGCATTCCGGAACAATGCGCTGTCGTATCTCCTGAAGCCGGTGATCCCGGGTGAGCTGTCAAAGGCGGTAAAACGGGCGGCGGCGATCATCCGGTTGAAGGAAAACAGCGAACCGTCCGTCGGGCGGATCAGGGCGCTTTTCAGGAACCGCGTCGCCATTACGCAGGGCTCTTCCGTCGAATATCTCAATCCCGACGAGATCATTTACATCAAAGCCGACGGAAGCTACTGCGAGGTGTATCTCGCGGACGGAAAAATGAAGCTCATTTCGAAACCGCTGAAGTTCCTGGAGGAGCGCATCCTTTCGGGGCCGTTTTTCCGGGCGCATCGCTCCTATCTCGTCAATGCCGCTTTTATCCGCAGCTGGGACAAAACCGACGGCGGCTCGCTGGTTATGGCGGGCGGATCGGTGGTCCCGCTTTCGGCCGAGGGGCGGAAATTGCTGGCGGGGCTGACGCTGCCCGGAAATTCGTAGGCGGTTTTTATTTGTTTGTGGTGCCGGTATTATTGCTCTTCCATCGCCGCCGCTTTTCGCCTGTGCGCTTTTCCTTCTTCAACATAATGCCTGAACTCTTCCAGCATGTTGCTGAACATCTTTGACATCGCGGTTTTCATCACTGCGCCTAATAGCGGGCCGGCTATCCCTTTCGTTGTTACGACCAGCGTCATGCGCAATGTCGTGTCGTTGCCGTTATCGATGAGCTGCCAGGTATTGTTGGCATGCCTGACAAAAGGAGGAGTTCCTTTTACAATGTCATAGCTGAGCAGGCGGTTTTTCTCATCGAATTTCACGAGCTTCTCTGTTAATGTCGTATTCCCGTTCACACAATCTCTTTCGCTGCAAGGCGATCCGTTGATGCCGTTCCCGGACCCGGTTGATTTCTTTATGGCCGAAGCCCACCGGCTGATCTCCGGGTATCCTTTTCCCAATATGATCCAGCAGTCCGCAATGGGTTTGTCGATTCTTATTTCCTTGTGAATTCTCATAACATGGGTTTTGATATTGACAATGCACATATACGCGAATGCAACTGTTCCGGATTTGGTGTCGCCGCGTCTTGTTATTTCTGAAGCGAAAGCCGGCCTGCTTCTCCAATCCGCATAAATATTTCCAATTCCCGGAACGACCTTTGTTTCAAATTCCCTTATATTTGAACGTACCCACAACAACCCGATTCCAACGCTTCTCTCCCAAACCAAACGAAGCAATATCAACGACAAACAACGAACAACTAACCAACAAACCACAATGGGACTGTTTGACAAAATCAAAGGCGAGTTTATCGACATTATCGAATGGACGGATAGCTCGAACGATACGATGGTATGGCGTTTCCCGCGTTACCAGAACGAGATCAAGAACGGCGCGAAGCTGACGGTGCGCGAATCGCAGGTGGCGGTTTTTGTCAACGAAGGACAGATCGCCGACGCGTTCACGCCCGGCATGTACGAGCTGAAAACGCAGAACCTGCCCATCCTCTCCACGCTGAAAGGCTGGAAATACGGCTTCGACAGCCCGTTCAAGGCGGAAGTCTATTTCGTCAACACGAAACAGTTCACCAACCTCAAATACGGCACGAAGAACCCGATCATGATCCGCGACGCGGAGTTCGGGCCGGTGCGCATCCGCGCGTTCGGAAGCTACGCGATGCGCGTGAAAGACGCCAAACTTTTCCTGAAAGAGATCGCCGGAACCGACCACCATTTCACCACCGACGAGATCACGGAGCAGCTCCGCAACATCGTGATCACGCGCTTTACGGACGCAGTGGCTTCGGCGAAAATTCCCATCCTCGACATGGCGTCGAACTACGACGAATTTTCCGGCGAGATCCACAAAAAGATCGCCGGCGAGTTCAACGAGATCGGCATCGACCTGACGAAATTTCTCGTCGAGAACATTTCGCTTCCGCCCGAAGTGGAGGCCATGCTCGACAAGCGCAGCAGCATGGGCATCGTGGGCAACCTCGGCGCGTACAGCCAGTTCCAGGCCGCCAATGCCATGGAGCAGGCCGCGCAAAACCCCAACGCAGGCGGGATCATGGGCGCCGGCATGGGAATGGGTATGGGAATGGGCATGGGCAACCAGATGGCCAACATGTACCAGCCGAACCAGTTCAACCCGCAGACCGGCATGCAGAACCAGGGCCCGCCGCCCCCGCCGCCGGTTTCGCAATACTACATCGCCGTCAACGGCGCACAGCAGGGCCCGTACGATGACAACACCTTCCGCGCCATGATCCAGAACGGCACCGTCAAACGCGAAACCACGATCTGGAAAAACGGCATGGCAGGATGGCTGCCCGCAGGACAAGTGCCCGAGCTGGCCGGCTTCTTCAGCATGATGCCCCCGCCGCCCCCGCCCCCGCCGATGCCGTAATCCGGCGCACATCCAACGCACAGGACGGTTGCCGGTTGCCCGGGGTTGTCGGTTGTCGGTCTTCAGTTATCACAGACGGAAAACTGAAGACTGACAACCGAAGCGGCCAACCGCGACCGACACCCCTCGACAACCGAAGCGGCGCAGCCGCGACAACCGACAACTTTCTTCCCACATGACCAACGATTTCTCCGAAAAAACCCACGACGTTGCCGAGCAGGGCAAGGTGAAATGTAAAGACTGCGGCGGACTGCTCGAATACCACCCGGGCGAGAAGAGCCTCAAGTGCCAGTATTGCGGCACACTCAACGAGATCGCAGATGCGCACCAGCCGGCCGATACGGAAGAGATCGACTTTCACGCGTTCCTTGCGACAGCGGAAACTACCGCGGAGAAGATCGAAGTCGCCACGGTGAAATGCGACAGCTGCGGATCGTCGACCACGCTGCAGCCGAACGTCACCGCCGACAACTGCGCGTTCTGCGGGACGGCGCTCGTGCTCAAAGGCGGCACCACGTCGAGCTTCATCCGCCCGAAATACATGCTGCCGTTTGCGGTGGACAAGAAAAAAGGCGTGCAGAAGTTTAAGGATTGGCTGCACAGCCTCTGGTTCGCACCGAACGATCTCAAGCATTATGCGGAAAACGATCGCCTCAAGGGATTGTACATTCCTTACTGGACGTACGATTCCAACACGGTGAGCGATTACACCGGCATGCGCGGCGATCATTATTACGTTTCCGAAACGTACACCGTGAACGGGAAAACGCAAACGCGCCAGGTCCGCAAAACCCGCTGGACGCCCGCAAGCGGCACCGTGTGGGACAATTTCGACGACGTGCTCGTCATCGCCAGCAAGTCTCTTCCCGAGAAGCTGGCCAACGACCTCGAGCCCTGGGACCTCCATGAGCTTGCGGCGTTCAACGAGCAATTCCTCACCGGCTTCATCGCGGAGAAATACCAGGTGGACGTGAAGGAAGGTTTTGAAAAAGCGAAAGTGCGCATGGAAACCGTCATCCGCTCGAGCGCCCGCAAACACATCGGCGGCGACGAGCAGCAGGTGCTGACGCTGAACACGACGTACAACGACACCACGTTCAAGCACATCCTGCTCCCGATCTGGCTGAGCGCTTACAAATACAAGGAAAAAGTCTATCGCTTCATGATCAACGGCCGCACCGGCGAAGTGCAGGGCGAGCGCCCGTACAGCTTCTGGAAGATCTTCTTCACGGTGGTTGGCGGTCTCGCGATTATCGGCGGTGGGATCTGGGCGTACATGCACTTTAAGGGATAAATTGTTCTGGGTTCTGAGCGCTGAGTTCTGAGCAATCAGGACAACTCTCAGAACTCAGCACTCAGAACTCAGAACTTTCATGGCTTTCAACAACGACCAAACCATCCAGCAGCTCGCTGATGCGATCAACGGCAACGACCGCGCGCAGGAATGGCTGCAGCGCCAGGGACGGCAGGAGCTGATCATGGTGCACGACGCGATCCGTTTCGGCGACGACAGCGCGGTGGAATGGCTGCACGAATATGGCCACGACGAGTGGGGGTTGTTCATCGTCGCCACGGAAGGCGATCCGTACGCAGTGCAGGCGCTGTTCGACGGCAAGCAGGCGCGTATGGCCATGGCCGCGGGCGCGATCATCGGCGACGAGCGTTCCATGGAATATTTGCAGAAGAACAATCTCAAAGCCTGGCTGAACCTTGTCGCTGCGGTCAAAAAGGCGAATTCCGAAGAATAAATTCAAAGATTCAAACGCTTGTCTCGTCTACGACGAGACTGAGCTATTCAAAGATTCAAAGATTGGAGGATCATTTCCTGGTTACAGAAACCTGATTTCAATCTTTGAATAGCGCAGCGATTGAATAGTGAGGCGCGAAGCGACGAACGATTGAATCTTTGAATTATTCTCGCCAACTTTACGTTCCTATGTCAGCAGCAAGCAAATACAAAGGCGACGCGATCCGCAAGATGGCGACCTTATTCAAGCCGTTCAACACCGCGGCGTACAACTGGCTCATCGAAAAGAACCTGCGCGAGCTCGTGGAAGCTGCTGAATTCCTGAAAAGCGGCAGCGAGAAATCGATGAAGTGGCTGATCGAGAACAAACACTACAGCATCGCCGCATTCGCCAACGCCGTGAAAGGCGATAAAAATGCATTCAAGTGGCTGATGCAGAATAACGAGATCTTCTGGGCCGCCACCGCCAACGCCGTCAACAAGGACAAGGAGGCCATGGCCTGGCTGAAGCAGCACAACATCATCGCCTACGCCGAACTCGCGCAAGCCATTACCGAGTTCGAGAAGCTTGATAATTCGGACTTCTCGGGCTATTACAAACCACCGGCGAATTGAAGTACGATTTACGATTTACGATTTGAAATTCTCAATTCCCCAAATAAATTGTAATTCGTAAATCGTAATTCGTACTTTTTCCATCCGGAGAAAAAATTTCGCTTCCACCACATGCGCATCGTCGGCAACATCCCTCACCCGAACATCACGATCACCGTTTTCCACATGAACGACAAGTTCATCCTGAAGCTGGAGGCCGGGCCGATGGAGCAAACGTTCAAGTTCAGCCAGGAAATGTGCCCCGGATTTGAAGCGGTGAAAAAAATGGTGGACGCGGAATTTCTTTCGAAAGCAATGGCGCGGTTCAACGAAATGTTCGCGGAGATGAAAGCGGCGCTGGAAAGAGGGGCGAAGATCGAATAAGCGGAGCTTTCTTACGAAATCGAAAGTTTTAAAACCTCGAAGGATTGCACGTGCGCATGGCCGCGCGCAATCCTTCGAGGTTTTAAAATACTCTACAACGTCTCCCTGAAAAACCCGATCGTCGCCTGCAACGCCTTGATCGTATCTCCCGGCAGCTCTTTTTCCTCCCACGGGTGCTTCCCGCCGAACGTGTGATTCGCGCCTTCCACCGGCTCCAGCCGGGCCAATAAATTCCACGAGTTCATCGTCTCCGCTTCGTGGAACGGAACCGATTCGTCCGCGGTGCCGTGCACGATGAGTTGTGGAACAGGCATGCGCTTTACCGCTGCGGGAATGTCGAGCAGCTTTTTGTTGGCGTAAAAATCTTCGCGCAGGGAATAATACAGCGGCATCTGCTGCCCGGTGCGCGCATTCAGCTGGTACAGCACGCCGTCTCTTTTCCACCCTTCGACATCCGGCGGATTTACACGCGGTTCGAGATCGCTCACGCCTGCCCACGTGGCCACCGCTTTCACGCGCCTGTCGTGGCGTGCAGCCAGCAGCGCGATGCCCCCGCCCCTGCTGTGGCCGAGCAATCCCACACGCGAAGGATCGCAGTTCAGCTCTGTGCCGCCGCGCCAGGAAATATCGTCGATGACGACGCTGAGGTCTTTCATCTCCTGTGAAAATGTATTCCGCCCGAAGGCTTCGAGATCGGCGAACGCCGTGGGCTGCTCCGGCGTGGTGCCGTTATGCGAAAAATTGAAACGCACCACGGCGAAACCCGAACGCGCGAGATATTCCGCCACCAGCGGGAAATGTCCCCAGTCCTTGAAGCCTTTGAAGCCGTGGAGGAAAATGATGACAGGCACAGGATGCCCGCCTTTCTCAGGGAAATGAAAGTCGACCGCGATGGGCGGGTGATCGTTCCGGCGGATGATATCTGAAACGATCTTCGTCATCGCTCACTGCTTTTCGAACTCGGCGGGATCGACGGTGTATTCGATGCGGCGGAGGTATTCGTCCACGAACTTATAGGTGGCGGTGTACGATCCAGGACTGAAGCGTGTGAAATGTTCAGCGTCCTTGGCTTTCGGCGTGAAACGCAGGTAAAGCGTGTCGCCTTTCTGCCACTGCGTCATCGTCTGCTCGGTGTAAATGCGCTGTACGTAGCTGGCCAGCATGCCGATGTGGATGCCATGACCGGTGATGAAATTCCGTTTGCCGACTTCGAGCGCGTCGCCGGGATAGGACTGGCCGATCACTTTCCGCAGGGAAATGGCGTACGCCACTTCTTTTCCTTTTTCATTTTTCGTCACGCACACTTCCAGCAGCTCGGTTTTTCCCTGGTTCAGGTAATGCGCCACCTGCCGCTTGTTGTCCATGTTGCTGAACTTCGCGCCGTTGGTACGCCAGAAAACCCTGAACGATTCCGGGTCGCCGAGGAGAAGATCGTTGAAGCAGGAATCCGGCTTGAAGGCCCACGCCCCCTCTTTTCCCACGCGCACTTCCCGGGGAACGGAATCGTGGAGTTTTGCAGCCTGCAAAGTGTCGGCAGCGTCTCCGTCCGACTCCCAGTTGGTCTTCATTCCGCAGCTTTGCAGGACGCAGGCGGAAACGGTAATGAGAAAAAACAAACGGTTCATGGCCACAAACTTAAGGCATCGCGGGGGAATTCGGTTGTCCGGGGTTGTCAGTTGTCAGTCTGAGCCCCGAGTCCTCGGGGCCGAAGACCGACAACTGACAACCGACAACCGATTCTTTTTCTTCGGTAACTTTGCGCTCACGTCTTTCCGATTGAAGCCTTCTCCCGACACAGCCCCGCACGATCCTTACGCGTCCCTTCGCATCCGGGATTTCAGCATTTATCTTTCCGCGCGTTTTTTTCTCACCCTCGGCGTGCAGATCCAGAGCGTCGTCGTTGCGCTGCAAATTTACAAGCTCACGCCCGGCACGCCGACCGATAAAGCGCTGGGCATCGGGTACATCGGGCTGGCGGAAGCGGTGCCGTTCATCCTGCTCGCCATCTTCGCCGGTCACGTGGCCGACGTGGTGCGCCGGAGAAAGATCATCCTGTTCAGCACCGGTTTCCTCCTGCTCTGCTCCTGGTCGCTGTTCTACATTACGGCGGATAAAAACCTGCTGCTTTCCCTCGGAACGCTGCCCATCTACGGCATCATTTTCTGCACCGGCATCGCGCGCGGGTTTCTCGGGCCGGTATTTCCCGCATTCCTCGCCCAGCTCGTGCCGCGCCATTTATACGCGAACGCCAGCACATGGAACAGCAACCTCTGGCAAACCGCAGCCGTACTCGGGCCCGCTGTCGGGGGCCTGCTCATGGGTTTCATCAGCATCCGTTTTTCCTACGGCGCCAGCTCCACGCTCATCACGATCTGCTTCCTGCTCATGCTGCTCGTGGCGGACCACCCGCTGCCGCTGCGCGGGAAAAAAGAAAAATTATCGCAAAGCCTCACTGCCGGATTTCGTTTCGTGTTCAGCAACCAGGTGATGCTGTCGGCGCTTTCCCTCGACCTGTTCGCGGTGCTGCTGGGCGGATCGGTGGCGATGATCCCGGTGTTCGTCAACGACGTGCTGCACCTCGGTGAAAATGCCGACATGGCGGTGGGCTTCCTGCGCGCCGCGCCGGCCGTGGGTTCCATCGTGATGGGATTGGGACTCGCCTATTTCCCGCCGACACGGAGAGCGGGCAGAAACTTATACATCGCCGTCACCGGGTTCGGGCTGTGCATCATCGCGTTCGCGTTTTCCACCAACGTTTACCTTTCCTTTTTCCTGCTTCTCATGAGTGGCGCGTTCGACATGGTGAGCGTGGTGATCCGCCACACGATCCTCCAGCTGATGACGCCTGATGAAATGCGCGGCCGCGTGTCGGCGGTGAACGGCATTTTCATCGGTTCCTCGAACGAGATCGGCGAGCTGGAATCCGGCGTGATGGCGCGGCTCATGGGACTGATCCCGTCGGTGGCGTTCGGCGGGTTTATGACGGTTGCCGTGGTGAGCACGATCATGTTCGCAGCGCCGAAATTGCGCAGGCTGAACCTGGAGAAATTAGTCTAGATCCATAAAGAACGCTACGATTCCCGACAAAAAAAGCAGCACGATCGCCAGCACAGCCGCCCAGATTCCCACGTGCGCCTTCACCCGGTCTTTTTTTGCGTCTTCCCTGCCCTTAAGTCGCACCAGCGCCACAATCCCCCCGGCAATCGCGATGAGGATCATAAACGGGGAAAAGATCACCATCATGACGGCCAGCGTCCAGAGGCCGAGACTGGCGCCTGTCATTGCGATCATCGTCAGCAGCACGGCCAGAAGCGCCAGCAGGCCCACGTACATGCTCCCCGCAGCGATATCTTCCGGCGGATCGGGAAGCCGTTGTGATGGAGATGAAACACGCGGCGTTCGCATCTGTTCAACTTTTCCCGGTTGAACAGGCGTTGCGTTTCCTGTGAACCGTCCTGGTGTTGAAATCGGTTCATGTAATACGACAGGAAGATCTTCCGTGACCGCATTTTCATTTTTAGCTGAATCCGCAATAGACAGTTCAGCCGAAAATCGTTTCACAATTTCCCCGCTCTTCTTCTCCTGTTGATTCGCTTCGCGAACAATTTCTTTTCCCCGGTCGAAATAAAAACCCGGCCGGTAATGGCGCTTTTGCAGGGAGCAGGAAGCAAATACGATTGCGGTGCAAAGCAGGAAAAGACAAGTGTTTTTTTTCATGGTACATGTTTAGGATAAGCGGTTCCAGATGACGAAAATGAAAAACAGGCAGAGCAGTGTGCATGGAAGCAGTAACAACATTACGGCAACGAGGAAAATCTCTGTCGTGATGATCCAGCCCCTGCTGTAGCAATTATTCGTATTCACCAGCGTCAATCCCAGCGCCAAAAAAGCCGCAACCAATCCAAAGACAATGGCCGCGATCAAAAAGACCGGCCCAAGGAAGCACATCCAGACCAGCGCCAGCGCCACAAGAAAAAGCAATATGCCCGCGACAAGAAGCGGGCCGGGCTCCACGACGTAATCCATCGGCCGGCTGCGGGGCGCGGCTTTCGCATCAGACGAATGAGCCGGGGTTGTATTGACTGCGTGATGTTGTTCCGGCATCGTTGCCAGTGCGGGTTTCGTTGCCGGTGCTTCTACCAAAATCGTATCAGGAAGCACAGGCGAAGTCAACGCTGCTTCTTTGACAGAAAACACCAGTATTCCGGGAGTATTCGTCGAAGCAATTTGCTTTTCCACCATCGCCTGGCTTTCCACGCGCTTCACCGTTCCGCTTTTGTGGAAGTAAAAACCATCGCGGTATTTCCGCTTCTGCAGCTCTGGCAGTGTGCCGCACGAAGCCAGCAAGACCAGCCCGGAGAAGAAAAGCGCGTAACGTGCGAAACGGTTGCTCATGTTGCAAGGGTTAAAAAATCCCGCCGGCATTTCCCGGCGGGACCGAAAAGCGAACCGCTTTTCTCACACGGCAGTCCCGGGGTTAGTAAGGACATAACCGATGTGTTTCAACGAAAAATTTTCTTCCACGATAAAATCATCCACGCGCCGTTCTTCCGGGCCGGTGCAGAAGTCGGTGCGGAATTTCTTCAGGCGACGGTCTTCCGCGCGCAGGCAGAGGCCGTTCATGTCTTTCAGCGTCAGCTGCTGGATGTACATGTACACCATGAGTACGAGGCGGAAAATATCCCAGGTGTAGACGAGGCGGAATTTCATAGAGAAAGGATTAAATGAACAATGCCAAACGAACAATGTTCAATGAACATCGGAGGCGTTTCTCCTTGAACATTGGGCGTTGGGCATTGTGCGTTATTTTTTCCGGTTCCTCGCGTTGTACCCGAACGACACGCCGAACCGCCAGCCTTCCCTGCCCGGCATCGCATACAGGTTTACCGGGATGTTCATCGTGCCGGAGCGGAATGTTTTTCCGAATGCGAAAACGAACGAGGAATGCAGCACATAATCGCCGCGGCTGTCGAGGCGCTTGATGAATGAAGGCGCCGTCGCGTTCTGGTTGAGCGGATCGCTTTCCCACTGCGAGCGGCGGACCCAGCGGCCATTGATGTCATAATAACCTTCCGAGCGCGTGATCACGTTCAGGCTCGGGCCGAATGCGAATTCCCAGCCGACGCGGTTCGCGCGCAGGCCGTTCATGATCGTGAAGCTCGGGATCGCGATTCCCTGGTCGAGGCCGGTGATCATGGGGATGAATTCGAACAGCGCCTGGAACTGGCCGGCGGCGAGGTATTGCTTTTCGAACTGGTAGCCGAACTGGAACATCACGGGAAACGCGTCGAAGCCGCCTTCCGCAACGGGAGATTGCAGCACGTCGCCGGTTTTGCCGGTGAAATACGTGGCGCCCATGCGCGGGCCGTCGAGGCGCATCTTCTCGGTGGCGGGAATGCGCGCGCGGGCATCGTAGCTGTCGGGCTTGATGAGCTGGGAAACCACGTTCTGGTCCACCGGCCGGCCGAAGAGCTGGCGAAGCATCACCGCGGTCATCGTCTGGATCTCGCCGGGCTGGTTGAGGAACTCGGTGACCTTCGTGCGTTCGATGGTTTCGGTTTTCACATCGATCCAGCGCAGCGTGTAGATGATCACGTCGCCGTATTGCTCCACGCTTCCCGTCAGCACTTTGTCGGCCCCGAGACTTTTACCGAGATCGACCAAGCAGATCTTGCCGTAGCAGTTGTTGATCTTCAGCTGGTCCTTTTCAACAAGGTAATTCACGTCGTAACGGTCCATCACGTCGAACGTATCGAGCTTTTCCAGCTCCAGGCGAACGAGGTTGCCCATCTGCACGGGATCGTAGCTCACATTTTTCGTGTCGATGTGAGGAACAACAGTTTTCAGCTTCTGCGCATGGAGCTGCCCGGTGAAGAGCATTGCCAGGATGCACATGACTATCATGAGCATAAGTCTGCCGGTGCTTTTCCGGGAATGTTGCTGGCGATGGTTTTTCATTTTGGTATGGATGATTTGGGATTAAAAGTTGAAATAAAAGTTGTCAATTGAAGGCGCGGCAAGGAGCAGGAGCCCGACAAACGCTGCGGCGATAAACAGCAGAATGCCGACAGCCCAGATCAATGCGCTCGCCCTTTTTCTTACCCGCCGGGCTTTTTCATAAACGGACGGATCGTTGACGGAAGCGTTCATTGCTTTATTTGCTTTTACTGCAGCGATGATGGCCAGTGTCAGCGCAGCCGCTACCAGCACAGCCGGTATAACGACGAGCGTTCCGAAAAGACCGAGAAAACCTGCAGCGAGGCAGATAAACGAGATAACAACCAATTTGCCGGCGTTTTCCGCCTGCCGCGCCGCGCCGGGTGGCTTTTCTTCATCCACGGGCATTCCGGGCTGTCCGGCCAGTTGTTCGGTTTCGGGAATGTGAACGATATTTTTCTTTTCCGTCTCTTGCAGGATTGCCGGTGTTCCCGCTTTCACTTCAGAAATTTCCGTTTGTTTCAATTCTTCGTGCAATGCAGTTGAAGAATCAGTTACGGCAACGGCTTGCTGCTGCGTGCGTACGGGCACTTCAGCAAATCCTTTTTCACGCGGGAACGAAACGTAATAACCCGAACGGAAATGGCGCTTCTCTATGCTGACGGCGCAGCTTCCGAAAAAGAGCGATACGAGAAGAAGCAGAAGTGTTTTTTTCATGGCGATCGTTTCGGGACCGTTACATGGCAAAACTATTTCGCATGCAGAGCGTGGAGAAACGGATATCCGCGGCGCAACCGGCCCGGGTGGCAGACGGCGCAAATCGGGCCCCCGGATTTGCCTTACCGGTATTTTTTTGCGATTTTTACAACTCAGGACAACTGCAGTTGCATTTTTCGCAACAAATTATCCTCGGTTACGTTTTCATTCCCCTGCTGAAATCTGCTCCCCATGGCCAACGATCGCACCGTCCAGTCCCGCTTCATCCAGCGTCTCAAGGAAACCATCCCGGCCAACCATTCCCTCGTGGACGAATTGGCCGACCTGCTCCAGGTGAGCACCGACAGCGCCTATCGCCGCATCCGCGGGGAAACGGCGCTGACCATCGACGAAGTTTCCACGATCTGCAGTCATTACCGCATCCCGTTCGACTACGTGGGCGCGCAAAACGGCAAGGGCGATTCCGTGACGTTCAGCTACAACCATCTCACCGGGGAATCGGCCAGCTTCGAGACGTATCTCCAGAATCTTGTCCGCGACATGCGCCGCATCAAGGGCGCCGAGCCGAAAGAGATCATCTGGGCGGCGGAAGACGTTCCCATTTTCCACCATTTTTGCTTCCCCAAACTTTCGGCGTTCAAACTGTTCTACTGGTCGCGCTCCATCCTGAACGTGACGGCGCTCGAAGGCAAAAAATTCACCCCGGCCGTCATCCCGGACCACCTGATGGAGCTCGTGCGCGAGATCTACGACATATACCTGAATGTGCCTTCCACCGAGATCTGGACCGAGGACACGCTCAACAGCACGCTGAAACAGGTGGAATATTATTGGGAATCGGGCCTGTTCGAGAAAAAACAGGACATGAGCGACATCCTGTCGGAGATCGGGCAGATGATCCGCCACATCGAGCTGCAGGCCGCGCACAGCAGCAAGTTCCGCGGCGACGTGCCCGGCGCTTCCTCCACGCAGAACTATACGCTCTACAATTCGGAATTGATGGTGGGCAACAACTGCATCCTCGTTACCGCGGGCGGCACGAAGAACACCTATCTCTCGCACAACACGTTCAATTCCATCGTCACCACCAGCCCCGCTTTCTGCGAAGAAACCGAGCGCTGGCTGAAAAATCTTGTCAAAAAATCCATTCCCATCAGCGGCGTGTCGGAGAAGCAGCGTTTCCGTTTCTTCAAAATGATGAACGATAAGATCGCGAAGATCCAGGACAGGATTGCGGTGGAAGCATAGCTGAAAGAGAAATGAACAATGCCAAACGCACAATGTTCAACGCACAAGGAATTTCATTGAACATTGTTCATTGTTCGTTTGGCATTGAGCGTTCATTGCCGTGCAGATGAAACCAGGCCTTTCAAAAGAATTTCTCTGCGACTTCCTCGAAGCCAAGGTCCGTGAATACAACCGGCCGGCTTTCATCACGGACGATCCCGTTTCCATTCCGCATCTCTTTTCCCGCAAAGAGGACATCGAAATTGCCGGCTTCTTTGCCGCCACCATCGCATGGGGGCAGCGTCCCGTCATCATCCGCAACGCGCGTTCGCTCATGGAGCGCATGGACATGGCGCCGTACGAGTTCGTGCTTTCTGCTTCACCGAAAGACCTGAAAAAGCTCGACAGCTTCGTGCATCGCACGTTCAATGCCACCGACGTGCGTTTCTTCGTGGCTGCATTGCGGAATATTTACAAGAAGCATGGAGGAATGGAATGTGTCTTCCTTGAAAGATTTAAAAATAGCCGCAGAGGCGCAGAGGACGCAGAGTCAGTTCGAGCGAAGTCGAGAACCTCCGCGCCTCTGCGGCAAAAAACACCACAGGACAATTTTTCTCCCGCCCGCAACGCCATCATTCATTTCCGCGAAATCTTCCTCACCGCAAAACACGACCCCCGCAGCGAGAAACACATCGCCAATCCCGCGTCCGGCTCCAACGCCAAGCGCATCAACATGTTCCTCCGCTGGATGGTGCGCAAGGATAATGCCGGCGTGGACTTCGGCCTGTGGAAAAGCATTCCCCCTTCCCTGCTCTGCTGCCCGCTCGACGTGCACGTGGGCAACGTGGCCCGCGCGCTGGGACTGCTGGAACGAAAACAGGACGACTGGAAAGCGGTGGAAGAATTGACCGCGAAGCTGCGCGAATTCGATGCCGAAGACCCGGTGAAATATGATTTCGCGCTGTTCGGGACGGGGGTGTTTGAGAAGATTGTGAAGAAGTAACCACGGAGACACGGGGGCACGGAGTATGAGTTGTAACCATCCTCCGCCCCACCATGGTTAGCCTTTACGGTAATCTTACACCGCTCAAGGAATTCTCATTTGCCTCCAACGCATTTTCCCTAAATTCACACCTCATTTATCTCCACCCAATGATCCTCCGCACGCTCATCAGCTCCCGATATCTATCGGGATCAGCAAATCAGCTCCCGATAGCCATCGGGATCAGCAAATCCCTCCGCTCCACCCTCATCTGCACATTTGCATATCTACTCATCTGCACATCTTTACCCGCGCAGAAGTCTTCTCTCCCACCAAAAGCCCCCGAGCCGAAAGCCACACCCGCTGCGGAGCGCATGGCCGGGCTGGAGCTGCGCAAAAAAACGGAAGAGCAATCGGTGGTGAAAAATATTCCCTTCCGCAACGTCGGCCCCACGATCATGAGCGGGCGCGTGGTGGACCTCGAGGCTAATCCCGCTGACCCGACGGAATTTTATGTGGCGTATGCTTCGGGCGGACTCTGGCACACGAACAACAACGGCACCACGTTCACGCCCGTTTTTGATAACACGCCCACCAACGACATCGGCGACATCGCAGTCGACTGGAAGAAAAACGCGAACGGGCTGCCGACGATCTGGGTAGGCACCGGCGAGGCGAACTCGAGCCGCTCTTCCTATTCCGGCACCGGCATCTACAAAAGCGTTGACGGCGGAAAAACGTGGCAGCACAAGGGCCTCAGCGAATCGCACCACATCGGGAAAGTGCTGCTTTCTCCCGCCGATCCGAACACGATCTGGGTGGCGGTGATCGGGCACCTTTACACACCGGGCAAAGACCGCGGCGTGTACAAAAGCACCGACGGCGGTGAAACGTGGAAGCTCTCGCTCTTCATCGACGAGAATGCCGGCGCGATCGACATCCTCGCCGACCCTTCCGGTCCGCAAACGTTGTACGCCATCAGCTGGCACCGTGAGCGCCGCGCGTGGGATTTCGTGGAAGGCGGGAAAACTTCCGGCATCTACAAAACGGTTGACGGCGGCGAATCGTGGAAGCGGATCACTACGCCGGAAAGCGGGTTCGCATCGGGAGAAAGCGTGGGGCGCATCGGGCTCGACATTTTCCCGGGCAACAGCAACATCCTTTACGCAGTCGTCGACAACCAGGGCAAGCAGGAAGAGCCGCATGTGGAGCGCGCTGCGCCGGGGCCGCTGAAGTCTTCGGATTTCCGGGCAATGACGCAGGAGCAGTTTTTACAGCTCGACCGCAGCCGCCTGGAGAAGTATCTTAAAGACAATGAATTTCCCGAAAAATATTCCGCAGATTACGTCACCGAACAAGTGCGCAGCGGGAAGCTGCTTCCCCTCGCGCTCGCCGATTTTGTTTCCGACGCCAACAGCGACCTCTTCAGCAGGCCGATCATCGGCGCGGAAGTTTACCGCTCGGACGACGGAGGTGCGACGTGGAAAAAAATGAACGCGGAGCCGCTCGACGGTTTGTTTTACACCTATGGATATTATTTCGGGAAGATCTGGGTGTCGCCGTTCGATGTGAATGAAGTGTACATCGCAGGTGTGAGCCTGATGAAGAGCAAGGACGGCGGAAAAACGTTCGCGTCCATCGACGGGGAAAACCAGCACGGCGATCACCATGCCATGTGGATCAATCCCGCGCGGAAAGGGCATCTCATCAACGGCAACGACGGGGGCGTAAACATTTCCTGGGACGGGGGCGCAAGCTGGTTCAAGGCGAACACGCCTGCCGTGGGGCAATTTTATTCCGTGAATGTCGACATGGCGAAACCGTACAACGTTTACGGCGGCCTGCAGGACAACGGCGTGTGGACCGGCCCGAGCACGTACACGCAAAGCCTTTCCTGGTACGACAGCGGCCGTTACCCGTACAGGTTCATCCTCGGCGGCGACGGCATGCAGGTGCAGGTCGATCCGCGCGACAACAACACGGTGTACACCGGCTACCAGTTCGGGCATTATTTCCGCGTCGACAAAACCACCGGCGAAGCCTCCGAAGTGCGCCCGAAAATGGAGCTCGGCGACAAGCCCATGCGTTTCAACTGGCAGGCCCCGATCTGGCTCTCGACGCACAATCCAGACATCCTCTACATGGGCGCGCAGCGCGTGTACCGCTCGCTCGACAAAGGCGATCATTTCACCGCCATCTCCGGCGACCTCACCCGCGGCGGCCGCACCGGCGACGTTCCCTACGGCACGCTTTCCACGATCCACGAATCGCCCATGCGCTTCGGGCTGATCTATGCCGGCAGCGACGACGGCCTCGTGCACGTGACGAAGGACGGCGGCGTTACCTGGACGCGGATCTCCGACAAGCTTCCCCAGCACCTGCGCGTGAACCGCGTGATCGCTTCTTCGCACGTGGAAGGCCGCGTGTACGTGGTGCTCAGCGGCTTCCAGTGGGACCATTTCAAAGCCTACCTCTACTCGTCCGACGATTACGGAACAACGTGGACGCAGCTCGGCACAAATCTTCCGCCCGAACCGCTGAACGTTGTGCGTGAAGATCCCGTGAATCCCGACCTGCTTTTCGTCGGCAGCGACCACGGTTTGTACACGACGCTCGATCGCGGGAAAACATTCATGCGCATGCTCAACGGCCTGCCGCCGGTTGCCGTGCACGACCTTGTCATTCATCCCCGCGAGCACGACCTCGTCGTAGGGACGCACGGCCGCTCCATTTACATCGCCAACATTTCCGAGCTCGAGCAGCTCACCGACAGCATCACGCAGCAAGACCTGTACGTGTACGAGATCGCTCCTGTGCGGCTGCGTTCTTCCTGGGAAAAGGGCAGCAGCGGGGAATGGACGAAACTGATGAAAGCCGGCATTCGCCTCTCGTGGTTCACCACGGAAACCGGCCCCGCCACCATCCGCCTGAAATCGCCCGACGGCCAGAGCACGTTTGCCGTCATGCAGGATTCGAGCGAAGCGGGATTGAATTTCCTGCAAACGGCGCTTTACGTGGATTCCGCGTACGCAACAGCTTACAAGACCTGGCTGGAATCGATCGAATCGGAGGAACAGCCGAAAACGTACACGAAAGGCCGCCTGCTCCTGCTTCCCGGCGAATACCTGCTCGAAGTGGAAACGGCGAACGGCACAAAACGATCGGTGAAGCTGAAGCTGAGCGCGCCGCCTTCGTCCGCAGAAGGAACGCCGGGATCGCCGGAAAGTCCCGGGGAAAAGAAACACTGATGATGTGCACATCATTACTAATAGTTCACGATGAAATTCAAAGCACTTACGATTAACCTGATGGTCAGTGACGTTCAGCGCTCGGCGGATTTTTACGCGCTGCTGTTCGGTTTCGAGGCCGGCCTTACTTTACCCGGCGACGACGGTCTCGTGTTCGCCATGATCAAACGCGACGAGGTGACGATCATGCTGCAATCCATGAAAAGTTTCGCGGAAGGTTTGCCGCAATACACGAATACGCCCATCGGCGGCACGGTGCTGCTTTACATCGACGTCGAGGACGTGAATGCGGTGTATGAAAAAGCGCACATCAACGGCGCGGAGATCGTCGTGGACATGCACAAAACGTTTTACGGCACGAAGGAGTTTACGGTCAAGGATTGCGACGGGTATCTTTTATCGTTCGCGGAAGATGTTGTGGAATAACGCATGCGCAGAGTCCGGGAGCAATTAATTTGCGTGTCATTCTCCAAAACGTATATTTACATAAACACTTCCATGGAAAACTACGCCAACCCCGCCCCCGATCCGCGTGACGTCGAGAACGGAAAAACGATCGGCATCCTCGCCTATTGCACGCTGATCGGCTGGATCATCGCGATGGTGATGCACAGCAGCACCAAAACCCGCTTCGGCGCTTTCCACATCCGCCAGGCGCTGGGCCTTTTCCTTACCGCCTTTGCCGTGGTGATCGCAACGTTCGGAATGATGTTCATTTTGCCGTTCATCGGTTTTCTCATCCCTCTTGTCAATATCGGCATCCTCATCCTGCTCATCGTCGGTCTCGTCAACGCCGCCAACGGGAAAATGGAACCTGTGCCGCTGCTGGGCGATTTTTACAACAAGCTTTTCTCGGGGATCAACTGAGTTCGCGCCGGGAGTATCGCCGGGACGGAAAAGAATGGCCGTCGCCCGCTGTTGTTTCGCTTTTTTTAACGTTTCCGGGATGGGCGGTAAGGCGTTGGCAATGAAGCTTCACTACCTTTACAGCCATGTCTGAAGCTACTGTGCGCTTTCGGCCCGTGTTCAGCTTTGCCCTCTTCGTCGCATTGCTTTTCACCCCCGCGGCCTTTTCACAAACCTTTCAAATTTCCGGAACGATCATCGACAGCACAGGAACTCCTGTTTTCGGTGCGAGCGTGGTGCTCAAAGATGCCGGCGATTCCACACTTTTCGGCGGGACTTCTTCAGACAGCCTCGGCGCATTCCAATTGATGAATGTCGATCCCGGCACGTATAAGCTGAAAACGGTTTATCCCGGTTTCCATACTACATCCCGCACGGTCATTGTAAAAGACACCAACATCGTGCTCGACCGGATCGTGATGAAAGTTTCCGGCATAACGCTCAGCGCGGTCGACATCAAAGATTACCAGGTGCGCATGTCGCAGAACGGCGACACGACGAATTTCAACGCCGGCGCGTATAAAACGAATCCCGATGCGTCCGCCGAAGATCTCGTGGGCAAGTTGCCGGGCGTAACGAATGAAGGCGGCACGCTGAAAGTGCAGGGCGAAGACGTGAAGCAGGTGCTGGTGGACGGGAAACCGTTCCTCGGCGACGATCCGAACGCCGCGCTGAAAAGCATCCCAGCGGACATGGTTGAAGGCGTGCAGATCTACGACGGGGCGAGCGAGCAGTCGCGGTTTACGGGCTTTGACGACGGGAATTCGAAAAAGACGGTGAACATCGTGACGAAAAAAGCGGCGATGAACGGGCAGTTCGGCAAAGTGTATGCGGGTTACGGCACCGACGACCGTTATGCCGTGGGCGGCAACCTGAACATTTTCTCAGGTGCGCGGCGCATCACGCTGGTCGGCATGTCGAACAACGTCAACCAGCAGAATTTCAGCGCACAGGACCTTTTCGGCTCCTCCGGCAGCGCGGGCAGGTCTTATGGAAGAGGCGGCGGCTATTCGCGGGGCGGGCCCATGAGCAACTTTACGGTCGGCCAGCAGGGCGGCATTTCGGCGACGAACTCGGTGGGGCTCAATTACAGCGACGAGTGGGGAAAAAAGATAAAAGTATCGGGCAGCTATTTTTTCAACGTCAGCGAAAATGTCAATACCACCGAACTGTCGCGCACGTATTTTACCGACAGCGCTTTGTACTACAACGAAACCAATTCGTCGAATTCCCGCAACATCAACCACCGCGCCAACTTCAGGCTCGAGTACACCATCGATTCGATGAATGCCCTGGTGATCACGCCCCGCTTCACGTCGCAGTTCACCGATAACTCAAAAACCCTCAACGGTTCCAACTTCGCGCAGTTCGATTTCCCGCAAAGCACGACGGTGACGAACAATATGTCGGAAAACCTCGGCTACACGTTCTCCAACGGCATCAATTACCGCCACCGTTTCCGCAAAATGGGCCGAACGATCTCCCTGGAGCTGAACGGCACGTACACCACGCGCACCGGCACAGGTGAATATTATTCCGTGAACAATTTTCCCGGAGACACCAGCCTCATCGACCAGCATTCAAACCTTTCTTCCCTCTCGCAGTCGGGTTCCGCAACGATCTCCTGGACGGAACCTGCCGGGGAAAAGGGACAATTCCTGTTCACGTACACGCCATCTCTCTCGAAAAACGAGATGGATAAAAAAACGAACAACTTCGATTCCGCTTCCGACGCGTATTCTTCGCTTGACACGACGCTGACGAACAAGTACACGAACTATTACACCACGCACCGCGGCGGGGCCGCCTACCGTTACAACGGCAAAAAGACCAGCCTCACGGTTGGGGCCGATTACCAGTACGCCATCCTTTCCGGCGACCAGGAATTCCCCTCGATGATGTCGACCGACAAACATTTCCAGAATATCCTTCCCAATGCGCGCTTCAATTACAAAGTAGGAGAAGGAAAAAATTTAAAGATCTTTTACCGCACATCCACCAACGCACCCGACATCTCCCAGCTTCAGAACGTCATCGACAACTCCAACCCGCTCCAGCTGCGCACCGGCAACCCCGCGCTCACGCAGGATTTCCAGCACAGGCTCGTCGCCCATTACGGGAAAACGAATTCCGAAAAAGCAACAGGACTTTTCTTCTTCATCTTCGCTTCCACGACGGACAATTACATCGGCAACTCCACCTACATCGCAACGCAGGACACGACGCTTCCCAACGGCATCTTCCTCAACCAGGGATCGCAGCTCATCACGCCCGTCAACCTCGACGGCTATTACAACGTCCGCAGCTTTGCCAGCTACAGCTTTGTGCTGAAAAAACTCAAAAGCAACCTCAACCTGTCCGGATCGGCCGGTTACAGCCGCACGCCCGCGCTCATCAACAACGAGGAAAATTTCGCCAACACGTATTACATCGGCCCGGGAATTTCCCTGAGCAGCAACATCAGCGAAAAGGTCGACTTTACGCTGTCGTATAACGGGAAGCACAATATCGTCCGCAACACCGCGCAGCCACAATCCGACAACAGCTATTTCACGCACACGGCATCGGCGCGTTTCAACTGGATCTTCTACAAAGGGTTCGTGTTCAACACCACGCTCGACCAGACGTTCTACAGCGGCCTCGATTCCTACAACACGAACTTCCTGCTCTGGAACGCTTCCCTCGGCTACAAATTCCTCGAGGATAAATCGCTGGAAGCAAAGGTCAGCGTGTTCGACATGCTGAAGCAGAACACGGCCGTGTCGCGGACGGTGACAGAAGCTTACGTGGAAGACAACCGCACGAACGCGTTGCAGCAATACTTCATGTTCACGCTGACATACACGATCAAGCATTACAAGAAGTCGCCTGATGCACCGGTTCCGGCAACGGAAGCACAGCCGGCTCCGCAGAAGTAGTTTGTTGTTTGTTGTTTCGCGTTTGTTTCTAAATTCGTTTTATGAACGCAAAACTTTTCCTCTCCTCTATTCTCTTTTCTGTGCTGCTGCTTTCCTGCGGCGGTGAAACAAAAAATGCGCCGGCGGATTCTTCCGTAAAAGACACGGCGGTTGTGGCTTCCACGCCTTCCGGCCCGGACACGACGCTGATCCGTGAAACCGGCGCGGACGATTACGGCATGAAACAGTACGTCATGGCATTCCTGAAAGCGGGCCCGAAGCGCGACCAGGATTCCGCCACGCGCGCCACGATCCAGGCGGGGCACATGGCCAACATCGAAAAGCTGGCCAAAGAAGGAAAACTCGTAATGGCCGGACCGTTCATGGACGATTCTGAATTTGCGGGCATTTTCATTTTCGATACGACGCCGGAAGAAGCGAAAGCGCTCACCGAAGCCGATCCAGCCGTTCAGTCGGGACGTCTTATCATGGAGCTGCATCCCTGGTACGGCTCGGCGGCGCTGGTGAAGATGAACGCGCTCCACGATAAATTGCAGACCAAAACATTCTGATGGACCACGCCGTCATTATCCGCGCGCTTGCCGCGAACGGGGAAACGTTCCGCGCCCTGCTGGAAAAAATTCCGGCGGAAGAATACCGCTGGAAACCTTCGCCGGAAAAATGGAGCATCCTGGAAGTGTTGTGCCACCTCTGCGATGAAGAGCGGGAAGATTTCCGCGCGCGGGTAAAGCACACTTTGGAAACGCCGGAGCTTCCCCTTTCCCCGATCGATCCTGCGGGATGGGTGACGCAGCGCAACTACGCCGCGCGCGATTACACGGAAATGCTCGACCTTTTTATTCGTGAACGGAAAAATTCCGCCGGCTGGCTCGGATCGCTTTCCGCGCCCAACTGGAAAAATACGCACCGGCATCCGAAACTCGGAGCGATGACTGCGGAACTTTTTCTTGCCAACTGGCTGGCACATGACTACCTGCACATCCGCCAGGTCACGTCGTTGCGCTTTCACTACCTCATGCAGCATTCCGGGGAAGATCTTCGCTATGCAGGTGAATGGTAGAATTTATATGTATTAACAAATAATTTGCTGGCAGAGGTGTTATCTTTGCAGAATGCTTTCTTACCGGCACATTATCGTTCCATTCGTTTTACTCGTTTTTTCCTCCTGCGGTGACGACGCTGCTGCGCCTGATCCGAAAAAAAAGAATGCCCCGCCGGCCGTGGAAGGCATGGTGGTAAAGCCCCAGCCCATCAGCGACGAGATCGAAGTTTCCGGGACGCTTCTTCCTTCCGAAGAAACCGTGCTCAAACCGGAAATTTCCGGCCGCATCACGATGCTCAACCTCCCGGAAGGCAGCCGCGTTTCCAAAGGAGCTTTACTGGTCAAGCTGTTCGACGCGGACCTGCAGGCGGAGCTGACGAAATTGCGCGCACAACTGAAAACGGCAAAAACGAATGAAGAGCGCAACAGGGAACTGTTAAAAGTGAACGGCATCAGCCAGCAGGAATACGATCTCGTGGCCACGCAGGTCACAACGATCGAAGCGGACATCGCAGCCGTAAACGCACAGCTCAGCAAAACAGAGATCCGCGCGCCCTTCGACGGAACGATCGGCCTGCGCAACGTGAGCGAAGGCGCCGTCGTTTCCCCGGGAACATCGCTCGCGGTCATCCGCGCGGAACAGCAGCTCAAGCTGGACTTCAACGTGCCCGAAACTTACGCATCACAGATCGCGAACGGCATGAGCGTCACATTTTTCGTTGACGGCGACACGACGGGTTACCGCGCATCGGTTTACGCCACGGAACAGAGCGTGGATGAAGGCACGCTGAACCTGCGCGTGCGGGCGCGTGTAGACAAAAGCAATAACCGTCTTGTCCCCGGCGCGTCGGCGCGGGTAAGCCTCGGCCTGGGCGCAAAAGACAACGCGCTGATGGCGCCCACGCAGGCAGTCATCCCGCAGGCGCGTTTTAAGAATGTGATCGTGTCGCGAAACGGGAAAGCGGAATTCGTCCAGGTCAAAACAGGCATCCGCCGTGCGGCCGACATCGAGATCGTTACAGGCCTGCAGGCCGGTGACACGATCGTCACCACCGGCATCCAATTCATTCGTCCCGGCGATGTGCTGAAGTTTTCATCTGTAAAATAACCGGGAATCAATGAACCTGTCCGACATCGCCCTTCGCCGCCCGGTTGGCTCCATCGTCCTGAGCATCCTCATTGTGCTCTTCGGCGCTGTCGGCTACACGTTCCTCGGCGTGCGCGAATACCCGGCCATCGATCCGCCGACGATCAACGTGCGCACGAATTATACGGGCGCGAACGCGGAGATCGTCGAGTCGCAGATCACCGAGCCGCTGGAAAAAGCGATCAACGGCATCGAAGGCATCAAATCGGTCAGTTCCTCTTCCGCTCTCGGTTTCAGCAACATCACGGTGGAGTTCGACCTCGGGGCCGATCTCGAAAAGGCTGCGAACGACGTGCGCGACAAAGTTTCCCAGGCCCAGCGCAGGCTTCCGCAGGACGTCGACGCGCCGCCGATCGTCAGCAAAGCGGACGCGAACAACGACCCGATCATTTTTATGCCCATCCAGAGCAGCCGCATGAGCGAGCTGGAGCTGAGCGATTACGTGGAGAACGTGATGCAGGAAAAGCTGCAGACGATCCCCGGCGTGAGCGAAGTGCGCATCTATGGCCAGCGCCGCCCGGCCATGCGCCTGTGGATGGACCCGATAAAGCTGGCGGCGAGAAACCTCACGGCGCAGGATGTGTACAACGCGCTTGAGAATGAGAACGTGGAATTGCCCGGCGGAAAAATCTCCGGCGACAAAACGGAGCTGACGGTGAAAACGTTCGGCAGGCTGGTCACGGAAGAAGATTTCAACAACCTCATCATCCACGAAGATTCGGGCGGCGTGGTGCGTTTCCGTCACATCGGGGAAGCCGTGATGGGACCGGAAAACCCGGAAACCATCTCGCGCCTGAGGAATGCGAATGCCGTTTCCCTCGCCATCATCCCGCAGCCGGGCGCTAATCACATCGCCATCGCCGACGAGTTCGACAAACGCTTCGCGCAGATCAAAACGACCATGCCGGAAGGAATGATCGTCAGCGTCGGTCTCGACAAATCGAAGTTCGTGCGCAGGTCGATCACGGAAGTGCGGGAAACCCTGCTGATCGCCATCACGCTCGTGATCCTGATCATTTACCTGTTCTTCCGCGACTGGCTGATCGCGCTGCGCCCGCTGATCGACATTCCCGTTTCGCTGATCGGCGCGTTCTTCATCATGTACCTGTTCGACTTTTCGATCAACGTGCTCACGCTGCTCGGCATCGTGCTGGCCACGGGGCTCGTGGTCGACGACGGCATCGTGGTGACGGAGAACATTTACAAAAAGATCGAGCAGGGCATGGACCGCATGACGGCTGCGCGGGAAGGCACGCGTGAAATCTTCTTCGCCGTCATTTCCACTTCCGTCACGCTCGCTGTCGTTTTTATCCCCGTCATATTCCTCGAAGGTTTCACCGGCCGTCTTTTCCGCGAGTTCGGCATCGTGGTCGCAGGGGCCGTGCTGATATCGGCGCTGGTCTCGTTAACGCTCACACCCGTGCTGAATGTGAAGATGAGCCGGAAAGTCCAGAAACATTCCCGCTTCTACCTGAAAACGGAGCCGTTCTTCCGCGGCATGGAAAATTTCTATCGCCGCACGCTGGAAGGATTCATGCGGAAGCGCTGGATGGCTTTCATTATTCTTGCAGCCTGCATCGCGATCATTTTTATTTCCGCCGGCGTGCTGAAGACCGAACTCGCCCCGCTGGAAGACCGCAGCGTGATCCGCCTGCCGCTGACCGCGCCCGAGGGAACTTCATTCGATTACATGGACGACATCGTTTACCGCTTTTCAGATGTTGTGATCGACAGCGTTCCCGAAGCGCACATGGTGTTCAGTCTTACTGCTGCAGGCGGAGGCGGAATGGCCGCGGTGAATTCCGGGTTCGTGATCGTGCGCTTCGGCGAGCCGGAAACGCGCAAAGCGACGCAGCAGGAGATCGCCGACCGTCTCTCGCGCATCGCAAAACGTTTCCCGGAAGCGAAAATTTTCCCGGCGCAGGAGCAAACCATCAGCACTTCGCTTTCTTCCGGCTCCCAGCAGCCCGTGCAGTTCGTGCTCCAGAACCTCGACTTCTCGAAGATCCGCACCGTGCTGCCGAAGTTCCTGGAAGAAGCGCAGAAAGATCCGACGTTCAGCAACGTCGATGCCAACTTAAAATTCAACCGCCCGGAAGTCGAAGTCTCGATCGACCGCCTGAAAGCGGCACAGCTCGGTGTGAGCGCCCGTGATCTTTCCGCCACGTTCCAGCTCATGCTCAGCGGAAGGAGATTCGGGTATTTCCAGGTGAAAGGAAAACAATACGAAGTGATCGGCCAGGTCGACCGGAAGTTCCGCGACGACACCGACGACCTGCTGTTCCTGTATGTCCGCAGCCGCACCGGGAAAATGGTGCCGATGAAAAACCTCATCGAAAAGCACGACACCGCCACGCCGCCGACGCTGTACCATTACAACCGCTACAAGTCGGCGACCATTTCCGCTTCGCTGGCGCCGGGAAAAACCCTCGGGGAAGGCATCGAAGTCATGCAGCGCATCGCGAAAGAGCACCTCGATGAATCGTTCGAAGTGGATTACACCGGCCCTTCCCGCGATTTCATGGAAAGCTCGTCGAATACATGGTTCGCACTGGGGCTCTCACTCGTGCTGATCTTCCTCATTCTCGCCGCGCAGTTCGATAGCTTCCGCGACCCGTGGGTGATCATGCTTACCGTTCCCCTCGCCTTTGCCGGCGCGCTTGGCACGCTGTGGATATTCGACCAGACGCTGAACATTTTCTCCAGGATCGGCATGATCATGCTGATCGGGCTGGTGACGAAGAACGGCATCCTCATCGTGGAATTTTCCAACCAGCTGCGCAAGAACGGCATGTCGCGGATCGAAGCGGTGAAAGAAGGAGCCGTCGCGCGTTTGCGCCCGATCCTGATGACCACGCTGGCCACGGCCCTCGGCGCGCTGCCCATCGCGCTTGCCCTCGGCGCAGGAGCGAAAAGCCGCACGTCGCTCGGTATCGTCATCGTCGGCGGATTGCTGTTCTCGCTGCTGCTCACGTTATACGTCATCCCCGCGATGTACAGCTTTTTCTCCGCGCGCGACAAAAAAAGCCCGGGGCCGCCTGTAGCTCTTAAAGCTGCCGGACCTATAGAACCCATTGAACCCTCCGAAGCATGATGCGCACGTTATCGCTTTTTCTGCTCCTTTTTCCTGCAGCAATCACCGCGCAGGTGCTCACGGCCGATGAAGCGTTGCGGATCGGGATGAAGAACAACTACGACATTCTCGTGGCGAAGAACCAGGCGGAAGCGGATTCCATCATGAACGCGGCAGGCGAAGCGGGAATGTTGCCCAGCCTCGCGCTCAACGGGGGCGTAGGTTTGAGCCAGGGCAACATCAACCAGGTCTACGTCAACGGCAATGAATTTTCCTCGACCAATAACGCGACGAACCTGAACGCGGGCATCGCGCTCAGCTGGACGTTGTTCGACGGGACAAAAATGTTCGTCACCAAACGAAAGCTGGAGCAAGTGCAGCTGCTCGGCAATTACCTTTTCCGCGAACAGGTGCTCAACACCACCGGCGATATTCTCCTCGCGTATTACGACGTCGTCAGGCAGAAGCAGCAGATCGATGCTACGGATGAGATTATCAGATACAACGAAGAGCGCGTGAAGATCATCGAAGCGAAGATGGCGGCCGGCGTGATCGCGAAGCCCGACCTGCTCCTGGCGAAGATCGACCTCAACGTGCTGAAAGAAAATCGCCTCCGCCTGCAGCTGTTGCTTGGTGAAGCGAAACGCCGCCTCAACCTCGTGCTTGCGCGCAACGTGATGACGCCGTTCGAAGTGACTGACAGCATCCCGCTCTCTCCCATCGCCGGCCGCGACCAGCTCGAGCAGCGCATGTACGCCGCCAATCCCACGCTGATGGCGTTCAAAGCCCAGGTCGAGATCACCAAGCTCGCTTACCGCGAAGCCACCAGCCAGTACTGGCCGCGCGTCACGCTGAACGCCGGGTACAATTTCAACCGCAACCAGAACTCCGCGGGATTCAGCCTGTACAACCAGAACTACGGCTGGAACACCGGCCTCACCGTTTCAATCCCGCTCTACCAGGCCGGGCGCGTCAACCGCCAGCGCAACGTGGCTGCGCTGGATATCGAATCGGCGGAATACCGTTTGCAGCAGGCTTCGTTCACCGCCAGCCTCGCCCTGCAGAACGCGCTGAACGTCTACGACTCGTACACCCAGGCGCTCGCGCTCGAGGAAGAGAACCGCGACATGGCCCGCGAGGCGATGCAGCTTTCGCTCGACCGCCTGCGCCTCGGCCATGGCAACGCGCTGGAAGTGGCACAGGCACAGACCACGCTGGCCGCTTCGCTGTTCCGGCTGTCGGGGTTTCAGTACGATTTGAAATCGGCGGAGATCAACATACACCGGCAGGCCGCGGAATTGTGACAACTAGATTAGCGTCGGATATATCCGACGCTAATGAGAATCACCATGTACGATTTTGAAATTCGTAATTTGGTGAAATGAAGCGGATTTTTGCTTTCACTGTTGTTCTTTTCCTCGTTACGTGCACGACGTACGACAGCGCGCTCATTTACCGGAAGTACCATCAGCCCGGAACGCACCCGCTGCTTCGTTTCGACGGGTATTACCGGGACATCAACGCAACCGACTACACCATGTCGTCGCGGGTGAAACCGTTTTTCTTTTACACCGACGGCTCGGCGTTCGTCACGGAAAAATCCGCAACGGAGCCGGTTACGGAACTGTGGGTAAAAACGGCTGAAGCTTCCGGCTCGTGGGGAAATTACAAGATCGAAGGCGACACGATCTACCTGGAACGCTTTCTCCTCAACGCGAACAACTACGAGCGCATCATCCTGAAAGGCGCCATTTCAAAAGACCAGGTCCGCTGGATAAAACGTAAGGAACGCGGCGAAGCTTACCAGCCGGTGGATTACACCCTAACGTTCACGCCATTTTCCGCGAAACCCGATTCGACGAAGAACTGGATACGGACGAAGAAGAAGTACAATAAATGAATTTGCTAATTTGCTAATGTGCTAATTTGCTAATGAGTTTTTTGTAAAATGAAAAACGCCCCATTCTTGAGGCGCTTTTGACTTACTGCTATTAGCAAATTAGCAAATTCTGTGCGTGGATCAGCGCGTGGAGTAATTCGGCGCTTCGCGTGTGATCACGATGTCGTGCGGGTGGCTTTCGCGGATGCCGGCGGAGGTGATGCGGATGAATTTCGCCTGCTGGAGCGCAGCGATGTTTTTCGCGCCGACGTAACCCATCCCTGCACGCAGTCCGCCGATCATCTGGTACACCACTTCGCCGAGCGTGCCTTTGAACGGAACACGGCCGGAGATGCCTTCCGGCACCAGCTTCTTGATATCGTCCTCCACGTCCTGGAAATAACGGTCTTTCGAGCCTTTCTGCATTGCGTCGAGCGAGCCCATGCCGCGGTACGACTTGAATTTCCGGCCTTCGTATATGATCGTCTCGCCCGGGGATTCTTCCACGCCTGCGAACAGCGAGCCGGCCATGATCGTGCTGGCGCCTGCCGCGATGGCTTTCGGGATATCGCCGGTGAAACGGATGCCGCCGTCGGCGATGATCGGGACGCCGGATTTTTTCAGCGCCTTCGCCACTTCCATTATCGCCCAGAGCTGCGGAACACCGACGCCTGCGATGACACGCGTGGTGCAGATGGAACCGGGACCGATGCCCACTTTCACCGCGTCAGCGCCGGCTTTCACCAGCGCAAGACCGGCCTCGCCCGTGCCCACGTTGCCGACCACGATGTCCGTATCGGGGAATTGTTTCTTGACGCGCTTCAGCATTTCGATCACGCCTTTGGAATGCCCGTGCGCGGTGTCGATGATCATGGCATCCACGCCGGAATTCACCAGCGCGGCGGCGCGCTCGAGGGTGTCGTGCGTTACGCCGAGGGCGGCGGCGACGCGTAAACGGCCGAATGCATCCTTGCTCGCATTCGGGCGCTCCTTGACTTTAATGATGTCGCGGTAAGTGATGAGGCCGACGAGGCGATTGTTCTTATCGACCACGGGCAGCTTCTCGATCTTGTGCGTCTGGAGGATCTGCTCGGCTTTCTTCAGGTCGGTTCCCTCGCGGGCGGTAATCAGGTTGCCCGAAGACATGACCTCCGACACCGGGCGTTTCATGTTCTTTTCGAAACGCAGGTCGCGGTTGGTAATGATGCCGACGAGCTGTCCTTTTTCGGAAACGACGGGAATGCCGCCGATCTTATGCTCTTTCATCAGCCGCAGCGCGTCCGTGATCAGCGCGCTTTCGTTCAACGTCACGGGGTCGATGACCATCCCGCTTTCCGAACGTTTCACACGCCGCACCTGGTCGGCCTGCTCCTCGATCGTCATGTTCTTGTGGATCACGCCGATACCGCCTTCACGCGCAATCGCGATCGCCAGCTCATACTCCGTCACCGTATCCATTGCGGCGGAAACGATGGGCGTATTGATGGTGATGTTGCGGGTGAATTTCGTGCTGATGTCTACTTCACGGGGAAGTACTTCGGAATAGGCAGGAACAAGAAGGACGTCATCGTACGTGAGGCCTTCTCCGAAAAACTTGGAATTGTCAGCGGGCATAAGAACGGGTTTGAATTTTATAACGCGATAAAATTCGTGCAAAGATAAGGAAACGAAGTACGAAGTACGATTTACGATGTACGATTTTAATGAACATTGTGGAAAACCCTTATAATGCGCTGTACCCAAAGGATCCCGGGCCGCAGGAAATACACGGCGGGAAACAAATCGTAAATCGTCCTTCGTAAATCCTTTTTACCGCAGCAGCGTCACCGTTCCCTTCTGGTCGATGAATTGGCCCGACGCGGTTTTGAACGTCAGCAGCCACACGTAAACTTCCGGCTCGCACTTGTTGCCGGCGTAACGTCCGTCCCATCCTTCGTTCCGGTCGGAAGTCTCGAAGATCTTTTCGCCCCATCGGTTGAACACGGTGAAGTTATAATCCACGATGTCCACAAATCCCGTCGAAGGCAGGAACAGGTCGTTCAGCCCGTTGCCGTTGGGCGTGAACGCGTTCGGCACGAACACGAGCGGCAACTGCACCACTTCTGCCACGTTGGAATAACTGGTGTCGGTGAACGCATACGTATTGCCTGCGCCTTCCACCGCTTCCACCTGGTATGAAAATTTGCCGACGTAGCTCGTGAACGTCGAAACGTCGTCGATGTAAATGTTATCGCCCGGGCCATTGAAAGGCACTGCCGCAACCGGCACAGGATCGAACACGCCGTCCACGCTGCGGTAAATGTTGTACTGCATCACACCGCCCAGCCATTGCTCATAATCGTTCCAGTACAGCGTGTTCGTGATCTCGTTGTTGGCGATCGCTTCGAGGTAGATCGTCCGCGCGATGTTCGACGTCATCGCATCGGCGCCGCAGCTGTCGACTGCGACCATTTTGTAATAATAGCTTTGCAGGTTCGTCTCCGGCGTAATGTCGGTAAACGTGACGAGCGTGTTCGGCGGATTGGCCGCCACATTCCCGATGACGGTCCATGTGCCGGTGATGCTGTCGGCGCGGTACACGTCGTAACGGATCACGTCGGCGGCGGCGTCAACATAGGCTTTCAGCTCGACCGTATTCGTGCCGGAAACCGTGGCCACGCGGAGGTAATGGAACACCGGCTGCTGGGGAACGTTGGCAAACACGCATGTTTCCTGGGAAGACGAGGTGACCGTGTTCGCGTTATTGAACGCCACGACGTAATAGCAATACGTGGAAAACTGCGTCAGCCCCGCATGCACGAAATCCGAATCGTTCGCCGCGGTCGTGCCCAGCAGCGTCCACGGGCCGGCGTTCTCCTTCATGTACACGTTATACCCGCCGAGCCCGCCGGGCATGTTGATGTAATTGTTCCATGATAACGTCACGCTCGCATTGCAGACATCGAGCGAGCTTTGTAGGAAAAGCGTGTTGTGGACAGAACCGAACGTGCTGATGTTCCCGCAACTGTCAAACGCCACGACCACGTAATCCTCGCTTTGCTGTCCCGCATTGGAGATCAGGTTCGTGTATGCCGTGTTGTTGATTCCCCAGATCGTATCGAGCGCCGTCCAGATGCCGTTGATGTACTGGTACACCACGTACCCGACCACGTCCGCCGAAGCGCTGGCTTCCCAGCCGATCACGGTATTGTTCGCCGCAGTCACCGAAACCGAATCCATCACCGGGATCACCGGGATGATGTTGTCCTGGAAGAGATCCCCGTCAACGCTCGACACCGACACGCAGCCGAGGGAATCGCCCACTTCGATGCGGTAGTTGATCTGGTTGTTGCAGACCTGGATGGAATCGACGTACGTGAGCGATTGCGTGGAATCGATGAGCGTCCACACGCCGGCGGGAAGCTCACGGTAAATGCGGAACCACGTGAACTGCGACTGTGGCGGCGGATTGCCGATGTTGTTCCAGGTGAGGCTGGCGGTCGTGTTGTTGTTGTTCGTTACCTGCAGGAACATCGTATTTACCGTATCCTGCGCGGGAAGGAACACCTGCCCGCCGCAGCCGGAGCGGGTTTGCACGTAATAGTACACGATGCCGCTGTTCGCATTGGCGCCGGTGTGCGTGTACGAAAGCTGGTTGTAATTGAAAATGGAATCGACGACCGTAAACGGCCCGTTCGGGTTCGTCGACGTGTACACATGATAGCTGTCGAATGTTCCGGCCGTATCCACCGGTTGTTCCCACGTCAGCGTCACATCCCCGTTCGGCAGCACGGCTACGCAGTGCACTTCCGGTGAAGCCACGGTCGGCAGGGCCAGCACCGTGATGGAAATGGTCGCGATGGTTTGGGCCGGGGCGGGACAAAAATCGTCGGAGGTGCGGATGATAAAGTTGTAAGTGTTCGCCAGCACGAAACATTGGTTCGTGTAGTAAATGTGGTTGCAGGCGGTTTGCCAGTTGAAATCCGTATTGACGGCGAACGGCCCGGAAACCGGCGGCGGCGGGCTGAGCGTGGCGCACGGCGGGTTGAGGCACCCGGCAGCGGCGTTCGTAAATCCTGCACCGAACTGCTGTCCCGTCGCGTCGATGCGCAAGGTCTGGGGCTGGCCGTTGGGAAGGAAATCGAAGTCGGTGGCGGAAAGCGTGAAGTTGACGAGCTGGCCGGCGTAAACTGTATCGGCGAATTCCGTGAAGTTCCCGGAAGCGTCCTGGAACGGGGGCTGCACCGCGGGCGGCGTGTTGTTTCCGCAGGGCAGCAGCACCACCTGGATGTCGCGGTAAATTTCGGCTACCAGCTGCCCGCATTTCCACGCCTCCACTTTGATGCACGTCACGAAGTTTCCGGACGTGTAGGAGGTGTAGGAAATTTCACCGGTATTGGGATTGATCGTCGCCGGAACGTTGTTCGGGTCGAACACGGGACCGGGCATCGGGTTGTTGAATGCGTAATTGGCCACAAAAGGAACCGCGGGGGCGTTGAATGCGGCCGGGGGCGCGTTCAGGTAGGAATCCAGCGGCTGGGCCCAGTTGTACGCCAGGGAATCGAGTTCGGCATCGACGGCGTTGTGGTTGTAGGTGAACGGGTAGCCGGTGCAGATGATGGTCTTGGGGCTTTCGAGGAATTCGGGCGAATTGTCGAAGCAGGGATTGGCGTTCTGGTTGTTGTACGCGTACATTTTCGCACGCAGCGTGAATCCCAGGGCCGAAGGGTTGGAAAGGTTGGTGATGGCGTTGTTGCGGCAGCAGTTCTGGTAAGCGAAGATCCAGCCCGCCGCGGGGGGGACGCCGTTGATGGTGATCGGGGCGGAAGCATAAACGAACTCTTCCACCGCGCCCGGCGTATTGTTGGCCGTGGCACAGGTAATCGACGGCCCGATCGCATTGCAGGTGGGTGAAATGTCCGTCTGCGACACCAGCGCCATCGGGATCGAGAACAGCGTGGGATGGTTAAATACGTCCAGCGAAGCCGTCGGGGGGCCCTGCGCGCCGTTGCAGTCGCGGTACAGCTTCATGTGGAACACATACTGCCCGTTGCCCTGGCAGGTCCACGTGATCTCGCCACCCATGAGGTGGGACGCCATGAGCTTCACGGAAGCCGTGAACACCAGCGCGATAAGTAAAAAAACACGTTCAAGCGAACGCATAGGATTCGTATGTGTATTGCCTAACCACAAATATAGCTTTTTCTTCCCGGGGCGTCCTATTTTTTCGATTCCCGGCTCTTCAGCAAACGCTCAATCTACCTACAACTTACTTTATTATAACTTACTTTTTTATAAGTTACTATTTTGTTACTTACAAATACCTAACTTTGGGGTATGGATAAAGTAGCTCCGTTCATCTTCGGCAAAACGGCTGAATCGATGAATTTCACGGACCGGGAAGCTGAAACAGCCCGGCTGGTGGATAATTTCACTTCGGTCATCAATACGGTGCTGATCTCACCACGCAGGTGGGGCAAAACGTCGCTTGTGGCGCATGCTACGCAGCAGGCAATGAAAAAAGACAAGCGTGTAAAGTGTTGTTACATCGACCTGTTCAGCATCCGGACGGAGGAGGAATTTTATCGCAAGCTGGGTGAGGCGGTATTGAAATGTACTTCGTCGCGCACTGCCGATATCATTCGCAAAGCCGGTATGTATTTCCGCCATATCGTTCCGAAGCTGACCTACAGCCCGGATGCGAACAGCAGCGTCGAGCTCGGGCTGAACTGGGAAGAGATCAAAAAACACCCTGACGAGCTCATCAACCTGGCAGAAAGCATTGCGCGGGAGGAGAACATCAAGCTCGTGGTTTGCATCGACGAGTTCCAGAACATCGGCACATTTGAAGATCCGCTGGCGTTCCAGAAAAAACTGCGCGCCTGCTGGCAGAAGCATACGCATGTGTCGTATTGCCTGTACGGCAGCAAGCGCCACATGATGATGGAAGTTTTTGCCTCGCCGTCCATGCCTTTTTACAAATTCGGCGACCTTATGTTTCTCGGGAAGATCAGCGAGGAAGATTGGGTGAAGTTTATCGTGAAACGTTTTAACGATACAGGAAAGAGCATTGACGAGCTCAGCGCCGCGATCATTGCCCTCGAAGTAGATTGCCACCCGTTCTATGTTCAGCAACTTGCCCAGCTCAGCTGGTTCCGCACGAAGAAAAAATGCACACCGTCCGAAATCCACGACGCACTGTCTTCCCTCCTCGACCAGCTCGACCTGCTCTTCCAGTCGATCACAGCGGGACTCGCCACCACGCAGGTAAACTTTCTTCACGCAATGCTCGATAACGTGCAGCAGCTCAGCTCCCAGGAAACGCTGCGCACGTACAGGCTGGGCACTTCGGCGAACGTACAACGCATTAAAGAGGCGCTGATAGACAAAGAGATCATCGACGGGATCAACAAAAAGCTCGTTTTTCTCGACCCGCTTTATAAAGCATGGCTGGCCGAGCGCTACTTCGGCCGGGAAGAATACCTCGCCCGTTGATTTCTGTGTAATTTCCCGGCTTCACAACTCCCGCCCATGCCTTTCCTGACCGCCGAATGGAGGAAACTCGCCATCGCCAATTACACCATAGCCCCGGAAATACTGCATCCGTACCTGCCCGCCCGCACAGAGCTCGACGCATGGAACGGTAAATGTTACGTGAGCCTCGTCGGCTTTATGTTCCTGAACACGAAGCTGCGCGGGATCCCGGTTCCCTTCCACGTCAACTTCGGGGAAGTCAACCTGCGTTTTTACGTGACGCACCGCACACGGGAAAACGAGCTGAGACGCGGCGTCGTGTTCGTGCGCGAGATCGTGCCGAAGCCGGCGCTTACGCTCGTGGCGAACACCGTTTATGGTGAAAATTATGTGACGCTGCCGCTGAAACACCGCTGGGACCTGTCGGGCGACGAGCTGGGTGTGGAATATGCATGGAAAAAAGACGTGTGGCATTCCCTGCGCGTGGAAGCGGGAAACAAAGCGTCCGACATGCAACCGGGAAGTGAAGAGGAGTTCATCACGGAACATTATTGGGGCTATACGCGCCTGGGGCCTGCAGCCACTGCCGAATACGCCGTGCAGCATCCGCGCTGGCAGGTGTACACGGTGAAAAGTCACGCAATCGACGTGGATTTCGGACGGGTTTACGGGAAGGATTTCGCGCATCTCGGGCAACAGCAGCCGGCATCGGTGATGCTGGCCGAAGGTTCGGAGATCGCGGTGATGCGCGGGCGAAAGCTCTAGCGCCGTGTGAAAACGAGCTCCAGCCGTTTACCCGCGTTGCAATAGCGCGCCGACTCCGACAGGTTGTCCATCATGAAAATCCCGCGGGCCTCGCTCGACAGGCAATTTTCGATCACGGGAAAACGGCCGGCAAAATCGAAGCCCGGTCCTTCATCTTCAACGGTAAATACAAATTGCCCGTCGTTGATGCGCGCCTCGAGGTAAACGCGTTTGTCCATCCTGTACCCGTTGCCGTGAATGATCGCGTTCATCACCGCCTCGCAGAGGGAAACGTGGATGTGCGTGAACAGCTCGCCGGGAATGTCCCAGGTTTCCTGCAGCGAATAAATGAACGCGTTGAGCCTCCCGAACGCTTTGGAGGTCGAGTCGAGCACGAGCTCGCGTCGGTCTTCCGCAGGTGAAAAAACCGGGACGGGCATGTTGCTGGAGGAATGCGGGAGAGAGGCCATGGCGAACGATGTCAGGTGAAACAATTGGAATTTCTTTTACAAAGAAACCCCGGCTTTTCCGCCTGCGCCACCCGCATGCCGTGCCCCGCTTACGCATGTAAGATTCGGTGAAACTTCGTTCGTTCCTTCACATCCTGGTCATGCGATCTGCAGGTATTCGCAGGGCCGGGCGACCAGCGGGAGATGAACGAAAAACTTGCTGCCCACTCCCCGCTCGCTTTCCACGGTTATTCTTCCGCCAAGCCTGTCAATTCCATTCTTCACCAGGTAAAGTCCCAGGCCCGAGCCTGAAGCCATTTCCGTTCCGCGGAAATACATCTCGAACACTTTCTCGTGCAGCTTCCTGTCGATGCCCATGCCGTTGTCCTGGCAGCAAATGATCACTTCGTTGTTGTGCTCCTCCACCGAAATGTTCAGCTCGGGGCGGAGCGCATTCACATCGCGGTATTTGACGGCGTTCTCGAACAGGTTCTGGAGAATGGACTGGAGAATGAACCTGCTCGAGCTGAACAGCTGCGTGATCTTTACATTGATGCTGATGTTCATCGTGGAAAAACCTTCGTAATGCTGAAGCTGGCTGAGCACTTCGGGAATGAGCTCGTTGAAATCGATCGCATCGTTCAGCAGCTGCGTTTTCTTGATCGACATGCTTTGCACGAGGCTCGTCAGCGTGTAGTCGAGCTTGCGGATGGCCTGGCCGATCATTTCCATGTATGGTTTTCCGCTGCCGTTGCCGATCTCTTCGCGGCAGGCGTCGGTAAGCCCGATGATGGATACGAGCGGTCCGCGGAGGTCGTGGGAAGCTTTGTAAATAAAGGTCTCCAGGTCCTTGTTCGTTTCCACCAGGCTCTGCTCGAGCAGGCGCGTTTCGGTCACGTCCTGCATAAAACCGTGCAGGCGCACCGGCTGTCCCGCTTCATTCATGATGAAACGGCAATCGCTGTGTAAAAAGCGTACTGCCCCGTCTTTCCGGATGATGCGGCAATCGCTGCTGAAGCCCCGAAGCGTTTCCGAGCCTTCCTGCATGCGTTTTTTCACGTCACCGATGTCCTCCGGGTGAACGAACGAGAGAAAAAGTTCCAGTGAAGGCGGTAACTCGCCCGGCATCATGCCGAGAATTCGATACGATTCATCCGACCAGGTATCGACCCCGGTGATGAAATCTGCTTCCCAGTCACCCACGTGCGCCATTTGCTGGGCATCCTGCAACCGTTTTTCATTGTGCTCGAGCTTCATCTTGGCCGCCAGGAGGTTTTGTTCCGCCCGTTTGCTTTCGGTAATGTCCTGGATAATGCCGAACAGGCGCAGCGGCTCACCGTCGATATCCAGCTCGTAGCGGCAATCTGTATAAATAAATCGTTCTTCACCATCTTTCCGGGTGATCCGGCATTGAAAGGAACAATCCGAATGCATGCGTTTTGTAATCGCGACTATATTATTGACCCGCCGGATATCGTCGGGATGCACGAACGACATGTAAGCTTCGAGCGAAGGAACGATCTCGTCTTTTTGCAGGCCGAAAATCTTGAACGTTTCCTCCGACCAGCGCGTCTCCCGCGTGAGGTGATCGCCTTCCCAGCTGCCGACCTTTGCGATGGCCTGGGCTTCCCGCAGTCCCCGCGAATTGCGCTCCAGCTCTTCTTTCGTTTTCGCGAGAAGCGCTTTCGCCCTCACGTGCTCGCTGATGTCGCGGCAATGCGTGACGATCGCCCGGACGGCGGGATTTTCGAGAAGATTCCGGCTGATCCCTTCCACCCAGGTCCATTCGCCGTTGCGGTGTTTTTTCCGCCATTCGATCTTCACCGTACCTCCCGGTTGTTTCAGCAGCTCGCTGAAAAGATGTCCCTTCTGTTCGAGATCGTCGGGGTGAATGAATTCTGCGGGATGGCGGTTCTGCATTTCTTCCGGCTTGTAGCCGAGTATGGTTTCCACGGAAGGGCTGATGTACCTGACGATCCCGTCGCTGTCGCTCAGCGCAATGCAGTCGGCGCTGTTTTCAAAAAGGGTGCGGAAAAGCTCCGCATGGTCATGTTGGGTCATAACACACTGGGGGAATTAATGGGGTCGCGGGAAAATGAATTGGGGGGCTTTCCCGCTGAGCAAATTAAACGCGGTTATTTACGGAACGCTAATCGTACACCTCTTTCCGCTTACAGGTGTAAGTTTCAGGGCAAAATTGTTTCCGCAGCATTTCCTGTGCGTTTAGCCGTTAACTTTGCCGCCTTAATACCCATTCCTGTTGGACCTGCAGAAAGAAATCGCCCGGAGAAAAACGTTCGCCATCATCAGCCACCCTGACGCGGGGAAGACCACGCTGACCGAAAAGCTGCTGCTGTTCGGCGGCGCCATCCTTACCGCCGGGGCCGTCAAAAGCAACAAGATCCGCAAAACCGCCACTTCCGACTTCATGGAGATCGAGAAGCAGCGCGGCATTTCCGTGGCCACCTCGGTCATGGCGTTCGAATACCAGGACAAGCGCGTGAACATCCTCGATACGCCCGGCCACAAGGATTTCGCGGAAGACACGTACCGCACGCTGACGGCGGTCGACTCGGTGATCCTCGTGGTGGATTGTGTGAAAGGCGTGGAGGAACAGACGGAGAAGCTCATGAACGTTTGCCGCATGCGCAATACGCCGGTGATCATTTTCGTGAACAAGATGGACCGCGAAGGCAAAGACCCGTTCGACCTGATGGACGAGCTGGAGAAAAAGCTGGCCATCAACGTGCGCCCGCTCACATGGCCCATCAGCCAGGGATCCACGTTCAAAGGCGTGTATAATTTGTACCGCAAAAACCTCGACCTGTTCAACCCGCACCAGACGCAGTCTGCAGCGCAGAACGTAGACATCAGCGGCGACGATCTCGTCCGTCTCGTAGGTGAAGATTACGCAAACAAACTGCGCGAAGACGTGGGCCTGATCGAAACCGTTTTCGAGCCGTTCGACAAAAGCCTGTACGACGAAGGTTTGCTCGCCCCGGTTTTTTTCGGCAGCGCCATCAACAACTTCGGCGTGCAGGAATTGCTCGAGACGTTCCTGGAGATCGCGCCGGCCCCCCGCCCCCGCCCCGCCGAGGAGCGCATGGTGGACCCGGGAGAAAAAAAATTCAGCGGCTTCGTGTTCAAGATCCACGCCAACCTCGATCCCAACCACCGCGACCGCATCGCGTTCCTGCGCATCTGCTCCGGGCAGTTCGAGCGTAATAAATTCTACCACCACACGCGCCTCGACAAGGACCTGCGTTTCGCCAACCCGACCACGTTCATCGCGAATGAAAAGAAGCTGATCGAATCCGGTTTTCCCGGCGACGTGATCGGCCTTTTCGACAACGGCAATTTCAAGATCGGCGATACGCTGAGCGAAGGTGAAAATCTCCATTTCAAAGGCATTCCCAGCTTTTCACCTGAAATTTTCAAAGAGGTCGAGAACAGGGATCCGCTCAAGGCCAAGCAGCTCGACAAGGGGATCCGCCAGTTGACGGAAGAAGGCGTGGCGCAGCTGTTCATCCAGCAGCCCGGCAACCGCAAGATCATCGGCACCGTCGGCGAGCTGCAGTTCGAAGTGATCCAGTTCCGCATCCAGCACGAGTACGGCGCGAAATGCGCCTTCCGCCCGCTGAGCTTCTACAAAGCGTTCTGGCTTTCGTCGGACGATAAAAATGCGCTGGAAGAATTCCTCGCGAACAAATCGTCGGTCACCGCGTACGACACGGAAGACAAACCGGTCTTTTTCGCGCAGACGGAATGGGTGCTTCGGATGACGCAGGAAGCGTTCCCGAAGATCAAGTTCCATTCGACGTCGGAGTTCGAATAATTCAAAATTCAATCGCGTGGCTGCGCTGCAGCACGCTATTCAACAATTCAATATCCGATCCTTGAATTTTTAATTGTTGAATAGCGAATCGATTGAATTGTTGATTGTTGAATTGTTGAATACCTTTGCATCACTGCCGGCCTACTAAAATCCAACACGAATGAAAAAGCTTGTACGACTCTCCGTCGCAGGCGCATTCGTCGTAAGCGCGGCAATGGTGTCGTGCTCCGGCGAAGCGGGCGGCGATAAAGCAAAAGTTGATTCCACGCAAGAAGTCGCCGACGCCAAAGGCAAAACCCTCCAGGTCGATCTTGTACAGTCCACTGTCGGCTTCACCGGTTTCGGCGTGGGCAAAAGCCATCCCGGCACGTTCCGCCTGAAAGACGGCTGGCTTTCGGTGAAACGCGGGGAAGTGACCGGCGGAAAATTCACCATCGACATTAATTCCATGGCGATCGATGAGCCGGCCGACATCAGCGACAAGCTGCGGCCGCACCTGCTCAGCGCTGACTTCTTCGAAGCTGAAAAATACCCGACCGCCACGTTCGAGATCACGGACGTGAAGCCGTACTCGCCTTCCGCCACGGATACTTCCGTCGTTCCCGGCGCGAATTATTCGGTGAGCGGAAATTTCACGCTGAAAGGTGTGACGAAGAACATCACCTTCCCGGCGAAAATCGTTGTCGACGAAAAAGACTACGCATCGGCGCTGGCCGATTTTGTCATCGACAGAACCTTGTGGAACATGAACTGGGGAAATGACCGCTCGCTGGGGAATAAATTCATCTCCGAAGATGTGAACCTGCGCATCAATCTCGTGGCTACAGACGCGGGTGGCGCGGGGATGTGAGGAATGCGCATGCCGGTTTTTAATTGGCACATTGTTTGGCCGTTAAAAAACCATGCAGGTTCCACGTGGCATCCTGATCCCGATTGGCGGCGGGGAAGATAAAGAAGGCCGTAAATCGATACTGAACCGCCTCATCGATGAAACGCGGAGGCGGGAGCCGTCCATCGAGATCATTACCACAGCCACGGACGACCCGGAAGAAGTGGGCAACCATTATATCCGTGCGTTCCGCGACATCGGGATACGCGACATCGGGACGATCGACATCCATAAGCGCGACGAAGCGTGCGACGAGCGTTATATGGATCGCTTAAAACGTTGCGATGCCGTTTTGTTCAGCGGCGGCGACCAGCTCAAGCTAAGCACGCTGCTCGGCGGCACGGCGGTCCTCCGGCTCATCCAGGAGCGCTATTGCGACGACGACGATTTTGTGGTGGCCGGGTCCAGCGCGGGGGCTGCAGCCATGTCGGCAACGATGATCGTCTCGGGCAGCAGCCGGGATGCGCTCATCAAGGGAGAGCTGCAGCTCACCAACGGGCTGAACTTCATCAACAACGTTTTCATCGACACGCACGTCACCCAGCGTGGCCGCGTCGGCCGGCTGATCCAGACGGTGGCCAGCAACCCGGCTGTGCTGGGCCTCGGCCTGGGAGAAGACACCGGCGCAGTGATCTACGACGGGCGGGATGTGGAGATCATCGGCTCGGGGCTGGTCGTGATCGTGGACGGGGGCTCGATCCGTTACAGCGATCTTACGGAAGTATCCGACGGCGAAGCCATCACCATCGAGGGACTTAAGCTGCACGTTTTGTCCCGCGGCCGGCATTTCGATCTTCAGAAACGGCGGCTTATCCGTTGAGAAATAATTACCCGCATTCCTGGTTTTTATTCTGTGATTAGTTTTTAACCACGGAATCCACACAGCTCTAAGCGTTGCAGCGGACAATTACCGGCCCGTGAAAAAATAGTGGGAAAACAATTTGGCGGACTGATCGAGACACTTATCTTTGCACCCGCGTTTCAGGAATGGAACACGATGATTCCGTAGCTCAGTTGGTAGAGCAATACACTTTTAATGTATGGGCCCTGGGTTCGAGTCCCAGCGGGATCACAGAAGTTCTTACATTGCAGCCGAATTGGATCGGTAGTTCAGCTGGTTAGAATGCCGCCCTGTCACGGCGGAGGTCGCGGGTTCGAGTCCCGTCCGATCCGCAAGAAGTCTCTCAGATCGTTGATTTGAGGGACTTTTTTGTTTTTACAGACAAATTCATTTAGTTATTGAAAATTCAGTTCCACCACCGCAATACTGTTTGTTTTCCCCTAACCCTAACCTCCTCACCACCCCGGCCTCCTGCCCCTACCCGTAAACATGCAATTGACAGGAAAGTTTGGTTAATGAATTAAAATTCCCCGTTCCAACGAAATGGTTAAGGGTAAGATGCCGGGGTGGTTGGGGGTTAGGGTGAAGTGTTTTTTCACTGAGTTGAAAATTCAGTTCCCCAGCGCAATAAGCCAGAATATTGTTTATTTTCCCCTAACCCTAACCTCCTCACCACCCCGGCCTCCTGCCCCTACCCGTAAACATGCAATTGACAGGAAAGTTTGGTTAATGAATTAAAATTCCCCGTTCCAACGAAATGGTTAAGGGTAAGATGCCGGGGTGGTTGGGGGTTAGGGTGAAGTGTTTTTTCACTGAGTTGAAAATTCAGTTCCCCAGCGCAATAAGCCAGAATATTGTTTATTTTCCCCTAACCCTAACCTCCTCACCACCCCGGCCTCCTGCCCCTACCCGTAAACATGCGATTGACAGGAAAGTTGGTTAATAATGCAAATCAAGGGTTGATTTCAATTCTTCCTCCACATTGATACAAGTCCCGGAGGGACGGCCTGTTTCTAATGCTGATCGACCTCTCCATGAAAAAGCCGGGCGGGCGTCCTTAGTCGATAACAGATCAAGGTCGCCCGCCCGGCTTTTGTGGGGGAGAGTTCTTTTCTGTTAGAAACAGGCCGTCCCTCCGGGACTTTTCGCTTTCTATATTGATGGAACACAAGGATCAGTTTTCAACCCTTGATCGCATTAATTTCCCCGTTCCAGCGAAAATGGTTAAGGGTAAGATGCCGGGGTGGTTGGGGGTTAGGGTGAAGTGTTTTTTCACTGAGTTGAAAATTCAGTTCCCCAGCGCAATAAGCCAGAATATTGTTTATTTTCCCCTAACCCTAACCTCCTCACCACCCCGGCCTCCTGCCCCTACCCGTAAACATGCGATTGACAGGAAAGTTGGTTAATAATGCAAATCAAGGGTTGATTTCAATTCTTCCTCCACATTGATACAAGTCCCGGAGGGACGGCCTGTTTCTAATGCTGATCGACCTCTCCATGAAAAAGCCGGGCGGGCGTCCTTAGTCGATAACAGATCAAGGTCGCCCGCCCGGCTTTTGTGGGGGAGAGTTCTTTTCTGTTAGAAACAGGCCGTCCCTCCGGGACTTTTCGCTTTCTATATTGATGGAACACAAGGATCAGTTTTCAACCCTTGATCGCATTAATTTCCCCGTTCCAATGAAATGGTTAAGGGTAAGATGCCGGGGTGGTTTGGGGGTAATGGTGAAGTGTTTCTTTCACTGAATCGAAATTTCAGTTTTCCCCGGCGGACCAGTAACCTGGGCTTCACAATCCTAAGCCGGGGATTCAATAGTTTTATTATCTTTAAGGAAACAACCTCCTGCCGCATGAACACACTCGATGCACGACTGCTGGAGAGTTTTGCCCAGCTCCCGTTCGGCGCTTCCACCAAAGAAGCCGAACAATTCTTCGGGAAGCCCGAAGAGACCGAAACGCTTGAAGCCATTGATGGCAGCGTTTCCCTGGTCTGGCATTATTGGTCGAAAGGGTTTACACTTTTTTTCGACCAGGCCCGCAACAACCGCTTCTGCTGCGTAGAGGTAGACAGTTCTGTCCCCCTGAAACTGTGGGACTTACCGGTTTTTACGCTGAACGAGCCGCAACTGAAAGACCTGTGTGTTAAAAACGGGTTCAAAGATATTGATGAGGAACACCACGAGTGGGGAGAAAAACGCGTTACTTTCGACGACGCAATGGCAGACTTTTACTTTGAGAACGGCATCCTGGTTTCTGTTAACTATGGTGTGGCCTTTCCGGGTGAAGGCGAATTGATCACTTCAAACTGAAAAACCAATTATGCGCATTTTTCTTGTCGGCTACATGGGAAGCGGCAAATCCGTGCTGGGTGCTTCCCTCGCAAAAGATCTCGGGCTGGAATTCATCGACCTCGATAAAGCGATCGAACAAAAATTCGGGAAAGACATCCCCTCCATTTTCGCCGGCGAAGGTGAAAAACGCTTCCGCGAGCTGGAAGAGCAAGCGCTGAACGACGCGCTCGAGGATGACAACTACGTCATGGCCACAGGCGGCGGAACGCCTTCCTACGGCAAGAACATGGACCGGATGAATGAAGCCGGGGTTACCATTTACCTCAAGATGAGCACCGACGCGCTCGCCGAACGCCTCGAAGCGGAAAAGGACTCCCGTCCACTGCTCCAGGGAAAATCCGGCAGCGACCTCTGGAACTTCATCCACGAAACGCTCCAGCAACGCGAGCCCGACTACCTCAAGGCCAAATACAAAGTGCGCGCGAAAGACCTGAAACCGGCCGAGCTGGCGGAATTCGTGCGGCTGTATGAGCTGCAGGAAGAGAAGGTTTCCGACGGCTCCGGGGAAGAAGAATAAACGAGCTTTATAGTAATAACGAAGAGGGAAGACGATGATCTTCCTTCTTTTTTTTTATTTTTTTAGCTTTGTCGTTCTCCTAAAAACCCGCAAATGAAAAAACTGATACTCGCTCTCTTCTTCTTCGCCCTTTATGAAGTCGCTCCCGCCCAAACGGTGACGCGCCTCATCGGGGTTTCCCCGTTCCAGGACAGCCTCTGGGTGTTCGACACCACGAACTTCTCAGTCGTGCGGCGTCTCGCCCCGACTCCGAGCTCCGGCGGCGCCATTACAGGCACGAACGGTATGGCAATGAACCAATCGAACGGCAATATTTTCGTCATCTGCAAGCAGTCGGCCACCACCGGCCGCACGCTGGGCATCCTGAACCCGCTTACCGGCGTGGTGACGATCGTCGGCAACCTCGGCGACAACTTTTCGTCGATCACGTTCAACGGGAATAACACGCTGCTCGGCGTAACCGGCGACGGCGCTACCGTTCCTGAAACCGTTTACCGCATCGACCAGTCGAACGCGTCGAAAACGGTTCTCCTCACGCTCGGCAACGGCGCAGACGGCGAGGTGATCTGCTACAACCCGGATGACAACATGGTTTATCACTGGTCCGGAAACGGCACTATCGTTTTTGAAAAGTTCGATACCTCCGGCGTGACCGTAACGAACATTCCCCTCATCGGCACCACGAATGGCGAAACGTTCGGCGCAGTTTACCGCAGCAACAACACATTCATCACCAGCAACATCAGCAGCCGCTTCCAGACCTGGCAAGCGAACGGCACGGTGGGTGCGCAGTACGGCAACTCCTCGCCCGATGATATCCGCGGCACAGTGCTCATCACCTGTTCTCGCGCCATCACCGGCAACACCGCTTTCTGCGCCGGCGATTCCACGCTGCTCACGCACGGCCAGTCGAATTTCGTTTCGAACTACCAGTGGTATCTCAACGGCGCGCTCATTCCCGGCGCTACATCCCAAACCTATTACGCAACCCAGGTGGGGCACTACAACGTGATCATCAGCGACGCCTGCGGGACCGACTCGAGCGGCACAGGCATCGACGTCACGATGAACAACCTTCCGGTCGTCACGCTCAGCGGCAACACCACCATCTGCGCAGGCGACAGCACAACGCTCACCGGCTCTTCCGGCGGGACCAGCCAGTGGTACATGAACGGCCAGCCCATCGCAGGCGCCACTTCCAATACATACAATGCAAGCGCATCCGGGGTTTACAACATGACCAAGACGAACGCCAACGGCTGCACGGATTCGGCTGCGACCGGCATCACTGTAACTGTCAACCCGCTGCCGCCGGTAACGATTTCACTGGCTGCTGCATCTATCTGCGCAGGCGACAGCATACAACTCTTCGGCACGACAGGCGTTTCACACCAGTGGTACATGGACGGACAGCCCATCGCGGGCGCAACGAATGATGCCTACACGGTCACCATGACCGGCGTGTATAATATGATTATGACCGACGCAAACGGTTGCTCCGATTCGGCTGCGGCAGGAACGCCGGTCATGGTGAACCCGCTGCCGGTTGTCGATCTTGGCCAGGACACCACGACCTGCGGCACACCGGTAATGCTGGATGCCGGCAACCCGGGCGCGACTTACCTGTGGTGCGACGGATCGACCACGCAAACCGTTGTATTGCCGGTAAGCACATCCTGCGCAGTCCTTGTGACCGACACGAACGGCTGTACTTCTTCCGACACGATCAACGTGACGATTAACGCGCTCCCGACCGTTACCGCCAGCGCGCTCACCGATTCGCTCTGCCTGAACGATCCCCCGGTCCCGCTTAGCGGCTCTCCGATGGGCGGAACATTCACCGGCCCGGGCACGAGCGGCATCACGTTCACCCCGTCCAGTGCCGGCGCAGGTTCCCACGACATCGTGTACATGTACACGGATGGAAACGGCTGCAGCAATTCCGACACGGTAACGATCGTGGTCAGCACTGAACCCGTTGCAACGATCTCTGCCAGTTCCACGACGGTTTGCGTAGATGACGCCAACGCAACGCTTACCGGCTCACCCGCAGGCGGAACATTCGGCGGCCCCGGCGTATCGGGGAGCTCTTTCGATCCGTCGGTCGCCGGTGTTGGAACGCACAACCTCACCTATTCCTACACCGATCCGAACGGCTGCTCCGACAACGCTGTGATGACAATTACGGTAAATGCCTGCGTCGGCATTAACGAACAGCAGTCCGCCGGCGCAACACAACTTTTCCCGAACCCGGCGAATTCCACTGTGCAGGTTGTGGTCACCGGAACTTCCACCGTCACGTTCTACAACATGCTCGGCGAATCGGTGATGAGCGTGAAGCTTACGGAAGGAACGCACACGCTGAGCGTTGCAGGAATTGCGGAAGGCATGTACCTCGTGCGCACGGAAAACGCGAAAGGCGTTGCTACGCAGCGCTTCGTGATCAGCAGGTAATTTCATTTCAAATTTAAAAGCCCGTCCCGACTGCAGTCGAGGGCGGGCTTTTTCGTAAATTCCCGTTCAGTCAATGCAACTCAGCAGGATCAACGCAACCTCATTATGACCGAAAAAGCAAAAGATTTTCATTCCTCCTTCAATGAAGATTTCTGCGTCCACCTCGAGTTTCATCTCTGCGGAACGTTTGAGCATTCGGAGGATGAAGAATTAAGCAGGTTCTGGTGTGACGGGATCTTCTGGGCGCCGTTTTATAATGATAATGTGAACAGGGATTATTTGAAATTTGAGCGGGTCAGCGAAACAAATACAATTGAAACCACGGCCTGCCTGGGCATATCCGGGCAGGACTACTACCGGATGACATTGAGACTGGGGAAGCAGGCGCTGGATAATTACGGAAAAGGGCTCAGCCTGATTGATTGCATACCGGGCAGCGATTCCCTGGAATGGATTGACATCGACATTGAAAACAAAACGATCGAGTTGAGATTAAAGTAAAGTTCTTGCCCCTCTATGCGACCCGTTCTCCTTTTTTTCCTGCTCCTCTCCTGCCCCGCTTTCGCACAGGTCACGATCCGCGGCACCGTGATCGATTCCGCGACGCGAAAACCGGTTCCGTACGCGCTGGTGATGGAAACCGGCGGGAAGCACGGTGCGCTGGCCGATCAGGCGGGCATTTTCGAATTCACACTGCCGGATTCTTCAGGAACGCTGCTGTTCACGTGCATGGGCTACGACACGACGAGAATTGCTGTTAAACGTTTTTTGGCTTCGTCAACAAAACAAGTGGCGGTGTCACATAAGCCGCTTATCCTGCCCACTGCAAATATCATTTCGTGGAAAACGCCGCCCTGTACGAAGAAGGTGGGCGTTTCGAAGAAAAGGTCCAGGGGTAACGTATTGTTTAAGTCCGGGCTTGAAGTTGCCCTGTATATGCCGAATACCGGGGACAGCGGCATCATCAGCAAGCTGCGATTTTATATTACAAAAACCGGTGTCCCCGGAACGGAATTTCGTGCAAAGCTTTACAGTGTCGACCCGGAAACAAAAGGCCCGGGAGAATTGCTGCTCGAAAATGAGCTGATTGCGGGGGCGAAAAAGGGGAATGAATGGGTGGAGTTCGATATCACCGCGTATCACATTGAGATCCCTGCGGAAGGTTTTTTTGTAGCGATGCAATGGTTGCCGGGCGCGCAGGAATACTCCCTCGACCTGGGCAAAACTACATATACCGGTGAAGGGCAGGTGCTGGGCCTCAGCAAGGAAACTCCGCAGAAATTCTGGATCAAGCCTTTTCCTGCAGACTGGATCGAATCTTTCACTGTTCCGGATATTATCCCCATGATCGGCGCCGACGTGCTGGTAAAATGCAAATGATACGTACAGATCGATAGCGGATAAAACGCCTGCTTATTCCACCACGACCTTTATTGTTCCCTCGCGATCGTCATACCGGAAATGCACCAGGTAAATTCCCGGCGTTTCCGGCAGCGAAAGCCCGGCAGAAGGATTTTCTTTCACACACAGCACCTTCCCGTCGATCGAATAAATCGTTACGTTCCGCAGACCGCCGTCTGCCTGCAGCAGCAGTGTGTTCCCGTTACGGCCGATAACGGGCGAGGCGCAGAAGCTGTTCCCCATCATTCCCACCGTGGTCATCATATACGCCGCCGAAAGCGTGGAGCATTGGTGCGTTCCCAGGATCGTGATCAGTTCCACCGTGTATGTGCCATTCTGCGTGGCCGTGTGTGATTGTGAATTCGCACCGGGGATGGGGTTACCGTTTAAATACCATTGATACGCGTCGGCAGGATCGGCGGCAGTAAGCACTGCACCGTTCTGCAAAATAGTTGTCGTGTCGGGAGGAGGAATAATGACAACCTGGAAATTAGTGAAGGAATAGCAAAGCCCCACTCCCGGCGGACAATTCGGTAAAATGGTAAAGGTGGTCGTTTGGGTGATGGAGGTGAAAGGAGGCGAATAGACAAATGTACAGCTGGGATTCAGGTCGCAAAATACGCCCCAGTTAATAACGGCGCTTGAGCAGAACGTATCCGCCTGGCAATCGACAGCGATCATCTGATCGACGTCAATGTAATTGAATGCTGTAACGGTATCGCTGCCGAAGCTGTTGGACACGATCAGTGTGACGTCATAGTTGCCCGGGGTATTGTATTGAACGGTCGGGTTTTGCAGCGTGGAAGACGAAGGCGTAGCGCCGGGAAACGACCATTGCCACGACGTTGGCGAGTTCGTCGACTGGTCGATGTATATACCCATCTCGCCGGTGCAAACGATCAGCGGGTTGCTGCAGGAAAAAGCAGCCTGTGGAGCCTGCGCCATGCCGCATGCGGGCAGGAAAAGCGGCAAAAAACGTTTCAGGAAAGGGATTATCACTACCAAATATAGGTCAAACGGCTATTACCCTGCATCTCGTCTCGTATACAGATCAGCCAACCGTAATCAGGATCGATTTGCTGATCTTCCGCACATCTCATCCTTCCCCAAAATGTTAACTTTGAAACCCTCAAAGAGTTGCCGGTGCGCATGACCGCGCGCAACCCTTTGAGGGTTTCAAATTCGCTCCATTCGTAAATTCGCCCCGAAGGAGTTCCTTCGGAATAATTCGCCCCCAAATATGTCAAGCCCGAAAAGCACCATCGACCTAACGTTCAACAAAAACGAAGACACGCTGAAACTTCTCATTTCCGCCATGGAGCAGCGCTTCGAAAAAACGGCCCTCGGCGGCGGGAAAAGCCGCATCGAAAAGCTCCACGAACAGGGCAAAATGACCGCCCGCGAGCGCATCGATTATCTCCTTGACAAAGATTCACAACGCATCGAGATCGGCGCGTTTGCGGGGGATGAAATGTACAAGGAGCACGGCGGCTGCCCGAGCGGCGGCGTGGTGGTGATGATCGGCTACGTGAAAGGACGCCAGTGCATCGTGGTGGCGAACGACGCGACGGTGAAGGCCGGCGCCTGGTTCCCGATCACGGGCAAAAAGAATTTGCGCGCGCAGGAGATCGCCATGGAGAACCGCCTGCCGATCATTTACCTCGTGGACAGCGCGGGCGTGTATTTGCCGATGCAGGACGAAATTTTCCCGGACAAGGAAAATTTCGGGCGCATCTTCCGCAACAACGCGATCATGTCGAGTGAAGGCATCCTGCAGATCGCGGCCATCATGGGCTCCTGCGTGGCGGGCGGCGCGTACCTGCCGATCATGAGCGACGAAGCGCTGATCGTGGACAAGACCGGGACGATCTTCCTCGCGGGATCCTATCTCGTAAAAGCGGCCATCGGCGAAACGATCGACAACGAAACGCTCGGCGGCGCGACGACGCATTGCGAAATTTCCGGCGTGACGGATTACAAATGCAAAGACGACGCGGATTGCCTCGACCGCATCCGCAACATCATGGACAAGATCGGCGCGTACGACAAAGCCGGTTTCGACCGCACCACTCCTGCCCTGCCGAAGCTCGACCCGAAAGAAATTCTCGGCATCATGCCCGGCACGCGCGACAAGCCGTACGAAATGCGCGACATCATCCTCCGCCTCGTCGACGATTCTTCGTTTGAAGAATACAAAGAATTGTACGGGCAGTCCATCGTCTGCGGTCTCGCGCGCATCGACGGCTGGGCGGTGGGCATCGTCGCCAACCAGCGCAAGGTGGTGAAAAGCAAAAAAGGCGAAATGCAGTTCGGCGGCGTCATCTACACCGATTCGGCGGACAAGGCGGCGCGTTTCATCATGAACTGCAACCAGAAAAAAATTCCGCTCGTGTTCCTGCAGGACGTCACCGGTTTCATGGTCGGTTCGCGTTCCGAGCACGCCGGCATCATTAAAGACGGCGCGAAACTGGTGAACGCGATGAGCAATTCCGTGGTGCCGAAATTCACGGTGATCGTAGGCAATTCCTACGGCGCCGGCAATTACGCGATGTGCGGGAAAGCGTACGACCCGCGCCTGATCGTGGGCTGGCCGACGGCGCAGATCGCGGTGATGGGCGGCGCGCAGGCGGCGAAGACATTGCTGCAGATCCAGGTGAGCACGCTCAAGTCGCAGGGCAAAGCGGAGATCACGCCGGAAGAAGAGAAAGAATTGCTCGACAACATCACGAAACGCTACGACGCGCAGACCTCGCCGTATTACGCCGCCGCACGCTTGTGGATCGACAACATCATCCATCCGCTCGACACGCGGAAATGGATCTCGATGGGGATTGAAGCGGCGGACCATGCTCCGATTACGAAGCGGTATAATGTGGGTGTTTTGCAGGCGTAAGATTGAAGATTGAAAATTATCCGGTGGTAGCTTTCAACCTTCAATCCGTTGTGCTGTATCTTTTTTCGCCCTGAGAATTATACCCGCATGATCCGCTACATTTTTCCTGTCACGTTCATCGTCGTTGTTACGCTGGTGAGCTTCCGTGCGCAAACCGATGGCCGGAAAGGTTACGGAACGGTCGACACGCTCACCTTTTACCGTGTTTCCACTTCCGCCACTACTGATAAAAACGGCACAACGTATTATATCGACGATACCCCGATCGACAAAGCAACGTACGACAAATACGCCGATGCCTACGAGAACCTCAAAAAATGCAAGCCCTGCTGGATGAAAACGTATGGCCGGGACGGCAAACTACTGTATGAAGGCATGCAATACACCGATTGCCTCGTGGGCGATTACCGGGACTATTATTCCGACGGCAAATTGAGATCGGCCGGACATTATCTCGAGAACCATACGGGCAAATGGAAGAACATTTACGAGCGCGGCTATTGCGGTACGAAAAATGGGGAATGGAAATACTACAGTGTTTCCGGCAAGGATTCGCTGACCGAGACGTACGTGAAAGGGAAACTGGTGACGACGGTCAAATAACACGGACGACGTAACTTTCCCGCGGGCAATTGCTTATTCCCACATGCGTTTCATCACCGGACTTGTTTTCCTTTTTTTGCTTCTTGCGCCACAGGCGGACGCACAGCCCGGCGCTTTGTTCAACGGCGACAGCGCGATCTACCGGCAGCACCACGTTCGCGCGCGCCACGCCCACAACGGCGACAGCGCCACGAAAGGCGGCAATGTTCAAACCTTCGATCGCGCAGGACGATTACTGGCCGATGCGCGGCTGAACGGGAACGGCGACACGCTGGACCGGAATACCTATGCCTACAATGCGGCTGGGGACTTGATCTCGCAAACCTGGTTTACGAAAGACGTTGGCACGCGATATATATTAAACAGCTATAAGGCTGGTAAGTTGATCGAATCAAAATCCGAATTTCCGGGTGGAAAAAGCTGGCAGCATTTCGTTTCCCGCTACACCTACACAGCGGACGGAAAACCTGACAGCATTTTAATCTGCAAGCGTGGCCAGCCCAGGTGGATGAACAATATGGGCGAATCCGGCCTGGAAGATGTATATGACACGATCCGTTTCTCCTATTCCGGCGATACGACACGCACCTGGTATTCATTCATGAGCGCGGAAAAAGAATACCTCGTGAAAGATTCAGCTGGCCATACGCTCGTGCTCATGAAATCGCAATACGGGGCCGCTTTTTACCCGTACGAGACATTCACCTACGATGCCGCCGGGCGCCCGGTGCGGCTGGAGCGGAGGCTCAACGACGGCAAGCCCTACATGTGGGAGACGTATTGCTACGATGAGCGAGGATTGCTGATCCGCATGGAATACTTCCAGGCTAATATCAGCACCGAAAAGCCAACCGCCGTTCACGTTTACAGTTATACATTCTATTGACTGCCGTCAGAATTTCTGTCCTCCGCATTCCTTAACTTGTTACTTTGGATTGTAGAATTGTGAATCTTTGAATTCTGAAATATTCAATCGTGAACTATGAGCTCTCTCCTCTCCCACACCTCCACCCGCGCGCCGAAAAATTTCGACAAGGAGAAAACGAAGGAGAAAACATCGGAGCTGCTCGAAAAGATCGGGGATCAGCAAAAAATGCTGTTCGCGCAGCAGCAGCACAGCCTGCTCATCGTGCTGCAGGGGCTTGACGCATCGGGAAAAGACGGCGTGATCTCGGGCGTGTTCCAGGGGCTCAACCCGCTCGGTGTGAATGTGCAGCCGTTCCGCGCGCCCACGCCGGAAGAGAAAGCGCATGATTTCCTCTGGCGCGTTCATCCCTACACGCCGGCCCGCGGCATGATCCACATCTTCAATCGCTCGCATTACGAAGCCGTGCTCGCGCCGCGCGTGAATAAAGTGCTGGAAAAGAAAGAACTCGACCTGCGGATGAGAGACATCAACAACTTCGAGCTCCTGCTGCGCAACAACAACACCGCGATCCTGAAATTCTATCTTCATGTCTCGCGGGAGGAGCAGTTGGAACGCCTGAATGAGCGGAAGACCAACCCGGAAAAATTCTGGAAACATCATGACGAGGACTGGGCCACGCGCCGCAAGTGGGACGATTACATGGACGCGTACGAAGACGTTTTCAAACACTGCAACCGCCCCGAGTGGCACATCATCCCCGCCGACCAGAACTGGTACAAAGAATTCCTCGTCGCCCGGAAAGTATTGCAGACGCTGCAACGGATGAAGCTGGAATACCCGAAGCTGAGAAAATGATGTGCCGATATGTCGATGTGCCGAATTGCCGATGGAATTGGGAAATGATTGAATGATGAAATGCGGTGTATCGGTAATGATCAATCCTGCACGTTTCGTACGTTGGTCCTGATTCGATGCCTCGCACAGCGCGCTGCATGCGCGAATCGGCAAATCGGCATATCGGCACATCCCTACCTCCCGTACGGAGTAAAGACAACCGCCTTGCTCTTCCTGACGTAAAGGAGAAACTGTCCCTGCCCAGCGATCTTTTTGAAAGCCCCGCCGCGGTTGCGGATATCGAACAGCGCGATGTCGCACTTTCCGCGCAGGTGCGCGACGATCTTTTCGGAATTCTTTTTATCCGAATAGATCGCCTCTTTCGGGCCGAGCAGGCCGGGCTTGTCGCGGTAATAATATTCGCAGCTGTCGTAACAGCACAGCAGGCTCATGACTTTCCCGGGAAACCATTCCGCATTCAAACGGTTGGCCAGCGTTCCTTTCGTGGATTGCTCCGCGTGGTACCAGCCGAACGCGCCGAAGTAGCCGTGCGCCGTGTCGGGATCGAGCTCCAGGAAATTGTTCATCATGTAATAATCGCGGTCTTTGAATTTCCAGTACGACGCGTAGTTGACCGCGAAGCGCCGCACCAGCTCGTAATTGTCGCCGAAATAGTCCGCGTATTCCATTTCATGCGCGTCGAAATGCGTCCTGAACCAGCGGATGAAACGGTCTTCCAGGAATGACTTCCGCCTGCAGTTCGCGCGCGCGGAATCGAGCAGGACAGTGATCTCCGGGCCGGGCTGCACATCCGCCGGGCAAAGTGAAAGAAGCGCTTTCGCGCACAGGTGGTCGTTGTCGAAATCGAGACCGATCACGTCCACTTTTTCGGTGACGGATTGGTTGAACCGGTAAAGCTTTCTCCAGAAGGTTTGATATTCTTCCATCTGCACCGACCACGTGTCGTCGAGCCACGATTCGTCGCCGGTATCGAGGTAGCGCTGGATGAGGTACGCTTCGGCCGCGCCGTATTCGATGAGGTAATGCCGGACGTTGGCGTGGTGGTAGAAATAATTCAGCAGCGTGAAGCTCATCTCCGGGTTGGCGGCCACGCCGTGCACTTCGCCCATGAAGAATACCTTGCTGCCGTTCATCCTTTCGTCGAGAAGCGGAAGACTTGCCGGAAGTGAGTCGTAACCGGGCGCAAAACAATGGTACGGAAGAGCGGTCGTATTTTCATTTTCTCCCGGGGAAAATCCTGTCAGCGCAACAACTGCGATACAGGCCAGCAGGGAAAGTCGAATGACGGCATTGTGCATACTGCAAAAATGTAACTTTCACAGGAATTCCCGTTATACAACCGTTCCTGCCCCATCTCCATGCGCCTGGTCGCGATCTTTTTTGCTGCGTTGTTCGTTTCTCCCCTGCTTTCGCAGGTGAACGTGAAAACATTTACGCTGACTGATACCGTCTTTGAAAAAGGCAGCATTCTGCGCGGGGATATTAAATATAACCAGCCCGGTGGCGCCCGCCTGCGCCCGGAGAGTTCGCTCTTCCTCGATTCCTTTGCAGCTTTTATTACCGGTCATCCGGGCATGGTGGTCGAGATCGGCTCACATTCCGACCAGCGAGGCGCAAATACATTCAACCTGAAGATGACGCAGATGCGGGCCATGGCTGTGTATGACTATCTTATCCTGCATGGCGTTTCACCCGACCAGCTTGTCGATTCGGGGTACGGGGAAACGAAACCGGTTTATTCGCAATTCCAGATCGACAGCGATACGTCGAAGGCGAACAAGGAAGAAATGTACCGGGCCAATCATCGCACGGAGTTCAAGCTGCTGCGCGTACCGGGTTGTTTTTTTGCGCTCACGGACACGAAGTTTACGCGTGACTGCGTGTTTCGTACGTATGACATCCGGTGGACGCTCAGCAAAACGATGCCCGATTCCTCTTCTTACCCGCTGCTGGATTCCGTTGCGGCGATGCTGCTCAACAATCCGCGCATGACGTTCGAGATCGGCTGTCACACGGATTCGCGCTCCGGTGAAGAATACAGCCGGAAGCTGTCGTACAGCCGTGCATACTCGATCGTCGATTACCTCTTATCGAAAGGTGTGCCGGCGAATAGTCTCTGGGCAAAAGGATACGGCGAAACCGATCCGCTGCTTTTCGAAAAGCAGGTGAAGAGATTTCCGGAACAGGAACGGGAAGCCGCCCATCAGCGTAACCGGCGAACAGAAATCCGTTTTCTTTTTGAGAAACCTTTGGTTTTTCCTGTCGTTGCACCCGCCTTCACGCTTGCCGACACCACTGTTGTTCCCGGCGTTACCCTCATCGGCGGTCATATCCGTTTTGCACTGAATAAGGACAGCCTGTTTGCGGAAAGTTTCCCGTTCCTCGATTCGGTGGCGGATTTCATGAAGCGAAACCCGGGCGTGGTGCTGGAAGTGAGCTCGCATGCGGATGCTCGCGCGTCGACTAAATATTCCACGAACCTGACGCAGAAACGGGCGCAAAGCATGGTGAAGTATCTCGTCTCAAAAGGCATCGCCCGCGAACGGCTGGTGGCGAAAGGCTATCATAATGTGAAACCTGCGCGGCTCAGCGACGGAACCGTGCTGACGGAAAAATACATCAGCACAAAACCGTCGAAGGAAGAGCAGGAATTGCTGCATTCATGGAACCGGCGGCAGGAATTCAAGGTCATCGCCGTCAACCCGCCTCCTCTGCCATTGACGATCGCAAACGGGATGAAGAACGGGCTGATCCGTACGTACAGCATACGGTTCCTGCTCAACAAAGACAGCCTGCCGGCGGAAAGCTACCCGTTTCTCGATTCGATGTTCGTCTTTATGCAAAGCAACCCGGATGCGATCGTGGAAGTCGGCGTTCATCTCGATGCGCGCGCCAACCCGAACTCGCATTTAGCGATGAACCGTGCATCGGAGATCACAACGTATCTCATCAAAAAAGGTATCCGGAAAGACCGGCTCATCGCGAAAGGTTACGGAAGCGCTTCGCCACTGCGTTTGCCCGACGGAACGATACTCACGGAGAAATACATCCTGGACCGCCCCGCGAACGAGCAGGAAGCCCTGCATGCGCTGAACCGGCGCGTCGAATTCCGCATCACCGCCCTGCGCGCGCATGCTACGATCCCGTACTCCCGGACAAGCGACACCTTCTCACTTTCAGACACGATCTTCGCGGAAGGCAGCGTGCTTGTGCTGGGCGGGATCCTGTACGATCTGAACCGCGAAACATTGCGCCCGGAAGCATACGTCCTTCTCGATTCCGTGGCGGCGTTCCTGCTGCGTTACCCGTATCTCGACGTGGAGATCGCGGTGCATACCGATTCACGCGTTTCGGATAAGTCTTCTTATCACGTGTCGGGCCCGAGGGCGAAAACCGTCGTCGATTATCTCGTCAGCAAAGGAGTTGCGCAGGAGCGGATCGTCGCGAAAGGATACCAGGATACGCAGCCGTTTCGTTTGCAGGACGGTACTTTGCTCACTGAAAAATACATCAACAGCCGGCCCTCGAAGCAGGAGCAGGAAAGCTTGCACCAAATGAACCGTCGCACAGAATTAAGAATTGTCCGCGTACACTGAAGACGATGAAAACGCTCACAGGCCTTTTTGTGCTGGCAATGCTGCTGGCTTTCGTTTCCGGCAAACCCGTTTCCGACAAGCCCCGCAAGCAGCCGAAGCTGAAGATTGAAACGCCGCCGGGATGCGTGTGGCTGCGCGACAGTTTGTTCATCGACGAATGTGAAGTGCAGAACATCGACTACCTCGAATTCCTGTATTGGACGGGCCGCAATGAACCGGAACGTTACAAGTCCCTCCTGCCCGACACGCTCGTTGACCGGCACAAACTGGCGCTCTGCGAACCCTATGTCGAATATTACCTCCGTCACCCGGCCTACTTCCACTACCCGGTGATCGGCGTTTCGTACGAACAGGCCGTGGCGTTTTGCGAATGGCGCTCGCGCATGGTGAACCGTTTTATTTTCATCCGCAGGAACAAGATCAAAAGCGATAAATGGGACACGATCAAAAATTTCCCGTCGGTGTTGATGTACCGCCTGCCCACGAAAGAAGAATGGGAATACGCTTCCGCTGCGGGATTGCCGTTCGACCGGTTTCCGCAAGGCTATCGCAGCCTGGTCGACAAAGACAGCGTGCCGGTTTCAAACACGGCAGAATACAGCAACTATTGCATGGAGCGTTCACAACGCGGGCAAAAGCAAAAGTATCCGGGAAAGAATTCATGGCTCTCCTATGAGCAGGTCCGCGCGCCGGTGAAATGGGGAACACCGAACGGATACGGGATTTACAACCTCACCGGCAACGTTTCGGAGATCATCGCCGATACGCTCGTGAAAGGGTTAAACTACGAGAACAGCCTCGATGGAAAGATTTTCCGGGAGAAACGGGATGAATATTTTCTCGTTGACAGTACGAACAGCGGGTACAATTATAAATACACGTTCCGCTATAAAGCTCCGCAGGCGTGGCTTGGATTCCGCTGCGTGTGCGAGGTGGTGAAATGATGTGCGGATGGTAAATGTGCAGATGTGCGGATGTCAATCACCTTATCCGGGGAACTTTTTTTTGCTAAGACGAAGTCACCGGGTTGACAGAAGAAGCGAGACCAACAATGATGTGCGGATGTGCGATATGTACTAAAACCCTTGTAACATCTTTCCCATCGGGAATAGCTAGCATATTGCAAAATAATCATTTGCACATATGCACATCCGCACATTTGCACATTTTTCGCCTTATCTTTGCCTCCAAACAACAATCCACCTGCGTTGTAAGCAGGCTAAAATTATAGATGATAAATATTACATTCCCGGACGGCGCCGTTCGTCAGTATGAACCCGGCACCACCGCGCTCCAGGTAGCGCAATCGATCAGCGAAGGACTTGCACGCAACGTCCTCGCGGCAAAAGTGAACGGTGAAGTGTGGGATGCCACACGCCCTATCACAGCCGACAGCAAGCTCAACCTTTTGACGTGGAACGACCTTGAAGGCAAAGAGACGATGTGGCACTCTTCCGCCCACCTCATGGCCGAAGCCCTCGAAGCGCTGTATCCCGGTGTGAAGTTCGGCATCGGTCCGCCGATCGAGAACGGCTTTTATTACGACGTCGACCTCGGCGGACAGGCGATCTCTTCCGACGATTTCACGAAGATCGAGAAGAAGATCCTCGAGCTGGCGCAGAAGAAAAGCGAGTACACGCGCAAAGAAGTTTCCAAAGCCGACGCGGTCGCTTATTTCAAAGAAAAAGGCGATCCCTACAAGCTCGACCTGCTCGAAGACCTCGAGGACGGGAAGATCACGTTTTACACGCAAGGCAATTTCACCGACCTCTGCCGCGGTCCGCACATTCCCAACACGGGTTCCATCAAAGCCGTGAAGCTGCTCAACATTGCAGGCGCATACTGGCGCGGCGATGAGAAGAACAAACAGCTCACGCGCATCTACGGCATCACGTTCCCGAAGCAGAAAGAGCTCGACGAATACCTCGTGATGCTCGAGGAAGCGAAGAAACGCGATCATCGCAAGCTGGGGCGCGAGCTGGAGCTGTTCACCTTCTCCGAGAAAGTGGGCATGGGACTTCCGCTGTGGCTCCCGAACGGCGCGGCATTGCGCGACCGGCTGCAGCAATTTTTACAAAAAGCGCAGGTGAAAGCGGGCTATCTTCCCGTGATCACGCCGCATATCGGGCACAAGAACCTTTACGTCACTTCCGGCCACTACGAGAAGTACGGGAAAGATTCGTTCCAGCCCATCAAGACCCCGCAGGAAGGCGAGGAATTTTTCCTCAAGCCGATGAACTGCCCGCACCACTGCGAGATCTACAAGAGCAAGCCGCGGTCGTACAAAGACCTTCCCGTGCGTTTCGCCGAGTTCGGCACCGTGTACCGCTACGAGCAGCACGGCGAGCTTCACGGCCTCACCCGCGTGCGCGGCTTCACGCAGGACGACGCCCACCTCTTCTGCCGTCCCGACCAGGTGAAGGAAGAGTTCATGAAAGTGATCGACCTCGTGCTGTACGTGTTCCGCGCGCTCGAGTTCACCGATTACACCGCGCAGGTTTCATTGCGCGACAAGACCGACCGCAGCAAATACATCGGCACCGACGAGAACTGGGAAAAGGCCGAGCAGGCCATCGTCGAAGCCGCCGCTGAAAAAAATCTCCGCACGGTGGTCGAATACGGCGAAGCCGCGTTCTACGGTCCCAAGCTCGACTTCATGGTGCGCGACGCGATCGGCCGCAAGTGGCAGCTGGGCACGATCCAGGTGGATTACAACCTGCCCGAGCGTTTCGAGCTGGAGTACACCGGCGCCGACAACCTCAAGCACCGCCCGGTGATGATCCACCGCGCCCCGTTCGGCTCCATGGAGCGTTTCGTGGCTGTACTCGTCGAACACTGTGCAGGAAAATTCCCGTTATGGCTCACGCCCGAGCAGGTGGGGATTTTACCCATCAGCGATAAGTACATCGACTACGCCAATAAGGTGTCTGAGCAGCTTAAAAATTACGATATTCGGGGGTTCGTTGACGACCGGAGCGAGAAGATCGGCAAGAAGATCCGCGATACGGAGCTGAAAAAAGTTCCCTACATGCTGATCCTCGGCGAGAAGGAAGAAGCCGAAGGCACGGTTTCTGTAAGGAAGCAGGGCCAGGGCGAAGGCGACGGCGACAAAGGCGCAATGCCGGTGGAAGCGTTCGCGGACCTGGTGAATATGGAAGTAAAAGCAAAACTGGAATCATTGAACTAACATCGTGCCCTGATCGTAAGGGTCGACCAGTGGTCGACCCAAATCGCACAGGCACGATGATGATAGCAGGTAATAACAAGTAAGTCTAACTTAAAAAACGGAGGTTCACATCGCAGCTCCATTCAATCCGAACAACCGCCCGAAGTTTCCGCCCCGTCCGGGTGGAGGCGGCTCACGGCCCCCATTCCAGCGCGGCTCACGCATGCCCCGCAAGGAAGATCTTCACCGCATCAACGAAAAGATCCGCGACGTAACGCACGTGCGCGTTGTCGGTGAGGATATCGAACAGGGCCTTTTCCCTATCGAGAAAGCGCTTGACATCGCGCGCAACGCAGGCCTCGACCTGGTTGAGATCGTGCCCAACGCCGATCCCCCGGTTTGCCGCGTGGTGGATTATAAAAAGTTCCTCTACGAGCAGAAGAAAAAACAGAAGGAGATCAAGTCGAAGGCTTCCAAAGTCGTCGTCAAAGAGATCCGCTTCGGCCCGCATACGGACGACCACGATTTCAACTTCAAGAAGAACCACGCGATCAAGTTCCTCGAGCACGGCGCCAAGGTGAAAGCCTACGTCATGTTCCGCGGCCGCACGATCGTCTTCAAGCAGCAGGGCGAGATACTGTTGCTCCGCTTCGCACAGGAGCTGGAGGAAGTCGGAAAAGTGGAGCAGCTCCCCGTTCTCGAAGGAAAACGGATGTTCATGCTGCTCGCGCCGAAGAAGAAAGCAAAGTAAACTTTTGATCTTCACCCGGTTGAGGCCGGTTCGCTCCGGCCTCAATTATTTCCGCTGCCGCAGAACCTTGTTCATGCTGCTTGCCATTACCAAAAATGATTGCGTTAACTTGTTGCCTGAAGTTATTCGATAATCGAATAACTTCAGCTTTTTTTGCACCTTTAAAGTATGAATGTCGAGTCCGGAGAATATTCCATCATCGAATCAGGAACTGTTATAGCTGCTGGTTCTAATCCAGTAGTAGTAAATATTCTTGAAGCCCCTCTTAAATTTATCTTTACGTTTATCGATAAACGAACTAGCAAAGAATCTATTACTGAGCTTGTAACTATTGATTCTAAAACGCTTGAATTTAAAATAACTATAAATGATGCCAGACAAAGTATTGGAAACACCGAGCTTATTCATGTTGGTTATAGCGGAAACCGAAAGCTCTATGTAAATTATAGAGTTCTTTTACTCGAGGGGGTAAGCCATGTTCTTATTTACACTTTTTATTTAGGAAAGGAGGACCCTCATGGCTGAAGAAAGTGGCATTAAGCCTGACAGTAAGTTTGTCAGTCAAATACGCAATAATACAAAATCTGATTTCATTGAAATCACTGAGGATAAATTAGAAAATATTTTATTAAAACATTTGAATAATTTGTCAAAGGCCAGAAGCTGGATAACCCCAGTTTCTCTGTTTTTTACAATACTTATCGCTCTATTAACGGCTGATTTTAAGGATTTTATAGGAATTGAGAAGTCTGTTTGGAAAGCAATTTTTGCGCTATCGCTAATTGGCACCCTTATATGGTCGATAATCTCTGTTATTCAATCAATTCGTTACTCTCAAAAAGTTACGTTGGAGTGTATCGTCAAAAACATTAAAAATAGTAAAGAGTAACCCGCTACTAATCAGACATATATATTGTATTAAACCTAATTGGTGCTTCATTTCTCTAATATTCCTATCTTTGCAGCCCTTCCGGAATGTTCCGGGGGAAAAACAGTACGAGCATTATGCCGAAGATGAAAACCAATTCCAGCGCGAAAAAACGTTTTGCGCTCACGGGAACGGGTAAGATCAAGCGGAAGCACGCCTACAAGCGCCACATCCTCACCAAGAAGGAAACGGCACAGAAACGCCGCCTCACGAAGTCGGGCCTGGTCTCAAAGCCGGACACGAACAACGTGAAAGCGCTGCTTTGCATGTAGAAGCGGACTCCAACAGGTTTATCCGAAAAACGTTCATCCGCCTACGGCGGGAAAGTTAAACCAGGTCTTCCAGTAACCAAGCGTTGTCAGCGAACAGCCACTGAAGACCAAAACGAAAACAACCAATGCCAAGAAGTGTCAATCACGCCGCCTCACGCGCCAAGCGCAAGAAGGTGCTCAAGCAGACCCGCGGTTATGTCGGCGCCCGCCGCAACGTGTGGACTGTAGCGAAAAACACCCTCGAAAAGGGCCTCGTTTACGCGTACCGCGATCGCAAACAGAAAAAACGCAACTTCCGCTCCCTCTGGATCCAGCGTATCAACGCCGGCGTCCGCGAGCACGGGCTCTCCTACTCCACCTTCATCGCAAAGCTCAACGACAAAGGGATCGAGCTCAACCGCAAGACCCTCGCTGACCTCGCGATGAACCACCCCGAAGCTTTCAAAGCTGTGGTGGAATCGGTAAAGTAAGCCACAGATTACCACAGATTTCACAGATTTTTTTTCACCCCGGTAGCAGCAATGTTATCGGGGTGTTTTTATGGCCACAGATTACCACAGATTACACGGATTAATCTGTGGTAATCCATCCGTGGAATCTATGAAATCTGTGGTAATCTGTGGCTTTTTATGTCCGCTGATTGCACGGATTGCGTGGGTTCGAACTGTTTTGCGGAGCTTGGAATAGTCTATATTTGACAAGCACCGAATCGCTTCCGTCATGAAAAGGTTACCCCTCCTTTTGCTTCCGGTCCTGGTTGTTTTTTTTCTTGGCTCCTGCAGCAACCTGTCGCTGACCGCGCGTAAATACCGGCCGGGATTTTACTTCGACCGCAAAGACGCAACACATGCATTTGTGAAGGAGGATGATCCTGCACCGGCAACGCATCTGCCGTCCGCAGAAAATGCCCCGCAAGCCCTTGCGCCCGAACCCGGCAGGCCGGCAGACGTTCCCGACAGTACCGGGCCATCGCGCACCACGGACACTTCGGCAACTCGTGAGGGCCGCGCGCGGAAAGTGATCGCCGAAGTAGCGCCCCGGGCCATGCAGGAACCCGCAGCAGTTGCGCAGGGTAAAGACAGGGACAAGCCGGAGCGGGAAGAATACGCCAGGGCCAGGAATGCGATGCTTCTGGCCACGTTCTCGCTGCTGTTCTTCATCACGGCGATCATCTTTGCCTTCCTGGTGCCCGCAGTTGCGATCCTCCTGGGCATTGCGGCGCTCACTTCCTGCATCTTCGGGTGGATCATGGGCCTTGGCGTGTTGTCGGCGCATGAGAAGGGCGAGAAATTCAGGGGAAGAGGAGAAGCGCTGTTCGCCGTCATCGTCGGCTGGGTAGAGCTATCGTTGCTCGCGCTGTCCCTGGTCGCGCTGGTTATCGCAGTTGCTTTACTTTATCTTTAGGGTAAATCCGTCATAAAAAAGGAGGATAAGCAGGAAGGCAAGTGGAGTTTTTTTCATACGACTTTAATCCCGCCCGGCGGATATGCATAAGCGCTTTTCGCCGGCAGAACCCCGTTATGAAGCCAACTGCGCTGGCTTTTTCCTTCCTTATTCTGCTTGCCTCCTGCGGCAGCATGTCGCTCCTGGAGCGGAAGTACCGTCCGGGATTTTATCTCGAACGAAAAGGCGATCGTGCAGTTGCAATAAAGAAAGCTGCTGAAGTTCCTGCGGCGCAGGATGGGCGTGCAAAAACGGCGAAGGTTGCAGCGGGAAGTAACGCCTGCGCTGAAAAAGCAACGCCGGATCTTACAATAACTCCGCTTTCGCACGATACTGTTCAGCGAAAGGAACTGCACGGTGACACAAAAGTTGCTCCTGTTCCGCAAAAGCCCGCTTCGCCACCCGATACGCCGGAGGAGCAGGAAAAAAAGGAGATCACCACGGCTTTCCGGTATGCGCTGCTGGCAACGGGACTCTTTGTGTTCATGTGGCTGGCGTTAATCTTCCTGGTGTCGGCCTTTTTTTTCGCTTTCATCATGCTCGTTTTGTCATTCGCATTTGCCATGGCGGGCTTCAGGCGCGCACGGAAGATCCGGGAGCGACATGCGATGGACGAGGATTACCCGGGGAAGAAAAAAGTCGTGTTCGCCATTACGGCCGGCTGGGTTTACCTGGCCCTTGTTGCGGGATCGGTCCTTGCAGGGATCATCGGCATCGCTTTCCTGCTGATGAGTTTGTACCGGTAACTCCCGTGGATTTTTTTACCTTTAAATCAACATCCCCGCAAGTTCATTAACCCAAAACCTTTTTCCCATGAACCGAATTCTCGCCGGGATCATTTTTCTTTTTTTCGCCACGCAGGCCAAAGCCGCCATCCCGTTTTTCCCCTGCGACAGCGTGCTCGTGTTCAGCGTCAACGCCAATTACGGCATGCAGCGCATCGAAGTGCTTTTGTACAACACCAGCCAGAGCGGGTTCAACGGGCCGCAGATGACGGGCGTGCTTTCTTCCAACCCGCACATCACCATGAGCGCGAACCCGGCCAGCAACGCGTTCCTCGACGTGTACGGCGGACCGAACGGCGGATACACCGGCTTTGCCATCACAGCCACGCTTGCCGATCCGTCTACGGTGCCCTCAGGAACAGTGTTCAGCGCCACTGTTACGCTTTACAACCCGAACGATCTTTCCGTGAGCTGCGATTACCCGGTCACGTTCACGTACGGCACCGGGCCTGTCGGAATTCAATCGCATGAACCGGCAACGACGCTGAGCTGCTCGCCGAATCCGGCAACGGATTTTGTGGTGCTCGGTGAAAATGAACCGGGCAATGTGAGAACGTATTTCATTTACGACTGCCTCGGAAACCTTGTGCTGACAAGCGCGCCGGGCCGTGTGGATATTTCGCGGTTGCCGGCCGGCGTTTATTTTTTCCGGGATGAAAAACGTTACGGAAAATTCGTGAAGCTGTAATGCGGAAACTTTTTCTTTTGCCGGTGTTGGCGTTCTGCATGAAAACCGGCTGATCCTGCACAACACAATATCCCTGTTGTTGCGCGATGCGGGTTGTTTCATTTCCCGTGGTCTTTGGAATTCGCGACGTTTCGTTTGGAATTCGCGCAATTCCCATATGATGGGTTGAAAATTGCCGTTCCTGTAGTTCATGCTAATCCCCACATTTATGAACCGCAGAAATTTTCTCAGGGCCACGTCCCTCACCGCCGTTTCGCTTTCCGCGTTCGGTTCCGTCGTTAAAGCTTCCAACAACAGTTTCGTTGGCGACTGCGAAACCACCAACGACATTCTCGGCCCGTTTTACCGCGAAGGCGCACCGGAGCGCACCGATCTCACCACGGAAGATCTTGCCGGAAGCCGCATCACTGTCAAAGGCAGCGTGTACGGCGACGACTGCACGACCGTCATTCCCGGCGCGACCGTGGAGATCTGGCATTGCAACACGGCCGGCGAATACGACAACGATTCCGGTGAATTCCGCCAGCGCGCGAAATGGATCACAAAGAAGGACGGCGCTTATTCTTTCCTCACGATCGTTCCCGGAAAATACCTCAACGGAAGGCTGTACCGCCCCTCGCACATCCATTTCCGCGTGACGGCGAAAGGCTACAAGGAACTCGTTTCGCAGATCTACTTCAACGGCGACCCGGATATCCCGGCCGACCCGTTCGCATCGGTGGAAAAATCGAAAACGCGCATCCTCGATATTTTCCCGGAAACCACGAACGGCGGGCTGGCAGTGCGTTTCGACATTTATCTCCGCAGCAGAAAGGCGTAATCCGGGCAGTACGTGCTATTTTTGCTGAAACATTGCAAATGCAGCCGGCTGATTTCCCCGTAACCCTCAAACTCCGCATCGACTGGAGCGAGCTCGATTTGTTCGGGCACGTGAACAACGTGATGTTCCTGAAATACGTGCAAGCCGCGCGCGTCAACTATTGGGAGCAGATCGGGCTTTACAAAGAATTCCTGGCAACAAAAAAAGGCCCGATGCTGGCGTCGGTGAATTGCAATTTCAAAAAACCGCTTTTCTTTCCCGGCGAAGTGCTTATCCGCACGCGCATGGAATTCATCAAAACCACGAGCTTCGGTTTTCACCACGAATTGTGGGATGATAAAGGCGAGCTTGCCGCCGAAGCGCACGACGTGATGGTGTATTTCGATTTCAACACGAATGAGAAATTGTCCTTCCCGGAAACGCTGCGGAATGCGGTGGAGAAATTGGAAGGGAAGAAATTCGACTAACTATAACATCATCAAAATGAAATTATTACCTACCCTGCTGCTCTCCGTTTTCTGCCTTTCCCTTCATGCCCAGGCAATCAAAAACGTCAGAAAAAAAACGGTCGACGGCGGAAAAGAGGAGTTTTTCGTGTTGAAGGAAGATCCTTCTGTCAGGCATGGAGCTTATACGCGTACGGACAGTTACGGCAAACTAGCTGAAAAAGGTTATTACGAAATGGGGAAACGCGACAGCACGTGGGAAGAATATAGCTACGGCTGGCTGGTGGCGTCGGGTATGTACAAAGACGACCAGAAGAACGGCATCTGGAAAAAGTATAGCAACAACGAAGTGAACTCATCTGTAAATTACGTAAACGGCGAGCTACAGCCGGAAGAAACCTATTATGAAAATGGGAAGCCCGTACAGACATACAATCTTTCCACGAAAAAATTGACATGGGCCGATACGTCACTGACGGAGATCCTTCCGCGTTACATTGGTGGGAATTCAGTTATGATGCAGGTAATAAATAAGAACACAAAATACCCGCAACTGGAAAAAGAGAAAAATATCCAGGGAACCGTTTATATCTCTTTCGATATTGATACTGCCGGCGTTACCTCAAATTTTAAAGTGGAAAAGAGTGTTTCTCCCGGCCTCGACAAAGAAGCCTTGCGCGTTGCAGGGCTGATGAGCGGCTGGCTGCCTGCAATCCGCAAAGGTCAACCCGCAAAGTCAAACATGACGATCCCGGTAAAATTTGTTCTCTATTAAGCAAAAAAAAGCCCCGGAGAGCGATAAACCGCAAAGATGCCAGGGCCCAAAGAAAGGGCGCAAAGGTCACCAGCGGAACCTTTGCGCCCTTCGCGTCTTTGCGGTTCTGAATTATTTCTTCGCCATCATCTCCATCACCTCGTTGCTCACGCCCGTCATCGAATAACCGCCGTCGTGGTAAAGGTTCTGCATCGTCACCATGCGGCTGAGGTCGGAGAACAGCAGCACGCAGAAGTTCGCGCAGTCGTCGGCGGAAGCGTTGCCGAGGGGTGAAAGTTTTTCCGCGTAGCCGAAGAAATCTTCAAAGCCTTTGATGCCGCCTCCGGCCGTTGTTTTGGTGGGCGACTGGGAAACGGTGTTGACGCGCACTTTTTTCTCTTTTCCGTAATGGTAGCCGAAGCTGCGCGCGATGGACTCGAGCATGGCTTTCGCGTCGGCCATGTCGCTGTAGAACGAGAACGTGCGCTGCGCGGCGATGTAGGAAAGCCCCACCACCGAGCCCCATTCGTTGATCGCGTCGAGCTGGTGCGCGGCGCTCATCATCTTGTGGAACGACATGGCGCTCACGTCGACCGACTTCATGTAAAAATCGTAGTTGAGGCCCGTGTACGGAATGTTCTTCCGGATGTTCGGCGACATGCCGATGGAATGCAGCACAAAGTCCAGCTTGCCGCCGAGCGCGTCGGTGGACTGCTGGAAGAGGTTCTTCAGCTCGTCCATGTTCGTGGCGTCGGCCGGGATGATCTTCGAGCCGGTCTTTTCCGCCAGCTTGTTGATCTCGCCCATGCGCATGGCGATCGGGGCATTGGTGAGCGTAAAGGTCGCGCCTTCTTCGTGCGCCCTTTCCGCCACTTTCCAGGCGATGGAATTGGAATCGAGCGCGCCGGAAATGATACCGCGTTTGCCTTTCAGGAGGTTGTATGCCATAATGGGTAGGTTGGAGGGCAAATATACGGATTGGGTAGAATTGAGGGTGATTTGCGGCAGGGAGCGCGGTTGCCACAATACAAGCGGCGGTTGGCGGTTGGCGGTTGGCGGGGGCGGTTGGCGGGGGCGGTTGGCAGTTGCGGTTGGCGGTTGGCGGTTGGCGGTGGCGGTGGCGGTTGGCGGTTGGCGGTGGCGACAGTTACTTCACCACGGAGATTAACTTTTCCAGGAACAACCCCGGTTCTTCGATGTGGGGAATATGGCCGGAGTTCGGCATTTCCATGAGCAGGCCGCCGGGGATCTTCGCAACGGTGGATTTTCCGAGCGCGGGATAATTGCCCATCGCCAGCGCGGTTTTCCGGTCCACGCGGTCTTTGCCGATGGCGGTGCGGTCGAGCTGGCCGATGATGAGCACCACGGGCACGTTGAGCTTGCTGAATTCGTAACAGACGGGCTGCGTGAAGATCATGTCGGTGGTGAGCGCCATGCACCAGGCCTGCGCGTCATATTCCGGGGTGCCGATGCGGGATGTTCCGGGGTCGAGTAGAGCGTTGTACTCACTTTTCCACTCGTTGTGGAAATAATTCTTCATAAAATAATCCTTCATCGACTCCCGCGTTTTTTTCTGCTCTTTCGCGAATTCTTCGTCGACGGTCGTGTAAGGCGCCTTCAATTTCCAGTCTTCCAGCCCGATGGGATTTTCCAGGATGAGCTGCATGACCGTTTCCGGGTACATCAGCGCGAAACGCACAGCCAGCATGCCGCCCATGGAATGCCCCATCACGACCACGTTCCTGATCTTCAGCGAATCCAGCAGTTGTTTCGTGTTTTCCGCCAATTGCTGGAAGGTAAACTGGTAGTTCGCAGGCATGGAGGACCTTCCGAAGCCGACCTGGTCGGGAGCAAGCACGTTATAACCTTTGGACAGCAGCTCTTTCATCACATCGCCCCAATATGCCCCCGAGAAATTTTTACCGTGGAGCAGCAGCACCGTGCGCCCGTTATGCTGGTCCGCGCGCTGGTACATATACGCCATCTCCAGCTGCTGGCGCTGGGAAACAAAGGAGAAGCGCTCGACACGGTACGGGTAATCGTCAGGCCGCTGCTTCGGAATATTTTTTCCCGATATCAACAGGGCGAACGCGCACAGGCAGCAGAGGATGGTAAAGTAACGCATGCCGATAAGTGTTCCGGGGAACAGAATTGCTGAAAATAATGTGCCACGCAGCGAAACCGCGGCTTTATTTTATGCACAGCCGCTTTGCCTGCCGGCACTTTTAGCATGGGGAATAATTATGCTCACGATACGTTAGTATAGAAACCTTCAGAACTCCGCGTATGAAGCTTCATCATCTCCTGCTCATTCCCGCCTTCGCCTGCTGCATGATCGCCACGGCTCAAACTACAACGGTGAAGATCGGCTGGTTCGATTTCGATTCCGTTTTGCAGGAAATGCCTGGCTACAAAGCTACGGTCGATTCCGCAGCAATGTACAAGTGGGAATCCACGCAGGCGTTGAACAGTTACAGGAATGAGCTGGCGTTGAAACGTTACCGCTACGATTCGCTGCATACCGAATGGCACCCGGTGTTCCAGCTGACGCAGGCGGCTTACATCCGCGACCTGGAAGCGTACTCGGCGAAATATGAAGTGGAATCCGCAAAAGAACTGGCGAGGCTGGACAGTCTTGTGGCCGCTTACCCGGTCCGGCTTGCCGAAGCTGCGAAAAAAATCGCATTGAAAAATGGCTGTTCCGTTGTCATCAACACGCGCACGAGAGAAGAAATGGTGACCTGGTCAGCGCCGGAGACTACATTTATCGACTTAACGAGTGAAATTGTTGCAGCGCTGAACTTCCCTGCAAAAAAATAGCCACAGATTTCACAGATTACACAGATGGATTGCCACAGATTACACGGATTGAATCTGTGAAATCTGTGTCAATCTGTGGCTAACAGCTCCTTCGCGTTCTTCAGCGCGGCCTCCCCTACTTTTCCTGCGCTCAGCATCTTTGCAATTTCCTGCACGCGTTCTTCTTTCGTCAACGTCTTGATGCGCGTTACTGTGCGTTTGCCAACGTCTTCTTTGTAAACGAACAGGTGCGATTTTCCTTTGCTCGCCACCTGCGGCAGGTGCGTGATCGTGATCACCTGCATGCCGCCCGACATCTGAGCAAGGATGGTTGCCGTTTTCGCCGCCACGTCGCCGGAAATGCCCGAGTCGATCTCGTCGAAGATGATCGTGGGCAGCGCGGTGTGCCTGGCCAGCAAGGCTTTCAGGCTGAGCATGAGGCGCGACAATTCACCGCCGGAAGCGACTTTGTTGAGCGGCTGGGGCGCGCTGCCTTTGTTCGCGGAAAATAAGAACAGCGCTTTGTCGAGGCCGCTTTCACGGGGCTCGGCGAGCGTTTCGAGCTGTACGTTCAGCTCTGCGCCGGGCATGCCGAGGTGCTGCAACGTTTCTTTCACGTCTTTCGACAACTTCGGCGCGGCAGCGGAACGTTTTTTCGAAAGCTTCCCGGCGAGATCGAGCAGTTTTTTCCGGATCGCCTCGAGTTCTTTCTGCACCGCGATCACCTGCTCTTCCAATGAGCCGATGCCTGCGATCTTCGTGCTTAACTCATCGCGCAGCACGATCAATTCGGCGATCGTCTTCACGTTGTGCTTTTTTTGGAGCTTGTAAATCACGTCGAGGCGGTCGTTCACTTCTGCGATGCGTTTGGGGTCGTGCACGATGTCGCCGTCGAGCGATTCCAGCTCCCGCGCGATGTCCTTCAGTTCGATGTGCGCGCTGTTCACGCGTTCGCTCAGCTGCGCGATCTGCGGGTTGAACTTCGCCAGCTGGGCCAGCGTATTTTTTATTTCCGTCAGCCCGCCGAGCAGGTTCTCTTCCGCCCCGTCCAGCGCGTGCGCCGATTTCGACAGCCCGCTTTTGATCGTTTCCGCATTCTCCAGCGTTTCCAGCTCGCTTTCCAGTTCCGCCTGCTCGTCCGGTTTTAATTGCGCCGTATCCAGCTCGTCGAACTGGAAGCGGAAATAATCGAGGTCTTTTTTCGCCTGCGCTTCCTGTTCGTTGAGCGACTGCAGCTGCTCCGTGAGCTTGCGGAATTGCCGGTACGCGGCGCGGTAGTCGCTGAGCAGTTCGCCCGTTCCCGCCACCGCGTCGATCGCGTCGAGCTGGAAAGCGGCGTCGTTGAGATGCAGCGTTTCGTGCTGGGAATGCACGTCGACCAGGCGCGAGCTGATCGTTTTGAGCAGGGAAATGTTGACCGGCGTGTCGTTGACGAAGGCGCGGGATTTTCCTTCCGGCGTCACTTCGCGGCGGATCACCGTTTCATGCGCGTAGTCGAGATCGTTCGCGGAAAAAAAATCGCCGAGGCCGTATTCTTTGATGATGAACGTTCCTTCAACAACACACTTCTGCGTTTTGTCGTGCAGCGCCTGCGCATCCGCACGGTCGCCCAGCAGCAGGCCCAGCGCGCCAAGCAGGATGGATTTGCCCGCGCCGGTTTCGCCCGTGATGATCGTCAGCCCGTTCGGCAGCTCGATCTCGAGCGCGTCGATGAGCGCGTAATTGCGGATGGAGAGGGATTTCAGCATTCCGGCTCGTTGCTTGGTTCTGGCCGGATGAGATCCGGCCCTAATGAAATTCATTCTGGTCGGATCACATCCGACCAGAACCAAGGTCACGCAGTGACCTTCTTCAGCACCTCCGCCATTTTCTTCCCGATCTGCGCGGGCGATTCCACCACGTGAACGCCGTTCTCTTTCAGGATGGCCATTTTCGCCTCAGCCGTGTCTTCGCTTCCGCCGACGATCGCGCCTGCGTGGCCCATGGTGCGGCCTTTGGGAGCCGTGCGGCCGGCGATGAAGCCGACGACCGGTTTCTTATTGCCGTTGGCTTTGATCCAGCGCGCCGCTTCCGCTTCGAGCCCGCCGCCGATCTCGCCGATCATGACGATGCCTTCGGTTTCCGGGTCGTTCATGAGCAGCTCGACTGCTTCTTTGGTCGTCGTGCCGATGATCGGGTCGCCGCCGATGCCGATGGCTGTCGTGACGCCGAGTCCCGCTTTCACGATCTGGTCGGCTGCTTCGTAGGTGAGCGTGCCGGATTTGGAAACGATGCCGATGGTGCCCGCTTTGAACACGAAGCCGGGCATGATGCCGACCTTCGCCTCACCCGCGGTGATCACGCCGGGGCAGTTGGGGCCGATGAGGCGCACGTCTTTGCCTTTGAGGTATTCTTTCACCTGCACCATGTCTTTGACAGGAATGCCTTCGGTGATGCAGACGATGACTTTGATGCCCGCTTCCGCCGCTTCCATGATGGAATCCGCCGCGAATGCCGGGGGCACGAAAATGATGGAAACGTCGGCGCCGGTGGCTTTGATGGCTTCGGCAACCGTGTTGAACACAGGACGCTCGAGGTGCTGCTGTCCGCCTTTACCGGGCGTAACGCCACCCACGACGTTGGTCCCGAATTCGATCATCTGCGTGGCATGAAAGGTGCCTTCGCTGCCTGTAAATCCCTGAACAATGACTTTGGAGTTATTTCCGACGAGAACGCCCATGTGAAAAAGGTATTAGGTATGAGGTGTTAGGTAAAAGGCTTTGTGTGGTTAACCGGTGGTTAAGGTAGGGGCAAAAATAAGGGTTTGGGGGGATTTTCGGGCGGGGGAACGGGGGAATTACTAACGGGTTTTGAGCAGGGAATACCTGGTTATTGTTTGAAAAATTCGGCTGCGGTATTTGAATAATAGAGGAAATATCCGCCCTTCTGCAGATCGTACAGCTCGATGTCGGCAGATCGCCCTTTCCTGACCAGGCTTCCGTATTGATCATAGATCTCCCAATCCTGTTCGCACTTAAAATGGATCTTGCTGTCCAGCTTGCAGGCATAACGGAAACCTTCGCAGCTGTCGCCGTTATTCTTATTCACTTTCACAATCCTGCTGACCACCGTATCATCGGAAATTTTCACTGCAGACAACCTGAACTGGTTGTTTCCGTTGAATAAAGTGACTTGCTTCGTCACACATGAATCTTTCAGTTGCCCGATATTTTCCCAGGAATCGATCTTCACCCACTTATTCCATTTGAAGTATTCCAGGTGAACCATGTTCGTAAAATCGCCGCGGAAATAGCACTTTACCAACCCGGTCGTATCCACGGTCAATTTCAGCGCCGCCGTGTCGACACGGGAAGCCATCGCGGGAATAGATAAAAGCAGCAGGAGGAGCACGCGGTACATCCCTCAATATTTAAAAAACTCAAACGACCGCTTCTCTGAAACCATAAAGTATCCTCCCTTCGGAAGCCCGCTTACATCGACTTTCACACCGAATCCATTCAGCACCACATTCCCATATTGATCGTAAACCTTCCATTCCACTTCACATTTAAACGTGATCGCCGTTTTACACTTCACCGAATCCGCCGAAAAACAGCTGTCCGCACCGGTGAACTGCACGCCATCTGCCGGGTACTTTTTTTCGGCAAGCTGGGCGTGAATAATCCCCGGGGTCATTACGAAGGTCACCAACAAAAGGAGAAGTATCCGTAACATGCTCTAAGCTACACAATATCGTTGAAATGACGGCTGCTCCATTTCGCATCAGCCTTGGTGCTGAAGAGCTTTCACCGCCAAGGCGCAAAGAACGAGGAGTTTCGCGGAGACTTTGCGGACCTTCGCGCACTTTGTGCCTTCGCGGTAAGAAATCAATACAGAAAAACAGGTTCAATTCTTCCTCACCCGCTCCAGGTTGATCGTATTCGTCGGATCGACCAGCAGCCCGCTCACGTTCTTCTGCACCAGTCTTACAATGCGATCGTAATACAGCGGCACCACCGGCGCTTCGTCCACGATGATCTGGTCCATGCGCAGGAACAGGTCGGAGCGGATGGAATCGTTCTGCTCCACGAGGCAACGTTCGTACAGGCGGTCGAATTCGGAATGATGGAAATGCGTGTAGTTGGCGCCGGCGGGGCTGTAATGTTTGCTGTAAAAGATGGACATGAAATTTTCCGGATCGGGATAATCGCAGATCCACGATTTGCGGAAGAAGAGCACCTTGCCTTCCGCCACCGCGCTTTTGAACGCTGTGGGCTGGAGAATGTCCACCTCGGCCGGGATGCCGCTTTCGCGCAGCTGGTTCACGATGTCGTCGGCAATGTCGAGGTACGACCCGGTGGTAGTGAGCTTGATCGTGGCAAGCCCTTTGCCGCCGGGGAAGCCGGCTTTGCGGAGCAGCTCCTGCGCGCGGTCGGGATCGTACGTGAATCCTTTCAGCTTCGACTGGTCGTACGCGTGCATGTCGGGCGGGATGAATCCTCCGTTGGCCGGCGTGCCGAGGTTGTAGCGGCGGTAGCGCACGATCTTGTCGCGGTCGATGGCGCAGTTGATGGCCTGGCGGAGGAACTTGATGCGCACGGGGCTGTTGCGCGCCACGTCGATGTTTTCGTCGATGAGGATGCCGAGATAATCTGTTTTCAGGAAGGGCTCGCTCTGCAGCACCACCTTGTCCTGCATGCTGGCTTTCAGGCTGCCGTTCTTGTCCAGCACTTTTTCCTTGTTGATCGCGTCGATGCCCGAGAGCATGTCGAGGTCGCCGCTCATGAACTGCATGAACGCCGCTTCCGGGTCTTTCACGAACGTCGCCGACACGATGTCGATGTACGGCAGGCGAACTCCTTTTTCATCCACTTTGAAATAGTGCGGATTTTTCTCGAGCACAAGACTGGTTTTATCCTTCCAGAATTTCAGGCTGAAAGGCCCCGTCCCCACCGGGTTGCGGCCGAACTCTTCTTTGTAGAACTGCACCACTTCACGCGGCACCACCGAAAAATATTTCATTGTGAGGATGCCGAGGAAGGGCTTGAACGGCTTGCGCAGGTGAATGATGAGCGTCGAATCGTTCGGCGCCTCGAAGCCTTGTTTCCCGCCCGGCTCGTGGTCGATCATGTCCACCAGCGTCGATGCGTTGGATGTCTGGTCGTCGAACAGTCGGTCGAAGCTGTACGCAAAATCGGAAGCCGTCACGTGCCTCCCTTTCCCGCCCGGGAACTGCGGATCATCGTGAAATGAAATATCCTGGCGCAGGTGAAACGTATATTCTTTCCCGTCATCGCTGATCTCCCACGTTTTCGCGATGCACGGCTGCACGTACAGGTCCGTATCCATTTCCACCAGCCCGTTGTACAACTGGTTCAGCGCCCAGTTGTTCTCGAAAGAGCCCGCCAGCGCCGGGTCGAGCGAGGTCACATCCCCCAGTTCGTTGAAACGGAATACTTGCCGCGTATCCTCGTGCTCTTCACCGCCCCCGCATTGCAGGGACACAAAAGCGACAGCTGCAAGCGCAGCAAATGAAAGGAGCGGATTCCTGGGCTTCATAGACGGCAGTTTTCTCCAACAAGTTTAGCGTTTTGGTCGGGGGCGTTGGGATGTAGGGAGATTGGTCTTTTAAACAGGGTTATTAACAGGCACAGGGAGACGTGAGACGTGAGATGTGAGACGTGAGACGTGAGACGTGAGACGTGAGATGTGAGACATGGGACGTGGGGGCGTGGGACGTGAGATGTGAGAGTGAGATCTGAAAATAAAGTTGGGCGTGCCCCCGATCCCGAATACTCGGGAGGGGTCGGGCTATCTGCTGCAAGTCCTCCCCCGAGTACTCGGGGTGCGGGCTTTCCGCGTCTATCCCTCACGCAAACCCGATGCGTCATTGATGCTGAAGAATTTTCGCAAAGATTAATACGATAGCTTACTTTTGACGAGGCAACTCATTTACAATTAACCCTTTCACCTAACATCCATTTTAATGAAACAAACTTACGGCAAACACATTCTGCAGGGTGTTGCTGCAATGCTGCTCTTCTTCGGAACGGCAAACGCGCAATGCCCGGCCATCACCTGCCCGGCAAACATCACCGTCAGCAACGACTCAGGATCGTGCGGCGCGGTTGTCAGCTACACGGCGCCCGTGGGCACCAATCCCTGCGCGGTCACCACGCAGACGTTCAACTACACCGGCGCTATCGTGAACTGGACCGTTCCGGCAGGCGTCACTTCGGTCACCATCGAAGCGCGCGGCGCGCAGGGCGGTTACAACACCACCTCGACGACCCAATCGGGACTCGGCGCGACGATGATCGGCACGTTCTCCGTTACACCGGGCAGCATTCTTAAGGTTCTCGTCGGCGAGCAACCTTCGGCAAGCGGCGGCAACGGCGGCGGCGGCGGATCGTTCGTCACCGACAACTCCAACAACCCGATGATCGTCGCAGGCGGCGGCGGCGGAAGCTCGCAGGGCAACGATTCCCCCGACAAGCACGGCCAGGTCGGCACCTCGGGCGGAACAGGCGCAGGCGGCGGCGGCGTGGGCGGCACAGCCGGCAGCGGCGGCGGCATCGGCGCATCCGGCTTCCAGTCCGGCGCGGGCGGTGGATTGCTCACGAACGGGTCTGACGGCTGGACAGCCGGAACCGGCGGCTTTGCCTTCGTGAACGGCGGCGCGGGCGGACCGACGAACGGCGCTGCGCGCGGCGGCTTCGGCGGCGGCGGCAGCGGTTCGAGCTACGTGGTCGGCGGCGGCGGCGGAGGTTATTCCGGCGGCGGCTCAGGCGGCAACACAACCGCAGGTGTCGGCGGCGGCGGCGGATCGTTCAATAGCGGCACGAACCAGACCAACACCGGCGGTGCAAATACCGGCCACGGTGTCGTGATCATCACCTACACCAACGCATCTACCGTTACCACAACCATGACCGCAGGTCTCGGAACCGGCGGCGCCTTCCCGATCGGCACCACGACAGAAACATACATGGCAGACGACGGACTCGGGAATACGGTTTCCTGCTCCTTCACCATTACCGTAGACGACACCGAAGATCCCGCGATCACAGCGCCGTCCGGCATCACCGTGAATGCCGATTCAGGCATGTGCAGCGCAGTCGTCACCTACACCGCACCGGTGGGAACCGACAATTGCGCCGGCGCAACAACCGCGCTCACTTCCGGTATCGGCAGCGGCGGAACATTCCCTGTCGGCACCACGACGGAAACGTACACCGTTACGGATGCTGCCGGCAATACTGCGACTGCATCCTTCACGATCACCGTGGCCGACGCGGAAGCGCCGGTCGTCACCTGCCCCGCCAACATCACCGTGAACAACGATTCCGGCATGTGCGGCGCAGTAGTCACTTACTCCGCTCCTTCCGGTGTCGACAACTGTTCAGGCGCAACCACGTCGCTCACTTCCGGTATCGGCAGCGGCGGAACATTCCCCATCGGCACCACGACGGAGACGTACACCGTAACCGACGGCGCGGGCAACACGGCAACGTGCTCCTTCGACATCACCGTTGTCGACAATGAAGCGCCCGCGATCGTTTGCCCTTCGGCAATCACCGTGAACAACGATTCAGCTTCCTGCGGCGCCATCGTGACGTATTCTGCACCCGTTGCCACGGACAACTGTTCCGGAACAACGACCGCGCTTACGTCGGGAACCGGCAGCGGGAACTTCTTCCCCATCGGAACGACGACGGAAGTATTCACCGCAACCGACGCATCCGGCAACACCACGACCTGCACGCTGCTCGTAACCGTGGTGGACAACGAAGCCCCGTCGCTCGAATGCTTCGGAAACGTCACCAGCTGCGATCCCGTGGTCAACAACATCGCGCCGGCTTCTTTCTCCGATAATTGCTCCGGCGCAACGATCACGTACACCTTGTCCGGCGCAACCACCGGCAGCGGCACGGCAGACGCCAGCGGCACCACCTTCAACGCCGGCACCACCACCGTGTCGTACTTCGTCACCGACGCAGCAGGCAACAGCGACAGCTGCTCGTTCGACATTGTCGTAACCCCGGTTACCGCTTCGCTCGCGCCGTTCAGCAGCAGCTCCGTTTGCACCACCGACCCGGCATTCGCGCTTCCCGCAGGAACGCCGTCGGGCGGAACGTATGCGGGCACCGGCGTAGTCGGCACCACGTTCTCCCCGTCGACCGCAGGCGCAGGCACCTACTGGATCACGTACACCGTCACCAGCGGCAACTGCTCGGCTTCCGACTCTTCACAGATCGTCGTCAGCCCCTGCGTCGGAATTTCGGAGAACGGGTTGTCTGCAATTTCCGTTTACCCGAACCCGACAACCGGCTCCGTCACGATCGACCTCGGCACTACGTATGAGTCCGTTGAGTTCCAGGTCACCGGCCTGAACGGCAACCTGCTCATGTTTGAGAAACAATCCGACGTGAACGTCATTCGCACCGACATCAGCGAACTTGCCGCCGGCATGTATCTCCTGCAGATCAAAGCAGGCGAACAAACGGTGACGGTGAAGCTGATCCGCAATTGATTTTTCAGTTTTCTGAAAGCCCGGCGCTGACCTCAGTGCCGGGCTTTTTTTATACAGAATTGGTCATTATAGACGGGACAAAGACCAGAGATTCATTGCGTAAATTGGGATCTTGCAATTGTTAACCTGAAACACAATGAACTTTATTAAGAAAATCTTTGGAAAAAACTTGAATCAAAAGAGCGCCCCTCTTCATCGAATAAGAATCACTTCAGATAATTTAAAGCAATGGCCAAAGTTTGAAAAACTGTTTAACGACGGCAAAGTAAAGTTTGACTCTCTTGGCAGGCTCAGATATTTACATGGTGCGCCTGTTGGCGATTTAATTTTGATAAGAAAAAACAAGGACGGTTCGCCGATTTATAAGGAGTCGGCGGAAGAGTGGTTTGATCCTCAAAGTCCCAAAGCAACGCAATTTGTGTGGCAGTAACTGCTCATCTCCGCAACCAAATTAGCCAGGTATTACATCAGCTTTCCCTGCCAACTGCCACTAACCACTGCCACCGCCAACCACTACCGCCTACCGCCACTGCCTACTGCCACTTCCTCATCGAAGCGAAAAATCCCGCTCTTTCGCCAAATCTCCATAGCACAACCCAACTCCATCGTTTTCGTACCTTTGCACCCATGATTCCGGCGCGTACCGTAGCGTTCCACACACTCGGCTGCAAACTGAATTTTTCCGAAACCTCGGCCATCGGGCGACAGCTCAAAGAGGCCGGTTTCGAGAAGAAAGAATTCAGCGAAGGGGCCGACGTGTACGTCATTAACACTTGCTCTGTCACGGAAAATGCCGACCGTGAGTGCCGCAAGCTGGTGCGCGACGTGCTGAACGTTTCCCCCGACGCGTTCGTGGTCATCATCGGCTGTTATGCGCAGCTGAAGCCCAGGGAGATCGCAGAGATCGAAGGCGTGGACCTGGTGCTGGGGGCTTCGGAGAAGTTCAACCTGCCGCAGTACCTCGAGGATGTCCGCAAAAGAGAACATGCCGACGTACATGCCTGCGAGATCGAAGAAGCCAATTTTTTCGTGGACGCCTGGTCGTTCGGCGACCGCACGCGCGCATTCCTGAAAGTGCAGGACGGCTGCGATTACACGTGCTCCTTCTGCACCATTCCCCTCGCCCGCGGAAAAAGCCGCAGCGACAGCATCGAGAACGTGCTGAAGAATGCGCGCCACGTGGCTTCGCTCGGGGTGAAAGAGATCGTGCTCACCGGCGTCAACCTCGGCGATTTCGGGAAAGGCATGCATGGCGGGAAAAAACGCGAAGAAGATTTTTACGAGCTGGTGCAGGCCGTCGACGAGGTGGAAGGCATCGAACGCATCCGCATTTCCAGCATCGAGCCGAACTTGCTCCGCGACGAGATCATCGAATTCGTTTCTACCTCGAAACGTTTCGTTCCGCATTTCCACATCCCGCTCCAATCGGGCAGCGACAAAATGCTGAAGTCCATGCGCCGCCGCTACCTGCGCGAGGTGTACGAGAACCGCGTGGCGAAGATCAAAACGCTCATGCCGCACTGCTGCATCGGCGTCGACGTGATCGTAGGGTTCCCCGGTGAAACGGAGGAAGATTTCCTCGACACGTACAATTTCCTGAACGGTCTCGACATTTCTTACCTCCACGTCTTCACCTATTCCGAACGCCCGAACACCGACGCGATCGCGATGGAGAACGCCGTGCCGGTGAACATCCGCCGCAAGCGCAACAAAATGCTGCGCATCCTTTCCGCGAAAAAGCTCCGCCATTTTTATGCACAGCACGCCGGCACCGAACGTCCCGTACTTTTCGAACAGGAGAACCGCAACGGCTGGATGCACGGCTACACGGACAACTACGTGAAGGTGAAATTCCCTTTCGACGCAAAGCTCGCCAACACGATCGCAAACGTTCATCTCGAAAAAATTTCCGGAGACGGGATCGTACAAGCCGAATTCAAAAACATCCACGCATAACCGCTCCTCACTCCTCCCTCCCGACTCCGAACTCTTATGTATCCAACCATATACGATGCCGTCAAAGACCTTTTCGGGGTCAGCATTCCGTTCCTGAAGCTGCTCCAGAGCTTCGGTTTTTTCGTCGCCATCGCGTTCCTGCTTTGCGCATGGGTGTTCGCGAAAGAATTGCGGAGAAAAGAAACGCTCGGCCTGCTGCAGCCGACATTCCGCAAGGTGACCAAAGGCGCGAAGGCGACACTGGCGGAGCTTACCGGTCAATTCCTCTTCGGTTTCCTCATCGGGTGGAAGCTCCTTTCCATTCCTTTCGCCGATAATTTCAGCGCCGACCCGCGCGCCTACATGCTTTCCGGGGAAGGCAATATTATTGTCGGCATTGTTGTCGGCGCCGCCGCTGCATTCTGGCGCTGGCGTCACACCGAAAAGGAACGCCTCCCCGAGCCGAAAGAAGAGATGGAAAAAGTCAGCCCGGCCGATCATGTCGGGAACATGACGCTCATCGCGGCGCTGTTCGGTTTCCTCGGCGCAAAAATTTTTCACATCCTCGAAAACTTCGGCGACTTCCTCGCCGACCCGGGCGAGATGCTCTTCTCCTTCAGCGGGCTCACCATGTACGGCGGCCTCATTCTCGGCAGCGCCGCGGTGCTCACGTATGCACGGAAACAAGGTTTCGGCGTCCTTCACGTGATGGACGCCTGCGCGCCGGGATTGCTGCTTGCTTACGGCGTGGGACGTCTCGGCTGCCACGTTGCAGGCGACGGCGACTGGGGAATCGTGAACCTTGCTTCACAGCCGGGCTGGCTGAGCTGGCTGCCCGACTGGATGTGGGCGTATGATTACCCGAACAACGTGAACCAGGTTTTTAACCCTTACATCGCCGGCACGCCTGAATTTTTCATGACGCAGATCCAGCACAGCTGGGAAACCACAGGCAGGCTCGTCGCACCCGTCTTCCCTACCCCGCTGTACGAAACGCTGATCAACGTCGCCTTCTTTTTCATCCTCTGGTCGCAGCGGAAAAAATTCACGACGCCGGGCTTGTTGTTCAGCGTGTACCTCGTCATGAACGGCATCGAGCGTTTTTTCATCGAGCTGATCCGTGTCAATGAAACGCTGTTCACCATCGGGAATTTCCACGTCACCCAGGCGGAGCTTATCGCGCTGTTCCTGGTGCTTCTTGGCGCTGCCGGAATTTACTGGACGAAAAAACGGGCGAAAAAGCTTGCGGTGCAATGATCCGGCTGACGGGCGATAAACTGGCTGAACAGGAGCTGCGTCTCCTCTGCGAAGAGGTGCAGACGCTGAGCATGCGGGTCGGGAAATTCATTCTCGGCGAGCAGAAAACGTTCAAGCCTTCCCACGTCGAATCGAAAAGCTTCAACAACCTTGTTTCGTATGTCGATAAAACGGCGGAAAAAATGTTCGTTGAAGGATTGACGCCGTTGCTCGAAGGCGCGGGGTTCATCGGTGAAGAAGACGCTTCCCTGCAAAAAGGCGAACGTTTCAGCTGGATCATCGACCCGCTCGACGGCACGACGAACTTCGTTCACGGTGTTCCATTTTTTGCAACGTCAGTAGCATTGGCCGACAACGGCGTTCCTGTTCTCGGCGTGGTGTACGAGATGAACCTGCGCGAATGTTTTTACGCCTGGCAGGGCGGCGGCGCGTGGCTGAACGGCGAACGCATCTCCGTCTCCGGCCGCGACGCACTGAAAGAATCGCTTGTCGGCACCGGTTTCCCGTATTCCGATTTCGGCTTGGCGGAAAAATACAATCTCTTTTTTCTCGACCTGCAGCGCAACTGCCGCGGCATCCGTCGCCCGGGATCGGCGGCAAGCGACATTGCCTACGTGGCCTGCGGGCGCTTCGACGCGTTCTACGAATACGGGCTGCATGCCTGGGACGTAGCGGCCGGGGCGATACTCGTGAAGGAAGCCGGCGGGACAGTGACCGATTTCCATGGCGGGAACGATTACATCTTCGGCAAGCGCATGGTTTGCGGGACGCCTGCGGTGCAGCGTGAATTGCTGGAGAAGATCAAACGATACTTCGTATAAAAAAACAAAAAACAAAAAACAAATCTCAAATGGCATATAAAACCGGGGGTGATCAGGCCAGGAAACCCGGTTTGGGATTTGGGCTTTTTTTACTTTGAAATTTTTCATTCGTATGACGCGCCTTCGTTTATTCCGCCCCCTCGCCTTCATCGACCTTGAAACGACCGGCATCAACGTCGCTTCCGACCGCATCGTGGAGATCGCGATCCTCAAGCTTTTGCCCAACGGCGACAAGGAAATGAAGAGCCAGCGCATCAATCCCACCATTCCCATTCCCGCGCTCAGCACGAAGTTCCACGGCATCACCGACGAAGACATCAAAGACGCGCCGACGTTCAAAGACGTTGCGCACGCCTGGCTGCAGTACATCGACAACTGCGACCTCGCCGGATACAATTCCAACAAGTTCGACGTTCCCCTCCTCGCCGAAGAATTTCTCCGTGCCGATGTTGAGTTCGACATCGCCAACCGCAAGCTCATCGACGTGCAGAACATTTTCCACAAGATGGAGCAGCGCACACTTGCCGCCGCGTACCAGTTTTACTGCAGCAAGCCCCTCGTCAACGCCCACAGCGCCGAAGGCGACATCATCGCCACGCACGAAGTGCTCGAAGCGCAGCTGGAACGCTACGACACGCTGAAGAACGACGTGGACTTCCTCGCCGACTTTTCTTCCCGCACGAATTGCGTCGACCTCGCCGGCCGCATCGTGCTCAACGATAAAGGCGTCGCGGTGTTCAGCTTCGGCAAGCACAACGGCAAAGCGGTGGTCGAAGTGTTCACGAAAGAGCCCTCGTATTACAACTGGATGATGGACGGGGATTTTCCGCGGTACACGAAGAAGGTGATCACGAAGATCAGGCTCTCGATGAAAACGATGTAATGTGCAAATGTGCAAATATGCAGATGTGCAAATGAAAAGGTTGGGGCTTCCGGTATTGCTGATTACCGTTTCGATCTGGTCCTGCAGCGGCAACAGGCCGGGACGGGAAGCGAGCCTGGCGAAAGTGTCGCCGGAGAATGCTGTGATGCAGGATGATAAGCTTGAAAAAGGCAAACGGCTTTTCAAAGCAAACTGCGCTTCCTGTCATTATGCCGACGACCGGAAAATGGTAGGTCCGGGTTTGCAGGGCACGCGGCAGCGGGTGCCGGAAGGCGACTGGCTGTACGAATACGTCCGCAACGCCAGCGCTATGGTAGAATCCGGCGACACTTGCGCGGTGCGGCTCTACGAAGAGTACTACAAAATGGAAATGCCCGCTTTCCCGCAGCTCACCAACGAAGACATCGACGCCATTTTTGATTACGTCGATTATGTGAACAAATGAAGCAGATAGCCTTTCCATTATTGCTGATTGCTGTGATGGCGGTTTCTTGCTGGGAGCAGCAATGGGAAGAGCGTTTGGCAAGTGGGGATACGGGGTGTGTGACGCATGGAGGATGCCCGCCACCGGGTGAGCCCCGGTTTGTGTGCGGAACGTGTACGGAGTTGGCACGGGAAAAGGAAAAATTCTCTCTTTCCCCGGAAGGGATGCGGATTTTTAAATCCAATTGTGCGAGCTGCCACTTGCTTAATTCAAAAAAATCAACAGGTCCGGGTTTCTATGGAATTACAGAACGTATTCCCGGGCGTCAATGGGCTTATGCGTTGATCCTTCAACCTGATTCATTGTTAAGTTCAGGCGATCCATATTATTCTGCACTTTATAGTGAATATGGCCACATGAAACATCCTGCTTTTCCTCAGCTGACCAAAATCCAGATCAATGCAGTTCTGGGATTTTCAAATCAAGTAAGTTGGTACGAAGCCATAACGCAAAGCAAGGAGGCAATTGCTCCGCCGGCAGGTCATGAGGATGACGGCAAATTCCTCTATCAAGCTTATTGCGCCAATTGCCACACCATCGGCAGGCAGCTTTCCTTCGGCCCGTCATTTGTCGGTGTCCGCGATCGTATTCCGGGAGGAGATTGGCAATATCTTTTTATCCAGGACGAAAAATCATTGGTCAACAAACACGATGCTTACACGCTCCGACTGAACAAGGAGAGTACTGAAACTTTTGACCATAGCTTTTCCATGCTGACACGAGACGAAATCGACGCAATCCTGATGTACAGCGATGCAGCCTTTCATGAAAAACTGAATTACTAATCACCCACCTAAGCCCTAAGCCCTAAGCCCTAAGCCCTAACACCTAAGTCCTAACACCTAACACCTAAGTCCTAACACCTAAGTCCTAAGTCCTAACACCTAACACCTAAGTCCTAAGTCCTAAGTCCTAAGTCCTAACACCTAATACCTAAGTCCTTCTCCCATGAAAATCATTTGCATCGGCCGCAATTACGCAGAGCACGCAAAAGAGATGAACAGCCCGGTCCCCACGGAGCCCGTGCTTTTTCTCAAGCCGGAAACGGCGGTGCTGAAGAACAACCAGCCGTTCTTTTACCCGGAATTTTCGAAGGAGATCCACCACGAAGTGGAACTGGTGCTGCGCGTAAGCAAAATGGGACGCCACATCGAACCGGTGTTTGCAAATCGCTACTACGACGCGGTCGGCATCGGCATCGACTTCACGGCGCGCGACATCCAGGCGAAGTGCAAGGAGAAAGGCCTGCCGTGGGAAAAAGCGAAAGCGTTCGATCACTCTGCGCCGGTCGGGAAATTTATTGCGAAGGAAAAATTTGCAGCGATGGACAACATTGCGTTCCATCTCGACGTGTCCGGGAAAACGGTGCAGCGCGGGAATACGAAAGACCTGCTGTTTTCATTCGACCAGCTTATTTCTTACGCTTCAAAATTCTTTACGCTCAAAGCGGGCGATTATATTTTTACGGGAACGCCCGAAGGTGTCGGGCCGGTGAAGATCGGCGACCGGCTGGAAGCGTTTATCGGGGAGGAGAAGCTGTTGGATTTTGAAGTGAAGTAACCCATGGAGGCACGGGGGCATATTGATTGTAGCGACA
>CBIHOC010000021.1:0-96937 GCA_966211705.1 uncultured Chryseobacterium sp.
TGTTGTTTTTTCTTGGGTTGTTTGTTGTCGTTGGGCCGGGGTTGTGTGTATTCAGCCCAACCGCTAACCGACACCCATTGACACCGGACAACCCCGGACAACCGACAATCTTTTTTTCTAATGTCCTCCCCTCAGCAGCCACATCTCCGGGTCCATCTTCCCCGTTCCGCTTTTCCAGACTTCGAAGTGAAGGATCGTTTCGCCTTCGTTTTCGTCCTTCGACACTTTGCCGATGTTCTGCTTCGTTTTCACCTTGTCGCCGAGTTTCACGAAAACGGATTCCAGTTTCGCGTACACCGTCAGGTATTCCCCGTGGCGCACGATCACCAGCCAGCCGCTGCCGGGGATATTGGTAACCCCGGTTACTTCTCCTTCGAACACCGCGCGCGCCGGGGCATCCGTGGTGGTGGCGATGTCGATGCCGTTGTTGTTGACGTAAACGCCTTTCAGTACGGGATGCGGCTGCTTGCCGAAATGGCCGGTCACCGTTCCCTGCGCGACGGGCCAGGGCAGCGCGCCTTTGTTGCCGAGGAAGTTGTTGCTGAGCGCGGTGGCTTCAGGCGTGGGCTTGGGGGCGGGAGTCGTCGTTCCGCCTTTCGGCGGCTTTGTTCCGGGCTTGGGTTTGGGCGCGGGTTTCGGCTTGTTGCGCTCGATCTCCTCGGCGATGAGCTTGTTGATCGCGTTGTCGATGTTCGCTTTTTCGGATTTCTTTTTCTCGAGGTCCGCTTTCAGGTCGGCTTCTTTCGTCTCCAGCTCGCGGAACGATTTGTCCTTGTCGAGCTTTTCCATGGCGAGCTGTTCTTTTTCCGTCAGCTCCGTGCCGAGCAGCGCTTTTTTCTCCGCTTTTTGTTGCTCGAGCAAGCGAATGTTCTCGTTCAGCTCCTGCTGCCGGTCGCTGATCTTATCGGCCTGTTCGCGCCGGCTTTCACCGATGAGCTTCAGGTAGCGCATGCGGAGGAACGCCTGGTTGAAATTCTCGGCCGAAAAAATGAACATCATGCGCTGGTAGCTGTCCTGGTTGCGGTAGGCGAACACGATCATGCGCGCGTAATCGCGCTTGAGGCGGGTGATCTCCGTGTCGAGCTCCGTCACCAGCGCGTTCTCGTCGGCGATCTGCGCGTCGAGCATTACGATCTCGGCGTTGATCTCGCTGATGAGCGATTCGCGGGCCTGGATCTTCTGGTTGAGCGCGGCCAGCTGCGTGAGCGAAAGCGTTTTCGAACGGCGCGTCTGCTTCAGCAGCTTATTGGTGAGATCGATCTCCGCCTGGAGGTTGGCTTTGCGCGCCTGGAGCTGGGCTTTGCTTTCCGTTTTGGGCTTTGTTTTCTTTTTCGGCTTTTTCTTCGCCTGTGCAAAGACAAACGGGGCGCCGGCAATGAGCATCGCCAGCACGACGAGGATCGCAACGAGCCGCCTACTGCTGTTCGGGCTGACGCGGCTGCGGCGTGTTCGGGGCTTTGGGCTCCTGGATGATGATGGGTTGGCAGTCATCGGGAATGTTAAATGGAAACGTTTGTGGCTGGTTCAGATCGACACGCTTGTACGCCACGTCGAGCCTTGCCGATTTCTTCAGGCCTTTCGCATAATACTGCGCGCGGTGCGGGAAGATCATGGAATCTTCCGGCGCAAATTCACTGTAATTGACCGTAAACGTGCGGTTCTGTGCATCGAGGAACAGGATCCGTAATATCTTAAACGAATTGGGGTCGAGGGATATTGCCTGCTCCTCGTCCTTCAGCGGCTTCTGCCCGTCCATCATTCTCCGCAGCTTCCTTTTCCGGATCGTGCTGAGCGTGTACGTGCATTCGGTATGATTGACCGAAGCTTTCAGTTTTTCATCCTCTTCGTAAAAAGAAACGCTGTTGCCCACGAGCAGCGATTGCATCATCTCGAAATCGATGTCCGTCTGCAGCAATTCGCCGAGCAGCGCGAAATTTCCCTGGAAACATTTAGGCTGCGCCGAAAGCGAGCCGTCCTGGTACTGGATGAATTTCACCGAATCGACCGTGATGAGCACGCGTGCGACCTTTATGCCGAGGGGGCCGGTGACGAGCATCCAGATGGCGCTGTCTTTTCGCATGCGCAGCGTTACGTCGAAATCGAACTTCGCGCTGTCGTCGGAAGCTTCGCAGGAAAGCCTTGCGGAAAGCCAATCGAACCGGAACTCGTTCTTCCGCATGTCGGCGATCAGCGGGCGGGGAAGACGGCGGTCGATCTTGCAGCCGGTTGCCGGCCCGCTGTCGACAGCGCTCTTCCTTGTTTTGCAGGAAACGAAAATGAGAAGGGTTGACAAAACCGCCAGCGCTGTATAGCGAAGGCGGCGGGAAGGGGAGATGTGGGTGCTGCGCATTCTATTCGTTGTCCTGCATCGATTTCGAGCTGATCTTGCGTTCGAGGGCGGGATTCGTTCCACCTTTTTCTTTGGCTTTTTTCCAGTACTTCAACGCTTCGTCCACGTTGCCGAGCCGGAACAGGATGTCGCCCATGCGTTCGTTCATGCGGGCATTGCCGGGTTCTTTCGCCAGCGCCTGCTCCATGTACGGTTTCGCCGCTTTGTAATCGTTCATCCGGTATTCGATCCAGCCGAGTATCTCGAGGTAGGATGCGTTGCCGGGTTCTTTCGCCACCACGCGGAGCATCAGCTGCTCGGCGTTGTACAGCTTGGTGCGCCGTTCGGAAAGCGATGCGCAGTAAGCGGCGATGAGCTGGAGGTTGGAGGAATCTTTTTCCATCACCTCTTCCGCATACTCATCGGCCTTCAGGTTGTCGTCGGTGTTACGGTACGCTTCCACGAGCGTGGCTTTGATCTGCAATTCCTTCGGCGCATCGTACATGTAATCGCGCGCCATCTCGAGGTTGTTGATGGCGTTCCTGTAATCTTTTTTCGCCAGCTGGATCATGCCGAGGTAATAATACGCTTCGGGCTGCGTGGGGAAAAGCTCCATCGCGGCCTTGCAGTCTTTTTCCTGCGTCGCGTTGTCCTTCAGCTTGTCGTTGATCTCGAGCAGGCGTTTCCACGGCGCGTATTGTTCCTGGGCGATCGACGTGGCAAGGTGGTACTGGTCGCGCGCTTCTTTGATGCGTCCTTCTTTGTAATAATAATCACCACTGGCGATGTACGGTTCGGCTTTGCCGGGATGAACGCGGCGAAGAATGCGGCACAGCGAGTCGGCTTCCCTGCGCGCAACGGGAGAAAGGGCGGGGGCTGCTTCCGTCACCGGGTACCATTCGTACAGCAGCGCGATCTTTTCGTCGGGATTGTCGCTGTTGCCGAACCCGCGCACGGCGGATGCGAATGCCATGTCGGTTTGCCCGAGTGATTTGTAATGCCTGGCCAGCGCGAGATACGGCATGACGAGATACGGAAATTTCACCGTCATGTCCTGGTAAACCTGTGCCGCTTTTTCAGGCTGGCTGTGCGCGGTGTAAAATTCACCGAGGCGGTTGTAATTTTTGGTTTCGCCGGGAAACGCTTTCAGCAGGGCCATCAGCGTGGCTTCTTCGCCGGCGGCATCCCCGATCTCGCGGTACACGGCGATGCGGGAATTGGCGAGCGTGTCGGAAAGACCTTCGAGCTTTTCGATGCGCTCGTATGCCTTCAGCGCGTCGCCCGGCCTGGCCGCCCTGCGGAGGGAAGCGGCGTAGCGGAAAAGCAGGTCGATGTTTTCCGGCTCGCTGTCGGAAAGCTCTTTAAACATCTGCGTGGCCTCGTCGTGGCGGCCGTTGACCTGCAGGAGCTCGGCGTAGCGGAATTTATACCAGCGGTTCTTCGGGGAAAGGTCGGTGGCGGTCTGTGCGTACTTCATCGCGCGCTCAGGCTGTTCGAGCTTCCGGTAAATGCCGGCCATTTCGTAATTGGCCGCGGCATTGCGGGGGTTCATCTCGAGGACCTGGTTGAAATTATTGATCGCCTTGCGGTCGTTGCCGATCGCCTTTTCGATGCAGCCCTGCACGAATATTTCTTCTTCTGTCGCTTTGCCCGCCGTCATCCCGCCTTCCCGCTCGAAGCCGATGCTTTCGAACCGCAGCGAATCGTTGCTTTTGGTCGACGACTTTCCTTTCGTCTTGCAGGACTGGCTTGCAGACAAGAGAAAAACGAGCAGGATGAGCGACAAATAACGCATGATGGTTTCAGTTACCGGGCAGTACGGCGGACTTTCGCTTTGGCGACAACTTTCTTTTTCGCCGGACGTTTCGCAGCGGCTTTGGCACGGGTTTTTTTGAGCCGGGATGCAGCCGTGACCGCTTTGCTGCGGACAAGAACTTTTCTTTTGGGCGTTTTTACCCGGGCTGTTTTTTTCTTCGGCTCCACCGTGCCGAGCAAAAGCGTGGTGTAATCGCCGGCACTGAGGACACCGTTCGCATTCAGGATCTCCACGTGGCTGCCGATCATTGAATCTTCGATCGTGCTGGCGGTGATTCTGGTTTTCTGCTGGATGATGCTGTTCGTAATAACGGACGATTCGATGACGCTATTGTCGCCGATGGAGACGTGCGGGCCGATCTTAGAACCTTTTAACACCACGTTTTCCCCGATGAAGCAGGGAAGAATGATCTCGCTGTCCTGCTTTTTGACGGATTTCGAAACGAGCCGCTCTTCTTTTTTCTTGAATTCCAGCACCCGCTGGTTGGTGTAAACCGTGGCGTCCTTGTTCCCGCAGTCGAGCCATTCGGTGACTTTTCCCGGCGCGAACTTCACGCCTTTCTGCTTCATGTTCTCCAGCGCGTTGGTGAGCTGGTATTCGCCTTTGTCGCGGATGTCGTTGTCGAGCAGGTATTGCAGCTCCCTGCGGAGGTTGGCGCCGTCGCGGAAATAATAAATGCCGATGATGGCCAGGTCGCTTACGAAGGTTTGCGGCTTTTCCACGAAGTCGGTGATGTGCCCTTTTTCGTTCACCTTCACCACGCCGAATGCGCGGGGATCTTCGATCTTCTGCACCCAGATGATCCCTTCCTGGCTCGTATCCATTTTGAAATCGGCCTTGAAGAGCGTATCCGCAAATGCAACGACCACTTTTCCGTCGAGCACTTCTTTGGCGCACATGATCGCATGCGCGGTGCCGTGGGCTTCCGCCTGGTACCAGATGCTGCCTTTCGCGCCGAGGGTTGAAGCTACGCCGGTGAGCATGTTTTCCACTTCTTTCCCGAACGAGGGACCGATGATGAACGCGATCTCCTCCAGCGGCTCATGGCACACTTTCGCGATGTCTTCCACAAGTCGCTGGACGATAGGTTTTCCGGCAACGGGGAGAAGCGGTTTCGGAACGGTAAGTGTATGCGGGCGCATCCGTTTTCCCATGCCCGCCATAGGGATGATGATCTTCATATAAGTATCTCTTCGAGTCAGTGTCTGTTAATGTTCAACGCCGAAAAAATGTGCGGATGTGCAGATATGCAAATGCACATAGTGTGCTGTACCTAAAATTCAACCTACATCTGCACACCTTCTCATTTGCATATCTGCACATTTATTTCGTTCCTGTATGCCCGAACCCGCCTGCGCCGCGTTCGCTCTGGGCAAGCTCTTCCGCGGGCTGCCATTCCACGCGTTCGTGTTTCGCCACCACCAGCTGCGCCACGCGCTCTCCGTCGTTCACCGTAAACGGCTCGTTCGACAGGTTCACCAGGATCACCTGGATCTCCCCGCGGTAATCCGCGTCGATCGTGCCCGGGCTGTTGAGCACCGTCAGCCCGTGCTTTGCAGCAAGGCCGCTGCGCGGGCGGACCTGTGCCTCAAAACCGGCAGGCAGCTCGATGAACAATCCCGTCGGGATCATTGCGCGTTCAAGCGATTTCAGAACGACCGGCTGGTCAAGGTTCGCGCGCAGGTCGAGCCCGGCGGATTGAAGCGTCGCATAAGCCGGCAGGTCATGCTTCGAACGGTTGATTACAGGGACTTTCAGCATTGGTGCGAAGTTACGGAAAAAGATCCGCCGAAGGCGGATAATGTGCAGATGTGAGGATGTGCAAATGTGCAGATGCGCACAGCGTGCCGCACTTGAAATTCAACTCCCATCTGCACATCTTCGCATTTGCATATCTGCACATCATTTTCTCAGCAGTTGTAACGGTTTCTCAATCACAAAAACCGTTCCCGCGTAAAGCAAAACGATCGCGTTGCGCAGGACCAGGTCGAAAGCGGTGGAGCCGGTGTCGATGAGCGTGCCGGCGAAATAGAGGGCGACGGCGAAAACGGTGTAGCCGAGCAGGCGGGCGACTTCGTAGGGAACGTAATAATGACGCTGGCCGGTGAAATAGGAGATGACCATCATCACGCCGTAGCAGATGAGCGTGGCCCAGGCCGAGCCCATGAAACCGCCGAACATTTCGCTGGACGAAGGAATCCACATGAAGTTGAGCGTAAGAGTGATCGCTGCGCCGATGAGTGTGATCCACATGCCGAAACGCGTCTGGCCGGTGAGCTTGTACCAGATGGAAAGGTTGAAATACACGCCGAGGAAAAGGTTCGCGAGCAGGAGGATGGGCACCACGGGCAGGCCGGCGCGGTAATTTTCGCCGACCATGTACTGGATCCACGAGAGGTTAAGCGTGGTGCCGAGGAAAATGAGCAGGCAGAAAACGACGAAGTACTTCATCACTTTCGCGTACAGCTCCGGCGCGTTGCTTTCTTTGCGCTGCGAAAAAAAGAACGGCTCGGCGGCGTAGCGGAAGGCCTGGATGAAAAGCGTCATCAGGATGGAGATCTTGTAGCAGGCGCCGTAAATGCCCACCTGCGTTTCCCCGGTCCCCGCCGGTAGCAGGTATTTCAGCAGGATGCGGTCCATCGTTTCGTTCGTCATTCCCGCAAGCCCTACGATCAGCAAGGGAAGCGCGTAGTCGAGCATGCGCTTCCACAACGTTTTGTCGAAGCCGTAGCGGATGCGCAAAAATTCGGGCGCGAGCAGCATGAGCGTGACCGCGTTGGCCGCCAGCTGGGCCAGGAACGCATAGCCGATGCCGATCTGCGGGTCGTAGAGCGAAGCGGGAAAGCTGCCGGGCTGGTTTTCGTAAGCCCATTTGCACCAGCCGATGAAGAAAAAGTTGAGCAGCACGTTCACGCCGATGTTCAGCATCTTGAGCTTGGCAAAACGTTTCGCTTTGTTCTCTTCCCGCAGCTTGGCGAACGGGATGGCCGCGAGCGCGTCGGTGCCCACGATGAGTATCGCCCAGATCACAAAATCGCCGTGGCCCGGGTAACGCAGCATTTCCGCGATGCTGCCCGCAAGCAGGAAAACGGGCACGCTCAGCAGCAAGGTGGAAACCGCTATGGAACGCAGCGCCGTGCTGTAAACCAGGTTTTTGTCGGGCTCGGAGGAAGAAAAGCTGAACAGGGCCGTTTCCATCCCGTAGGTGAACAGGATGTTGAGAAAAGAGATGTACGCGTAAAATTCCGTATTCAGCCCGAAATCCGCAGGCTCGCCGAAGATGTAGGTGTAGAACGGGACAAGCGCATAATTGAGCAGCCTTCCGAAGATGGTGCTGAAGCCGTAAACGGCCGTCTGGCCGGCAAGACGTTTCAGTGAATTCAATGTGTGGCTGCCCCTTTCCTGCGAAAGTGGTGTAAAAACACGCAGGAACGGATTGGTTTAACGCTTTTTATGCACGGGGGCGGGTTGAAAAGCGGGATGGCGGAAAACCCGCGCCTGCCGGGAAAGCAGGAAAAAAATACTGCATTTGTAGTATTTCATGCACTGCCCCGCAGGCCTATTTTTGATGCGGAAATGCCGCCTGCACAATTCAATAGCCGCATGTGACTTTTTCGCCGCCCGGTTTTTATGACACCGGGTGAAGGATTAAAAGCAGTTTGGCTTTGTTTTTGCGAAAAGCACCCGTGCTTTCCCCCGGTGATTGCCCTCCGAAACCCTTAAAAATCGGGCAAAGCGGGCATCACCGGACGAAAATAATTCTAACTTTGTCAACTCAATTAACCTAAACCAACGCAAATGAAATCAGCAAAACTCGCCGTGCTCTTCGGCGCACTCAGTCTCATATTCATGGGCTGCCCCTACGAATCAAAAGTACCCGTCGATGATGCATCCAACGCAAAAGGCGATAAAGCTTTTGTTGGTTCATGGGATGAAAAAGGAGAAGAAAGCTATCTCTGGACCGTGAAACTCGACGGCAACCAGTACCGCATCGAAAAGAAAAACGTAAAAGACGGCGGTGAGCCGACCGTTTACATCGGGTTCCTCTCTGACGTTGCCGGAACCCCGTTCCTCAACGTGTACGAGCAGTCTTACGACAGCGGCGACCGCAAATATTACATCTACAAAGTCGAGAAAAAAGGTGAAGAGCGTTTCAAGCTGTATGCTGTTACCGACAACATCACCGAAGAATTCGCGACGTCTGCCGAGCTGAAAGCGTTCATCAAAAAGAACATGGAGCTCAGCTTCTTCTGGAACAAAGACGACGAGAAGACCTACTACGCGCACTAAGCGGAGAGAAAGCTTCAAAGCTCAAACAAACAAATCCCAAAGCCGGAAAGGTTTTGGGATTTGTGCTTTAAACAACGTGCAGGCAAGAATCAAAAGCTCAAAACAAATCCCAAAGTCTTCCGATTTTGGGATTTGTGCTTTCATCGTTTGTGCTTTGCGGCCCCGCCGCCGTTATTTCCCGGTAAACTGCGCTTTGCGTTTTTCCATGAATGCGGTGGTGCCTTCTTTGAAGTCTTCCGTGGCGCAGCAGCGGCCGAAAGCTTCCACCTCGTACGCGAAACCGTCGGCGCCGTCGGTGTAATGCGCGTCGACGCATTTTACGATCTCGGAAACGGCGAACGGCGCTTTGGAGGCGATGCGGCGGAGGATCTCCTCGCATTTCGGGATCAGCTGGTCGGGGGCCACGAGGTAGTTGCACAGTCCCACGCGGTAAGCGTCGGCGGCGTTGATGATGTCGCCGGTCATGAGCAGCTCCGTGGCGCGCCCGCGGCCGATATGTTGCGTGAGGCGCTGTGTGCCGCCGTAGCCCGGGATGAGACCGAGGTTCACTTCCGGCTGGCCGAATTTCGCCGCTTCAGAGGCGATGCGCATGTGACAGGCCATGGCCAGCTCGCAACCGCCGCCCAGCGCAAACCCGTTCACCGCCGCGATCACCGGCTTGGGGCACATCTCGATGGCTTTGAAGATCGCCTGTCCCGAAGAAGCGAAAGCGATGCCGCCCGCCGCGTCGAGGCCTGCAAACTCGGAAATATCGGCGCCCGCCACGAATGCTTTGGGGCCGGAACCGGTGATGATCACGCCTTTCACGGCGCTTTCGGAATACACGTAATCGAGGGCCGCACGCAGCTCTTTCAGCGTCGACTGGTTGAGGGCGTTCAGCTTGTCGGGCCGGTTGACGGTAATGGTAAAAATTCCGTCGGCCAGCGAGGTAAGCAGGTTCTGGAAGGTCATTGTTTCCTGGATTGTGTCGGTATCGGCAAAAGAGGATTGGCTCATTTCTTAACGTAGATTTTATCGCGGGTAAAGATAGGTATCAGTGGGAAAGATTACCTGCCGCGGGTCATGGAATGGGCGTGGGTTTTACACAACTTTATAACAGTTGCCGGTTGTCCGGGGTTGTCGGTCGCGGCTGCGCCGCTTCGGTTGTCGGGTTGGGAAACTGATTTTTGAAACTGGTTATTGTCATGCAACACCGACGCCCGACAACCTTTGACAACCGACAACCCCGGACAACTGACAGCCCCGGACAACTGACAGCCCCAGACAACCGACAACTGTTTTTCACTCCACCCGGAACGACAGCAGCATCTTTTTCATTTCCTCCGAATTTTCTTCCACATGCGGCGCGATCGTCCATGTCATCACCGTGTACAGCCTTTTGCCGCCTTCCACGAATGCCAGTTTGTAATGGGTCATGTATCCTTTCACCGGGGCCGTCACCTCCACGATGTTTGCCGGCAGTCCGCCGATGCTGTCGCCGTAAATGTTCGCCGGCGACTGCGGGGGAAGGTCCATCAGGCGGAGATTGGCCATGCGGTAATTCTGCACGACACTTCCTTTTTCATCGTAAGAACCGCTTTCACGGATGGCTTTCACCACGTCGGCTTTCGATTCGTCGAGCACGATGATGTACAATTCCCGCACGGGGTTCATGTATTGCAGCGATGCGCTCCTGTTGAGGTCGCGGGCCTGCTGCATGTGCGCGGGCAGCTCGATGCTGTAGTCCTGCGCGCCGATGCGTCGCACGGGGGAAATGGTTTGTGTCGCGGTTGTCCCGGAAGTATCCTGCTGTGCGGAATCGGCGGCGGCGACGGTTGCCGTGGTGTCGCGAACGCTGTCGGTGGCGGGTTTCGGGGAGTTTTCCGAGCAGGAGAGCAGGAGCAGGAGGGAAGAGAAAACGATCGGGCGAAGAGACATGCGTTTGGATTTCGCGTAAAAGTAGGAAAGTTGCCCGGCCTACTCGGAAGCTTTGAACGAGTAGATCATTTCCTTCATCTCTTTCCTGTTTTTCTCTTCCATTTCCGTCAATGTCCAGGTCGTGAGATAATAGAAATTGTTTTTGCCTTCGTAGAATGCCGCCTGGTAAAATACTTCGACTTCGGCCCCCACTTCCGGCGCAGTGGCATGAAAGGTGGCAATTTCAGCGCTCAAACCGTTGATGGTGTCTTTTGTCAATTCGATTCCACCCTTTACAGATAAAGACTCCTGTAATAACCTGATGAGAAACGTGCGGTAATTCGTTACCGGCGATTTTGTCGTGTCATATTCACCGGCCTCCGTGAATGCATTTATTACCTCGTCTTTTGGCTCGTCAATAACCAGGATGTACAGCTCTTTATAAATGTTCTGGTATTGCAGCGAAGCTTCGTCATTCAGTTCCGTGGTCGCCACCATGTGCCCGGGGATCACCACCGAATAATTCTTGACTTTCACTTTCTGCGGCTTCTCGCCGTCGGGTGGTGCGGGCGCTGCCGAATACGCCAGGAAAGCGGCTGTTAAAAGCGCAAGGATCGTGAAGCGGGGGAGAAATTTCATGAGGCCGGGATATGCAATAAAGGTAAGCACTTCGCCCTTTGCGTGCACAAAAAAACCCGGAACGATCACTCATCCCGGGTTTGTAAAAAAATGATTCGCTTAGTTCGACTTGAACGACTTGATCATCGCTTCCATCTCTTCGCGGTTATCGCCTTTTTTGTTGGCCAGCGTCCAGGTGGAGAGGTAGTAGAAATTGTTTTTGCCTTCGTAGAAAGCTGCCTGGTAGAACACTTCATAAGCCACACCTTCGACTTTGGCGTTGAAGCTGACGATCTCCGCATCCATGCCGTTGATCTTCTCTTTGCGGATCTCCGGCTCGGCTTTGATGTCCATGTTGCTTTCCAGCTGGTCCATCAGGAACGTGCGGTAGTTCTCGACCGGTGATTTTGTGTCATCATATTCGCCCAGCATCTTGAACGATTCGATGATCGTATCGCGCGGCTCGTCAATTACGATGATGTAAAGCTCTTTGTAAATGTTCTGGTACTGGAGTGATGCTTCGTCGTTCAGATCGGTGGTTTTTACCATGTGCTTCGGCACCATCAGCTTGTAATCGTTGGCGGAAGCTTCTTCCATTTTGATTTTTTTCTCTTTCGGTTCACCGGCATCGTCACGGCCTTCGCGTGAGTTGCCGCCGCCGCAGGATGAGAAAGCAAGAACTGAGAAAATGGAAAGTGCTGTGAGGAATCGGGAAGTACGGATTGACATGGGCTTGTGGTTTTGTTAGTGGTGTGTGAGTTTCAGGGGCAAATGTAGGAAAGTTTGGGCAGCCGCACGGCCCGGCAAACAAATGTGCCGAAATGCCGATGTGCCGATGCCGGGCATCTTTATGCAGCGTCACGATGCATGTGCCGCTGATGTGGATGAATACAAATCCATCGGCATTTCGACACATCGGCATTCCGGCAAATCATTTCCCCGGCAACACATACTTTATCCCGAAATACGACGCGTACTCTTCCAGCGGCTCAAGTCCCACTTCCGCGCGGCGTTTGTTCACGTTCTTCTCGTCCTCGATCGGGAAAAATTCATTCTGCCCGGTCGCTTCGTTGAAGCGCACCTGTGATCCGTAACGTTGCGGTTTATTTTGAAAAACCTGCACACGGTCGTACATGAGCGCGTAATCCTGCCAGCGCGCTTCGCCCTGTTCGCACAACTTTTTGATCGTGGGTAAATATTTTTCCTGCAGCTTCGGGTTGGAATGCTGGATCACCAGGAAAGCCGCATGCGCCGCGGTTTTGCCCACCTGCGAAATTTTCGGCCATCCTTTTTTTACAATGATCGAATCGAGCACGCGCTGGTTTTCTTTGTTCACTTTGTCCTTCAGTTCCCACAGCGCCTGGTTCACCGGCGAATCCATGCCGATCTTTTTCTCCGCGATGTTGATCTCGTAGTAATACGCCTGGTCCCACGCCGTCATTTCCCACAGCTTCTTCGCCAGCGGCACATCTTTGATCGTGCCCGGCCGCGAGGCAAGAATTGCGGCAACAAGCTTGTCCTCGAAAGCGCGCCACCGTTTGTCTGTTCGCAGCACTAAAAAACCAGGCTCGGTAAATGCATTTGCAGTCGAATCGTAACGGATGGATTCTTCCAGGTAACGGAACGCCGAATCCCGCTGGTAATTCCGTGCGTAAGCACGGGCCAGGTTGTAACTTGCCAGCGCCGGAGCCAGCGCATATTGTTGACGGTATTCCACAATCGCCGCCTCCAATTCCCCCAGCTCGTACAAGCTGTCGCCTTTCGAAAGATGCTCCACGACCAGCGTGTCACCGCCCGCCATCACAAGCGTACGCTGGGCCTGCAGGTGGAAGGAAAATAAAAAGAGGAGAAGGAGTGTGTGAAGGGTGCTTTTCATTGCAACGCCGTTTAGCAGGCAACTGCAACTTTCCTGCCAGCACTTTTAATGTGCAAATGTGCAGATATGCGGATGTGCAAATGGAATGGGAAGAATCAAGTTTTCTAAAGCTACGCGTCAATCTGCACATTTGCATATCCGCACATCCGCACATTACATCTTCCCCGCCAGCACGCACGTCCTTTTGTACTTCTTCACTTCGCCTGCCGCGTTGAACGCTTCGAAATAGATCACGTAAATACCCACGCGCGCTTTCGTGCGGTCGTCCATCGTGCCGTCCCAGCTGAACGTGCCGGTTTCCGTGCCGAGCAGTTCGCTGCGGATGAGCGTGCGCACAAGACGGCCGCGCGCGTCGTAGATCGTGACGTTCGCGACGAACCCGGGTGCGGTGAAATTATAATCGATGTTCACCACGTCCTGGTAACCGTCGCCGTCGGGAGAGAAAATTTGCTGCGTCACCGAAACCGCGCCGTCGTCAGCGCTGCCGCCTGCGATGTACTGCGAGTTCTGCTGCGTGGGCGTGGCAAATCCTGCCGTTTCCGCCGCGGAATGCCAGTTCGTGTAATCCTGCGTCGTGCGGTCGAAGTCGATGCGCTCGAGAGAAACGCCTTTCGTGGATTGCAGCAGCGGAAAATGCCAGTCGCCGAGGTACACGAGCTGGTCGATGATGGTTCCTGACGAGTCCGTCAGCACGATAAGATCACCGTCCACGTTCATCGACGGGATGTTGTCCATGTCGAGGCACAGGTCGATGTTCGTCGTGGCGGGATAGTGCTGCTGCACCGTGGCGCCGCTTTCGCTGAGCACGAGGTATTGCTGCGGGAAGAGCAGGAAACCTTCCGGCGCAACCACGCTGAGCTCGGTGAACAGGCCGGCGATCGTGTCCTGCGAGCAGAGCCATACGCTTTTCAGGTCGATCACTTTCTGGGAACGATTGTAGATCTCCACGAAATCCACGCCCCCGTCGTTCGGATCGAACAACACTTCGTTGATCACGATGTCGTTCGGCTGCGGCGCTTCCGGTAATGCGAAAGGCGCGCTGTCGCTGCTTCCCACGGCGTTGCCCACGCAATCGGTCAGCTGGTTGCTCACCGTGACCGTGTACGTAATGCCGGGTGCGATCGCGGAACCGAGCTTGAGATCGACGGAGGAAAATTCCGGCGCGATGGGCCGAACATTCACCGGGTTCCCGATGCTGTTATCGATCGAGTAACGCGAAACGTTCGCCATCATCGCGCTGTCGAGCGGTTCGGAGAACCACAGGCGGATGCTGTCGGCGGCGAGCACGGAAACGCGCAGCAGGCGCGGCGCGGCATTGTCGGGGTTCGGCGCTTCCACGCTGTTGCGGTAGCCCGGCGTTCCGCCGTTATTGCTGTTCGACGCGGTCCAGTTCTCCGCGCCGCTGCACGGGTTTTGCGGATCGATCTGCTCGAGCGACCAGCCTCCGCCGGCTTTCGCAGAATTGCGGTACCAGCTGTCGCTGTACGAAACGTTATGCATCACCATGCCGTTCGCGGTACGCAGCGTGAGGTCGGCGCCCGAATTCGTCAGCGAAGGAATGCTTGTTACGCCGACCACAAAAACACCGGTGAACAACGGCGCCGCTGTCGTGCTTGTCAACACCACGAAGCTGTCGGCGGGAAGGAAAATTTCCGGCAGCACGCGCACCGTCGTTCCTGCGGCGATCGTCCAGTTGTCAAGCTTGACCGGGAAAGCCGTCGTGTTGTGCAGCTCGATGTATTCTTCGTTCGGGAGCAGCACCGGCGGATCGGGATCGGGCATGAGTTCGTTGATCACCACGTCGAACGGCTGCACGAGATGGAACGTAAACATCGCGCTGTTCGGGTTCGCTGCATTTCCCGCGCAATCGGCGAGCGAAGGGAACAACACGTTGTAGGTTTGATCGTTCGCAAGCGGGAGCATGAGCGTGAGCGTCACGCAGCGCAGCGTGGCCGTGTCGTAGCTCACGGAAACCGGCTGGCCGATGAAGGGCTGCACGTCGTAATTATTGAGGTTCGCCAGCAGCGCAGGATCGATCGCTTCGTTAAAGCAGAGTTCGACATGCAGGCTGTCTTCCGCCCAGGCGGAAACAAGCGCAGGGCCCGTCACATCAGGCGAATTGTTGAACACGGAATTCTGCACGCCCGGCGTTCCGCCCGCCGCGTTATTCGAAGCGATCCAGTTTCCCGAAGCCGCGCAACCCGCGCCCGCATCCGGGTTGATCAGCTCGAGCGTCCAGCCTCCGTCATCTTTGATCGCATCCTGGTACCAGGAAACGTCGTAGTTCACCGAATCGATGATCGTGGAAACGGCGTCGGAAATTTCAAGATGGTCGCCGGCGTTGTTCAGCGAAGGAAATGCGGAAATGCCGGCAGTTGGTCCGAACGGGCTGAAGGTTGCGGTATCTGCCGCCGCGCAGACGATGACGTATCCGCCTGCGGGAAGCACGTGCGCAGACAGCGTGCCGGTCGTCGAGCCGTCGGAAAGCGTCCACCCGTTGAGGTCGAAATTATTCGCGCTGCGGTTGTAAAGCTCCACGAATTCCAGGTTGGGCAAACCGACCACGGGCGAAGGATCGGCCATGATCTCGTTGATGACGACATCGTGGAAAACGGGCGTGCCCAGCGGCAGGTACGTGAAATTCGCGGTGGCTGTCGTGATCGCGTTCGCGCTTGCATCCTCGACGTTTGTCACAGTCAATGTGTAATTCACCGAATTCACAAAGCTGTTTCCGAACGTCAAATGAACGAGCGCCGTATTGGAACCGTCGCGCACCGCCGAAACAGGATTGCCGATGCTGTTGTCCACCGAATAATTCCCGGCCGTTTGCGACGTGGCAAGATCGACGCTTTCGTTGAACAACACATCCAGCTGCGTGGCGGAAATTGCATTCGCAGAAACGATCGCGGGTGCGGTGACATCGACGATGATGGGCCCGAGGTAAAAATCGTCGTAGTAAAACCGGTTGATGTTCGAAACCGTGTATTTGCTGAACACGCCGAAGTAGTTGCACGTTGTGTGCGTGTTGTCGAACACCGTTCCTTCCGGCTGGAAGTTCGTTCCGCCCAGCGTGTCGGATTGCAGGTTCCAGTTCCCCGTCGCATCGCGCGTCACTTTGATGCGCAGCTCGTTGTTCGCCGCCGCGCAATGCGCATTCACCCCGTCGATGATCTTCGTGTGCGTATTGCCCGATTGTTCCCACAGGTCCACGCTGTCGAACGAGCCGTTCTCGCCGAGGCGCACGTAATAGCCGTTCACCGCGCCTTTGAGGTTGGGCACATCCGACACGAGGTAGATCCGCGCGCTGTTGTTGTCCGACGGTGAAAAGTTCAGCCGCACCCAGAACTGCCATTCCGCATTCGAGATGAACGGGCTGGGCATCGACAGGTACGACGTGTCCGCGATCGTGCCGTTGAGCTGGAGCTGGAAGCCCGCGTTCACCGTGTATTCCGCGCCGTCGCCCGACCAGGCCGGGTTGACGGTGAAGTCGCCGTCGGAAAATGCGTCGGTGATCTGTGCGTGCGTGGAGATTCCCGCAGCGAAACAGGCGAAAAGCAGTAAACAGCAAAGCATGGATTTCCGGCCAGGCATGAGGGTTTAAAGATAACGGATTGGCCGGAAAAGCCGCGTAAAGAAAAGAGGAGGAAAAAGCCAGCTTTTCTTCAGTCCCAATCGCCGCTGGTCGAGATTGAATTCAGCTGGTTATAGCTGGAGCTGGAACACCTGTCGGACGAGCTGGATGATGGGGTAGCGTCGTAGCCGCTTCCCGTGCCCGTGGCGGAATGTGAAGGTGGCGCTTCTACCGTGAGCTCTTCGAGCGGTGCCCGGATGTAAGGATCCTGGGGAGATAAAATCAGGCCGGAGTGATTGAGCGGCGCCCGGATGTAAGGATCCGGGGGAGATAAGATCAGGTCGGGGCTGTTGAGCTGGCCCAGGGCTTCCCGCCCGATATCCGTGAGCGGCGCAAGCAAAGTAGGAGCATTCGGTTTGCCGATAAAGAGGTCGTAGCTCTGCGCGAAGAATTCTTTAACGCCTTGCTTTGCAACATAAGGAATAACGCCGGTGATGGCGTGGTCGAGGCTTTTCCACTCCGTCCTGTTGAATCCCCCGCCGGCCTGGTCCATGAGATACAATAAGGTCTCCTTCATGCTCCGGGGAATATTGAAGCTGATGGTTTCTTTCTTCAACTCCTGGCTCACATACCATGAAAGGTAAATTTTACCGGTGGCTTTGGCGGCAGCCATCATTCCCTTTTTCGTGCTGAATCCTGCGTCGAAATAATGAAAGCCCGACCTGCGGGGCGAAAGCAGGCCTTCGTATTTCAGCCCTGCGACGGTCGCCTGGTAAGTCTGATTGTCTTGGGTGAGCTTGCCCTTTTTTTTCAGCTCGACCAGCGTTTCCCCGAGGGAACTGATTTTATCCCGGCGTTTTTTTTGCCGGATTTCCTCTTCAGCAAGCACGGCGTAGCCGATTTCGGGAATACAGGAGAGTATTTTCGAAGCTTCAGTGATCACGGCAATGCGCGGATCCAACTGCCGGAGCGTGGCGGTAAGCTTAAGGCCTTCGACCACAACGGGACCGTAGTTGTCAAAAGCGGACGGGGATTCTTTCTGAGCGGAAACGGTTCCCGGAACCAGGAACGCGCAGAACACAAAGAGCAGGATGGGTTTCATGGCGTGTGGTTTTACGTACGCTTTTTCTAATGACAGAAAGGAGAAAACGATACAGGTGACGTAAAACTTTTTCCATGTGAAAAGGGTGAGGTTTTGTTTCTGGTACGAAAAAACGGCTTCCCGGGTTACGTCGAGGGAAAAAATTACGCTACCCCCCGAACTTAAACGTCACGCCCGCATTCACAACCGCCACCCCATAACCCACTTCCGCAAACGCCCCGATCTTTTCCACGAAGTAAAAATTCGCGCCGGCATGCAGCGACCAGAGAAATGTTTTTTTCGTCACCTCCAGCGGGTTGCTCGGGCCGTACGGGGAAATGGTGGTGAGGTTTAGCCCGGCAAATCCCACCACGTACGGATCGAATTTCGGCGATTTCGTGCTCGGGTGAAACGCGCCGCGCGCGCCGGCAAGGATATACGTGTACTTAAAGCCGTTGATGTTTTCCGGGTCGGTGTTGTCGGTGATCTCCGCATCCGCCGAAGCGTAGCCGATCATTCCCCCGATCCCGATGTTGCCCGTCACGGCGTATTCGTAGCGCAGCTGGATGGGCGGGAAAAGTTTGCGCTTCACTTCGCCGAAGTACAGCAGCGTGTCGATGTTGGGTTTTACGAGGGAAGGAAACCCGGTGCCGGCCTGGAGGGTGGACTGGCCCTGCTTAAACGCGGTTTTTTTCTTTTTGCGCGGCGGATGCGCGGATGCTTCCGCGACGGCGCCGAATACAAAAAGCACGAGAAAGACGAGCGTGGCCGGCCGCATGCGTGCTTAGATATTGTTCACGTTCAGGACAGCGATCGGCTTGGCGTTGATGCTGGAAGGATCGAGCTGGTAAACAACCCCGATCACGTGGAGGTTTGCTTTTACGTAGTCGGAGGGGATTTCGAACGTGAACGTGTTGTCGAATGCTTTCCCTTTCGCCGCAGTGCCCTCGATGAGGACCAGGCCTTTGCCCTGCGGATCGGTGAGCGAAGCGCGGAACACGTGATCGTGGATATCGTCGTCGCTGCAATTCTGGTCGAAGTAGATCCCGTCTTCCACGATGTAAATGGCGAGGCTGAGCTTGCCGGTGGTTTCACGGAAGAATACGGTTTTCGATTTGATCGTCATCGTATTTCCCGTGATCTCCTTTTTCAGCCCGATCCCCACTGCAGGCGGCGTGTCGTAAACGGTGGCGTTGATCACTTCGTAAAAATGGCTCGTGTCGAGATGCAGGTCCGGCAGCACGTAGCCCCAGCTGATGCGTTCGTTGTCGCCCACGAACGAAGGAATGCCTTGCACGTCGTAGATGTTGGCCCAGTGCCAATACATCGTCGCGTTGTAGAACGAGTCGTTGCTGGCGTGCAGCGCCATCGGGACCACTTTGTACGGGTAGCGCGACGTCACTTCGTCGAAGATCGGGACGGCATTGCCGCAGGGGCAGCACCATGTCGCCGTGAAATCGAGCAGCAGCGATTTGTGCTCGGTGGAAACGGTGGTGATCTCGGGCGCCTCTTCCTTTTTGCAGGAATTGACGAGGAATGAAATGCCGAGAAGCGCGAAGAGGAGAGTTTTTTTCATGGGCAGGTCGTTTGCATTTCAACCGGAACAGGCTGAAAACCAAATACAAGTTAAGACAAATTCCGGGTTTTCCAAACTGGCCGCTACCAAAAATAAGGGCCGGTCAGAAGCCGGCCCTTATCGCACGAGAATCCTTCTTTGCTACAAAAACATGGGCAAAGGTGCCTTTTTTTGATGAGGCTGTCGCCGCCTCACCATGATTCAGCCTCCACTGTTAATTCGTAAATTCGCATCTCCCGAAAGAGATCGGGACATAATTCGTACTCAATGAAGATCGCAGTCGTCGGGGCCACCGGGCTCGTCGGAACCAAAATGATGCAGGTGCTTGCGGAGCGCCGCTTTCCTGTAACGGAACTTATTCCCGTCGCGTCAGAGCGTTCGAAAGGGAAAGAAGTGGAATTCGGCGGCAGGAAATGGAAAGTGGTGACGCCGGCCGAAGCCATCGCGCTGAAGCCGGACCTGGCCTTGTTCTCGGCGGGCGGCGGAACTTCGCTGGAGTGGGCGCCGAAGTTTGCGGAAGCGGGAATTACGGTCATCGACAACTCTTCCGCATGGAGAATGGACCCCGCGAAAAAGCTCATCGTGCCGGAGATCAACGCTGACGCGCTCACGGCGGACGACAAGATCATCGCCAACCCGAACTGCTCCACGATCCAGATGGTGGTGGCGCTGAACCCGCTTCACAAAAAATATAAGATCAAACGCATCGTCGTGAGCACGTACCAGTCCGTCACCGGCACCGGGAAAAAAGCCGTCGACCAGATGATGAACGAACGCAGCGGCGTGAAAGGGGAAATGGCGTACGCGTACCAGATCGACCAGAACGCGATCCCGCAGATCGATGTGTTCCTCGATAACGGGTACACGAAAGAAGAGATGAAGATGGTGAACGAAACGCGCAAGATCATGCGCGACGACACCATCCGCCTGACAGCGACCACCGTGCGCATTCCCGTCATGGGCGGCCACTCCGAAGCGGTGAACGTGGAATTCGAAAACGATTTCGACCTCGCCGAAGTGCGCGCGCTGCTGGAAAGATCGCCCGGCGTGAAAGTGATCGACGACATTAAAAATCTGCAATACCCGATGCCGCTCATCCACGCGCACGACAAAGACGACGTGTTCGTAGGCCGCATCCGCCGCGACGAATCGCAGCCGAACACGCTCAACATGTGGATCGTGTCCGACAACCTGCGCAAAGGCGCCGCCACGAACGCAGTGCAGATCGCGGAATACCTCGTGGAGAAGAAGCTGCTGGGGCAGAAGCTCGCGGCAGGGACGAACTATTAGAGGGTGCGAATTACGAATCAAATCGAATTTACGAATTACGAATAGGCGAAAATCCCGAAGGTTTGCGCGCAGCCATGCGCACGGGCAAACCTTCGGGATTTTGATTCGTTTAAAACGCCAATCCGATCCCGCAGTTGAACACGATCTCCCGTTTCAGCGAAAGCTCGCGCATGGGTTTGGTGAGGCCGCATTTCAGGTAGATGCTTTGTCTTCCCGGCATGATGCGCACGAAGCCGGAATAAAATCCGTAGCCTTCGTCGCCGTTGAGATAGCCCGCAAAGCCGACCTCCGCTCCGGCTTTGATCGTTTTCGGCCCGAACGCGACACCGCCGCTGACGATAAAACGTTTGGTGAACTCACGCGAGCCCACATCGCCGAAGCCGGCGCCCAAACGCGCGAAACCGTTGATGTACGGACCGTATGAAAGAAATTTTTCCGCGTTCACCGAGAGCTTCACGAATCCTTCCTGGTAGCCGCCGTAAAAACAAAATTTCGGAAGTCCGGGCTGGATGAACGGGCTCTGGTAATCCGGCGGCGGATTGGGGTTCGGGCCTGTGGGTTGTTTCGGTTTTGGCGGATCGGCGGGAGGAGGCTGTGGCGTTGTCTCCACTTTTTTCCGTTTGAAAACGTAAAAGCCGTCGCGGTACCGGCGCTTTTTAATCGTGCAGGCGCCGAAGCACATGCCGAGGATGAGAACGGGAATAAGAAGCCGTGCTGCGCGCATTTTCGTGAGGGAAAAATAAAGATACGAAAAGGCGCGGGGAGATCAGTCCTGCTTCGGTTCCGGGGGAAGCGTATCCTGCGGAGGAGTTGAATCGACCCGCTTCTGTAAATCGGGAGGCAACGCCGCATCGCCGAGGAGTTCGCTGTCCGGCTCCGGCTCGAACAGGGGGCGACGCTGCAGGTAATAGAACATTCCTGCGCCGGCAAGCGCGGAAGCCGCAACGAGCACGCCGATCAGCCAGCCGGGCAGCGGGTGGGTATCCGAAAGCATCGCGGCGTAGGTGAGCAGGAGGAATGTCGCGATGAGGAAGAAGATGAAGCCGAAGAAAATATTCGTTGCGAGCACCTTGCGCGGGCTGAGGGCCGTGAGCTTCCCGAACAGGCGGCGCTGGAAAACGATCAGCAGGAAAACGCCTACGGAAATGGCCGCATCGGCGATGTTGAACACCGGCCGGAAAAACACGAAATCTTCACCGCCCCAGAACGGGACAAAATCCGGGAAGCGCCCCGACAGCACGGGGAAGTAGAACATGTCGACCACCTGGCCGTGGAGAAAGCCGGCGTAACCGCCTTCTTTGGGAAAAAGTTCGGCCACGTTCTGGTCCCACTGGTCGCTCGTGTTGAAGATCTTTCCGTAAAAAACGCTGTCGAGAATATTTCCGAGCGCACCGGCGAAGATGAGGGCCACGCAAACGATGAGCAGGGGGCGGTTCTTTTTTTTGAAAAGCGTCCAGAGGTAATACCCGATGCCCGCCACCGCCAGCAGGCGGAAAATGCTCAGCACGAGCTTGCCCCATTCCCCGTCGCTCAGCTGCAGCCCGAACGCCATGCCCGGGTTCTCCACGAAGTGCAGGTAGAACCAGTCGCCGGAAACTTTATACGCTTCGCCGAGGTACATGTGCGTTTTCACCCAGATCTTGATCGACTGGTCGATAAGCAGCACGGCGAATACGATAGCGAGGGCTTTTTTCACGAGGCACAAAGATGCGGAAAAAAGAATGTACGATTTACGATTTACGAAGTACGATTTGTAAAAGTGTGTTATTTCTGATTTCTGAGGGTTTTCAGGGCGCTTGTAAAGATCGCCACCAATTCACCGGCTTCTTTGCGGATAGCGCTGTGTTTTACTGGGTCCTGAACCAGCTTTACATGGTTCATGTACTCGATCCAGTAGAGGCTTTCATCCGCCTCTTCCTCTACTATTTTCAACTTATTCAAAAAGTCGGCCTTTGATTTGACCCGGCATGCAGCCCTGTAATTCGCCGCCACTGAGGAAGATGATTTAAGAAGCTGGTAAGAAAGGTTGTCGGCGCCCTTGCTTTTCGGCAATAGATCCACCATAAAATAAACATCAACAGAAAACTTCATCGTTCGGCGCTGCAATTCAAATTTGTCCATAAATCAATTTTTAAATGTTAAACAATCGTACATCGTACTTCGTAATCGTACATCTCTCTGAATAGAAAAAGGCCACCTGAACAAACAGATGGCCTCTTCAATAAAAAATTCACTTTCTCTACCGGTTCTGGCCGAGCTTCGCGTCGATGCTGAGCGTGGCGTGCGGCACGCTGCGCAGGCGTTCTTTCGGGATGAGCTTGCCGGTGACGCGGCAGATGCCGTACGTTTTGTTTTCGATACGGATCAGCGCGTTCTTGAGGTTCTGGATATATTTTTCCTGCCGTGCGGCGAGGTGCGCGGTTTCTTCTTTGGAAAGCACATCGGAACCGTCTTCCAGGAGCTTGAACGTGGGCGAGGTGTCGTCCGTGCCGTGGTCATCCTTGTGGGAGAGCGTGTTTTTGAGCAGTTCGTAATCGCGCGTGGCTTCGTCCAGTTTTTTGTGGATGAGGGCCTTGAACTCTTTCAGCTCCGCGTCGGAATACCGCGAACGGTTGTCGACCGGGCCGGGCTTCGCGGTTTTGGCCATGGGCGCGCCGTTCCGGGCTACGGGCGGCGGCAGCAGGGGCTTCTGCGTGGCCGGCTTTACTGCGGGCCTGGCGGGAGCTGCTGTTTTGGCTTTGGCGGCCGGTTTTGCCGGGGCTTTGGCTTTGGGTGCGGCTTTTTTAGGAGCAGCAGCTTTTTTTGCCGGGGCAGTTTTTTTAGGAGCGGCCTTCTTTTCCGTTTTGGCAGGTTTGGAAGACTTTGACTTGGAAGCGGCTTTTTTGGCAGCCCCGGGCTTTTTCGCCGGAGCTGCCTTTTTAGCCGATTTAGCTGTTGATTTCTTGGCCATTGTAGTTAAGGGATCGATTAGAAATGATCGAAGGCGCCGCGCATATCGTTGTCGCTGCTGTTATCGTCCTGATCATCGTTTACTTCCGGTGTTTCCTCGTTCATCTCCATCGCCGGCTCGTCGTCCTGCATCATTTCTTCATGCGCGGGCGGAGCGGGAACGGGTTTGCTGATGGCTGCCGGTTTTTTGGGAGCTGCGGGCTTTTTCGGCGCCACTGCTTTTTTCGGTGCTGCTGCTTTCTTCGGTGCTGCTGCTTTCTTCGGCGCTGCAGGCTTTTTGGGAGCTGCCTTTTTCGGGGCTGCTTTCTTTTTCGGCGCTGCGGCTTTTTTCTTGGGCGCTGCTTTTTTCTTGGGAGCTACTTTTTTCCTGGCTGCGGCTTTTTTCTTGGGCGCTGCTTTTTTTGCTTTCTTCGCGGGCTTCGCTTTTTTCGCTGCCGCTTTTTTCTTCGGCGCTACTTTTTTCTTCGCAGCTTTTTTAGCGGGTTTCGCTTTTTTGGCTGCTTTCTTCGCGCCCTGTTTTTTGGCGGGTTTTGAAGCCTTCTTGGCCTTACCGCCTTTTTTAGCCTTTTTTGCCATGGGTGTGTGTAATTTAATTGTGTTTGGTGATGTGTACTAACGTTTTGATCTCTTCATCCACCTCCACCGGAACCGCTTCCTGCTCAGCAAGATCGTGTACCAGCTCGAGTGAGGTCGCAAGAGTTTCAGAGCAAATATAATTGAAATTATTTCTCACAGCAGTGGCAAGCATTTCATGCGATTTAATCCTGACGTCTATTTTGTCCGTAACCTCGAAATCCTTGTCTTTCCTGAGGTTCTGGATGCGGTTGACCAGCTCCCGGGCCAACCCTTCTTCCTTCAGCTCGGGCGTCAGCGTCACGTCCAAAGCCACCGTCAGCTTCCCGTCGATGGCCACCAGCCAACCCGGCAGGTCGTCCACAAGTATCTCAACCTCAGAACGTTCCACGCGAATCGTGTCGCCGTCGAGCTGAAGGTCGAAGTAGCCGTTCGCTTCCATGGCAGCGATGTTTTCCTGCGGGAACGCCGCAAAAGCCGCCGCCGCCGCTTTCATGTGCTTTCCAAGTTTTTTACCCAACGCTTTAAAATCCGGCTTGATCTTTTTTATAAAAACCCCGGAATCCGTGACATATTCGATGGTTTTGACGTTGGTTTCGGCCAGGATGAGGTCTTTTACAAGCTCCAGGCGGCTGCGGAACTGGTCGTCGAGCACAGGCACCATGATGCGGTTCAGGGGCTGGCGGACGCGGATATTCACCTTTTTCCGGAGCGAAAGCACGAGCGAGGAGAAGCGCTGGGCCAGCTCCATCCGCTCTTCCAGCTCCGTGTCGATCACGTTTTCGTCGGCTTTCGTCAGGAAGGTCAGGTGGATGGAATCGGGCGCAAGGGGCGATTTCAGCTGTTTTGCCTTGTCGCGCACGCCGTCGGTGAGGTTGTGGTACAGCCGGTCGCTGAAGAACGGCGCGATGGGGCTCATGAGCTGGGCCACCACGTTGAGGCACTCGTACAGCGTTTCGTAAGCGGCCTGCTTGTCGCGCGTCATTTCCCCTTTCCAGAAACGGCGGCGGGAGAGGCGCACGTGCCAGTTCGACAAATGCTCGTCCACGAAATTCTGGATGGCGCGGGCTGCCGGCGTGGGATCGTAATCGTCGAGGCGTTCGGTGACGAACTTCACGAGGCTGTGCAGCTTTGAAATGACCCAGCGGTCGAGCTCGGAACGTTCGGCTACGGGCACCACGTTCGTTTCGTCGATCTCGAAGCCGTCGATGTTGGCGTAGAGCGCGAAGAACGTGTAGGTGTTGTAAAGTGTTCCGAAAAATCCGCGCTGGACCTCCACGATGCCGTCTTTGTCGAATTTTAAGTTATCCCACGGCGATGCGTTGGTCACCATGTACCAGCGCGTGGCATCGGGACCGAAAGCGTTGAGCGTTTCAAACGGGTCGACGGCGTTGCCGAGGCGCTTCGACATCTTGTTGCCGTTCTTGTCGAGCACGAGGCCGTTAGAGATAACGTTCTTGTACGCGACGCTGTCGAACAGCATCACGGCAATGGCGTGCAGCGTGTAGAACCACCCGCGCGTCTGGTCCACGCCTTCCGCGATGAAGTCGGCGGGGAAATAGGTGCGGCCGTCGATCTGCTCTTTGTTCTCGAACGGGTAATGCAGCTGCGCGTAAGGCATGGCACCGGAGTCGAACCACACGTCGATGAGGTCGGGCTCGCGGAATAATTTCTTGCCGTTGCGCTCGAGCACGATGTCGTCGGCGTAAGGGCGGTGCAGGTCGAACGTTTCGTAGTTCGTTTTCGAAAAATCACCGGGCCTGAAATTTTCCAGCGGATTTTTCGTCATGAAGCCGGCTTTCACCGAACGTTCGATCTCGTTCTTCAATTCCTCCGCCGAGCCGATGCAGATCATTTCCGATTTATCTTCGGAAACCCACAGCGGCAGCGGGATTCCCCAGTAGCGCGAACGCGAGAGGTTCCAGTCCTGCAGGTTGTTGAGCCATTCCCCGAAACGCCCTGTGCCGGTGCTTTCCGGCTTCCAGTTGATCATTTTGTTCAGCTCGCTCATGCGTTCTTTCATCGCCGAAGCTTTGATGAACCAGGAATCGAGCGGGTAATAGAGAACGGGTTTGTCGGTGCGCCAGCAATGCGGGTAATTGTGCTCGTAGGTTTCTTTCTTGAACAGTTTCCCTTCCTGCTCGAGCTTCAAAACGATACGTTCGTCCACGCTCAGGTATTCGTTCGTGCGCGTGACAATTTTGGAAACGAGCTCGTTCAGCGCATTTCCCGAAAGCGATTTCAGGCGCTCGATCTCTTTTTTCTTTTCATCGTCGGATAGATATTCCGCTTTCACGAATTCCCCCGCAAACTCGTTCATCTCGGGACGGAAACGTCCGCGCAGGTCCACGAGGGGAACAGCTTTGCCGTTCTCATCCTCAACAAGCAAGGGCGGAACACCTGCCGCTTTCGCCGCGCGCATATCATCCGCACCGAATGTCGGGGCGATGTGCACGATGCCCGTTCCGTCTTCCGTGGAAACGAAATCGCCGGCGATCACTTGAAATGCTTTGTCGGCATTTTCATGCGGCAATGCGTAGGGCAGGAGCTGCTCATAGCGCAGGCCGACGAGGTCGGAACCTTTGCGGTGAGAAACTACAATTCCTAAAGGAGATTTGAGTTTTAGTTCGTTCTGTAATTTTTCACGAAGTAACCTTAACTCGTCATCGTTAAAGTCTATGAGTCTCTTCGATTTGATTAGCTTCTCATGTAATGGAATATACTTTGGATCGTTTGCTAATCCGGAAACGCCTCCAATTCTAGCATCTACATCTTCTAATCGAACAAAAAAATCAAGCCAAAGATCTTCTGCAATGATATAATAGGCGATACTCGTTTGGGTGCCGATAGGATTGTAGGATTCTACCAGAACATAATCGATATGATTTCCAACGGCTAATGCAGTATTCGATGGAAGTGTCCAAGGAGTTGTTGTCCAAGCCAGGAAAAAAACATTTTTATTTCCTATACCGCCATATTGTTGTTGAATCGTAAGGCCTTTATAAATTTCTTTAAACTCAAAAACTGCCGTCTTTGAAGGCAAATCTGCTTTAAACATCGCAACCGCCGTCCGATCCTTCACATTCTTGTAACATCCCGGCTGATTCAATTCATGCGAGCTCAGTCCCGTTCCCGCAGCAGGCGAATACGGCTGGATCGTGTAGCCTTTGTACAGCAGATCCTTCTTGTACAACTGCTGCAGCAGCCACCAAACGCTTTCGATGTAAGAATTCTCGTACGTGATGTACGGATCCTTCATGTCCACCCAATAGCCCATCTGCCGGGTCACTTCTTCCCACAAATGCGTGTATTTCATCACCTCCTTGCGGCAGGCGGCGTTGTATTCCTCGATGGAAATTTTCTTCCCGATGTCTTCCTTGGTAATGCCCAGCGTTTTTTCCACGCTCAGCTCGATCGGCAGCCCGTGCGTGTCCCAGCCTGCTTTCCGCTTCACCTGTCGCCCTTTGAGCGTCTGGTAACGGCAGAAAATATCCTTCATCGCGCGCGCCATCACGTGGTGAATGCCCGGCATGCCGTTGGCCGACGGAGGTCCTTCATAAAACACGAACGGCTCGGCCCCAGCACGCTCGCTGACGCTCCGCTCGAAAATCCTGTTCTTTTCCCAGTCCGCCAGCACGTCCGCCGCGATCGCGGGAAGGTCCAGGGACGGAAATTCCGGGTACTTTTTCATAAGGAATGCGAAGTTACGGAATATCGGGTGTCAGTTGTCGGTTGTCTAAGGTTGTCCGGGGGTGTCGGTCGCGGCTGCGCCGCTTCGGTTGTCAGTTGGCGGTAATTACCTGGTTACCGACAACTGACAACCCCGGACAACCGACACCCCCGGACAACCTTAGACAACCGACTACCTCTTTTCGTAAAGGCCGAAACGCGTCAACCGAAGATCGACTTTCGCATAGCCAACCGGCTCAGGATCCGCCTTTTCCAGCAAAAGCCATTTGTACCCGGGCAAAGACTGGTTGTTGAAGCTCAGGCCGTGATAGCGCATAGCGTAGCAGAGGAAGGGCCAGTCGCTGCAGATGACGTTGGAGGCGACGAGCGTAGTGCGTTCGCCGGTTTGTGCGGCAATGAGCGGCAGGTCGTGCAGGTTGGCTTCGTCGCGGCGGGGTTTCCCGGCCATGAAAAAGGTGGCAGCAAGCGCGCCGGCAAGCAGGAGCAGCCCGAAAACGCCCAGCCCGGCCGACAGCTTCCTGCGCCGCAAGGCCCGTGTTTCCAGCTCTTCGGCTTGCGGGGCGACAAGCAATGCAAACGCCAGCGCGACATACGGCAAGGCGGTGACGAGGTAAAACCCGCGCTGCTCCAGCGTTACAAGCAAAGGCAAAATTCCCGTCAGCGCCACGAGGAGGAAGAACAGGACCAGTTTTTTCGAAGATTCCCACCCGGCAGAAAATCGGCGCGACTTCCGGAAGCTCAGCAGCAGCACGGTTCCCACGACGAGCAAGGGAAGCGTGTCGAGCAGCAATTCGAACAGGAGGTGAAAACGCGAGGCGGTGGTGGCGGTGATGCCGGAAAATGTTTTGCTGAAACGCGAGGTGAAATACGCGTCGAAGCTGGCGTGCACGTCGGGCGTGAACCAGGCGTAAACCGCGAAAAGCGCTGGAATGGCCGCCACCAGCACGCTGTGCCACACCATCCGCACGAACGACGTGTTGCGCACGGTGAGCCACCACACGAACGGCCCGGCCAGTAAAAACATGCCCTGCAGGCCTTTCGTGAGGCCCGCAAGCAGGATCCACAGGCCGGCAAGCAGGAGGTGTAGCGTTTCGCGTTTGTGTTCGTGCATTGCGCGCAATAAATGGATCATCGCAGCAAGCACGAAGAGCGTCATCGTGCATTCTTCCACGTTGTTCGTGTACGCCCAGAACGTGACGGGCATGATGAACCACGCCAGCACAGGCAGCCAGCCGGTTTTCCCGTTCCCCCGCACGATCGTCCAGCAGCGGTGCACGAGAAAAATGCTGATAAGCGCGGCGATGAGCGAATAAATGCGCTCGGTGTACATGCCGGTGCCGAGCACTTTCATGAACGTTCCCTGCAGGAAGAACATCAGCGGCGGCTGCTCGTGGAAATCGCGGTAAAAGATCTCGCTGAAATACGGGAACCAGAACGTGCCGTATCCTTCCGCGTAATTCCGACTCACCGACGCGTACAGCACGCCGTCCATGAACATGCCGTCCATGAACAGCGCGGGCAGCAGCAGCAGGGCGCACAACCCGGCCGTGATCCACGCGAGGGAATGTTCAGCGAACTTCATCGGTTCCGTAGATGGTGTCGGGTAAAGGCTTGCCGAGCGTGTCGTAGCGTTTCCAGCGTCCCTGCGGGGTGAAGCGGAGCAATCCGCCTTCTTCGCGGGGCCGGCCGTTGCGCCACCAGTATTTCCCGGTACCGTTGCCGAGCGTGTCGGTTTTGAATTCCTGGCCGGGATTTCCGTTCTCGAAATATTCGGTGCGCTCCATCGTGCCGTCGGGGCGGCGTTTGCCTTCCACCTGCACGTTCCCGCCCGCATACCAAGCGTTATACGATTGCAGAATGCCGTTGCTGATCACCGAATGCGACGCGCGGTTTCCGTTCGGGTGGTAAGAGGTCCATTCCCCGTGCGGCACGCCGCTGCGCCAGGATTTCACCGCGACGAGTTTTCCTTCCGGCGAATAATCACGGCGCGTGAATGTGCTGTCGTTCATTTCCGCCTGCGACTTCGCAAGGATCATGGCGTTCGTTTTTCCCGCAAGCGTAAACGATCTGAAAAAGCTGTCGCGCTCCGCATACGCCTGCCAGTGCACGATCTCGCCGTCCACGTTGATGTCGCCTTCCGCGTGGAGAATGCGGCGGGTGTCGGCAACGGGTTTTTTCCTCGAGCAGCTTGTGGTTGTCGACAGCAGGATCAGTAGCAGGAGGAAGGATCTCATGGAGATTAAGGTTCTGGGTTCTGGGCTCTTGGTTCTTCGGGCAGACAGTCCATAACAACAAGCCACTCCGCGGTGGCGATGTGATTCCTGGTAGATTTTCAATCACGCGATCCCCGGCCGCCAAGAACCAAGAACCCAGATCCCAGAACCTATTCAATCGTAGCAACCACTTTCAATTCAATCGCAATCGGAGTAGGAAGGCAATTGATCTCCAGCGTCGTCCTGCACGGAGGATTTTCCTTGAAGTATTCCGCCCACAATTTATTGTAAATGGGAAAATCGTCTTTCATGTTCGTGAGGAACACCGTTACGTCCACGATCTTGTCCCAGCTGCTGCCGGCGTCTTCGAGGATGTATTTCACGTTCTGGAAAACGCTGCGGCATTGTGTCTCGATGTCGTAGGAAACGATCTTGCCGTTCTCGTCCAGCTCTACGCCGGGAATTTTTTTGGTGCCTTTTTCACGCGGGCCGACGCCGGAGAGGAACAGCAAATTGCCGACGCGTTTTGCATGCGGGTAAAGGCCGACGGGCTCGGGAGCTTTGGAGGAGTGGATGGAATTTTCGGACATGGAGCAAAAGTAATGTGCTTCCCGATAACTATCGGGATTGCTAATCTGCTAATGTGCTAATGGGTTTAGTGTAAAATGCAAAGGTTCGTCAAGCATTCGTTTACTGTTTTGGGAAATCGGGTAAATTTATTCAAAAGAAAGACGAAATGGCCGAGAATTACATGCTGGTCAAGGAAGAGATCGCTACGGAGATCTTCCGCCTGGGGCAAAGCGACACGATCCAGAAATATGCCGGCTGGATGAACGGCATTCGCGAGGCGAGGATGCTTTGCTTTAAGAAATATCTTCCGGAGATCGGTGAGCAATTGATGATACCCGAAGATGTGATCCTCCTGGAAGAAGGCTCGCAAGTACCGCACTTTCTTAAATTTCTCTGGTGCAATGACGGAATGGGAAGCGTCGGCCGTGGCCGTGTAAGCTTAGATCTTTTACAACAGAATGTCGGCGTTTTCTGGAAGATCACGAAACAGCTCTACCAGGGATTGCGGGCAGGCAAGCCGCTTTCCCAGCTGATGGATGAAAGCTCGCTGGTGCTCGACAACCGCGGGGAGCTGCGCGCGGTGCGGCTGCGCGCGATCGCGTTGCTGAGCGACCTGAAGTTCGGCGCGTTTTATACCGCGGGGCCTTTCCACACGCTTTGCCGCTACCTCGGCATCGAAGCGGGTTTTCCCGACGACGGTCCGCGCGTGCAGGAATTGCTGCGCCAGTTCCTGCGCGGGGAATCGCAAATGAACGAAGAGCTCGTTTTCGTTTTCCCGTGGATCGTTTACGAAGAACTGGCGCGCCCGGCATTATCTTCCGGCGCCCCGCCGGCGGAAGAAACGGAGGAAATCCCGGAAACAAAACCGGCGGAGGAATTCAATATCGGCGGGCAGCCGAATACAGTGCAGCAGGAGGTGAGCCAGCGCGTTGAAAAAAAGGGAGCGAAGGAAGAAAGCCCGGAACCGCAGGCAAGGCGGGCATGGTGGATCAATTTGCCGGATCGCTTATTCGCGATCCGGGCAAAAAAGGACGGAATGTCAAAAGACATGTTTGAAATTCATACGACGACATCACTTGGTGAGAAGTTGTTCAGGCCGTATGAAGAACAACCGTTATTCGAGGTGCAGGAGCATGATACCGTCTGGGTGTATGATTGGGAAACGGATCGTGTGAATAGTTTCCTGGTGCTTAATACATGGAAAACGGCCGGCGTGCTCCTGGTGAAACGTGTCTCGGGGCTTAAAAACACGATAGACTGGTTCGCGCTGTCCAGGGTGCCGGACCTCGAGGGTTTTTCACCCGCTCGTATAAAAGAGAAAAGTATTTCTGCTGTCAGCGATGCGCACAGCACCGCATTATTTCGATTTATCACTGCCCCATTCCGCCCCGGCGCGCAGGTCAAGCTCCACTCCGACGACAGCGCGCCGGCCGACTGCCTGCAGTACGATCTCTACGCGGAAGCCATCGCCACGATCATCCGCGACCCGAAAACGCAGCCGCCGCTCAACATCGCCATCATCGCGCCGTGGGGGCAAGGCAAGACCACGCTCATGCGCTACATCCGCAAGCGCTTCGATGAAGCCACGACGCAGGAACCGCCGGTGCGCGAAGAAGCGGCAGCAACGTACGGCGACCTGAAAGACTGGATCCTGAAAAAAGCAGGACGGGTGTCAACGCTCAAAAATCCGACCGTATGGTTCAACCCGTGGAAATACCAGAGCAGCGAGCAGCTCTGGTCGGGACTCGGCCACACGATCATTACGCAGCTGGTGAAAAAACTTTCGCCGCTCGACCAGGAAAAATTCTGGCTGCGGATCACGATGCGCCGCTTCGACCGCGACAAGCTGAAGAAAGAGCTGCGGATGAAGATCCTGGACAAGGCGCTCGTCTGGATCATCGCCACGATATTCGCCCTCGGGGCGTTCGCGGTTTCTTTCCTGGTGAAGCACGACTGGCCATGGGCGCCTTATCTCGGCGGGGGAATGACGCTGGCTGCGGTCACGGCGGGCATCGCGAAACGGCAGCGCTTCATCCATGAAAACGTGGAAGGCAAATTTTCCGCCTACATCCGCGAGCCCGATTACCAGGGAAAGCTGGGTGTTTTCCACGAGATCAACGAAGACCTCACGCTCGTATGCACGGAGCTGATCGACAAAGACAACCCGGCCATCGTTTTTATCGACGACCTCGACCGCTGCTCGCCGAAGGTGGTGACGGAAGTGATCGAAGCGATCAACCTGATGATGACGTCGGATTTTCGCGACAAGTGCTACTTCATCCTCGGCATGGACGCGCAGATGGTGTCGGCGGCGCTCGACGCGTCGTATGCGACCATGGCCGGCAAGTTCGCCGACAAGGAAAAAACGCACGGCTCGGTAGGCTGGTATTTCCTCGACAAGTTCATCCAGCTGCCGTTCTTCATCCCCGTGCTGAACCCGCTGAGCAAAAAAGATTTCGTCGGGCAGCTTTTTGCCACCGGCGCTCCTGCGCAGCCTGCGGCCACCATCGCACCCGAAGCGCTTGCGCCTGAAGAATTGGTGAAAGCGGTGAAAGCGGCGCGCGCCGCACAGGCCACGGGCGACGAGGACGGGCTGGAGGAGATCAGCATGAAGTACCGCGGCGTGCGCGAGTTCAAGGAAGCGTACATCCGCGCCAGCATCGAAGACACCTCGCACGATTCACCCGGCATCCGCGAGCACGTGCTCGAATACGTGCAATACCTCGACAGCTCGCCGCGCAACCTGAAACGCTTCGCCAACATGATCCGTTTCTACAACAGCCAGCAGCAGCTCCGCAACATCGAGCGCCCCGACGAGCACGCTTCTTCCGACGCGCTGGCCAAGTGGCTTGCCATCAGCCTGCGCTGGCCGCAGATGGTGCGCTGGCTGCAGTGGGAATACGAAGAGCAATTATTGCATTCCTCCGACCCGGAAGAAAAAGCATTCTTCATCGACCAGCTCGTAAGCGGTCTCGCGCCGGGAAAAGAGATCGACCAGGTGTATAAGGATTGGCTCGACGCGCTGAAAACGAAAGACCACCCGCACAAATGGCTGTACGACCGCGACCTGCTGCATTTGCTGTACACGAAGAACAGCGAAGCCTCGCGGCTGGTGAATGCGTTGAAGTATGATGTCTGGTGATTCCGTGTAAAAGAGTTTCAAATTCCGGGTTAATGGGTTCTACAACCTAACCGGAAACCCGGAACTTTTTCAAACCCGGAACTAGAAACGGCTCAGCACGCGTTTCACATCTTCGATGTAGCCGCCCCCGAACAAATTCACATGCACGAGCAGCGGGTACACGTTGCAAAAATCGGCGCGCTGCTTCCAGTTTTTTTCTAACGGGAATTCATCCGTGTAACCGGCGTAAAAATCCGTATCGAAGCCGCCGAAGAGTTGCGTCATGGCGAGATCCATTTCGCGGTGGCCGTAATACACTGCCGGGTCGAATATCGCCGGGCCCCTCGTGCTGAAGAAAAAATTCCCGCTCCACAGGTCGCCGTGCAGCAATGCGGGAGGCTCGTGCGGGAAAATTTCTCCCGCCTTCGCGCAGAAACGCTCCGCGCTTCCCGCCACCGCCGCGCTGATCCTCCCGCCGTCGCGCGCGGGCTTCACCTGCGCGAGAATACGTTCGAGCGTGAAAAAATCTTCCCACGACCGGTGCTGCCTGTTCGACTGCCGCAGCGAGCCGATGTAGTTGTCGTGGTCCAGCCCGAACTGCTCCGCGGAATGTTTGTGCAGCTTCGCAAGCGCCGCGCCGGCAGCAAACCAATCGCCTTTTGCCGGTGGTCGCCGTTCGAGCCATTCGAGGAGCAGCATGTTGTTCGCCGTTTCCGCCGCATCGCCGTAAACGCCCGGCACGGTCAGCGCGTTTGCCTTTCTGAGCAGCTCCAGTCCTTTCGCCTCCGCGCGGAACATGCCCGGGAATCCGATAGCTATCGGATTTTCCGCGTCGTTTTCCTTCAGGAAGAAAAAACCCTTGTTCGTTTCCAGCTTCACGCAGCGGTTGATGCTTCCGCCACCAACGGGAACAGCCTTCAGGACCTGGAGTGAAAGATCTCCGGTTGTTTGGTGGAGATGCGAAGTGTAGTGCCCGATCATAGGTTGACTTAAATACGAGTGGCGGTTGGCCCCGAGTACCCGGGGGCAGTTGGCGGTCGGTTTTCTACAGGTGTGCGTTTTTCTTCTCAGCTGAGCGTGGTCCGCTCTTTATATATAAGGAACACTGACTGCCGCTAATCAGCAGGAAGCACATTGCTGCCACCGGGATTGCCACTTTCATGAGCCACAATTTCCGGAAAAATCTTACACCTGAAAGCGCTGCGCTGCTATTGGCTTCCGCGGGGCGGGTGGATAGCGGAGTTTTGCTCCGTGAACATTACAACCCGCCTACACATGAAAACAACTACAATGATCCAACGGTTAATGATTGCCGCGGCGACACTGCTGCTGGCGACACAAGACACTGCTGCGCGAAACGGGAAGCCGTTCATCCGCATCAATGACATAAGCATCAACTCGCAGCTCAGCGGCAACGGCTTCGGCACGCAATACGCGCCTTCGCTCGGTATCCGTTTCGGCCGGCGCATGGTGATCGAAGGCGGGCCGCGGTTTGTCCCGGTCACCTGGAAAAACTCCGGCTACCAGCTCGGCGCGCGTTACCTGCTGATGCGTGAAAGCGAAAGCTACAACGGCCATTTCCACCTTTCGGTGTTCGCAAATGCCGCGCGCTTCGAAAACCAGGGACTGAACAGGAACGCGATCGAGGTCGAGAAAAAGACGGCCATGAGCATGCGCAACGACGAAGCTGCGGACTTTGCGGGCCTGCGGTATAACGGATGGGAATACAGCGCGGGAATCGGGTTTTCCTACCGCTTCGGCTTCGGCCTGCTCATCCGGTCGGAAGCGGCGCTCTCTTATTACGACACGCAGCAGATCACGTGCTACGACATCAATGCGTTCAGGGCGAGCGACGGCGTGAGCCTCCGGCTTGGAGCGGGCATCGGCTGGGCGTTCGCGAAATAGGTCAGCGCGCGAGCAGCACAAGGTGTTCGGCCTCTGCGGGAGCAAAGCGGAGGATGGCGGCCGGGCCGACGTTGACCTGGCGGAAAGTGCCGAAAGCCTGCTCCACCTTCTTCAGCTTCTGGGCGGTGTTGTCATTCAGCGCAACCTTGAGGAATTTGCAGAAGGCGTTCGCAGCGGGGAAACGATCCCCGAGCCCGTCGGCGGCCAGCTTGCGGGAAATGCTCCTCAGCGTGACCTCGGCCTGTTCGGTTTTACCGGCGAGCAGCAGGTTGAACGTCAGGAAAAGCTTGACCTGCAATTCGGCAAAAGGATAGTTCTTAAAGCTCAGCTCATTCACTAAATGATTCAACGATGAGGCGGCATCTGCATATTTTTTTGCGTGGAAAGCGCTTACGGCGGAACAAAGGTGGAAGTTCACAAACGTGAACGCATCCCGCGGTTCGGGCTGGTACATCAGCGTTTCCTGCTCCATCCGCTCGTCTTTGCCCGCGGTCAGCTGGTGTTCCCAGCGCAGCAGCATGAACAGCGAAGCCGGGCACGTGTGTGCAAGCAGCAGGAACATGTCCAGCGCGCCGTTCAGCTTTTCATGTGAAGGCGCCGCGTTGCGGTGCAGGCCGAGCCGGTGATAATAGCTGAAATTGAGGAAGTGCCAGGCCTGTCCCAGGAAGCGGTAATGCCGGTCTTCCGGGTGATCGCCGAGAATGGTCTGGAACTGTTTCAGCAGGTCCTCGATGGTCTCGTCGGTTTCAGGGATGTCGTTCTTTTCATCGGCGAACAGCGCGTAGGAAATGCCGACAATGGCGCGGCTCACTTTCAGGCGGTGCGAATCGTACAGCTTCGAAAGGTTGGTCAGCTCGCGGAGGTACAGCTTCAGGATGTCGCGTTTTGCCTCGTCGTGCGAAAGCAGGTAATCGCCCAGCTCGCGTGTGAACAGGGAAACCAGCTCATCCGCTTTATCCAGGGCCAGCGTGTAGGCGACGTTCTTGTTGTAGAGCTGCTGGTAATGGTAAAAATGCTCCGTATGCAGGTGCAGCTTTTTCAGCGCGTTGTACACGCTCACCAGCTCCGACGGCATGTCGAGCTTCTTCAGCTCCGACTCGAGGTGCTCGAGCAGGCTGATGGCCGTCTCCCGGGGCGTGCTGTACACCAGGTGCGGGATGGAGGAAATGTTCTTCAGCAGCTCGGCGCGGTTGTCCGACGCGGTGCGGAAAAGGTAATGTTGCACCTTGTCGAACAGGCGTGATTTGAGCGTATAGAAAGCGGCCTGGTTGACGCCTACCTCTTTGCGGAAATCGGCGTCGCCGGAGGGGTTTTCACGGTAGAGCTCAAGCAAACGGGAGAATTTTTCTCCGCGGTGATCGGAAAGTTCCCGGCGCAGCTCATTATACTGCTCACCGTTCAGTTGATCGATGACTTTTTTCAGCATAGGATGGCGTTAAGATACGCAGGGTGTTTTAATTGTGAAACGGGTGAATTGTCCCCATTGCGACTCGACCGTGATCGAGCCGCCGAGCAGTTCCACGGTTTGTTTGACAATATACAACCCAAGTCCCGATCCTGCGAACGTGTCGGCGGCGCGGTAAAACATGCGGAAAACAGAATCGATCTGGTCGGGGGTGATGCCGATGCCGTTGTCTTCGATGATCATTGTAAGCTCCCCGTTCTCCTGCGTAACGCTCATCCTGATGCAGGAATCCGTGTTGGGGCGCATGAACTTGATGCCGTTGCTCACGAGGTTGTTCAGGATGATCTGCCAGCGTTCGGGATCGGAAAAGTACGTTTCCTTCAGCCCGTCTTCGAGTTCGAAACGGATGGAATGGGAATTGGGCATGAACCGGTGCATGGCCACCGCCGTATCGAACAGCTTCCCGAAATCGACCGGCAGGTGCTCCAGCCTGAGCCTGGAATTGCGGGAATAATTGATGATGTTCTGGATCAGCCGGTCGAGGCGCTGCACGCTTTCCTCGATCTTATCGATGTAGATGGCACCCTGGAGGGCAAAACTTTCCCTGCGCATGAGGCTGACCAGCCCGAGCACGGAAGTGAGCGGCGCGCGGAGATCATGGGAAGCGCTGTACACGAAACGGTCGAGCTCGAGGTTGGTCTTCTTCAGCTCTTCGTTCTGGCGCCGCAGCTGCTCGGCTGCCTGCCGGCTTTCGGTGATGTCGCGGTGGATGTACACCCAATGCGTGTAAACGCCGGACTCGTCGCACACGGGCATGATGTTGATGGTGACGTAAAACGGCGTTCCGTCTTTTTTGTACTGGATGATCTCGCATTCGAACATTTCCCAGCGGTCCATCAGCTCCTGCACCCGGCGAATCTTTTCGGGGTCGGTATCCGGCCCGGCCATGACGAACATCGTTTTGCCGATGATCTCGTTCGGCTCGTAGCCCGTGATGCGTGTGAACGCCTGGTTGACGAACACGATCTTCCGTCCTTCGCCTTTTACCGGTGCATGGGCTTCCATGATCACCACGGCGTCGTTGGAGTTGAGGATGACCGACTGGAAAAGCTTCAGCAAATGCTCCTCCGCCTTGATGTCCGTGACATCGCGCGAAACGCCGATCAGCCCGGAAATTTTCCGTGCCACGTCGTAGTGGTACGTGATCTTCAGCTCGACCCAGATGATCCGCCCGTCTTTCGTCCGCCGGCGCACGATCGTATTCATCGAGCCCCGCTCGTCGAGCTGGCGGATGATGCTTTTCGGGTCCGTGCCGTCGTTCTTGTCCACGACCAGCATCCCGATGCTTTTCCCCAGCATTTCCGCTTCGTCGTAGCCATAAACGTCGGTGGCCGCTTTGTTCCAGAACGTCACGTTCTTTTCCAGGTCCGTCACCACCACGCTGTCCGTGATGTTCTCGAGGATGTGCGACTGGAAATGCAGGCGCCGGAGCGTCTGTCCGCGTTCGATGCTGTAGAACACGGATTTCTGCAGCATGGCATGGTCCAGCTTGTCTTTGATGAGGTAATCCTGCGCGCCGAGGTTGATCGTTTGCAGCGCAAGGGAAAGGTCGGACATGCCGGAAAGAACGATAACGGGGATCGTGCCGGCGTAATCGCGGATCAGGCGGAACGTATCGCCGGGGAGCGTATCGGGCAGGGAAAGGTCGAGGAAGATGATGTCGAACGTCTCGCGGCCGAGGAGTTCCGTGGCTGCGGCGAGCGACCCGGTACAGGTGATCTTGCCCGTGCGGATGTCGGTATCGCGTAACGCTTCCCTGAGCAGGAGGAAGTCTGCCGGGTTATCTTCAACAACGAGTATGTTAACGGATGTTCCGTTCAGGGGCATAATTGGGAGATTGGTGCCGTGTGGCGGGTAATTCCTGCGAGGCCAGGTCGCCGGGGTGCGCTTTATGGATCCGTCTCCTCAATATTCCCGGTAAGCAGAGCAAGGAGGATGTTCACTCATAAAAAATACGTTATTTATAAAGAAAATTTACTTTCCTGCTCATTTCTAATTCAAATATAATAAAGCTTTACAATTCCACACGTAATTTCACCCTGCTGCAAAAATTTAACCGGGGTTATTTTACGAGCGTGAACCTGAACGTGCTTCCCGTGCCGGGCGCGGATTCTACCCATATCTGCCCGCCGTGGCGCTCAACGATCTTCCTGCAGATCGCCAGCCCGATCCCCGTCCCGGAGTATTCAGACTTGGTGTGCAGGCGCTGGAAAATGAGAAATATCTTTTCGTTGAACTTCGGGTCGATGCCGATCCCGTTGTCCTTCACATAAAATTCCCAGTATTTTTCTTTGTCAACGCACCCGACCTCGATCACCGGCGCGTCTTTCCCGCGGTACTTCAGCGCGTTGCTCACGAGGTTCTGGAACAGCTGCTGCAGCTGCAGCTTACGCCCTTCGATCACCGGCAGGTTGCCGATGTCGAGCTGCGCGCCGGCGCCGGTAAGCTTGTTTTCGAACATGGTCGCCACGTCGAACAGCACCATGTTCAGGTCCACCTGCGTGTAATCTTCGTGCGTCGCGCCTGCGCGTGAATATTCGAGCAGGTCGCGGATGAGCTTTTTCATCCGCTCGGCCCCGTCGACTGCAAAATCGATGTATTGCCCGGCGGTCTCGTCGACCTTGCCGGTGTATCTTTTTTTGAGGAGCAGCAGGAAGCTGGTGATCATGCGCAGCGGCTCCTGCAGGTCGTGTGAAGCGATGTAGGCGAAACGCTCGAGCTCTTCGTTGGTTTCGACCAGCTCGGTGGCGCGCCTGACCAGCGTCACGTTGAGCTCGCGGGCCTCTTCACCCGCGCGCCGCCTGCTGCTGATGTCGCGGAACGTGACGACCGTGCCGCGGATGAGCGGGTGCGCGTCCATGCGCTCGCCTGCAGATTCCACCCACACCCAGCTTCCGTCTTTGTGGCGCAGGCGGATCTCGGCGGGGCAGCACATTTCACCGGCCGCGGGAAGAAGACAAAAATCGCTTCCGATCGTTGCCGCATCTTCAGGGTGAATAAAATCGGCGATGGCCTTACCGGTCATTTCTTCCGGCGCATAGCCAAGCAGGCGCGTCACCGAAGGCGTTCCGAAAACGATCTTCCCGCTTGTTTCAATGACCTGGATAATGTCGGGAACGCTCATCACGAGCGTGCGGAAGAATTCGCCGCCGCTTGCCGTCGCCGGTTCCTGGAAACTCACGCTCAGTTTGTTCCCGGTGATGCTGAAAACGCCTTTTCCCGGGGCGAAATAAACGCATCCCGCCCGCAGGGGAACCGGGACTCCCGGCAATACGGGCTCGGGGCTGAACCCCGGTGCGGTGATGAGCGAAGAAATGCGTTCGGCGGTTGTTTCGAAACCTGCGACAATAGCGATGTTATGCGGAAGAAAAACGATCTGCGACAGTTTCGCGCAGAGCATTTCTTCCGATTCTGCCCATGAAATAAGTGGATGTTGTGTCGGCCCGGGCAGGTTCATTTTTTTTTCCGGCTCCTGGCGGTCAGCCCACCTGGAAAGCGAGGAGTGAAAGATCGTCAGTTTGCTCATTAGTTCCTTTCCAAAGCAAGAAATTTTTTCGGATGGCTTCTTTTTGCTCCTGGATGGGAAGATCACCGGTAAGCGCGATCAGCTCTTTTACGTTGCGCGTGCCGAAACGTTTGTTCCGCGTCCCGCCGAACTGGTCGGCAATTCCGTCCGACATCAGGTAAACACGGTCGCCTTTTTCGAGCTGCAGCTTGTGTGAAACGATGGTGCATTCGCCTTTGCCGGAAGCGCCGATGCTTACTTCCGCGCGTTCCAGGCGCGTCACTTCCCCGTTGCGCAGCAGGCAGATCATCGACCTTGCGCTGGCGTACGTCAGCTCGCGCGTCACGTGGTTGAAGCGGCAAAACGACATGTCCACCGTTTCGTTGAGGCCCGATCCTTTGTGCTTGTTGAGCGAGCGGTACAGGAAGCCGTTCAGCATCGTAAGCGCCTCGCCGGGATCCCGCACGTCCATGCCTTCCGCCACGTATTTCACCCCGGTCAGCGTGATGAGCGATATGAAGGAAGCGGAAACGCCGTGGCCGGCGCCGTCGCCCAGCACGAGCAACGTTTCATTGGTGTCGTGCATGAACCAGTAAAAGTCGCCGCTTACGTTTTGCTGGGGTGAAAAGATCAGGAACGCATCGTTCAGCTCCGCGCGCAGCTCCTCCTCGTCGGGGAGCATCGCGTCCTGGATGCGGCACGCATTCTTCACGTTGTCCAGCAGCTGCTGGTCGGCGCGCTGCTTGGCGGTGTACAGCTCGATCTCGGTCTGCTTCAGGTCGGTGATGTCGCTGCGCACCCAGATGCATTTCGCCGGGACGCCTTTTTCATCGAGCACAGGCGCCACGGTGGTGCGTGTCCAGAAGATGCCACGGTCTTTGCGATGGCTTTTCACGATGCCCTGCCAGGACTCGCCGGTGCCGACGAGCTTCCACATCGCGGCAATCGATTCGTCTTTCAGGTCGGGGTGGCGGATCAGCTCATGCGTGCGGCCGATCACTTCGTGGCGCGCAAAACCGCTGACCTGGCAGAAAAGATCGTTGACGTAAATGATCGTGCCGCGCAGGTCGGTGATGGTGACCATCGACGTCTGGTTGAGAATGTTGATCCGCGCGTCGAGCTCCGCTTCCAGCAATCCCACGAGGCCGTTGTCGGCCGGTTTTTCGAGACAGCCGCCCGAATCGGTCAGCAGGTCCTGGGATCCGGCACGCCCGGTTAAAAGGCCTTTGCGCTTCTGGGTAAAGTAATGAATTGCATTCATGCGATCAACGTTTTGTAATGGTGGAAGCAGCCGCGGACTGTCGTACCTGCTGGTGATAATTGCGGTCGTATTCGAAATTCTTGAGGTTCTTGTGGTAATGCACAACGGCGATGGGCAGGTCGGCAAGCGTGTTGGCCGGTTCGTCTTCGCGCACCAGCTCGATCTCGTAATCGAACACCAGCCAGCGCTTGGCCGTTTTTTCATCCACGTGCGTGTTCACCAGGAGCACGCGTTCGCGGTAACCTTCCTTGATGTGGCGGATCGTGTAGTTGTGGTGATAGCTCAGCTTCACGTACACGCTTTTGTTCATTTCCACCCGTATGGTGTCGGGCGCTGAGCCGTCGTCGCAGTACACGATGAGCGTGTAGTCCGGCATTTTGTGTCCTTCGTCGCGGAGAAGGATGGACAGCTCGAGGCCGGGCTTATCGTCGGAAGTGTCGAGGTGTGCGGCTGAAAGTCCCGTGGCGAGGGCGATGCCGGCGATGAGGAGGAAGAGCGGTTTGGCGAACATAGCTTTGCGGATTTGATGGAACAAAGCTATCCCGGTCCCCGCGGGAGGGGAAACCGGTTACCGGGGGTCGATTACAGGTGTAAGAAAAACGTGGAAATTGTATGCCCTGCGGGCAAAACTCAAAAAGTAAAAACCCCAAAAATCAAACTTCGGGAAATGGAAATACCGCCTGGTTTGGAATTTGGGTCTTCCTGGTTTTGAGATTTTTTTCTAATAGCTCGCCAGGGCCTCTTCCGTCAGGGGCTTATGGATAAAGCCGTGCACGGAAGGGTATTTTTTCGAGCGCTCGATGTCCGACGGGTTGATGGAGCTCGTCAGCATCACGATGCGGATCGCCGTGATGAACGCCGGGTCGAGCTTTTCGAATTCCTCGATGAACTGGAAACCGTCGAGGATCGGCATGTTGATATCGAGGAAAATAATGGATGGCAGGTGGTCCTTGCGCAGGTTCTTGTTCACCGAAAGGTTTTTCAGGAACTCGATAGCGCTGCGGGTGCTGGTGTTGACGTAGATCGTTTCTGCAAAGTTGCAGCCCTTGATCATCCGCTCGTTAATGAAGTTGTCGATATCGTTGTCGTCGATCAACATCACGATATCGTACCGCGCTTTGGGTTTCTTTATAGACATTCTTTAAAAATCTATGGACAAAACTATAATAAAATGTTTCATCTATCTCCTTGAACAACAACATTTTTCCACTATTAGAGCAGAAACTGCTTTTGTGCAAGGAATTAGAAGTTCAGCCTTTTCGCTTTTTCAGGGCGATCACGAGAAAGACGATGCCGAGGATCGCGGTCGTGATGAGCAATCCCCACAGCGCCCAGGCGTCGTTCCTGTCGGTCCCGGTGATCTCCACCAGCACCGGCTTTTCCGCCACCTCCAGCCCGTATTCGTTTTTGAAAAAATCGATCTCGCTTTGCCCGATGCCTTCCCACGCAATGTCGCGGATGACACCGATATGTTCTCCCGCGCCGAGCATTTCCTCGTATTCCGAATCCGAAAGCTCGTCGAACGAAAGGAACACTTCCACCGGTTCGCCTTCTTCCCAGTCTTCATCCACCACCGGGACATAAATGGAAACGGTCGTGGTGGTGGAGCCGCGCCGCGTGGTGGTCGTGGTCTCCTGCAGGCCCATGTCGCCCAGCACCATGCCGCTGATGCTGATGTTGCGCGTGCCCAGGTCGGCCTTCTGCGCCACTTCGGTCACCGTCGCATCGGTAAAGCCGAAGTCGAAATAATGCCGCAGTCCCGGGTAAAAAATTCCCGCCATTACCAGGAAGATGATCCCGAAAGCCAGGAGCGGCGCCCATTTTTTCGGGTTCGCCGTTTTCATGATCGCGAAAGCTTCCTTTTCCGTGAGGTTGTTCAGGCTCTTCGCAGGAATGCGGGCGTTGAGCTCGTTCACCAGCTGCAGGAATCCCGCTTCACCGTTGGCCGAGATGAGCTGGACCTTTTTGGTTTTCCCGCTCGTTTCGGTGTACGTGATGAACAGCGACACGTACGTATCATTGTTAAAGACGTAATAGTGCTGGATGGAAGTGAAGGGGAAATTTTTTTTGATGAATGGGCCGATCTTGACATTTACATTGAAGTCGTCGAGCTGAACAACGACTTTGTTCGTCATGTAGGCAAAAGAAAATTCTTTCATCGGGGGGGCGTTGAGGGATGCGCGCAAATTAGTAAAAAGCGTTTAACCGGCAACTTCTCCGCTACCGGCGGTTCCTGCCGGAATTACTGTAAATCGCCTGCACGTTTTTTACAAGATGCCGCATTTCAAAGGCAAGGATCGTTTCCCGGTAAACGGAATTCCTGTAAACGTCGCAGAACCATTTTTCGAGGAAGTTATTGTACCAGGCGCATCCCGTAATGTCTCCTTCACGGAATTCCAGGTATGCTTTTTTCTCGACGAGTTCCTGTTCGGTGCGTTGGATCACGCTTTCGTCGATCTGCGGCAGGTTTGCAACGGGGCCGATTGCAACGTAACCCAGCTCAAGAAGAGCAGCCAGGTTTCCTTTCGAATAATCTTCGTTCATACAGCATGGGGTTAGGCTTTGTTTTATACGGCGAAGCCCCCCGAGGTAACCCGCCGGGACAAAAAAAATCCGGGCCGGGGCCGGATACCTCGGGAACAGGGGAATTCAGGGGGATAAAATGGTGGGAGTTGGGGGCCGGGGAAACGGCAACGTTGGCGTGTTTACCTTTAAAAGGTCAAATCAGCATAAACCCAATTAAAAAAACCCTCATAAACTCAAGTGTTTACAAGGGAGCCGGTTTGGGGAGGACGTGGAGAAATTCATAAACAATTTCAACCTGTTAATTTCTAAATTTGTTTAAAGGGTTTGTTTATGAAAAAGGAGCTTATTGTTGAATTATTTCAGAAACTGGAAAGTATAAAGCTGTTACAGGGTGGGGTTGAATATTGGAGTGCCCGGGACATGCAGGAAGTATTGGGATATTCACAGTGGAAGAATTTTCAAAAGGTGATTTTCAAGGCAAAAGAAGCTTGTGCGAATTCCGGAGTTGAGAGTGCGGATCATTTTGCCGATATCGGAAAGATGATCGAATTGGGAAAAGGTGCAGTCCGGGAAGTAGATGATGTTGCACTTACGCGTTACGCGTGCTACCTGTTTAACCGCATTTGTCCTTGTCTCAAAAGCTTCTGTGTACTGAAGTCTCCAATCGTCTGCAATGGCAGTGTAACGAGAAATTCCCGACAAGTGAGATTCTAAGCGCTCTTCCAGGTTGTCCGATTGTCCAACGTAATACCTGTCCGCTTTCCGGGAATAAAGGATATAAACGTAGTAGCTCATAAAAAAAGCCCACCGACGTTTTGCGAAGGTGGGCGAGTAAAAAGTGGAGAATATCGGAGTCGAACCGATGACCTCTTGCATGCCATGCAAGCGCTCTAGCCAGCTGAGCTAATCCCCCGGAATTGAAAGAACAATTTAAGTGAACCAGTCATGCAAGCGTCTCGTCACATGTGACGAGACCAGCTGAGCTAATCCCCCATATTTAAAAGAACTGGTTTTAGTGAACCAGTCATGCAAGCGTCTCGTCACATGTGACGAAACCAGCTGAGCTAATCCCCCGGAAATAGGATGAACGGGCGACAAAAATAAGAATTTTTGGTTGACACCGGCCACGTGACGGGAGTAATCGGCATTTAAAAACGCTCTATGCCCGCAAAATACCGGAGGGCTTTTTTAACGAAAAGCCTGCAACACTCCTTTATCCGCAATTCACTTCTTCCCCGCCGGCAATAAATAAAGCTGCGCTTCGGAATCCCTGGAAGCGCCGACCGTCACAGTGCCGGCGCCGTGAGAAACCGCCTGCAGGCAAACGTTCTGCAGCATGGCCGGCTGTTTTTAATTGACTGGCAATAAGCCATTTGAGTAATATAGTGTAAAAAATACACTTAGAAAGTTGGCTGACGGCAAAAATAAATCTTACTTAGTGTCCGAATTACACTTTGATCGGATGGCAACCAAATCCTTCACCTACAAATATCCCCGCCCCGCGCTCACCAGCGACTGCGTCTTGTTCGGCTTCGGTGAAGGCGAGCTGAAGCTGCTCCTGCTGCGCCGCGCGAACGAGCCGTTCAAAGGCAAATGGGCGCTTCCCGGCGGGTTCGTGAATGAAGAGGAATCGGCGGAAGAAGCGGCGCGGCGGGTGCTCGCGGAAAAAGCTTCGGTGCGGAAAGTTTATCTCGAACAGCTCTACACATTTTCAGGCGTCGACCGCGATCCACGGGGACGCGTGGTTTCGGTAGCGTATTACGCGCTGGTAAAGCTCTCCGATTATAAAGTGAAAGCCGGTCGCGACACGGAACACGCGGAATGGTTTGCTGTTTCTGAGCTTCCGAAACTGGCGTTCGATCACAACGAGATCGTAAAAACAGCGATCGCCCGCCTCCGCGGAAAAGTGCGTTACCAGCCGGTGGGATTCGAGCTGCTCCCGGGCAAATTCACGCTCACGCAGCTTCAGCACCTTTACGAAGCGGTCCTCGGGGAAACACTCGACAAGCGCAACTTCCGGAAAAAAATCCTGGGAATGGGATTGCTGGCCGGGCTCGACGAAAAAGAGAAGAATGTGGCCCGCAAAGCCGCGCGTTTCTATAGCTTCGACAAAAAGAAATACAATGAACTGACGGCAAAAGGATTCCACTTCGAATTATAAAACCCCCGAACATGGAGAACAAAAAAACATACGATATCGGTGTCATCGTCGGACGTTTCCAGGTGCACGAGCTGCACCCCGGCCACATCCAGCTCGTGGAAAACGTGATGGCGCGGCACAGGCGCGTGGTCGTGCTGCTCGGCGTTTCGCCCACGCTGGTCACCAGGAACAACCCGCTCGATTTCGTGACGCGGAAAGAAATGCTCCTGCAGCGTTTCCCGAACATCTCGGTGCTGGCAATTCCCGACATGCCTTCCGACCACGACTGGAGCATCGAGCTGGATAAGCGCCTCCGCGAAGCCTGCCCGGTGGGAAGTGTGCTGCTGTATGGCGGGCGCGACAACTTCATCCGGTATTATTCGGGCCACTTCGACACGGCAGACCTCGGCGAGTTCGGCGTTTTTTCCGGAACGGAGATCCGCAAAGAAGTGAGCCGCGAAGTGAAATCGTCGGCCGACTTCCGCGCCGGGGTGATCTTCGCCGCGTACAACCAGTACACGCGCGTTTATCCTACGGTCGACGTGGCCGTTGTCCGGGAAGACAAGGTGCTTCTCGGCCGGAAGCCGCACGAGCACAGCTTCCGCTTCGTGGGCGGCTTTACAGATGCGACAGACGATTCGTATGAAGTGGCCGCCAAACGCGAAGCGATGGAAGAAACAGGGCTCGAGCTCGGAAATGTGCGCTACGCCGGATCGGCGAAGATCGACGACTGGCGCTACAGGAACGAGGAGGACAAGATCATCACGCTGTTCTTCATCGCCGATTACATCCAGGGAAACGCCGAAGCCAACGACGACATCGCGATGCTGCGCTGGTTTTCACGCGCGGAGCTGAACGATGAGCTCGTCGTTGCAGAACACCGGCCATTGCTCGAACTGCTTTTAAAAAACTGGTAATTGTTTAACCCGCAAAAACCTCGATCATGATACGCAACAACCTCCTCCTGCTCACCGACAGCTACAAAGTAAGCCACTACAAACAGTATCCTGCCGGCACTACAAGCATTTACTCCTACTTCGAATCCCGTGGCGGGGAATTTCCCGAAGTGACGTTCTTCGGCCTCCAGTATTACTTAAAGAATTACCTGCAGGGCCAGGTGGTTACCAAAGAGAAGATCGAAGAAGCAGCTGCGATCTACGAAACCCATTTCGGGAAAAATATTTTCTACCGCGAAGGCTGGGAGTACATCCTGGAAAAACACGGCGGAAAATTACCGGTCCGCATCAAAGCCGTTCCTGAAGGTTTGACGACGCCGGTGCACAACGTGCTGATGACGATCGAGAACACCGACCCGGAATGTTTCTGGCTGACGAATTTCCTGGAGACCCTGCTCGTCCAGGTTTGGTACGGCAGCACCGTGGCCACGCTTTCCCGCGCCATCCGCCAGCGCATCCTCGATTATCTCGAAGCGACCGGCGATCCTGCGCTGATCGATTTCAAGCTGCACGATTTCGGTTTCCGCGGCGTGTCGTCGGTGGAATCCGCGTCGATGGGCGGTGCGGCGCATCTCGTCAATTTTTCCGGCTCGGATACGATCGCGGCGCTGACGTTCATCCAGGATCACTACAATACAAAAGGCGTTTACGGGTTCTCGATCCCCGCCGCCGAGCACAGCACGATCACTTCCTGGGGGCGTGAGAACGAAACGGCCGCTTACCGCAACATGCTCCGGCAATACGCCGATGGACCGGTTGCCGTGGTCAGCGATTCGTACGATGTGTACAACGCCTGCGAAAATCTCTGGGGAGGCGAATTGAAGCAGGAAGTGCTCGACCGCAAAGGCACGCTGGTGGTCCGTCCCGATTCGGGCGTTCCCAAAGATGTGGTGCTGAAAGTGACGGAGATTCTCGGCGAACGTTTCGGCTACACGGTCAATGCGAAAGGATATAAAGTGCTTCACCCCAATGTCCGCGTGATCCAGGGCGACGGCGTTGAATACGATTCCATCGGCGATATCCTGGAAAATCTAAAGCAGCATGGCTGGTCGGCCGACAACATCGCTTTCGGAATGGGCGGAGGTTTGCTCCAGAAGCTCAACCGCGACACGCAGAAGTTCGCGTTCAAGTGCAGCAGCGCGGTTGTGAACGGCGAAGCGCGCGACGTATTCAAAGATCCCGTCACCGACAAAGGCAAACGTTCCAAACGCGGGCGCCTCAAGCTGGTGCAGGAAAATGGCAGCTATGTAACGCGCTCTTTAAATGATGCAGGAGAAGACATTTTGCAAACTGTTTTCGAGAACGGATCGATCAAAAAACAATATTCGTTTGATGAGGTGAAAGAAAATGCAACCGTACTGACTGAAACCATAACGTTATGAAACCTATTGTTTTTTCCACAGGCAGTTACGTCTACCTCGAAAAGGAAATGTTGCTCTCCGGCGCATTCGACGAAGGCCGCATCGAATCCACAACCTTCCCCGACGGCGAGCGCTACCATCGCATCCTTACCGGAACGGACGGGCGCGACACCATTCTTATCGGCGGAACGATCGACGACCGGGAAACCCTCGAGCTGTTCGACCTGGCTTGTGCGCTCGCGCAGGGCGGCGCCGTTTCGCTCACCATCGTCATTCCTTACTTCGGTTATTCCACGATGGAACGCGCGGTAAAGCCCGGCGAGATCGTCAAGGCCAAAACGCGCGCGCTGCTGTTCTCTTCCGTTCCCCGCACGAGCCGCGGCAACCGCGTGGTGCTGCTGGACCTGCATACGGAAGGTTTGCCGCATTATTTCGAAGCCGGCATCCGGCCCGTGCACCTGTATTGCAAGCCGGTGATCATGGAAGCGGCGCGCGAGCTCGGCGGCGACGATTTCGTATTGGCCAGCACGGACGCGGGCCGCGCCAAATGGGTGGAATCGCTTGCGAACGACATGGACGTGCCGGCAGCGTTCGTTTACAAACGCCGTCTCAGCGGAAGCGAAACACAGATCAGCGGGATCAATGCCGAAGTGAAAGGCAAGCACGTCATCATTTACGACGACATGATCCGCACGGGCGGCTCGCTCGTGGAAGCTGCGAAAGCGTACCGTGCCGCCGGGGCAAACAAGGTCAGCGTGATCGCCACGCACGGGATCTTCGCCGGCAACGCGGTGGAGAAATTGCAGAACAGCAAGGTCATCGACAAGGTCGTCGTCACCGATACGCACCCGAATGCGGTGGCAGCGCAGGGCGATTTCATCCGGGTGAAAACAGTGGGAAAATTACTCGCCGAAAAACTTTCAGGAACTACAGATCATGATCACGAAAGCCATTCATAACGCCTTCAGGCATGCCCGGGAACGTTCCTGGGAGAAAACCTACTGGGCCTTCGACATCCACGGAACGATGATCGAACCCAATTATAAACCCGGTGAAATTCCACGCACATTTTACCCGCACGCCAGAGAAGCGCTGCAACGCATCAGCCGCCGCGAAGACGTAGTGCTCATCCTGTACACCTGCTCGCACCCGCATGAGCTGGATGAATACGACGCATTCTTCAAAGCGCACGACATTCACTTCAATTACCTGAACTGTAACCCGGAAGTGCAGTCGGGCGCGTACGGCTGCTTCGAAACGAAATTTTATTTCAACGTGCTGTTCGAGGATAAAGCGGGTTTTGATCCGGCGGAAGATTGGGAGAAGGTGCACGAGGCGCTGGATGCACTTGAAAAAACAACTGCGGGAATAAAATCTTAACCACAGAGATTACAGAGGACATCCAACGCCTGTATACACAGAGAACACAGAGAAAAATTCTCCGTGTACCCTCTGTGAAACCGCCACGGCGGATCTCTGTGAGCTCTGTGGTTAAGATTTTTCGGATGAAATTTAAACAGTCACTTAGCCGCCCGCTACTTTTTGTATTCAACAAACGTGTGATCTTCGCCGGCCAGCTCATCGTCTATTACCTGTGCGATGATCTTCCAATCTCCACCGGCTAAACCGGCGCCGATTGCGGGGTAACCGATCCGCAGCCCGGTGAATTGGCGTTTGACCTCGCGGAACACGTTTCGTATCGCTTCGTAATCCGCTTTCAGTCCTTTTCCCCTCCAGTCATATTGTGTGTCTCCTTTCTCCCGGTTCTTATTTCCTTGTTATCAGCCCGTGCAGTCACGCATGCACGGGCTGTGTCTTTTCTTCAGAGCGGATCGCCGGGTGCAAATACTACCAAAGTGTAATTGACCGGCGTACAGGCAGGGACCAACTTTGCTGCATCGATTTCTTACGCAAAATCGTCCGGCGATTCACCCAAAAAAGACAACTATGAAAACCGCAACTTCCCGGATCATTGCAACTGCCGCCCTGCTCTTTACCGGCATCACGTGCATCGGACAAACGGTCTCCTATAAAACCCTGAAAGACGATCCTTCGGACATCGCGAACCTGCAGGTCAGGCTGCATCCTTTTTATGCAGAAGGTTTCCGGCTGAACAAGGCTTCGCTCGGAACCGCCATCGAGCTGCGTTACAACCTGTCGAACAAAATGTTCTTCAACCTTAACCGGTGGGGTTCCTGGAGCACGATCGCGAAGAACTCCGTTGCCAAAAAGTTTACGCTGAACGAATTCAATACGGAATATATCCTGGTCGACAAAAGCTCGCCTTCCGATATCGACGTGGTGCTGCACTCGCGCACAACGCAGGCCGGCGACAAACTCTATACCGAGTCGAAATACATCACGGTGCCGGGAACGGTGCGCTCCGTTGTTGCAGCGCGGGGAGGGGTGGTGCACTACAAAACGCCGTTCAAGCCGTATGCCCTTAAAGGGTTCAATAACCAGGCGATGACAGACACGGCCGGGATCGTGCTGAACTATTACGACGTCAGCGGAACTTCTCTTTCGGGCGTGGTGGTCGTGGCGGGGCTTTCATTCCACAGGATCACCAACCTGCATGTGCTGGTGAACGGCAACGCAAAACGGAGCAGCGAACGATGGCTGTCGACCTACTTCGACATCATGTACGCGCCGGTGATCAAGGTGAAGGATTTCACAGCGAAAAATTCAGACAACAATTCCAGCCTGTTCATCATGAGCGATGGCGACAACGGCATCATCAAAAAGCGGTTGGGCTGGAGGTACGGAATGGTAACGGATTTCCATTGTGAAAAACGCTTCACGTTCAGCGGAAGGGTCGAGATCGGCTCGAGGCCCGGGGTGAAAAGCAACGGCTTTTATGTGCGTGGCGGAATAGGCATGACGTTCAACCTGTTCTGACCCGCACAAACCTTCTTCACCCATCCATCCGCACGATCTTCGGCGTAAACATCCCGACCACTTCCACGAGGTCGAGCTGCGCGGCCATTACGGTGTGAATGTCCTTGTATGCATGCGGCGCTTCGTCGAGCCCGCCGCCGATGAGCGTTACGCCGTGCTCCTTCAGAACTTTCTTCATCGCGCCGTTCGTGACGTTTTTCAGGGCCGCGGTGCGCGACATTTTTCTGCCGGCGCCGTGCGAGGCGGAGTTGATGGACGAAGTTTCTCCTTTTCCGCGGACGATAAATCCGGGCGCCGTCATCGAGCCGGGGATGATGCCCAGCACGCCTTTTCCTGCAGGTGTCGCGCCTTTGCGGTGAACGATCACTTCTTTTCCGTCGAGCATTTCTTTCCACGCAAAGTTGTGGTGGTTCTCGATCATGGCCATCGGCTCACCGGCGAGCGCAGCGGCAATCTTGGCGTGGATGGCGTGGTGGCATGCGGATGCATAATCGCCGGCGAGGTTCATCGCGAGCCAATATTCCTGGCCTTCCTGCGTGCTGAGGTCGAGCCAGGCGAGGTGTTTCGCTTCCTGCGGCAGGCGGCATTTTTCAATCGCGAGCTTCGTGTAATACTGCGCGATGGTCGCCCCGAGCCCGCGTGAGCCGGAGTGGGAAAGCAGGGAAAGATATTTTCCTACCGGGATGTTGAATTCATTTTGCGCATCGGTGATCTCAACGATCCCGAACTCGACGAAATGGTTTCCCGATCCGGAAGTGCCGAGCTGCTTCGCTGCTTTCTGCTGGAGCGTTTTGAGCAAAGGGATTTCATCGAACAGCTTTCGGTCCGTCACTTCGTGCTCTTTGTTGTTTTTGAATTCCTTCCCGGAACCGAAAAGCGTATTGTCCTGGAGAACTTTATACAAGCCACGCGCATCCTGCCCGATGAGCGAAGGCGGCAAGTCGAAAATGCTGAGGCACATACGGCAGCCGATGTCGACGCCCACGCCGTACGGGATCACCGCGTTCTCCGTGGCGAGCACGCCGCCGATGGGCAGGCCGTAACCCTGGTGCGCGTCGGGCATGAGCGCGCCGGCGACAGCAACGGGAAGGCGGATGGCGATGTCCATCTGGTTCCGTGCGCCCTGTTCGATATGCGCTTCACCGAAGATGGCATAGTTGCCGTTCTCTTCACGCAAAGGAATTTCCGGGCCTCCCGGTTCTTCTTTGGGCTTTTCGATCAGCGCATCGGCGATCGGGGAAAGCGTATTGTCTTCAAGATATTCTTCCGGTGATGCAAGCACGTTCGCCATCAGCTGGAGAACTTCTTCGCGCGTGTTTTCGCGGTACTGTTTTTCGATCACGCGGATCGCAATGCCTACGGCTTTACCTTCTTTAAAGCCGAGCTGGCGGAGATCGTGGCCGGTGATGTTGATTTTGTTCATGATGAAGCAAGTTATATTTTATACTCGTGTGGGAGATACAGGATTCGAACCTGTTAAGCAATGAAGCAACGGATTTACAGTCCGTCCCAGCCCTCCAGCGCTGGCGCTCTCCCTGAAATTTGAATGGGCAACAATCGAAAAGAGACTGTGCAGTGCTCTACCGGCTGAGCTATTCGCCTTGCGACGAAGCGGGATTCGAACCCGCGACACCTGGATCCGAGGTCGAAGTAACTCTTCTCTACGGCACCATTCAATGATTTATGGCAAGGAAAAAGACGTGCAGCGCGGAAAAACTGAGCTATCACCCGTTGCCGGGTGAGCGGGAATTGAACCCGCGACTTTCCTCCTTGCGGAGGACGCTCTACCGAAGTAGCGCTGCACTACGTCACTTACCAATAGTTTAAAACGGGCGATGAGCTGTAAGAGCATCGGGGATTCGAACCCCAATCCCGCGGACGGAATTTCTGCCAAACGAAGTATCTTTTAGAGGCTGTTTAAGAATCATCTTTTGAAATTCTTATGCGTCTTTTTGCGCCATACTTCGTTGCTTTTTTTGACCAGATTCTCTCCGATATGGCCTGCAAAAAGCGCCTCGTCTGTCACAAAAATCCGCTTATAATAATTTCAAAATCTAATTCTTAAACAGCCTCTTACAAACGGCACCGTTTATTTTTTCAAAGCAGGCAACAGGCAATGAAGGAACATTGTTTGCGTGACAGGCGAAGTATCCCTCATTTACGGCACTGCTTTTTTCAATGCGTTTAAAACGGGCGAAAGGCTGCAAAAGACTATTGCTCTACCTCCCGATAGCTATCGGGAGAGCTACTTGTCTTGCAACAGGGCCGGGCTCGAACCGGGCGTCCCATAGGTTACGAAGTACCTCTTGCATATGGCACCGTTTTATTTTCTGAACAGGCAATAGACTATAAGAGACGTTGGAGGTTTCGGTTCGAAGTAACTCTTATATACGGCACTGTTCAAGATTTTGAAATTCCGGAAGCAAAAGACGATTCGGGTCGGGGCGTCGCGTTGAGGAGTTGCACCTCTTCCTGCCTTGCGGCAAGACCCTTCCCCATTCGGAGCGAAGTATCCCGTTTCTACGGCATCCCGGAAATTTCTGAATGTTTTTTTCAAAGAACGTTTTTCATTCGCTGCCGGTGAACCCTTCCCCCGGCACATTTTCCGGGGGAAGGGGCCGCAGTTTACAATTGCATTTGTTTGATCATGGCGATCGCGTCTTCGCCGTTTTCGGTGGCCTGCAGCACGTCGAACACTTTGTCGGACCAGCCTGCGATCAGCGTAACGTCATCGCGCTGCACGCTGATGGGCGTATTGCCGTAGCCGGCGAGGTCGAACAGGTACAGCTTTGCGCCGGGCGCGATCGCTTTGTAGGCTTTCCACGCTTTCGCGAGATGTCCGCCGTCGCCCGTGCTGTTCCACAGCTGGCAGTCGGTGAAGAGCATCACCTTATCCATCACCACGCCGCGGTTCACCAGGTCGCTGATCACGAGGTAGCCGTTGGTGGCGTAGCCGACTTCGCCTTCACGGCGGTAGTACTCGTCCACGTTGGCGAGGATGCCGCGGTTGGGCATGTTGACGATCTTCCAGCGGTCGCCGAACATGCCGGAGACGACGCGTTTGCATTTGCTCTGCATCAGCATCCCGAGCATCAACCCGATATCGTACAGCAACACTTTGCTTTTTGCCGATACGGGCTTCTGCATGGAACCGGATACGTCGCACGCGATGAGCACGCGGGTGTTCCCGTCGAAACCGCTGATGTTCTTCACGCTGGCCACGACGGCGTCTTCGAGCGCGTTAAGCACCATGGGCACATATTCGGAGCTCATCAGCTTCACCTCGCGGTAAGCTGCGAGGAAACGGAAGGGCAACTGCTTCGACTTCGCAACGGCATTCTCATTGGCGATGTATGCGCACACGTTTTCCATTTTCTCCCACGAAACCCCTGCTTCCATGATGTTCCGCAGGTTGCGCATCAAGGCCATATAGCCCAGCTTGCCGCTGTCGATCAGCGCTTCCCATTTCGCACGGAATGCGGCCGACTTCTCTTTCGCATCGGTGAACTTCTGCTGGCCCAGCGCCGAAAGCTCGGTTTCCCAGGTGTAGGCCACGGCAAGGTCTTTCGCCGCGATCTTGTTGAACACCGTTTGCTGCGCTTCGCTCTTCGCTTTCGGGTGAACGAGGAACAAGGCGTCGCGCAACGTTACATCTGCATCGCGGTTGTATTTCGAGAACTGGTATTCGTCGAAACGGTTGAACGCTTCTGCAAGGCCTTTCTGCACCTGCTTGGAGAGCTTGTTCAGCTTTTTCGTACCGGTGCGGCTGTTGGCGAGCTGGTAGTATGCGAGCAATTCGGTGATCTCGTCGGCGCGCTGGACCACGCCGCTTACCGCTTTGCTGACGACGGCATTGCCGGAATTTTCTTTTGCAAGCTCGACGGCCAATACCATCGGTATGCTGCGCATGTACATTTTGTTACGCGCATAGACCGCGAGCTTCGCCACGAATTCAGCATCGTTCTTCTTCATCAGCTCCTGCACGCGTGCGAGACGCTTGCCGTCTTTTTCGTAGAAGGTGTCGCTCAAACCTGCGGTGGCTACTGCCGAGTACAACTCGAGCTCGGGCGTAAGCGTGTAAGCTGCTGCGCCTTCGTAGTTCGTGACCGCTTTGTTTTTGCTTTTGAAGATGTTGAATTTCATGACTTCGTTTTTTAGAGTTTGTGTTTCTCTTTTCTGACGCTGCAAATATTTTTACTCATCTACGCAACGGAATTGCGCAGTAAAAATATTTTTTGTTGTTTCTTCTAACTGATTGATCCTGAGTGCGAAAATCGTTGTTTACACGTGTTGATTTTTTTACTGCGCAAATCCATTGCGTTGTGGACAAGGAAGGACTTGAACCTTCTTCTTCCCATTTTCAGCGGGACGCATACACCATGTCTGCCACCTGTCCATTGTTGACCCATCGGTCCCGAAAGCTTTCGGGAGAACCCGAAACCCCCGCTTTAAAAGAGCGGTGCTCTGGCCAGTTGAGCTATGGATCATTCTGTTGCCGGGGCTGGAGTCGAACCAACATTACCAGGACCAATCCCGATAATTATCGGGACTGGTGTCCTGCCTGTTAGACGACCCGGCAGGAAACAAAAAGCCCGGTCTTTGCGGACCGGGCTTTACAAAAACGAAACGTGCTTTCCGTTCAGGTAAGGCAATAACGGTCCGGGTTGAGGCGCCATGTAAAATCATAGCGCTCCAGGCTAAATCGCTTTCGGCTGGTATGTTGAGTCAGTTGCATCGGATTGGTTTTAAATGAAAAAAGCCCCTCGAGTGCTCGGGGGGCTTTTTTGCGAATGCTTTTAAAGCGGATCACACCCTTTGCACGCAGAAATCCCCGGAGAGATTTGCTTTGCTGTGTTTTGAAAAGTATGTAAATCGCTTGTTCATGTTGTTTGTTGTGGCGGCAAATGTATGTCAAAAAAAATACGCGTGTCAACCGTTTTGCAAATTATTTTTTAAAATCTGCAAAAACGACAAGCTTAAACCCTTTGGTGGCGTGGCTTTCGAGGAGATATAATTTTTGTGCGCAACGCGATTGCGCAGTTGTTCCTATCTTGCCCCGCAAATCTTCAGCTTATGCCGATCAATAAACTTGCGCTCATCCGCTACAAAACCATTGACAATTGCCTCCAGAACCGTTTCCGGAAATGGACGCTTGACGATCTTGTGGAAGCCTGTTCGCGGACGCTGGAGGAGTTTGAGGGCATTCGTCATGGCGTGAGCAAGCGGACGGTGCAGCTCGACATCCAGAACATGCGCAGCGAGAAGCTGGGCTATAACGCCCCGATCATCGTCACGGACAAAAAATATTATTCCTACGAAGACAAAAATTACAGCATCACCAACATCCCGCTGACCAGCCAGGACCTCGGCACGCTGACGGAAGTGGTGGAAGTGCTCCGGCAATTCAAAGGGTTCAGCTATTTCGAAGAGCTGACCGGGATGGTGAACCGCCTCGAGGATAAAATTTACAAGCAGCGGAATAAGGGAAGGTCCTACATCCATTTCGAAAAAAACGACCTGCTGAAAGGACTTGACTTCATCGATCCCATTCACAAGGCGATATTGAAACAAAAAACGATCGAGATCAATTACCAGTCGTTCAAGGCCAGCGAGCCCAGCCAGATGAGCGTTTATCCTTACCTGCTGAAAGAGTACCGCAACCGCTGGTTCCTCGTCGGGGCGAATAAAAAGAACACTGTGCTGACGCTGGCGCTCGACCGTTTCGTTTCCGTGAAAGAAGTTTCGGCGGAGAAATACCTGAAGAACACGTTCTTCGACATCGACACGTATTTCGACGATACGATCGGCGTTTCCAAGAACATCGGGATGCGGCCGCAGCTGGTGGTGATGAAGATCGACAAGCTGACTGCGCCGTACATCCTTACAAAGCCGCTGCACCCTTCACAGAAGATCCTGAAGGAAGACACCGACGGAATGATCTTCAGCATAGCGGTCACCTGGAATTTCGAGCTGGAGCGCGAGATACTCGGGTTCGGCGAGGCGATGGTGGTGCTTTCGCCGAGGCGGTTGCGGAATAAAATAAACTTCCGGATCGGGAAAATGAAGGAGCGGTATGAAAAGCAGGAAGTGACGGGATTTTAAAAAGATTGATCGAACGCCCTACCTGTTCTTCGCAACCAATTCTTTTAATCCCGGGTGCCTCTTCATTGCCTCGCCGATCATCGCCACAGGGTCCGCCGCGATTTGTAAGCCTGCTTCGTTCACCAGCCATTTTTCATATTCCGCGAGCCCGGGAAACTCCTTACGGTTCTCTTCAAGCTGCGCGGAAAGTTTTTCGGTTGTGTACTCGTTTGACGGCGGTTGGTAAACGGAAGGATCTTCCTGGTGGTACTTCCACCTCACCAGCACGTCGTAAATGAACCCGGTTCCGTAGGGAAGGAGAGAAAGGAACTCGCCGAAGCTCTCCGCAAAAACGTCGGCAGGGTCGCCTTCGGAATCGATCCACGCTACGGGCAGCTTGTCGGCCGGGAGCTCCTTTTCTTTCCAGGCGACGACCAGCGAGGCGGAACGGTCCTGGCCCAGGACGATGACCTTGTCGTGGAGTACTTCCGGCAACAGGAATTCCAGGGAAGTTTCGCGGTGCATCAAGGCTTCGAAATCAGAGAAAAATTTACCTGGCGAAAGGTTCATGCGATGAAATTTTTCGATCAACGCCGGAACCGGCTGATCCGGAAAATTCTGCAAAAGCTCTTCGATTGTCATCGTAGTAAAAGTTTAGTGGCAGTAACAAAGCTATTTAATGCGCGCTGCTTAGAGACTGTTTAAGATTTAGATTTCAAAATGCTTATGCGTCTTTTTGCACCATACTTCGTTGTCCTTCTTGACCAGATTCTCTCCGATATGGCCTGTCTCGTCATGCGTGACGAGACCTCGTCTGGCACAAAAATCCGCGTATAATCATTTCGAAATCTAAATCTTAAACAGTCTCTTAGCCCTCCAGCGTATCCAGGTTTTGCGCGGCGATGGTGTCTTCGCCTTTGTGAATGCGTTTGCGGATATCCTCGACCAGCTTTTTTCGTTCCGGCTCGGGCACGCTGGAAAGGGTCATCACGTCGGTCCACACTTCGTCCGTCTCTGCACGGTCGGCCACGCCCCGCATGGCGGCTACATCCTGCGCGAGCTCGGATTTTAACAGGCTGATGGCGGCTTTCCGTTTTTTTGCGTTGTCCGGCTCCGCGTCGACAGCCGTGGTCAGGGCTGTTTTGAAGCTGGCCAGGCTGGCGGACCCTTTGCTGCCGTAAGTCCGGCCGGCCTGGTGTCGTTTGCTGTAGATGTTGATCGCGAAACCTTTCGCCGCTCTATTCGCGGCATGGTCCTTCATCTTCTCAATACCTGTCTCGTTGAAATAGGGCTGCAGCGCGAGGTGCATAAATGCGCTTTTCTGGGGCTGGTGGTCCGGCGTCATGTTGTCACCGAACGACGTCGGCATGGTGTTGAACCGCCCGGGCATCCCTTCGAGTTTGTATTTTTCTGCCCCAATGCTCAGCGTGGTGTCTGAGCGGTCGTCAATAAACTGCTTCATCAGGCTGCCAAGCGTAACGTAGTGGTCGAGGATGGCCTGGCGTTGTCCGGCCAGCTCCGATTCTTTTTTACCGCCTGCTGCGTCCGCTTCCACCTGGGCGACGGCGGGCTCGAGCGTATCAGTGATGAAAGACCTTGCCTTGTCGATCTTTCCCTGCAGCTCGGGGGTCATTTCCGATCTTGCCGTTTTCCGTTTCTCGTAGGCGGTGAGGTAGTCCCGCACGGTAGCCGGATCGCTTCGCATCATCACCACGGCTTTCCCCCCGCGCTGTTCGATATATAACGTATGCTCCTCGCCGTTCACCATCTTAAACGTTTTTTTCGCAAACGCCCAGTTGATCACGCCCTGTACGCCGCTTTTCACCCCACCCCAGATCTTCTTGGCTTTCTCCGCGATCCACTTCGCCACCTTGATCATCGCGCCTTCCACTTTAGCGCGGATCTTCTGGATGGCGCCTTTGATCTTTTCGGTGATGCCGCTCATGTGCAACAGCTGCGCAAGGAAACTGATGACCAGCGAAAGCCCGCGCGCCAGGCCGTTCTCCATGGCGTCGGCTGCAGCTCCAATGTTTCCCGCGGCGATCTCGGCGATGGAGCCGAGGAAGTTGCCGACCATCTGCATGATCTGCTTCGCCTTCTTGATAAAGAACACGATCGTGTCGTAAATGCCGATGATGGCTTTGATGATGCCTGCCCCGGGAATGAACAAGCCGACGAGCCACTGGATGGCCTGCTCCACGATCTTCATCTTGATGAAATCTTTCACCGCATCCACGAAGGCTTCGCTCATCTCGCCCGCCAATTCTTTGAGCTGCTCCCACGCGGCCATCGGGCCTTCGACGATGAGCGTCTTCACGAGCGTGAACGTTTGCTCGAGACCGGCCACGACTTTTTCACCCATGAGCGTGACCATGTGCTTGCGGATGTTCTGGTAAGAGATGCCGATCATCTGCAGCGCGACGCCGATGATGCCCTGCAAATTCCAGGTCTTCGGAAGGATGAGCCCTTCGAGCGACCCGGTGAGCCATTCAAAAAGCGCGTCCTTCAGGTGTTTCAGGAAATTCTTCCCGAAGTTCTGGAAACCCGTGATGGCGGCGTTCATCAGGTTCTTCACAAACTTGATCGGCTGTGTGAAAACCGCCTTCAGCACCGCGGCGCCCTTGTTGATGATGCTGTCGATCTCGGCGAGGGAGAAGCCGAATTTTTCGAGCGCCCAGGAGAAGAACTTTTTCGCGGCGAGCAGCAGCAGCTTGCCGAGCTTGGAAAGCGCGCCCGACATTTCCTCCTTCATCTTCTCGATCTTCTCGTCGATGGCTTTGATGGCGGCCTGCTGCTTATCCTTCAGCTTGTTCTGCAGCTCTTCCTCTTTCTTGTTCACGAACTTGTCGAGCTCGTCGAGCTGGCTGTTCATCTCGTCCTGCGCTTTTTTGCCGGCGTCTTTCAGGTCGGGGCCGAGCTTGTCGACGTAATCCTTGATCTCTTTGCGCGCGGCGGTAAGCTCGTCTTTGCATTCCTGGATCGTCTTCTTGTTGTCGAGCGTGATGTCGTCGACCAGCTTGCCGATGGTGTTGACGAAGATGGCGCGGTTGTTCTCGAAGATGGCTTTCACCCGCGGCAGGTCTTCCATGCCGAGCAGCCAGTCCTTCGCCTTTCGCGCCCAGCCCCAGAAGCCGGAGTAGCGATCGGACTTGAACGCGTCGAGCTCGCGCTTGACGGTGTCCTCGAATTGCTTCGTCGCTTTTGCGTTCCCGTCGTCGAAACGTTTGATGGCTACGGTTTCGAGATCGGCCAGCTTCTTCGTGACTTTCTCCTGCGCGCGTTTGTAGATATCGTTGATCTTGTTCGCGACCTCTTCGCGCTTTTTCTCGATCGCGGTTTTGGTGTCTTGCTGCTTTCCTTTCGTGGAGGAGAGCTTCTGTTTTCGCTGGTTGCGGATCTGGTCGCGTCCCTGCGCTTCTTCCTGCTGGAGGTCGGTGTCTACCTTTTTGTTGGCTTGCTGCGCGAACTGGCGAACGGCGGCGGGTTCCGTCTTCGCCTTTTTCTCCATGCCCTTCTTCTCCTTGTTCGCTTCCGCAAGATCGCCGCTGTCGACCATGTCGAGCTGCTCCTGCGTGACGCCTTCTTCTTTCAGCTTCGAGTCGGCTTCCTTCGTGTAGTTGCTCACGTCGGTGTGCTCTTTCTGGAGCGGCGCGATGGTGTCTTTGCCGAGGTTCATTTTCGGCGTTGCGGGTGCGATCTCTTCGGGCGGTAATAATTCCGGCTTCACATCCGACGGCGTGGGCGGCGGTTGCTGCTTCATGTCGCCGAACGTGCCCGACACGGCGTTCTTGTCGGTCTGCACCACGAGCGCGGCGGCGGAGCTCATGTGCCCCGCTTTGTTGTCGCGCCGGAAATTGTCGACGTCCTCGATATTTTTCGGGATGTTCTCCTGGATCGCGTCGTCGAGCGCTTTTTTGGCGGTTGCTTCGCTCGGCGCGGGCGCCGGTTTGGCGTCGACTGTTTCTACCTGTCCCGCATTGCTCGTGGATTGCCCTTCGACCTGCGGCGGCACCACCGCTTTTTCCGTTTGCGAAAGTTTGGTGGCCGCGTCGTCGTGCTTCTGCTCGTTGGTTTTGAGCTGCTGCAGTTTTGCTTTGCCGCGTGCGAGGACGGGTGCGCCTTTCGCGAGGAGCCACGCGCCGACCTTTCCTTTGATGACCGCCTTCCCTAACGGGCCGCCTGCTTTGCCTTTTCCTTTACCTGCTTTTCCTTTACCTCCTGCGCCGCCTTTTTTCTTTTTTCCTTTTCCTTTCCCGTCGCCTTTCCCTTTTTTTTCTTTTCCCTTTGCTTTTTCTTTCACGTTGGGAACCGGTTTCGGCGGCGGACCTTTGCCGAGCTGTTTTTTCGCCGCGTTGCCGTCCGCTTCGAGCTTCGCCGCTTCTTCGGCGGTCATGTCGGGCGGGAGCTCCACCATTTTGCCGTCGCTCATCCGGAACATGCGTTTCCCGTTGCCGCTGTTGTCGGCCGCGCTGGGGTGGACGGGAGGTTCGTTCACAGCAGCTTTCCCGATCGATTTCGATTTGGCGGGTGCGGTGGCTGATGTGGATTCGGCGGACATGGTTTCTCTAAGTTATCTCAACTAGGCGGAATAGTTTAGATCTGCTGGTAAGTTTTTGCAACTGGTTTTTCACAGGAAGTTTGAAGCAAGTGTCGCTGAGGATAGTTTTATTTTTTTTATTGGAAACAATTCAGAGTTGGAAACCCATGTTGAGACCAGGGAAGCAATTGATTTCCCAAAAGTCAGGGTTGATACCTGGATTCTCATGCTGGAAAAATTCCAATAGCTCCCGGGCTTTTGAGAGGTTTTGTTCGGTTACCGCCAATGTGGTTTCTCCCAGGTGACCGTTCCACATTTTTTGGACTTCATTAAGAAAAGGGACGAGTTGCTTCAGCCCCGATGCTACAGGAGTAATTTCATAAGTTTCCATTTCGGAGAGGGCGAAAATCTTTTCCTCCCCCTTTTTCCGGGCAAGCGGCATCATTCCATCCACTTCCCCGATCACACGGAATGGCATGTTGTCGAACAGGTGCTGAACCTCAGGAAAGGTGTACAGGTAGTCATAAATTTCCCATGCGGCCTCATTTTCATCGATCGAGACTTTCCTGATCATACCGAAATGCCATTTTTGTTTGTATCCGGACATACCTGAGTTTTTTGCACGTTGATCCATCCGTCACGGCAGGGCCGCCGCGGGGGCAGGATTAATGATAAATGGTGGTAGCGTATTACTGATGCTGGTTGTTTGGGGTGAGCCGACGGGAGCCCAGCGGGGTGGAACAGCCGGGTTAGGCGGAGCTGCGGGGGGCGTAACAGGCTGAAGTTCGATGACATCAGTGACAAAGCCCTGGGGCAGGTTTTGCTCTTCATAGCGAAGCCGTTCTATTTCAAAGCGTGCATAGGTATAAACACGATTGATGTTGAAAATGTTGTTGGAAATGATGTTGCGCTGCGCAACGTCTGCCGGGGAAGTGCCGAGGCCGCGCAACCTGCTGCGTTGAACCGTTCGTGCTAGGTCTGTTTGCGCGATGAGCGCGGTCAGCGGAGCCTTGTTGCGTTCCGGGTGACCGCCATAAACGGCGTGCACTTCGTAGTTGTATACTTTCGGGTTGGGATTGGCCGGCGTCGGGTTGATGGCGATGTTCTGCTGCAGACTGTTTTCGACTAAACGAAAATGGCTGACAGGGCTCGAATTATTTGCCTCGCTGGTGATCGGTGTAAGGTTATAAGGAAACGCTCCTCCGCCAAGCTTTCCGTTCATCAAGTGTCCGCGGACAAATCCATGGCTGGTTTGCAGCCAGCCCGTAATGGAGCCTTCATACCGCGAGAGATCGTTCTCGAATGGCGGAACGATACGCAGCCGCCTGCGCACCACGTTCCAGCCTGTGACATTTTCACTTTCTCCGATCGAGCTAGTCGCATTGTTGCTGCTGCTACGCGACACTGCGTTCTGCGAAAGATATTCTGCTTTCGCCCATTGTCCGAATCCGTTGGCATTGACGCCGCCGTAGGAGAAAACTGTTGGAGGAGCAGGGACGACACCAGTAGCGGGATCCACAGTGGCAGGAGGCGTGATCGTGCCGAGGAGGGATGCGAGCGCGTTGATGGCGGTCGAAATATTGTTCGAGATGGTGCGCCTGTCTGCGTCGGTCGTTGCCGAAGCATAAGACGTTTGTAATGTTTCGATATTTTGAGCCGCTGCCTGGAGCTGGCCCAGCAAGGGGTGTGCAGGACGTGCGGGAGTAGCGCCGCTTGCCGGTACCGCAGCAAAGTTGCGGTTGATCCAGGCAACGAAAGGCTGCGGATCGGTATGGATCTGCAGCCGGTTTTGCGGTGACTGCGGATCCATCCGCAACGTATGGGATTCACCGTTTCTCAACCGTACAGGTTTCTCGACCCGGAACCATTGCCGGAGTCGGTTCGCAACACCTCTCCCGGCCGCCATCACCCGCGTCGCCGCCGTCCTGATCCACGCCACGATCCGGTCGATCGCTCCGTCCACGCGGGCCTGTATCGCGCGCACCGCACGCTGGATCGGCGCGGCAATATCACCGATGCCGATGAAACGCGCGAGGAAGCTCAGCATGACAGGAATGAAACGCGCCATGCTGCGCTCCACGAAATTCGCCGCCTGCCCGAGCGAGCCTGCGGCGATCGCGCTGATCGAATCGATGATGGATTCCACGAACGCCATGATCTGGTTGATGCGCTCGATGAAGAACATCACCGTGTTGTAGGTTTTGAGAATGGCCTGGATCACCGCGCCGACCGGGCTGAGCATGGAAATAAGCTGGGTGATGGCCGCCACCACGATGCGCTGCTGTATCCACGAACGGATCTGGCCGAGCACCATCTCCTGGATGTTGCCGAAGAATTCGGAGATGCGGTCCTTGATGGCTTCCACGAAGCCTTTTTCGCGCACATCAACCAGGAACTGGAAACCCGCCTCGAGACCTGCCACCACGCGCTCGCCGAGAAGATTCACGAGGCGCAACCGCACGCGGTCCCACGTGAGCCCGAGGATCTGCAGCGCGAAGAATAAAAACCCTTTCAGGTCCCATCGCTCCGGCAGCTGGAGGCCCGCGCGCGTAAGGCCGCCCACGAGCCATTCGATCACGCCGTTGCGCAGGTGCGTGAGGATGTTCGTCATGAACTGGCGCACGCCCTGCCCGACTGCGCTGACGAGGTTGCCGAGGAAACGCACCGGGTCGCGGATGATGATGCCGAAGGTGGTCTGCACGCGTTTGAAAATGGCAAGCACGCGCGCGCCGCCGGCGCCCATCACCGCTTCGAAAATGAACTCGAGCAGCTTCATCAGCGCTGCGCCCGCAAAGCCGGCGAGGTCGACGAGCAATGGCGAAAAAATTCTGCGCAAGCGGTTGAACGTATCGATGGGATGAAGGATATCGCTTGCCTGCAGGGAATCCCACGCCTGCGTGAACGTGTCGCGGATGCGCGCCCAGGTGAGGTTGCGCGCGGTGGTTTCGGTGATGAACCATTGGTAAGCGCGTTCGAGCGCGCGCGACTGCACGAGCTGGTCGAGCTTCTCCTGCCCGCCGGGAATGAATGCGACCACGCCACGCAGCACGTTCATCGCCGTGCGTTCTTTCGCTTCGCCGGTGAGCGGGTTCTGACCGATGAGCACGCAGATGAGCTCCCAGCCGGGAATGTCTTTGACCACGTTGTTGAGCGGGCGCAGCAACGTTTCGCGCAGGAACTCCACGACTTTGCTCAGCACGCGTGAAACGAACGTGGTGATGCGCGAAAAGATCGGGCTAAAATGCCGCCGGAAGATGGCGATGTTGCCGTCGATGCCTTCGAAGATCCCCATCTCGCTCCAGCACCGGTCCCACGTGGCGCGGATCTCCGCCATGGAAGGCAGATCGGCCATCACGCTGTTGAGCCACGCCTGCGCGCGCGCGATCATGCCGCTTTCGCGCAACTTGTCGAAGATGGAAGGGCCGACGACCGGGATGAGATCGAGCAGGGCCTGGAACCAGTTGATCGCGTTGCGCGCCACGCTTTCACCGAGGATGGGATTGTAACCCATGATGACGGTGAGCAGGGTCCAGACCGGCACGATGCGGCGGACGGCGTTGTTGACGGTGTCCCAGCCGATGCGCTGGATGCGTGGCGACGTGGAAGAGACCGGCTGCGGGGATGCCTGTACTTTTTCTTCCGCTTTCGCTGCAGGCCGCGCTTCCGTCGTTGCGCCCGCCCCGCCTTTCGGACCGGCGTAACCCTGCTGGATAACGTGCGTGAGCTCGTGCGCGATGAGGAAACGTCCGCTGTCGGTGTCGGGCTGGTATTTCCCGCGGTTGAAGTAAACGTGGTTCTTGTACGCGAACGCCTGCGCGCCGATCTCGTTGCACAACTGCACGGCCGTCATGTCCATGTGGAAACGGACGGCGCTGAAATCCGCATCGAAGCGCGATTCCATGTAGGCGCGCACGGTGCGTTCCATGGGCGTGCCGCCGCTGAGCGTTCCCTGCAGCTTCGCCTCGAACTCGGGACTGGGAGCGCCATCGCCTTCGGCTGTAAGCTGCACCATTCCTGCGGCGGGAGAGGCGTCTTCTTTTTTCTGAAGCTTTTCGTCTGCTGCTTTCTGGATTTTTTCCTCTTCTTTTTTCTGAAGCTTTTCGTCCGCTGCTTTCTGAATTTTCTCCTCTTCTTTTTTCTGGAGTTTCTCGTCCGCCGCTTTCTGGATTTTTTCCTCTTCTTTCTTCTGGATCTTTTCGTCCGTCGCTTTCTGGATCTTTTCCTCTTCTTTTTTCTGGAGTTTCTCGTCTGCTGCTTTCTGGATTTTTTCCTCTTCTTTTTTCTGGAGTTTTTCGTCCGCTGCCTTTTGAATTTTCTCGTCTGCCGTTTTCTGAATTTTTTCGTCCGCTGCTTTCTGAATTTTTTCCTCTTCTTTTTTCTGCAGCTTTTCTTCTTCTTTTTTCAGGATGGCCGGGGAAGCGGACGAGACGGGGGGCGCAGCTTCGCTTACAGGCTGTGCGGGCGCTTTCTGGATTTTTTCATCTTGTTTTTTCTGCAGTTTTTCCGGCTCCTTCTTTTGGATTTTTTCTTCTTCTTTAAGCTGTATCGCTTTGGGAGCAACCACCGCCGGCTTCGCCTGGAGCTTGTCGGCCGACTGTTGAATTTTCGGCTCGGGGACTTTCTGAATTTTCTCGTCCTGTTTTTTCTGCAACTTCTCCGGCTCCTTCTTCTGGATCTTCTCTTCTTCTTTGAGCTGGATAGGTTTAGGTGCAACGATCACCGGTTTGGCCTGGAGCTTCTCGGTCGATTGCTGAATTTTCGGTTCAGGGGCTTTCTGGATTTTCTCATCCGTCTTTTTCTGGATCTTCTCGTCCTGTTTTTGCTGCAGCTTTTCCGGTTCCTTCTTTTGGATCTTCTCTTCCTCTTTCGGCTGGATCGCTTTGGGCGCAAGAACTACCGGTTTGGCCTGGAGCTTCTCGGTCGCTTGTTGAATTTTCGGATCAGGCGCTTTCTGAATTTTCTCGTCCGCTTTTTTCTGGATCTTTTCGTCTTCCTTCTTTTTGACCTTCTCCTTTTCCGGCGCGGGCAACGGAGCGATCGTCATCATTTGCAGGAGTGCGCCGGCGTTGTCTTTTTTCTGGAGCAGCGAGCGCACAGTAGGCGCCTCGGGTGTGGGTTTCGCAGCGCCTTTCGCTTTTGCCAGGTCAGCGGGTGTCATGCTCACCACTTTTTGTGCCATGGCGTCGGCCTGCTGCTCGAAGCTGTCGTTGGGCTTGCCGACGGCGAGCTTGGCCTGGAGCTGCGCTGCAGCTGACGGGGACGAGCCGGAACGCACAATGTTGGCACGCGCATCCGGTTTTGTCATCACGGCGCCGTTCGCGGTCTGGTGGGCAGCGCCGGGATGGGCAGGCGTACGCGCAGGCGTTGCTTTGCCTGTCGTTTTCGTTTTACCCGATGTGCCCGCGGCTGTCGCCATGACGAGAGTTTAAACCGAACGTCCTTCTTTCTTGTATTCGCGCCGGATCCCTTCTTCGAAATCGGCCAGCGTGATCGTTGTGCTTCCGCGGCGCAGCACTGTCAGCGAGCAGAAACGCACCACGTTCATCATGGCGCCTCCCGAGATCTCGTATTTCGCCGCGATCGCATGCAGGTCGATGTCGCTGCCCATGGTGACCGCTTCGGGGAATGACTTTTCCCAGAGCACGAGACGCTCGCCCACGCGCGGCATGGGGAAGCTGATCACGGTCTGGAAACGCCGTGTAAATGCGTCGTCGATGTTGCTGATGAAATTGGAAGCGAGGATCACCACGCCCTCGAAATCTTCGATGCGCTGCAGCAGGTAGCTCACTTCCTGGTTCGCGTAGCGGTCGTGCGCGTCTTCCACCTTCGTGCGTTTCCCGAAAAGCGAATCGGCTTCGTCGAAGAACAGGATCCAGTTTTTGTTCTCGGCTTGTTCGAAGATCTTCGAGAGGTTTTTTTCCGTTTCACCGATGTATTTTGAAACGACCATCGACAGGTCGATGCGATACACGTCGCGGCCGGTGAGCTTTCCGAGCAGTGAAGCGGTGAGCGTTTTTCCCGTGCCGGGAGGTCCGTGGAACATGGCGCGATAGCCGGGCTTCAGCTTTTTGCGCATGCCCCAATCCTGCATGATCGTTTGCTCGAATTCGATCCATGCCATGATCTCGTCGAGCTGGTCGAAGATGTGCTGCTCGAGCACAAGATCGGTCCAGTCCATGTTCGTGGTGAGCTTTTTGGCAGGAAATTCCCCGCTGAACGCCGGCTGCCGCGCATGGCCGACGGTAACGAAGTCGAGGATCTCGCGCGAAAGCGTGAGCACGCCGCTCAGGTACGGATCATGTCCCTGCGCGGGTTCCAGCTTCAGAATGCCGTGCAGGGAAAAAAAGTGGTCGTTGTCGAAAAGCCGTGTCAATGCAAAACGCGGCTCCAGCTTTTCACCGGCGAGAATGAACAGCGCCGTTTCTCCCGTGGGAATAAACCCGCCATGCGCATGGCCCCTGACACCGCCGAACTCCGTGAAGCCGCGATCGACGTTCCCGTTCTTCACGAAGAATACGTCGAGCAGCTGCGGGCGGATATGCGGCACAAGCGCAAGCACGAACACGACGCGTTCCTCGAAGCTGAGACTGTAATGGTCTACAAGACCTGCGAACATTGCGCCCGGCTGAACCGGCTCCGGCGGATTGACCTCGTAGATGTCGGCATACGCGCTTTCATGGCCGAAGTACAGCTTCAGGCGCGTGTCGATCACCTCCGAAAACCAGGCGAGCTCGCGTTCGAGCGCTTCCGCGTTGAGCGGCACCGGGTCGGTCTTTACCATTCTACGTGAAGCAGTTGTTGCATCCATGGCGCTTTGATAATTGAAATACCCCAGGGGAATGTTTCCAGCATGATGTCCATCGGCGCTTTTTCAACACGGAGCAGCCAGCCGTGTTCTCTTTTCTCGAGGATCCCGTTCCGGCGCATGAACGTGGCGCGAATGGCTTCGCCGGAAGAGCCGCGCAACGCAGTCCATTGCTCCGCGATGTCGTCGAGCAGGAACAGCGCTTCTTTTTTTTCTGCTGCGCTGAGCTTCATCGTTTTCGGAACGGGTGCGGTGATCTCCATGCCGCAAAGTAACTTGTGCAGCAGGAGCGCATATTCGGGAGCTTTGGTTTTCCCGGACGCAATGAAATTCAGAAGGTGAATGGCTTTGTGCCGTTCCGCATCGCCGGGGAATTGCCCGTCGGCCACCAGCTTCAGCTCGGCAAAAAATGCGGGGAGAAAAGGCGCGATGAGTACCAGACCGCCGAAGCGCGTCATTCCCGCTGAGGGAGTTTTCCGCAACATGGGATGATCTTCCATGAATTCCGCAAGCGCGTTCACTTCCTCCGGCTGTTCATCTCCGGGCGTTGTGACAGTTTCCTGTTGCGCTGATGCGGGCGTTTCTTGTTCGGACTTCGCAACAGCTTCCTGTAAGGATGGTGCGGAGGATGTTTCCGCCTGTTCTTTTTTTCTCTGAACAGGAATTTCCTCCGCTAATTTGCTTTCTGCGTTTTGCTGCGGTTGCTGAAGGTGGTCCGTTGTTCCAGGAACAGGTTTCCGATCGGCTTTTGCAGGCGCCTTCTCCGGGGCAGGTTTTGATTCCGGGGAAACAAGCGTTGCAGTCGTTTCACCCGGAACAGGAGCCGGTTCCCGGGAAACAGCTTCTTCGTTTTCCTCCTGGTTCTCACCGGGAGAAAAATATCCGGGCGTGCGTTTTCCTTTCCTTGTCTTTGCGACAGGCTTTTTCTTTTTTTTCAGCCGGGCTTCTTGCTTTACTTGTTTCTCCAGGATCGCGCGGCGTTCTTCGAATTGTTTAAGCGCCTGCTCGATGATCTCCGCCAGCTTCCCGATTCCCGGCGCGTCATGGCCCACGAGCAGTCCGAGCACGGGCTGCCCGGTTCCGTTTACGCGCGCGGCAAGTTCCGGGCGATCTTTTTCCCACGAAATAAAATGCGACGCGAGCGCGGGGAAAACGGTAGCTGTTTCCCTGTTCGAAACAAGCGCCGACAACATTCCTGCGTAGACCTGTTCGCGAATTGTTTCCTGCGGCGTACCGGCAATCGTGGAAAAAATACGGATGAGCGGGGGAACAACAACAGCTTCAGCAGATGGCGCAGGCAGCTGGATATTTTCTGCGGGCAACGTCAGCACAGCGGAAAATACGATCAGCTCTTCGGTTCCTGTGCCGGAAGCAGAGCTTGTAATTTCCCGGAGCTGCTGTAACTGCTGAACAACGCGGCGGATAACGGCAACGGTTTCTTCCGGCGCCGCAGCAATAATTTTCCGGCGCGTGGAAACGTCGAACTGCAGGATCATCCGCCGCAGCGCAACCGGCGACGACATCGCCAGCGCACGCAGCCATTGAAAGGTGGTTATCGCTTCCTTTTCCAGCAGCTCCACGACGATCGCGTCGATGTCGGGCGCTTCCGTTTCATCGCCGGCCCACCAGGGAAGGATGCCGGTTTCAAAAAATGCCTGCAGCAATTCACGCTGTGAAAAGGTCGCGCTGACCAGCTGCGGAAAATTTTCGCTACCGGGGAATGACAGGCTTGCCTTGCCGCTGAGCGGAGCGCCCGGTGAAAAATGCACGGTCGCTTCTTCGCGCGATCTCCGCAGCTGTTCCCGGAGCGCTTCGCGCAGGCGTTCTTTCAGCTGCTGTCCCATGCGATCCGCCTGCACGGTCCCGAGGTCGAGGTCCAGCCGGTCGATGCGCAATACTTCGCCGGGGCCGCTGAGCTCGTCGAGCATTTCACCAAGCAACGGCAGGATGTCGCCCAGGTACACTTCGCGTACCTGCTGCTGCAGCCGGAAGGCGTTCTTTTCGGAACGCACCTTCAGGTCGATGATCTGCCGGTTGATAATATGTTTCGTCATTCAGTCTTTCATTTTCCGAGCCCGCTGCTGAAATCCTTGAGGAACAATTTTGTTTCGCTATCGGTTGATTTATTCGCGGCGAAATTGAGATCGGCCACTTCTTTTTCGCTGTACGTGATCTCGTTCGTGGCGAGCGTTTCCTTGTAGGCCGTGATCCGCGTGGTTTCCTCGGTCGTGATCTTGTTCGGGCTGAGCGAAAGCAGGGTCGTCATGTTCGCCAGGCTGTCTTTGTACACGTCGAGCAGCTCGCCGGTGACCTCCGGGTTTGATTTTGTGCTTTCGGCCGTCACCACGCTGTCGAGCAGCTTGAGCGTGTCGTCCGCAACCGCGATGGGCTGCTCGCTCGTGCCGTTGGTCAGCGATTCCATTTTCACGGGATCTGTCGCAAAACCTTTCGTGATGCGGGCCGTCTCGCGCAGCTTTTCTTCTATTTCTTTCCCGCTGACCTCCGATTCGCCGCTCTCGAAGAGCTTGTCCATTTCAGCGACAGCCGCTTTAAACTCTTCGGTAGCCAGCTTGTTTTCGATGTCCTCTGCGTACCTCGTAAGAATAAACTGGAACAGGAACGGTCCCAGGTCGACCGGCCGGTTGGCGACATCGCCGCATTTTGCCGGATCGGATGTGGCGACTTCGTGCGTGACAGTAATAATGTAGTCCGTCTTCTGCAGCATGCGTTCGTCGAGCGGGACGAGCACATCCGGCCCGGTGGCTGCCTGGCGTTGCTCGCCGGCGATTATTTCCCACTTGAACACATCGGCTTCCGGCGCCTGCGTTGCGGTCCGGAGATTGGCGACCACTTCGAATTCTTTTTCTGTCCGGAACGCATTGACCAGTTCGAACTCTGCATGCAGCTCGATAACGGTTACGATCAGCTGGCTCAGGAGCTCGCCGTTTTCGTCGAGCAGTTTGAGCGTAATGTCTCCCGGGTCGACTTTCGACGGGAAGAATTTCCACGTTTCACCGATCTTTTCTGCTCCCGGTCCGAAGACGGTCAGCTTGTCGACATCATACCCTTGCGCGACGATCGTGAAATCGGCGGCATCGGAGTCGATGCAATAACTGTCATCCGGGAGGGAAAGCTCCGCCTGCGGAATGGCGATAAACTCACTCATCACGGCTTCGGTGCATTCGGCCTGCGACGATCGCGCGAACAGCGTGACTTTTATCCGGCCTTTGACAATGGAGTCGACAGGTATTTCAAGGTTCGCGGGTTCCATGCCGTACGTGGTGTGCACCAGCAATTCCGAAACCTGCCAGTCGAACGTGTCTGCATCCACGGATGTGTTGTTCAACGTCATGTACACCGTGCCGCCAAACACTTTGATGCTTTCCTGCACGACATAAAAATCCGCTTCCGGCTTAAGCACCGTGAATGTGTAGGTGCTCAGCACGATGTTGTCCTGCTTCAGTGTAAGCGTGTGCTCGCCGCGTGAAAGTTTCGATGAATCGAGCTTCCAGGCGGTGCCGTCAAAGATGACGCTCTGGCTTTCGGGATCTCCGTCCATTTCGATAATCAGTGTTTCCGGGTCGCGCATGGGTGCGTCAACGGTAAGGTCGACCGGCGTGGAGCTGAAGCAGATGACGTTTTTCTCCAGGCTGATCTTCGCTTCAGGCAGCGGCGCGATCTGTATCCAGACGATGGCCTCGTCGGTCAGGCCGTTGGCGGTATTCACAAGTGTGTACGGGAACGAATCGGAAATGTCCGATTTGCCTTTCGGCGGCGTGTACACGAAGTGCGGGCGTTTTCCTCCTTTTTTTACGCCTTTCACTTTTCCGCCGATGCTTGTCGTGAAGCTGGCTTCTTCCATCACTTCTTTCACGACGATGAAATTCTTGAAGAGACCGCTGTCGTTCAGCTCGGGATAAATGTCCACGGACTTGTCGATCCGCGTGACGACAAAATCATCCTTGGCGAAAGGCGGGATGGGCAGGCTGGACAGCTCCGTGTCGCTGAAGCACATGTCTTCACAGGAATAATGCTCGCAGCAGCGATAGGGCAGGGTAAAGTCGGCGACGATCACCATTGGGACCTCGTCACCGGCCTCTTCCGCCGCTGCGATCTCCGCGGCCTCGCGCTTTGCGTCTTCGTGCCGTTTGTCGCTTTCGGAAAAGAATCTGGAAAAATCCGCGAACGGATCCTGGCTCATTTTTTTCCAGTCGATGGTGAAGCCGGAGAACCCGCCGGAAGTTTTTATGCCCGTACCCGTGCCTGTCGTGGTGGACGGTGACGTTTTCACCACTTCCTTCATCATCGGCTGAAGTCCATATTTGATAATGGTCTCCAGCTTTCCGACGTTTGCTTCGCGCTCCTTCATGAGCTGGTTGCCGGCAATCGTTCCCGTTTTTACGGAATCACCGCTCCCCTGCGGCGCTTCGGGTTTCGGCATTTCGGGTTGTTCTATATTTTCTACCATGACGGACAATGTTTTTTCGTGCCTGTTTTGATCCGGCGGTGCCGGGTTTTATCATCTTTTCAGCTGCAGCAATAATTCTTCAAGTTTTTTCGAATCTTCTTCGCTTCCTGCGCCCAGCTTTTCAATAATACCGAGGATCTCTTTTTTCTTTTTGGCAATTGCTTTTTCCTCTTCCTTCTGCTTTTCCAGCTTTGCGGCTTCGAGCTCTTCTTTATTCTCTTCGATCACGGTGTCATCTGCCGGAATATATTCTACGCCCTTGTCCTCCGCTGTGTCGGGGTTGGTGGTTTCGCCCGGCGCGTACACCAGCACGAGCGTTTCATGGTTGCGCAATCCTCCCAGGTGATCCATGCCGGGATGAAGTTGTGCGAACGTGGAGAATTTGGTTTGCAGGCGATGGCGGGCGACACGGATCGTGTACTTGTAATAGATGCGGTACAGCTTGTTGTAATACATCGAATCGATGAGCTTGTACACGATGCGCGATCCCAGGCTCAGCACAAGGCTGGCAAGGGAATCCACCGATTTGACGCCGGCCGGATCGGTGCCGGGCAATGCTTTCGCAACCGCTTTCAGCAGGCCCGAAGCGAGAATGATCTCGACCAGGTAATTGATGTATTTCTTGTAATGCAGCTTGAATGCGATGTAATCAAAATGTTCGAGGCATTCGTCAAATACGGCTTCGAGGTCGTCGTAACGCGTTTGCAGGAATGCGATGCTTTTCTCCATGACCGTTGCAGAAGTTCCCTCCAGGTAAACCTGCGCAGTCTTCATGTAATCGAGAATTGTTTCCAGGAACTCCAGCAGCTTGCGGCGGTGGAAAACGTATTCTTCCTGGAGATCGGCGTAGGTGCAGTCGTCGTATTCGAAAAGTTCGCCGACGTCGTCGATGCGGACGGCCACGATGTCGAAGCCGAGGTTGTACTTCTGCTTCAGCTGTTCGAGCGTACCGATCACCTTGTCGCGCTCTTTTCCCTGTATCCCTTCCACGCGCAGGAAAGGCAAATGTTCGATCGAAAAGCCGAACGGTTTCGTGAAGATCTTATTCTTTGAAAACACGCCGGAATAATAGGCCGTTCGTTCCCTTCTTTTGCCGCGCAAGGTTTGCGAGGGGTTCCAGTACTTCAGCAGGTTTCCTTTTCCCTGCGCATCCGTTTGCACAAGACGTGCCGGGTCGTAGTAGAACGGCACGCTCCAGTCGGTGAGCCGCAGCGGGACATACCTGCCGGGCGTGATGTCGATGTTGCTGCTGACCGGGATTTTGAAGCAGAGGATGAGCTGCAGGAGCTTTTTATAAAGCAGCTGGGCCCTGAGTAAATTTTTGTCGCTGCGATCGGGCGGAAGCGCATCGAAAAAATCCGTGCGGTATTGATCGTACGGGAATGCGCCGTCCGGGATCAGCGCGCCGGCGGTGAGGTGGCGCGGAAATGTGGAAATGGTTGCGCCGCACTGGTCGGAGAACGCATACGCCGCTTCTGCGAATTCATTATACGTCACCACCACGTCTTTCAGCGTGTCGGCGATGTACTGGTAATAGATCACGCCCGTGGAAAGCGTGCCCAGCGTGGCTTTTGCTGCCGCAAGATGCTTTGACGGAAGGCCCAGCCGGATGTGATACGTATCATACGCATCGTCGATGGCATCCGTCAGCGATTTAATGAACGCGGCGGAATACACTTTCTTCGAATACAGCTTTTCGAGATCGCTGTTCGATTCCACCTTCACGAGATCTTCGTTGGAAAGGCGTGGAATGTTTATCTCGGGCAGCTCGTTCGGCGAAGACAGGAGCGATTCGCGGTTGTAGATGAGCAGGTCCGATTTTTTTGCCAGCAGCGCGCGCACCGTCATGATGCGGCTCACGCCTTTGTTGTCGCAATTGGAGCCCGTGCATTTTTTCAGCTCGTCGTCGACAAACTCGTAATACAGCACCACGGCCAGGTCGTCAAGCCCGGGAAACGTCGACAATGCCAGCTTCGTCGTGTCGGGGTCGCTGCTTTCCAGCAATTCGTAAAGCACGGGAGCTCCCGCGGGAGATGTCTCGTCGCCTTCGGGTTCGGGATAGCTCACTTCTTCGTTGGCGGCATCGTCGAAGCCATCGTCCGTGTCCGCGGCCTTCCCGAATTCATAATAAGGATCGGCGGGATCGTAATACGGCGTGGCGCGGTAATGCGTGAACAGCTTTGCATCCATCTCGATGAGGAAGCCTTCCGTGGTAATGCCGTAGCCCGCGGAAAGCCCGATGTTCTTGTTGCCGCTTGCGTTGTAGGTAAGCTTCAGCCCGCACACGATGCCCACTCCCGTCAGCCTGACGCGCGTAAGCCGGTTGCCTTCGTCGAGATATTGACGGAGCTGGTTGAGGTGTGCGCTCGAGAGGATCTGGTTCTGCTCGAACTTCGGGAAGCTGGCTTTTGTTTGCGTTTTCATTGAAGCGTAACGTTTCAGTGTTTATGCTTATGCGTGTCAGAGATTGCCCAGCGATGTCTGGTCCAGTATCACCTGCGGCTCGTCGCCCATGATGTCGTCGCAGCTGTGCAGCATGGCCACGGGATATACGTTGTCCAGGTTGTACAATACCCTGATGAGTTGTCTCGATGTCTGCGGGTTCGGAATTTCGTTCGTGCCCAGCCCGCCGATCCACTTGCGGTACACGCGCTCGAAATTGCGCATCTGCTCCAGGTTCACCCAGCAGATCTTCGGGTGGATGTGCGCCGGCGTTTCCTGGCGGATCACTTTCTCCACGTACCGCCTGAAATACTGGTTGCGGAAGCGCGTCGGCCACGAGGGGAGAATGACGGAGATGCGGAAGGAATACGGATCTTCATCGCCTTCACACACGTCGGCTTCGGGCAAAATATTTTCCTGGAAGGCGAGAAAAGCGGAGAGCTCGGCAACGACATCGGCCGCCTCTTCCTGCGAACCGTAACCGGAAGCGCTGTACGCGATCACGCGGTCGTTGTCGGAATAAAGCGTGAACCGGTATTTTCCTCCCTGCGGGTAAATGCGGTAGTTGCCGAGGTAAAGGTTCGTCTCCGGGTCGCCGTATTCCAGCACCGGGGGAACGGGCAGCACCGTATTGGTGCCGTTCTCGCGCGTGGCGGCAATACCGTTGGTGCAGTTGTTCAGCTCCACGTAACCTTCGCTCACCAGCACCGGCCAGCCTTTTTTGTTTTTCAGGATGAATCCCCAGCGGTCTTTGTATTTCTGCTTTTTCTTCAGCTGGCTTTTTGACAATTGGCTTTTGACGACATCGCGCAGGCGTTCGGAAAGCTGGTCGTGCTTATCCTTCAGGCTGTTTGCTTTTTCCTGGAGGAGGTACACTTCGAATTCGAACTTCGGCTGGCCTTCTTCGAAATCCGGTTGAGCTGTTTTGTCGCAGGCAATGCACGCCGGCACCAGGTGATCGAGATTCGTGCGCGGGCGCAGCAGTATATGTTCGACAAGGTGAAAATCTTCCACGTCGCAATATTCCCGGAAGAAACGCGTAGTGCAGTCGAGGCTGGCCTGGCAGGATTTGATGTCATCGAACGGGTTGCTGAACGCCGTCGGCATGGGCTCGTCGCATTCGTTCAGCAGCATGTAATAGTATTTGCCGGAAACGCTGTGCTGGCGGATCTCGTAGCGGCCGTTGTTGTCGCCGTTGTGCAGCATGTAAAGGAGCAGCGTTTCCGCGCATTCCCGGCTCCAGTCGTGTTTCCCTGCCGTTTCCCCGCTGAACTCCACGAAAAGATCTTCATCGCCCGCGCTCAGCACGTATTCGCCGGCCTCGTCGGGATCGGCAAGCTCCACCCACCAGCGTTGTGTGTCGCCGGTGCCGGAGCTGTGCAGGTCGAGCAGCGTGGTGGCGATGGTGCGGCGGCGGATCACGTCGGTGAGGCGGTTGGTGCTGAAAAATTCCTGGGCAGCATCGCGCGCGGTGTTGCGTTCATCCGCGGTGGCATAATCCGGGCTCGACGCGAGCACGTCGTTTCGTTCGCAACAATCGACAAGGTTGAATGCAAACGTGCTGACGGTGCTGGTCTTTACGAAGCACGTGGGATCGAACGCGCTCCACAGGATGCTCTCGCGTATGATTTCGGCATCGGCTTTTTTATCCACCTTTTTGCTTTGCAGCAGGATCGTCGTGTTGTCGCTGTCGTAGAGGATCACGCGGAACGGTTTTGTTTTCCCGTTCGGCCCCGAACCTTTGATGAGCAGGTGCTGAAGCGCGAGAAAATCAAGCTTGGTTCCCGCCATGCCCAGCAACCGCGCCACGCGGTGCTTCATGCCTGCGATGTTCGCCGTGTTCCAGGTACCGGCGTCGGAAGGATCTTCCGGGATGAACGGCACAACGGGCTTGTAGTTGAAACCTTTTCCGCGGTCGCGGCTGAGCTTCGGGTAATCGTTCAGCAAGGCTTCCTTGTCGCCGATCAGCTGCAGTCCCGCCAGCAGGTCGCCTTTGACGTGCCTGTTGTTCATCTGGAAAAGCGTCAGGCTGTATTCCGTCATCTCTTCGCAGAAACGCGCAAGCAGGTGATCGAGGAAACGGTTGCGCCGCTCGCTGAATAATTCCGGCGATTCGGTCATTTCGTACAGCTTTCCCGGGTACATGGCGAAATCGGCATACAGGTTCTCCAGGTCGGCGATCTCCGATTCGCTGAGCGCCTGCACGAAATACGTTTTGCTCCTGATGCCGTAATCCGCATGCTTCAGGCTGCTGACCTTGGCGGGCGTCATGCCGTCGATCAGCGTGCGAAGCACTTCCACGGCATCGCGGTCGACCGTTTGCCGGAAGGAGAATAATTTTTTGGTGTTGGCCAGCTGCGCGAGATAATTCGTGAATAGCTGCTCGTAAAAGAGGAGATACGTTTTCAGCTGCCGCGCCTGCCCGCGCCGCTCGTCGGTGGCCGTCGTGGAAAGGCCGGCAGGACCGATGCCGTACACGGTGGGGAATTCGTTCTGCACCGGGAAATAATCGGTCAGCTCGCGGAAGGTGCCCCCGGGAATGTCAAGATCGTTCTTGTGTCCTTTTTTGCGGAACTTGCTGTTGAACTGCTGCAGCTGCCTCAGCTCGTCTTCCACCTCCGCAGCAGAAGCCATGTACGGCAGCACGCCTTTGTAAAAAATGAATTTCGATTTTGTTTTTTCCAGTCGTGCGGCGCGGAATTTCCCGAGTGTAAGTTCCCATTGCTCCTCCACGCTGTCCTGCACGCCGTTGACGTAACGGATCAGGCTGAGCGTTTTCACCGCAACAATTTCCGGCAGGTCCATGATGAGGTTGTAGAGATCGGACGTGTGCAGTGTCTCGCGCAGCCCGGCAGTTTCCAGCTCGGCATCATCGATGAATCCCGATTGCAGCAGCGGCCCTTCGAAGATCGTATCCACGTTTTCGCCCTTGTCGAGCATTTCTTCCAGCGTATAGAAATAAACGGGCGGCGAAAAATAATTGACGAGCAGCTGGTAGATCTTCGCCTGCACCTTCACGATATCCGCATCCTGCCGCACTTCGATCTCCGAGCAGACGGCGATGTCTTCATATTGCACCTGCGTGATCGAAAGATAATCTTCGCACAGGTTGCGCGTCGCCATCAGCCGCCGCCGCACGCTGTCGCGGATCGCGTCGTACTCTTCCTTGCGGAGATTGTCGTCTTCGTATTGAATGAGCACGTTATAAAGCCCGCTGACCGGCAGCACCGTGTCGGCCTTCCCGGAATCCAGCGTGAGCCTGCAAAGTTTGTGGTCGACGTAAACCGGCTGTTCGTAATCGGTTGCGGCGCTGAGCCACGCATTCTTTACGCCCGGCACATCCATGATCACTTTGCGGATGTCGGATGCGGTGGTGGGGTTCACGGGCAGGATCTGCTTTGCCGTGAAAAAATTTCCGGGATCGGTTCCTGCTGCGGCGTCTTCCGGGTTGTCCGCCAGGAGGTCGGGAATGCTGAACGAGGTGCGGTAGCCGAGGTCGGTGATGGCGTAGCAAAGCAGCTCGAGGATCGTTACGCCCGGGTCGTGCGAGTTGTAATCGGTCCACAGCTTGTTCGAAAGTTTCTCGATGTACTTGAGCCCTTCTTTACGCATGAGCTCATAATCCTCGCTTTTGTCGAGCTCCGGTATTTTCGGTATGGTAAGCAGGTTCTCAGCCATGACTTAATTTTCAGGGTTGATCAGGTGCGTGCCTGCCGACACGAGTATCGATTTCGCATTCGCCGCCGCCAGCATCTCGGAAGGTGCAAGCGGCTGGTCGTTCTCATCGAGCAGGTACATTGAAAAATCGGTGAGGTAGTCCACGTAGGAACGCTCCTCGATGAAGTTGATGATGTACGACGCGTGGATCTTTCCACCGAAGACAATGTCGGCGCCTTCGTCGTAAGCCCAGGGAGAAAGGAATTTTTTGATGTCTTCGACCAGTACTTTGTCGTAATAACCTTTGTCCTTCTGGAATTCCGGCAGGTACTGCACTTTGCTTTTCACCTGGATCGCCTGGTAGGCGGGATCGAACACATCGATGCGCGCGAACATCGACGCGCGTTTCCCGAGGAAGGCCTGTATTTCTTTGCGCGTGTTGATGCCTGTGCTGGGTTTCAGCGGATCAACCTGGTTCTGGTTGCGAAGGTTCGACACGACGATGACGCAGACGTTGCCCGGCGCCAGCTCGTGGTAACATTCATTCGCGCCGGTAACATTGAGCGTATGGCTGATGCACTTCACCTTGTAGATGGACGGAAAATTTTCGAGCACCAGCCGCTCATGGTCCCACGCCGTGATCGCGCGTCCTTTGTGCCTCAGCCGTTCGCTCACGCGCCGGTAGTAGTCGCTTCCTTCTTCTTTCACTTTCCCGCCGAACGAAGCGTACGGCTGGCTTGCCGCTTTGATGGCCGGCACCGGCGCGTCCAGCTTCGAGATCGTTTCCGCGGCAAGCGGGACGGCCAGGTGCCCCGGGTCGTTGCCTGCATCCCGGAAGCTCGCCTGTATCGCCTGCGCCTGGATGTTGAGCACGTTGCACAACGCGGAAGTATCCGTCAGCCCGCTCGTGTCGGCGTCGGTGCTCGCGCGCAGCCAGTGATAGCCGGCCGGCAAGACCGTGTTCGTATTCGTCGCGTCTTCCGGGATATCGAGCTGGACGATCCCGCTGGTCAGGAATCCGTTGGACGTGTCGCTGAACACTTGCTGGCGTGTGAGCTGCACCCACTCGTTGTCGCGCAGGTAGCTCCAGTGCACGGTGGGCGCTTCGAACGCGGGGTTGCTGCTGTTCTCCACAACCTGCACGAGCAATGAAACGCTTTGCTGTGGCTCGAGATTTTCAAGCGCGATGAAAAGCATGGCTTGCTGCGAGGTCCGTTCGCCCGGGTCTTCCACGTTGTCTTCATCAAGGTCGTTGATGCGGACGAATTGCGGGAATAAATAACAGGAAGTGGCGCTGTCGCCGGCAGCCGGTATGGCGCCGAGCTCCTGGTCGCCGAACGGGTGGATGTAGAAAAGCTGGTCGTTGCTGTCGATGACCTGCCCGGAATAGTAGGTCGCCGAAAACGATTTGATGACGGGCGTGTACGGTTGCTTCGGGAGCTGCGAGACTTCCTGGTTCAGCGCCGCGGTTGCCAGCGCCAGCGGGTATTCATTGTGAAGAAAATCGGAACCTGTCAGTGAAAGCTTGATGAACCCGCGTGTCGCATCTTTGATGAGCGGATCGAAAACGTCGGAAGAAGAAGCCCGGCCGGTGCCGACAACACCGAAGTCGAAAGCGATCGCGATGGGATCCCGCGCGTCGACGGTGGGGGTGACGGACGTGTCTTTTTTCCGGAAGAGTTTTTTCGACGACAGGGTGGTTTTGTATTCATCTGCCTGGCCTTTGTTCCACGTCTTCCCTTCGAGCAGCAGCGCATCCGCTTTGAACGTTTCGTTATCGGCCGGCTGGCTTGTATAATTCGTGTAGTGGGAATTGAAATCGTCAGGAGGTCCGTGCCACGTGATGTCGAAGGTCAGTGTTTGCAGGGATTTGAAAAAGATCTCCTCGCTGCCGATATAGAACGTCGAGCCCAGGACAGGCAACTGGCTGAAAGGCTGGAACGGTTTCGTGGGATCGATCTTTGAAAATTCATTGTGCAGCACCAGGTTTTGCATCCCACTGACGCCGACGTTGACTTCGATCTCGCTGACCACCGCTTTCCCGAGAGCAGCGTAAAGGTTTGTCCAATACGGTTCGTCCGGGTCGGGCTGGTAATTCGGCAGCGTGATCTTCAGCACCGGGTTGGCGGTGTCCAACGTTCCGAGATGCACATTGCTTTTGTAAACGGTAACAGGAGGCTGGGCGGGAAGAAGCGTCAGCTCGAACTCAATAGACGTGATGTTGTCCGTTCCCGACGGGGTGATCGTAACGGAATCGGGTTCCAGCCAGGCCTTGGCGCCGGTGAAGCCGAACGTATAATTTTCTTCATCGAGCAGCTCGTCAGAAGTGATCCCTGTTCCCGCGAGGGAAAGCGGCGTAGCGAACCTGACGAGAACCGTAACGATTCGCGTTCCTTCAGAGAGCAACAGTTGCCGTGAAGCGATCGCAAATCCCACGAGCGCATCCGGCATCGTGTGCGCATTCTCCTCCACGCCTTGCTGGGATGCGCCGAACGCTTCCCATTGCGGCACTTCCTTGTCCAGCTCGCCTTTGATGCCGTCGCTGGTGTTTGCCACGGGCGAGGCATACAACGCCGTAAGCGGTCCGGGAGCCGACGTCGTATCGATGTAAAGGTTTTTGAAAGCGGCGACGGTCGCCTTGTTCACCACGATGTCGTCGTCGGTGCCGTAAAAGAGTGCGATCCCGTTTTTGTCTTTGCCGGCTTTCAGCAATGTATCCGTGTCCACCTTGTACGGGTCGGAGACATTTTTCGCGAGCTCGAAGATGATGTGGACTTTATCGGCCACCGCTTCCTGCTGCGCAAGGCTCAGCACTTCTTCGTAAAAGAAGTCGAGGTGCTTTTCCGTTAACCCGTTGATGTGCTGCTGCGCGTGGGTGAACAGGTGCAGGAAAGAAAGATACAATCCCACATGCGCTTTGTGCCAGGGATAATCGTCGAGCGATTTCCGGAGATAAACCGGGCAGCGGTCCACGATCACCTGCAGTGTTCCGGCAACTTTTTCAAATATGGGCAGCATGGCTTCCGCTGCGCTGCGGATCTTTTCTTCATCCGTAGTGCCTTCATACACCTGCGAATTGGCCACCGGCGGATCGCTGTCCACCAGCAGCTGCCATTCGTTGCTGAACTGGAACGTGTTGATCGCGTTCAGCTCGCTCGTTAATCCCAGCGCGCCTTTCGCTCCGAGGTCGATGGCTGCGAGACGGAGGAAACAATCGAGGTAAACGGACTGAAAGTGGAGGTCGAGATCGGTATGAAAGGCGGTGTTCTTGTCGCTGGTCACATACCAGCCGTCGATGTCTTCCAGGATGTCGCTGAAGACGGCGAACAGGTCCTGCAGGGCGCTTTTGGTTGGTGCCGCCTGGAGGCGCTTCAGCTTCCGCGTGAATTCCTTCCGCAGCGCCGGCACATTTTCTTTCGACACGACCGCGACGAGAACCGAAATGTCTTTTTTCAGGAAAACTTCCCAATCGCCTTTTACCGAATTCGAAAGGTCATAATAGTTCAGCAGCCGCGCGTAGTCACGGGCAAACACGAGCAGGTCTTCCAGCTTCCGCTCATCGACCGATACGTACGACGGGTCGAGCGCCGCCAGCAGCCGTTGCGCCTGGCTCGTACCGTCGCGTTCCAGCGGGTGGGCCGTTTCGCACCCGCACGGATCTTTTTCCGTGCTGCCGCTGGTTTCGCTTATGGTGGATGGAACTGTCATTGTCGGGAACGCAAAAATTATTTAGCCAGGTTGGCGGCTTCATTCAGGTAAAACGGGTAGACGTAATTGTAGCGCGAGTTGGTGGCTGAAACGGTGAAGTCGATGTCGATCGGCAGCCGTCCTTCGAGATATTCGCTCACGTCGATGGACACCTTGTTGAGCCGGATGCGCGGCTCGTGGTAAAGGATCGCGTCGCTGACGAGTCCTTTCAGGAATGCAAGCATCGACGTATCGATCGGCTCGAAGAGCACGTCCTGCAGGTTGCAGCCGTATGAAGGCTGCATGATCCGCTCGCCGAGCGAAGTGGAGAGCAGGATGTGCAGGCTTTCGAGAATGTCGGGTATGTCGGAAACCATGCTGACGTCTCCCGACACATCGGTGAAGGTCGGCGGGAATCCCCAACCGGTTCCTAAAAATGAAGTAACGACTTCCTGTTCTGCCATGACTGGTCAATTCTTTTATTCGTTCATCCGCCGATCATCACTGTCGGGCAGCCTGCCACGATGCTTCCGCCGTGCGCGGTCGTGTCGCCCTGCCGGGCGGCGGGCATTCCGCCGATCGTCACCGTGGCCGATCCTTTTGCGATCACATCCGGCGGGCCGGTGCACGTGCACATGTCGCCCTGGCGCGCGGCGGGCATTCCGCCGATCATCACTGTCGGGCAACCCGGCGGCATTACAGGTCCGCCTACGTGCGGGACAACGCCTGTTACCATCGGACAGGTGTGCATATCGCTGCTTCGTGCTGCTAACGGCATTTTCTGTCAGTTAATTGATCTGCACCATCGCGCCTTTCACGACGGTGTTCGCGCTCGCTTTCAGTTCGGCGGAAGCGCCTTCGAGCCCGAGACTTCCGCTGGCTTTGATCTTTACTTCAACGCCTTCGATGGAAACATTTCCTGTCGCCTTGAACGTCATGTCCGCGCCGCTTTCCACGGTGATGCCGCCCGAGCTCATCTCCATCATGTTGTTGTTCTTGTCTTTCACCGTGACCGTTCCGGCGTCGTCGTCGATCACGAGGCTTTGTCCGCCGGGCGTTTCCACGGTCACGCTTTTTTTGTCGTCGTTGAAGATGAGCTTGATCTTGCTGCGCGTGACGAATCCTTTTTCATGGTTGTCGTCTGCGGCAGGCAACGGCGCCGGTAATTTTTTGCTGTTCAGCATGCCGAGCACGATGGCGTTGCGCGGGTCGTCGTTGATGTAACCGAGCACCACTTCGTCGCCGACTTCGGGGCGGAAGAACGAGCCACGCTCCTTGCCGGCGTCGAGCGTAGCCATGCGCGCCCACGTGCCTTCCGCGCTGTTGTCGATCAGCGGCACCTTCACCTGGATGCGGTCCTCGCCCTGCGGATCGCTCTCGAGCTTCGTCACCACGCCGATGTGCAGGCCGTTCACGCCCGGCAGCATGCCCGACGCTTTCTGCTCGGTGATCTCCGGCGTTTTGTAAAACCATTCGCCCGAAAAACCGAACTGCGCGTCAGTCGTCCAGTTCGCCGTATTGATCTGGTGACGGATCCCCGAAACAAAAACTTTCCCGTTGAACCGGTCACCCACGCCTTTCAGCTCGAGCGTCATGCCCGGCTTGAGATCGGCAAAGCCCTGGAACTTCGCGCGTCCGCGGACGCGCGCGAGCTTGTTCTTGACGATCTGCGCATCGGTCCAGCTCTTCAGTTCCGCCTCCGTGAATTTCCCGGAATGACGGAGCGACAGCTCTTCGATGCCGAGCACTGCCGCAAGGTCGGCCGCGCTGATGTTGCCGTTCTCCGTCACGGAAGGATTGCTGCCTTCCGACTCGATGAGTTCCTGGTCGGTGTAGTTCCACGCCTGGCTTTTGACGGCGCTGTACTGCGAAGCGGCGTCGATCTCCGCCTCGAAGTCCATGATCGTCGCGCCGAACTCGAGCTTGAGCGCGGCTTCCGCGGCGGTGTCCGGTTTCTTCACGACGAGCTTGTTATCGTCGGTCAGCACCAGCTTGCCGTTCATCTCCGCCCTCGACACGATAAAATCCCAGTTGCTCGTATGGTACTGCACCATCTCCTCGTGCTGCACGTCGGTGGCTTCCACATCTTTGTCCACGCCCGCATCGCCGGCCAGCTGCTCGATGATCTCGCTGTCCTTCATCTTGTAGTAATACGCGCAGTCGCGTGCCGCAGTCAGCTTCACGGCTTTGTCGCGCGCTTCGATGACGAGGTAGTAGCCTTTGTCTTTTTTGATGCGCAGCCCGTGGTTCATCACGATCCCTTTGAAGATCGTTTTGTTGTCGCTGTGGTAACCGGCCTGGATCTCGATCTCCTTGCCGGGTTTGAAATCGTCTTTGTTGCTGGCGACAAAATCGCGCGTGGCGGGATCGCCGTCGTAGATGGCAATGCGCGCGTACGAGATCTTGTTGAAGACTTTCGTCACGTCGATCGACGCGATCTTGTATTCCGTGCTGATCGCGGTTCCCCCGATGAGGATCTGCTGCGTCGGGAGATCGGACGGCTGCGGGGTCGGTATGGTGCGTTCGCTTTCGCTCATTGCTCTTTCTGTTCCTGCTTGATGGGCGGAAGTACGAGTTGCGATCCGATGCCGAGGCGCCGGAAATTGTTCAGCTTGTTCGCGCGCGCCACCGACAGGTAGAACAGGTGGTTGCGGTATTCCTTGTACACCATGATCGGCAGCTTGCCGTCCTGCCTGACCTTCCGGTAATGCGTCAGGTCGGGCGAGCTTGTGCCTTCCTGCCGCACCCGCAGCGTGTCCTCGATGTTCTCGGTGAACGACGCGTTGATCTTTGCACGCAGCGGCTTTCCTTCGTTGTCGAACAGGTTGTATGTGATGTCGGCGGTTTTCAGCACCACGCGCGTGTTCAGGTTGCCCCAGTTGAGGAGCAGGAAATGCGGGCGGTGCGTATCGCTCACGATGTTCACGCAGGCCTTGAGGAACACCTGTATCTCATCCGTCACGTTTACCTTGTCGACAACCGTTCCTGTTCCGTCGATGATGAACTCGAACGTGTAATCTTTCGGCTTGATGACGCCGAACTTCATCGCGCTGGCGGAATTTCCCTGCGCCTGCTCGGGCTTGTATTCCACCTCGTACTTCTCTGCATAAGAAGCGGGGTTGAACATCACCACGAACTTTTCCGGGTCGCCTTTGGTTTCATACCGGGCGTCCTTGTAAGTCATGATGGTGAGCTTCTTGAGCCCGCCCGTGGAAGGTGTGCCTGCGTCTGCCATGTGCCTTATCGTTTTATTTCTTTCTTCATGATCTCGAGCACTTGCTCCACGCATTCGGCGATGATCGCGTCTTTGCCCGCGGGGTCTGCGTTTCCGCCGCCCGCCTGCTGGCTTTCACCGCCTTCGCTCACGGTGGCCCGGATGATGATCTCGTTCACTTGCACTGCCATGTTGCTAAGGTTTTCTGCGGGTAAAACGCTGGTAGCTCAGCTCGAACGTTTCGACCACGATGGTGTTGTCCTGCGATTTCATATCCGACGTCGTCCATTTCACCGGCCAGGCGCGGAAGAAATGCCAGCTCATCAGCGGCTGGTGTTTTTCGTTGAGCAGCGACACGGTGACATTCACCGGGTCGAACGAATAATTCTCCACCGCGTTGATGATCCAGTCGACGAGCTTTGAGTCGGTAAGCATGCCCCGTTTGAGCGTGAGATTGCCATACTTCGTCTTGACCGGCAGGCGGTGTGAGTGATCGTTCACACCGCCTTCGGACAATTCTTCAGTACCGATCTCGACCGACAGCCCACCGACTTCCTGGAAAGAAGTTTCAGGAAATTTGGTCGCGCCGCTGGTGTCGAGGAATTCCACGCGAAAGTGGAACCCCATCGGGGGATAATAGGACATGCGTTACCGGGGTTTATACGTCGAGGGTAAGTCCTTCGTGCGCAAGCTCGATCGATTCGATGGCGACCTCGTTGCCGCTGGCTTTCAGGCCCGGGCCTTCCACCTTTACCGGGAAAGCGTTGTGCGCGATCCATACCATCACGGGATCATGCTTCTCGTTGAGCAGCTTGATGGTGATCGTGCGGCGTTCGATGTCGTTCAGCTTGACGGTGTTCAGCCAGAGGAAGAACTCGTTGTCTTTCGACGTGATGCCGCGCTTCATCGTGATGTTGTTGTACTTGCGCATGCCCGGCATCTTCAGCATCGAATATTCCTGCTGGTCGCCTGTCCGGTAATCGACGGCCTGGAGCTCCTGCGTGAGGCCGGACACTTCGGTGAAGGAGACGGTCGTGCCGCCCCATTCTACGGCGAAGTGAAATACTAATGAAGGATATTTTGCCATGATGGTTGTTCGTTTTTAGGTTATACGGTTGTAGGATTAATGAGCGATCAGGATTGCTGCAGCTTGTGCGAGAACTTGAGCACGATGAATTCGGCGGGGCGGACCACTGCCATCCCGATTTCCACGTTCATGCGTCCTTCGAGGATATCCTGTGCGCTCATCGTCGTGCCGAGGCCGATCTTGACGAAGAATGCTTCATCCGGCTTGGCACCTGCAAGCGCGCCGTCTTTCCATTTGTTGGTGAGGTAGTTTTCGATCATCCCTTTCACCTTCACCCACGTGCTGGCGGTGTTCGGCTCGAACACGGCCCAGTAGGTCGACTTCTTGATCGACTCTTCGACCATGTTGTAGAAGCGGCGGACGGGAATGTAGCGCCACTCGTTGTCGTTCCCGGCAAGCGTGCGCGCGCCCCATACGAGCGTGCCGCGCCCGGTAAAGGAACGGATCGCGTTGATGGATTTTCCGGCGTTCACGTCGACGTTCAGCGCGTCGAGCTGCGATGCGGTGAACGTCGTGGCCGGTCCGTCAACAAATGAAAGGCTGACGTTCGCCGGGGCTTTCCATACGCCGCGGTCCCGGTCGGTAGCTGCGTAGATGCCGACGATCGCGCCGCTGGGTGGAATTTCGGTGCCTGCGCTTTCGAGACCTTTCATAATCGTTTTGTACAGCGGGAAAGATTCCAGCAGCGTGTTCTCCAGCGAGAGAATGGTGCTGTCGACAGTGGCGATCGCTTCGAGGAAGGCGGTGTTCACCTGTTCGAAAACGAAGGAGAGCTTTTCCAGGAGCGCATCCATCTGCTCGTCGTCGTCGGTGGCGGCGCCCCAGATGGTGGATCCCGTAGTTGCGGCGATAGAGCCGCTCGCGGTCCACTCCGCGGCAGTGAACGTCACGGCGGCATGTTTGGCGGCATACCCGGTGATACCCGCTACGGCTGCTTTTTCATAACCGACCAGCGTTTTCCAGTGCGCATCCAAACGCGTCGAGATCTGTTTTTTGTACGCGTCAACGAGAGGCGCCGAAGTTAATGCCGTCCAGTCATCGACCAGCTCCAGCGCTTTGTACACCACTTCGAAGATATCCTCGAGCGTAGTGACGGTGGTGTTGTCGTAAGCGTTGACCGCCGTTTCGTAGAGAAGGCGGAATGATGTTTCGGGTGCGAACGCTGCGGTAACATTGGCTGCGATCGTTACCTCGTCGACGTAGATATCGTCGTAATCCTGGATCAGGTCCTGCAGGTCGGTGTCGCTGGTCAAGGTCTTCAGCGACACGGGTGAAGAGAGAGAGGAGTTCTTTTTGATCACCCCGCTGATCGTCTTGTAAGTAATGTTTTTGTCCAGGCTCACTTTCAGCCACGGCGTGTATGCTGCGCCGTACTTGAGGTAGTTGATGCCGATGTTATCGCGGAACAGGAGACCTTTCGGATCCGTCTTCAGCAGGTCGAACACGCCGATGCGATCCTTCAGCTTGTTGCAGAGCGAAAGCGTCTGCGCCTGGAGCGAGCCGTAGAGGTCCCCGGCGTCGTCGAGGCTTACCGCGTCCGGGTAAAGAATGAGCGTGGGCTCGTCGTACATCTCGATCATGCCGAGTCCGCCGAGCAGCCCGGTGGCTGTGGTGGGATCGTTCGAATAGCTGCCGAGATCGATCGTGTCGCCGTAATCGCCGACCGAAACGATATAGCAGTCGCCTCCGCCGTTAGCATAGAACAGGCGCATGCTGTCGTAGAGGTAAAACTCGGTGCCCATCAGCGCGCTTTTGTATGCTCCGTTGTCGTCGATGATCACCTCGGTTACGCTTACTTCGGGCCCGTAGCCATAGTATTGCTCGAATTCCAGCATGGAGCTGATCCGCAGCGGCTGGTTCTTCAGGTCGCCGTCGCTGACCTTTGTCGCTTTTTCAGTATATCCGATGAAGGCGGGGATTGCTGTTTCCACTTCCGCAACGGAAGGAGGGAAAATCGAGATCTCCTCGATATAGACGTCAGGCGTTTTGTATGTTGCCATTGTAGTGTAGGATTTTAGTGGTTTGGTTAGTGAGTTTTAGACGTAGATGATCATTTCTGTTGTCCCGGTTGCCGGCTGGCGCACGTCGGGGTTCGGGAGATTGCCGAGGATCGTGGAAGATCCTTTCCGCAGCTCGATCTGCTTGCGCGGCGCCTGCTGGTAAGCGAGCGGGATGTTCGACGTGAAAAGCGCGACCTTGCTCGTGTCGGCAGACAGGACCGGGGCGGTTGCATCTGCCGCCGGAACAGGATAGGTTTTGGTGAATGCGATCGCCGACGAACCTGCGCCGGTTTGCACCACGCTGAGGTTTCCTATGTCGGCGCCCGACATGGCCGGCGCCACGACGTAATATTTCCACTGGGCGGATTTGGTCGTGAAGCTGACGCGGTAGACAGGTTTTCCATCGTAGTTGAAGGGGAATGTGGACTGGTTGATGATCCGGATGAGGCCGAAAATATTTTTGAAGAGGAGCTGGTTGTCTGCATAGTAGAGGTGATCGGCCGGGCCGTCTTCCGTGGTTTCCGTTACGGTGTAGAGGCCGGACGGCAACTGTTGCACGTCGAATGCCAGCTCGCTTCCGTTCATTCCCGCCGCGAACGTTTGTGTTGCGATCAGCGCGCCCGATTCGTTTTTCAGCGTCGCGGTTCCTTCGGCAGTTTCGTTTATGGTGTGAACGATCACTTTCGGGCTGAGGGAAATTTCACTGCGGATGAGCGTCACGGGCGAAGCCGCGGGATCGGTGACGTTTCCGGCGTTCGTGAACAGGAATATTTTTTTTGCAGCCGGCCATTCGGCGGTGATGTTCGCCAGCGCGGGATTGAGCAGCGTCATGCCGAATACGAGCGCGTCGGTACCTGTAACCGGGTGCGCCGCAGTCGTGCCGTCGGCCATGATCAGCATTTTCCCGAACGTTTTCCGGAAGCTGAAGATCGCCTGCCGGTTGCGCATCAGCTGCTGCGTCTCCGCAAGAGGGAACAGCTCGAAGTCGCTGCACAGCGCGTCCGTATAGAAGCTGTGCCGCAGTTCGACCTGGAAGACCGGGAGAAAATCGGTATTCATGCGTGTTTTATTCCCTGTTGTTTGCGTAACCCGTATTGATGCCGCCGATAGCCTGTGCAACACGTGTCGATTTGTTCTCGTCGACGACGAGCATGCGCACGCGGTACACGACCGACGGAAGGTACTTGGCGCCCAGCGAGGCCCAGAGCTGGTTCTGCTGCTCGAAGGTGAGCGAGTAGAGGTCGACGATCAGCTGCTCGATCTCCGTCCCCAGCTGCGGCGATTCCTGGTTGTCGAACACATTTTTTCCCTGGAACGATTGCACGACGTACGAAAGCAGCACGAGCGCTTCCTTGTGGTCGTTATGGTTGGCGAAGAAAAGCACGTAGAGGTTGAGCGTGAGCTCCGGGTTTTTGAAACTGTAAAGTCCGTTCGTAGAAACTGCCTGCGGCGCTTTGTGACGGAAGGCGCGTTCTTCCTCAACATTCACCAGCATCATGCCTGCGCTGTTGTGCGGCGCAATCTCGTTGCCCGACTGGTTCACGATCGCCGAGAGGGAGATCTTGTTGTCGTCGCCTGTCTTGAGTTTCAGGTACGTATTTACCTCCTGTCGCAGGAAGTATAGGGCTTTGTCAATCATAACCGGCAGTTTACAGGGTCACAGAAGCGACCGCGCGGGCAAGCCGGCGATGACGACCGAAAACCTGGAATGCATAAACGTGTTGTCTTCCCCCCGTCCAACGGCAGCGGAGCTTTCGCGCGCTGTCAGTGATGTATTGTATTTGCCTGCCACTGTCTCGGCAGGTGAAACCGGGAATGATAGCGGGTTGTTATCATTCACCGCAACCGGCGCCGGGGGAAACAGGGGCGCCTCAGCGGTTTTAATTTTTTGTCGTGATCCGTGACAAAAAATATTCGATTTGGCGAGCAAGGTATTAATTTATGATAACCGTCAAAAAAAAGTTTCTTTTCCTCGATTCATTTATAATGAATACCTGAAACATATCTGCCTGTTTTCCAATATCAAGCAAGATGTATTTCAGGCTATGAAAAACTTATTAACAATGAATTTAATTAGCATATCGATTTGAAGGATATAAATTATACGTTTAATGTAAATACATGAAAATTTACTGTAATGCCCTGCAGCAGCGGGATAGAGTGATAGTTCTTCTCAATAATTGTGTCCGGGGAAGAAAGTTTGAATAATTACATGGGACGCTTTTGCCACCCGGTTTACAAACTAAACATGAAAACGTACCATTTACGCAGTTAGTACCGCAGACCACGAAACATGCCTCAGCGAAATTCATTCCCGGGATAGTTTTGACGCATAGTAACCCCGCTATGCGCGTTGCCGAAAAGCGAGACAAAAGAGTAGGCCCAGGTAAATACTGCCAAATGAAAAGACTGATTATTTTTTTCGCGCAGGCAGCTTCGCGGTGCAGCTCGACCAGCCCGTGGAAAACGGAACGGTGGAAATTTTCAACATGCTGGGTGAAAAAGTGGACGGCTTCAGCATCGTCAACAGCGCGATGATAACCGTGAATACGAACCTCAGCAAGCGAATCTACATGGTCCGCATCCAGTCGGCGGGCACGATCATGAGCCAGCGACTGGTCATCGAATAATTCAGCATGACCCTTACATGCGAAGCGTCCCCGAGCACTCGGGGGCGCTTTCATTTTTATTCTTCCCCCAGCAAAACTTTCAGCAGCTCTTTTTTCCTGCTGCGCGAAACTTCGATCTGCGCCCCGTCGCTCATGTACAGGTAGCCGCCGTCGCCGCGCTGGTAGCGGGTTACGTGCGAAAGATTGACGAGGTGCGAACTGTGCGAGCGGAAAAATCCTTCGCCGGAAAGCTGTTCTTCAAAATCCTTGAGCAGCTTCGCGACGGTGTGCTTCTTCCCGTTTTTGCAATAGATGTGCGTGTAATTGGACGAGGCTTCGAGACGGATGATCTCGCTGTGGTCGACCAGCGAATAGCCTTCCACGCCCTGGACTGCAAGCTTCGCCGATTTGCCGCGCAGCAAATGGTTTTCCAGCGCTTCGATTCGGCGCAGCACTTCTTCGCCGGCCACGGGACGGTTCTTTGCTTTTTCCACCGCTGCGCGCAGCTCGGCAGGATCGATGGGCTTGAGGAGGTAATCGCAGGCATTCACGCGGAACGCTTTCGCCGCATATTCGGAAAATGCGGTTGTAAAAACGACGTGCGGACCGTCCGCGCCAAGCTCGCCGACAACGGTGAAGCCGTCGGCAAAAGGCATTTCAATATCCAGGAACAGCAGGCCGGGTTTCAGCCGGCGAACGCTTTCGATGCCTTCTTTTGCATCGTGGCAGATCGCCACGATCTCCACGTCCGGGCAATTTTCGGTAACCAGGATGCGCAGGTTGTCGGCGCTCCGCTTTTCGTCGTCGATGATGATTGCTTTCATGAATGTTCGATTTTACTGACTTTGGGAACAAGCAGTTCGACCCGCGTTCCTGCGGCGGAACCGTCAGGGTTCTGTTTGTCCGTGTATTTCAGCGAAAATTTCGTTCCGTATAAGCTGTTCAGTAAGTTCAGCCGCCGCAGGCTGATCTCGCCGCCCATGGAATTGTTTCCTGCGCTGCGCTGCTGTTTGTTCAGCGCAGCCTGCGCGCGTCCCACACCGTCGTCTTCGATGATGCAGCGCAGCATGTTTCCCGCGTCTTCCACGGAGACCAGCAACGATCCCCGGGTTCTTTTGTGAAGCAGGCCATGCCAGATCGCATTCTCGACGTACGGCTGCAGCAGCAGCGGCACAACCATGTTCGAGGAAAGGTCGAGCCCCGGCGCCGTTTCGATCCTGAAATCGAACCCGTCTGAAAACCGCATGTGCTCGATCTCGATATACAGGCGCAGCGTTTCGAGCTCGCGGGAAAGCGGGATCTGCTTCTGGCCGGAATTTTCCAGCACGTTGCGGATGAGCCGTGCGAACCTGGAAAGGTATGCCGACGACGTATTCCTGTCGCCTTTCAGCACGAAGTTCTGGATGGAATTGATCGCGTTGAAAATAAAATGAGGGTTCATCTGCGCACGAAGCGCCGTCATTTCCATTTCAACCAGGCGGCGATTGAAAATTTCTTTCTGGCGCACGCGCCGGATGCGGGTTCTGAACAATAAAGTAAGCACGGTTAATATCAGCAGCGCTGCCGGAACAACGAACCACCAGCGCTGCCAGAATGGAGGAAGGATGGTAAAGTCAAATCGCAGCGGGTGCTCCTGCGTGTACCCGTCGTTATTCAGCGCGTAAAGCGAAAAACTGTAATCGCCGGGCGGCAGCTTGTAATACGCCGCCTCGGTCAGCCCGGTTTCCGTCCAGCCGGTGTCTGCGCCCGTCAGGCGGAAACGGTAGCGCACCTGGCCCGAACTTTTGTAGGAAAGTCCGAGGAATGAAAATGCGACGGTATTCTCATCGAATTGGAGCTCTGCGCCCCGCAGGGGAAAGTCGTGGGTCTCGCGGCCGTTGACCAGGATACCGGACATATAAAGCGGCGGAGGAATGACGTTATGCGGGTATTCCCCAAGGTGGAAATGGATGATGCGATCCGATGCGGCCATCCACACGGTATCCATGTTGCGCCATATGCCGATGATATCGTTTGACGGCAACCCGTTGCGGATCGAATATTCGGTGATCGCGAAATCGCCCCCGGTCTTTTCACGCACGCAAAATGCTCCCGCGTTCGTAGCGACCCAGATGTTTCCTGCGTGGTCGGCCGTCAGCGCGCGGCAGGTGGCGGGAACGGCCGGGGTGGTGTGGCTGAAATTGGTGATGCGGTTTCCTTCTTTCAGCAACAGGCCCACGCCTTTCGACGACATCCACAGCCGGTCGCGGTGCGCATCGTAGTATAAAAAATCGATGCGCTGGCCGAGCAGCGGATCAAGTCCCGCCATGTTCACCGGCGACTGCCCCGGTACGAACATCCAGAGGCCGGAGATCCCGCCCAGCCATAATGTGTCGCCGCGCCCTTTGCAGATGCCGCGGATGCGCTCGGGCAGCCGCTGGAGAAATGTTGCCTCGCCCGTGCGCGAATCGATCATGTACGCCGAACGGATCGTTACGCCGCAAAGCCGCTGTGCGTCAAATACGGTCATGGCAACCACCGGGAGCGAGCCCGTGCTGTCGCGGATCGGCTGGTATTGCCGCGTTGCCGGATCGTAAATGACGCTCGACCGGTTCGCACCGACCGCCAGCTTGTCCCGCACCGGGACGACACAGTAGGAATATCCTTCGCGTCCGGCGAATGCTTCGTCGGCCGGCCGGCCCGTCGCGTCCGGGCAGATCAGCTGGCCGAAAGAAGTGGAAGCGACCATGCTGCCGTTGAATGAAGTAACCGCGGTTATTTTCTCTCCGTTACCGAGTTGTGGAACAAGTATTTCTTCCACACCGGGATACGGCATGTAAAAGATTCCCTTCTCCAGCGTCGTCAGCCAGATCCCGCCTTCGTGATCGAGAATGCCGCTGCTCACGCTGCAACCTTCCAGGTAGGTTTTCCGCAACCGTTCCCGCCCCGCTGCATATTCCACGAGCTGCACGCCTTTCCGCCCGGCCAGGCATCGCCAGTATTGCTGTCCCGCGAAAGGAACGATCCGCAAAACATGCACGGTGTCGGCCACTTCCTGCACGCCGCCCCCGATCACGAAATGCCGTTCCCGCAAAGCGATGATCGTCTGCCCGTCCGCCAGCTTTGCACACGATATCGCATACACGTTATCATATATGAGCCCGATGTTGATCGGGCTCCGGCTGCCCGCGGAATAAAAAAGAAGGTCGGTCGGATCTTTGCTTTTCGGGTTCGAGCTGATGTGGTATTTCCCGGGCTCCATCTCGCGGACCATGTGCCCGAATTTATCGGGCAGGTCCGGCGCCAGCTGCCCGAAGCCGGGAAGGATGCGGATGAGACTCTTATCGCCGCGCAGGCCCAGCCACACGGTGTCCAGCGGGTCCACGTAGATCGAGAGCAGCAGCCCGCCCGCAAGAATTTTTTTCAGCGCGGCGTTCACGGGCGGCTGGATGATCGTGCTCCCGTCGTAATAGCTCAGCTGTCCGTTGTACGACCGGAACCAGATGCGTCCTTTTTTGTCTTCATGGAACCCGAAGATCGTATTGTCGGCCAGCCCGTCGCGCGAGGTGAAATTGTGGAAGCGGTAACCGTCATACCTGCTCACGCCGGCGTCCGTCGCAAACCACATGAAGCCTTTCGAATCCTGGAAAACGTCGTAGACCTCGAAGCTGGGCAAGCCGTCGGAAACGGAATAGTTCCGCATGAACGGCTGCTGCGCAAGGGCCGGGAACGCGAAGGCGCAATACAGGACGAGCAAAAGGATCCGGCAGCGAGACATCATGGGTAGAATTCAAAAATACAACGGGAAGCTGTATAAATCGCCGGCCGCGGGTGTCGATGCGTAACAGGTGGACTGTGCCGCGTAACTGGTGTGATTCCTGTGTAAACGGTTTACGCCTTCTGCTTTTTCTTTTTTCCCCGCGTTCCCACCACCACGACCTCTCCGCCGCGTTTTGCTTTTTCCCTTCCCCATGCCGCGATCGCATCGAGCGCCGGGATGAGCGTGCGGCCTTCTTCCGTCAGCTCGTATTCCACGCGCGGCGGGACTTCGGGGAAAACGGTGCGTGTCACGATGCCGTCGTGTTCCAGCTCGCGCAGCTGCAGCGAGAGCATTTTTTCCGAAATGCCGGGAATGAGGCGCTTCAGCTCGCTGAAACGTTTGGGCGCGTTGCGGAGGTACCAGAGCACCACCGTTTTCCACTTTCCGCCGATGTACGACATCGTAAGGTCCATTGCGCACGTGTACGACCGGCCGTTCATGCGCACCTCGTATTCTTTGCCGTCTATGATCATATCGATAAAAATGATGTTCGTTCGTTTTGCTGCGGGGACGCCGAAACCGGCAGTTTCTTTCCTTACTAACAAAAATTACAGCTCTTGCAGGAAAGTTAGCAGCCTCTACTTTTGCCAGTAAAGATAACAACATGGAAACGTTCAGACTTTACCTGCCCTGGATCATCGGCGGCATCGGCGCGTGGTCGCTGATCAACGGTGTGCTCCACGACATTTTCGTCCTGCTCGGCGATCACGGCAAGCAGTACGACCGCAACCTGCTGCGCCTGCTCATGGACGGACACGTGCTCATCACCTGCGGCGCGATCCTGCTCCTCTGCTTCCCCGGCCTGAAAACACTGCAGCCCATGGCCGTCGGCATCGGCATCGCGTGCTGCCTCTCGCTGCTCGTGTACTGCTTCATGATCTGGCCGTTCCTGAAATCGGTGGTCACCACAACGTTTTCGCTGGCCGGTGTAGCTTTGCTTTTGATCGCTCATTTTACCAAACCATAAAACGGTTGTCCGGGGTTGTGGGGTTTTGCGTTTCGGGGTTGGTGACCACGGCCAGGGGGAACTACCCCCCACATAAACACAAGACCCGCCGCCCCCCGCCCCACACCC
>CBIHOC010000022.1:0-94984 GCA_966211705.1 uncultured Chryseobacterium sp.
GTCATCTGCAACCACCTCCCGCCACAAAGCGGTCAACGCGCCACAGCCGCCGCCACTTCGGGCGCCGCCGCCGCTGTCATCATCGCATCGAGATTGAGCAGCAGGTCCGGAAGCAGGCCGAGCACGAGCGTTATTACCGCCGTTACGAAAAGCAGCGCCTGGTGCTGGCCGGTTGCGACAATGGCTTTGTCATTATCGGCAGGCTTGAAGAACATCGCGATGATGATGCGGAAATAGTAATACACACCCACGAGCGAGGCAAGAATGCCGAGCACCACGAGCCAGGTTTGCCCGCTCTGCAGCGCGGCGGTGAAGACGTAGTATTTTCCGAAGAAGCCGGCCGTCGGCGGAATGCCTGCCAGGGAAAGCATCGCGATGGTCATGCCCACGGCGAGCAGCGGGTTCTTTTTACCAAGCCCGTTGAAGCTGCTCACCGTATCGCCGCCGGTCTGCTGCATGATGTTGAGCAGCACCGTGAATGCTGCGATGGACGCAACAGAATAAGCCGCCGTGTAATAAATGATGGCCTTCGCCGAGAAAGAGCTGAATGCCGCGACCGCCAGCAGCAGGAAACCCGCATGCGAAATGCTCGAGTACGCCAGCATGCGCTTCACATTGTCCTGCACCGCCGCCGTAATGTTCCCGATCACGAACGTCAGGCCCGTGCACACTGCGATGACCGGCACCCAGAATTCGTTCGCTTCTTTGAAAACGACGGACAGGAACAAACGCATGATCGCGACGATGGCCGCCGTTTTCACCACGGTCGACATGAACGCGGTGACCTGCGTGGGCGCGCCCTGGTAAACGTCGGGCGCCCAGAAATGGAACGGCACCGCCGAAACTTTGAACAACAGCCCGACGAGCAGCATCAGTATGCCCGCGTAGAAGAAGCCGGGAATTTCCGTCGCGCCTGAAACGAAGGAGCCGATCGTGCGGAGGTCGAACGTGCCCGTGGCGCCGTAGATCAGCGTGATGCCGAAGAGCAGGAAGCCGGAAGCGAACGAGCCCATCAGGAAATATTTGAACGCCGACTCATTCGACGCCGGATCGTCTTTGCGGCTGCCGGCAAGCACGTAGAGCGGGATGGACAGGATCTCGATGCCGAGGAACAGCATCGTCATGTTCCCGTAGCACGTGAGCAGGAGCGCGCCGACCAGCGCGAACAGCACCAGCGCGTAATGGTCCGAGCGGCTCGATTCTTCGTTGAAAAAACTGTGGGCCATAAAGAACCACAGCAAGGTCGTGGTGAGCAGGATGATGGAAAGAATGATCGACGTGCTGTCGAATTCGATCATGCGGAAGAAGATGCCTTTTTTCGCGGGATCGATCGCATCTGCGGAAGGAATGACGTGGCTGCTGACGAGCTTCTGGTCTTCGCCGGCGCCCACGATCTCCGTGCCCACCATGCCGTTCAGGTAAGGCGCGAGCGCCCCGTCGTCGTACCACCAGTAGGAAGCGGCAGTGCCGATGCCGGCGATCAGGCCGATGATGACGATCGGGAACAAAAATTTCTTGAACTTGAACAGCTCCGCAAGGAGCACTACAAGACTAAGCCCGGTAATAAGAAGAATGACTTTCATAGTGCGTAGGTCGTCGTGTCGTTACGGTTGGGTGAAAACAATGGGGCTGAGCAGCTGCTGCACGTCGGCCTGCACGATGTCGAGGAGCGGCTTCGGGTAAACGCCGAAAAGCAGCACCGCCGCGCAGACCACCACGAGCACCGTCATTTCGTTCCGGCTGAGCGCGCTGAAGTTGGCCGTAATGCTTTTTGTTTCGCCGAGCATGATCGCCTGGAAGCTGCGGAGCATGTATACCGCGCCGAGTATGATCGTTAATCCCGCGAAGACCGCCGCCGTCGTGCTGAACTGGTAAACGCCGTTGAGCAGGAGGAACTCACCCACGAAACCGTTCGTCAGCGGAAGCGCCACCGAGCCGAGCATCACGATCATGAACAGCGTGGTGAATTGCGGTGAAACGTTCCGGATGCCGCCCAGCTTATCGAGGTCGCGCGTACCGGTGCGGGAAAGAATGATGTCGGCGATGAAGAACAGCCCGACCACGTTCACGCCGTGGCTGAACATCTGCACGATGGCGCCGGAAACACCTTCCGTGTGCAGCACGCCGTCTTTCATCGGCTGGAACGCCATAATTCCCGCGGCGATCAGGCCGACGTGCGCAATGGAGGAATATGCGATGAGGCGTTTGAAATCTTTTTGCACCAGCGCCATGCACGAAGCGTAGATGATGCTGATCACGCAGAGCACGACGACCGTCATTCCCCATTCTTCGAGCGCAAGCGGCGTCACCGGCAGCAGCCAGCGGATCAAACCGAACGTTCCCATCTTGAGCATGATGCCCGAAAGCAGCATCGTGCCGGGCGTGGGCGCAGTGACATACGTATCGGGCTGCCAGGTGTGGAACGGGAAGACCGGCATCTTGACCGCGAAGGCGAGGAACAATCCCCAGAACACCCACGACTGCGCGGAAAGGTCGAGCGCGCGGCCGGCTTCGTAAAGCGCGTTCATGTCGAACGTGTGCGCGCCGCCCGGGCCGAGCGGGGTCTGGAGGTAAAGGTAAATGAGCGACGCCAGCATGAAGAGCGAGCCGGCCAGCGTGTACACGAAGAATTTGAACGTCACCGCGCCGCGATTTTCGCCGCCCCACATGAGGCAGATGAAGTAGATCGGGATCAGCGCCAATTCCCAGAATACGTAGAAGAGAAATCCGTCGCGGGCGGTGAATACGCCGATGAGCGCCATCTGCATGAACAGGATGAGCGCGTAGAAGAGCGAAGGATTTTCATACGTATTGCGGAAGCTGCTCAGGATGATGAGCGGCACGAGGAAGCAGGTGAGCAGCACCATCACCATGGCGATGCCGTCGAGCCCGACGTGGAAGTCGATGCCCATGGAAGCCACCCAGGGAACGTCGGTGATGAACTTCTGCGTGTCGGCCGGGTTTTCCTGCAGGAAATAATAAGCCGTGAGGCACAGGGCGAATTGAATGACGGATGCGGCGAGCGCGACACGTTTAGCGCCTTCTCCTTTGGTGAACAGGAGCAGCAGCGCAAAAACGAGCGGCAGGCCGATGAGGGAAGCTGTGATCATAGTTTACAGTTCGTATCAGTTCCAGAGTTTTACAAGCAGGATGACAATGATGGCGATGGTCATGGCGAACATATAGAAGCCGACGTTGCCCGGTTGCGCATAACGCACCACCGATCCCGTCCACTTTACCGCACTGCCGACACCGTTGACGAACGCGTCAACCACCTTGATCTCGAAAAACCTGTACATCATTTCCGAAGTCCAGTCGAGCGGCTTGCGGATAAGCGCGTTGTAGAATTCATCCACGTAAAATTTGTTGTACACGATGCGCTGCAGCTTCGGCATTTCTTCTTCCGAATCCACCGGCACAACGTTGTTCTTTCTGAACATCATGTACGCGAAGTAGATCGCAGCCAGCGCGCCGGCCACCGCGTACGCCATCAGGATCACCTCGTGCATGTCGAAATGGTGCGGATCGGCCATTTTCCGTTCTGCGAAACCGTAAGCAGGCTCGAGGAAATAGTGGAGCAAATGCATGTGCCCGTTCGGGATGCCCGCGAAACCTGCGACAGCTGCGAAAACGGCGAGGATCACCAGCGGCACCGTCATGCTCTTCGGCGATTCGTGGAGGTGGTGCTGCTGTTCGCGCGTGCCGCGGAAAGAACCGTGGAACGTGAGGAAATAGAGGCGGAACATATAGAACGCGGTCATCATCGAAGCGATGAGACCGAGCATCCAGTAAAACTTCGCCATGCCTTCGCTCAGCACGCCGTGTTCGCCTGCCGCGCGTACGTGCGCGAGGATTTCATCCTTCGAGAAAAATCCGGAGAAAGGCGGAATGCCCGAGATGGCCAGCGTGCCGATGAGGAACGTGAGGTGCGTGATGGGCAATGCTTTCTTCAGCCCGCCCATGCGGCGAATGTCCTGCTCGCCGCTCATGGCGTGGATGACGCTGCCCGCGCAGAGGAACAGGAGCGCTTTGAAGAATGCGTGCGTCATCACGTGGAAAACGCCGCCGGTGAATGCATGCACGCCGAGACCCAGGAACATGAAGCCGAGCTGGCTGACGGTGGAATAGGCGAGCACTTTTTTGATGTCGTTCTGGAACAGGCCGATGGCGGCGGCGAGCAGCGCGGTGAGCAAGCCGACCGTGGCAACGATCTCGCTGGCGACCGGGGCGTTCACGTAGATCACGGCAGAACGTGTGATCATGTAGATGCCGGCGGTGACCATCGTGGCTGCGTGGATGAGCGCGGAAACCGGCGTCGGGCCGGCCATGGCGTCGGGAAGCCAGGTGTAAAGCGGGATCTGCGCGCTCTTTCCGCAGGCGCCGATGAAGAGCAGGACGCCGGCCAGCTCCAGGGCATGCTGGTACTGCTGGCCTTGCTGTGCAGCGGCGAATACGACGTCGAAATCAAGGCTGTGGAAATTGATGTACAGCACGAACATGCCCAGCAGGAAGCCGAGGTCGCCGATACGGTTGAAGATGAAAGCCTTTTTCGCCGCGTTGTTGTACTCCGTGTTCTTGAACCAGAAACCGATGAGGAGATACGAACAAAGCCCGACGCCTTCCCAGCCCACGAACATCACCAGGTAGTTGTTGCCCATCACGAGCAGCAGCATGAAGAAGACGAAGAGATTGAGGTATGCGAAAAAACGATCGTATTTCTCGTCGTGGCTCATGTAGCCGGACGAATAGACATGGATGAGGAAGCCGACGCCGGTGATGATGAGCATGAACAAGGTGGAAAGCGCGTCGACCTGGAAGGAAAGGTCGATGTGGAGGTTGCTCGTTACGATCCAGTCGAGGACTTTCACGTCGTGCGCTTGCCCGTGGAGCTGGAAGAAGATGCCGAGGGTAAATCCGAAAGCGGCGAGAATGCTGCCGCACCCGATGAGGGTGACAAGCTGTTTCGAAAGTCTTTTCCCGCCGAGGCCGATGATCGTAAAACCGATCAGGGGAAGCAGGGGAACTAACCAGGCGTATTGGATCATAATGTGCTGTTGTCTTGTTTATGCAATGTCACCCTGAGTCCCGAGTTCTCGGGACCGAAGGGTGACACTTCACTACCATTTCAGTTTGTTCAGGAAATCGATATCGGTTGTGCGCGCGTTGCGGTAGATCATGATGAGTATCGCGAGGCCGACTGCAACTTCCGCTGCGGCCACGGCCATGATGAAGAACACGAAGACCTGCCCGTTGGGATCGCTGTGGTGGGCGGAGAAGGCGACGAGCAGCAGGTTCACCGCGTTCAGCATGAGTTCGATGCACATCAGGATGACGATGGCGTTGCGGCGTAACAGCACGCCCATGACGCCCAGCCCGAACAGGAAAGCGCTCAGCGTGATGTAGTAACTCAGCGGGATGACGTTGATGGCAGACATATTATTTGATGTTCTTTTTACCGAGCATCACTGCGCCGACCATTGCGGCGAGGAAAAGCACGGATGAGATTTCAAACGGGATGAGGAAGTCGCTGAAGAGCACCGTGCCGAGGCGGTCGGTGAGGCCGATCTTCACGTCGTTGGGCTGGAAACGTTCGACGGTTTCAGCGCCTTTCAGCGCGCCGACGAGCGTCACCATCATGAGAAGTCCTGCGACAACGGCAGCCAGCTTCACCCAGACGGGCTTGTGCGGCTCTGTTTCCTTGTTCAGGTTGAGCATCATGATCACGAACAGGAAGAGCACCATGATCGCGCCGGCGTACACAATGATATGCACGATCGCGATGAACTGCGCGTTGAGCAGGATGTAATGTCCCGCGATGGCGAAGAAGGTGACGATGAGGTAGAGAACGCTGTAGACAGGGTTCTTGGTGGCGATGACGAGAATGCCGCTGAGGATGGCGATGAACGAGAGCACGCCGAAAAGGATGTGCGTGATCGAAATTCCGCTGCCTGTTTCGGGCATGTTTAGTTCAGCCTGTAGGAGTGTGGCTGCCAGGGAATGCGTCATAAGTTAGTGACCGGCTTTTTTCTGTTTAAGAGATTTGTTGGGGTCCCAGAGCTGGTTGTGCCCGAATTCAGGATGTTTTTTGAAATCGAGCACGGCCTGCGTCTGGCGCTTCGTCACGTCAATGCGCTTGTCTTTCTCCGCCGGTTCCACGAGTTTGTCCTTGCCGAACACGAAGTCGCCGCGTTCGAACTCGGAAGGCACAAGGCGGTCGGTGAGGAAGATGGCTTCTTTCGGGCAGGCTTCTTCGCAGAGGCCGCAGAAGATGCAGCGCAGCATGTTGATCTCGTACGTAACGGCGTATTTCTCTTCGCGGTAAAGATGCTCTTCGCCTTTCTTCCGCTCGCCGGCCGTCATCGTGATCGCTTCGGCGGGGCAGGCTACGGCGCAGAGCCCGCAGGCCGTGCAGCGTTCAGCCCCGATCTCGTCGCGCTTGAGCACGTGCTGGCCGCGGTAGACTCCCGCGATGGGACGTTTTTTCTCGGGATAATTGATCGTGGCTTTTTTCTTGAAAAGGTGCGAGATCGTGATCCGCATTCCGCCCAGGATCGCCGGGAGATACAGCTTCTCGATGAAGGTCATTTCCTTCTTCACCACAACTTTCGATCGGTTCGTCAGCGACTGCATTGTAGGTCACTTTTTATGTTTCATTCCCGGTTCATCCGGCCGGGGAAAACAGGTTAAAAACAGCCGGTTAAATTCTGCCTGTGAACCACAGCAAAAGCCCTGTAGCCACGAGGTTGACGATGGACAAAGGTATCAGAATTTTCCAGCCTAAGTTCATCAGCTGATCGTAGCGGAAACGCGGGATGGTCCAGCGGATCCACATGAACACGAAGATGAAGAAAACCGTTTTCGCGAACATCGACACGACCCCGAGCAGGGCAACCAGGTTGGGGCTGTCGATGCTGTCCATTCCCGGGAAATTATAGCCCCCGAAAAAGAAGAGCGACATCACCGCGGAGGAGATGAACATGTTCACGTATTCGGCAAAAAGGTAGAAGCCCAGCTTCATGGAGCTGTATTCGGTGTGATAACCGCCCACGAGCTCGGTCTCGCACTCGGGAAGGTCGAAGGGCGTGCGGTTCGTTTCCGCCAGCGCGCAGATGAAGAAGATGAGGAAAGTGAGCGGGTTCTTGAAGAAGTTCCACGTGAACCAGCCGGATTCCTGGTTCCAGAAACCGTGCTGCTGCTCCGCAATTTCCGACGTGCTGAGCGAGCCGGTGATCATGATGAGCGTGACCACGGAAATGCCCATCGCCACTTCGTAGCTGATCATCTGCGAAGAAGCGCGCAGCGCGCCGAGGAGCGCGTACTTGTTGTTGGAAGCCCAGCCGCCGATCATGATGCCGTAGACGCCGATGGAAACCACGCCGAACAGGTACAGCACCGCGATATTCACGTCCGCCACCTGCAGCGAGTACTTCGCGCCGTTGATCGTGACGTCGGGACCCCATGGAATGACGGCGCCGGTGAGCAGGGAAGTGAGCATGGCCAGCGCAGGCCCGAGCACGAACAGGAATTTGTTCGAGACATTCGGAATGATCTCTTCCTTCATGAACATCTTCACGCCGTCGGCGAGCGGCTGGAGAATGCCGAACGGGCCCGCGCGGTTGGGGCCGAGGCGGTCCTGGAGAAACGCGGCGACCTTGCGTTCGGCATAGGTCGAGTACATCGCGATGAGCAGCGAAATGGCGAACACCGCTACAACGAGGATCAGCTTATAAATGATGAATTCGGTCATAAACGATGTGCGTTATTTCTTCGTCTTGTCTTTTTTATCTTTTTTTCCGTTGAGCTGCTTCAACTGCTGCCCGGTCTCGATCTTCAGCTTCGCGAGCTCGTAATGGTTTTGCGAAATGACGGAGTGGCGGTCGATGTGCGTGGGACCTTCGATCACCCAGTCGGTCGTTTTCTTGTGGCCGAAGCGGCAATCGTTGCAGATCCACTCTTCCACTTCGCCCCACTGGTCTTTGCGGGCCGTCACGCGCAGCACGTCGTCGCCTTTGTACCAGAGGCGCACTTTGCCGGCGCATTTCGGGCAGTTGCGGTGCGCTTCCACCGGCTTCGTGAACCACACGCGGCTTTTGAAGCGGAACGTTTTATCCGTGAGCGCGCCCACCGGGCAGACATCGATGACATTGCCGGAGAAATCGTTGTCGATGGAGTTCTGGATGTAGGTGGAGATTTCCGATACGTCGCCGCGGTTGAGCACGCCGTGCACGCGTTTTTCCGTGAGCTGGTCGCAGGTGTTCACGCAGCGGTAGCAAAGGATGCAGCGCGTCATGTGCAGCTGCACGTACGGGCCGATATCGATCTTTTCGAAGGTGCGGCGTTCGAAATCATAGCGCGTCGTATCTATGCCGTGCTCGTAGCTGAGGTCCTGCAGGTGGCATTCGCCGGCCTGGTCGCACACGGGGCAATCGAGCGGGTGGTTGATGAGCAGGAATTCCACGACGCCTTTGCGCGCTTCGAGCAGGTCGGGGTTGGTGAAATTTTCCACCACCATGCCGTCCATCACTTCCGTGCGGCACGACGCCACCGGCTTGGGCATGGGGTTGGGGTTGGCTGCGGAGCCTTGCGTCACTTTGACGATGCAGGTGCGGCAATATCCACCGCTCACTTTCAGCTTCGAATAGTAGCACATCGCCGGCGGGGCCACGTGCTGACCGATCATGCGTGCAGCCTGGAGGATCGTCGTGCCTTTCGGTACTTCGATCTCGTGTCCGTCTATCGTTACTTTCGGCATTTCTTATTTCGTGTTAGAAGTAGAACCTTTTTTAAGCGCGGGAATATTTACGCCGAGCGATAAGATCAGCTCGTACGTCCCGAAATCATGCTTCGCCCTTCCGCCGTACACGCGGAGGTTGGAGTAATTCGTGTAAATGCCTTTCTGGGCGAACTCGAGATAAACGAAGTTGAAGAACGTCGCGCGCATCGCGCCTTCCACGCCCACATCCCACCCGCCGAACTGGAAACGCGGCGTGTTCGCCTTGCCGAAAAGCGTGTTCTGCACGTGCGGCACCATCCAGCCCACGCCCGCTTTGCCGAGGTAATCGAGCCGGAATTTTTTCCCCGGGGATTCGAAGAGCGGCCATTGCTTCACGATGTTGACGAGGAAAAAGTTCGCGCCGTTGTTCAACCGGTAATCGAAATTATCGGGGCTGAGATAAGCAATGGAATCGAACGCAGCCCCGTTGGAGGTTCCCGACATACGCACGTACTGCGGCTTTCGCACGACATACTTCGTATGATCGAAATTGAGCTCGATGGCGAGTCCTTTTTCTTTGTTGAAGAAATAGCCGAGGCGGTAATTGTACTGCGGGATCGTCAGCGCGCACGAGAAGAGTTTGTCCCAGCCGATCTGGTCGGCCGCCTGTACGTCGTGGAGCGTGTATTCCGTTTTGTTGTCTCCGGGCAATGTCTGCTTCACGTGAATGTCGCTTTTCGTGTACCACTCTTTGTTGTAGCCCCAGGAAAAATAGAAGCGGCTCTGCTCGTTGAAGCGGCGCTGTTCCTGTGCTGATCCGGTGGCTGTGGTTACGATGAACATTACGGTTGTTATAAAAGCTGGGCCGGCTTTTAATTTCATTGGGGGGTTAATAAGTGACGGGTTAATCAGGTCGCGGGTTGCAAGTTTCGTGTGGTGTAATAATGTTTGACGTCTTTGATGTTCTGCGGGTTGTTGATGTATTCCTCGAAGTCTTTCCGGAAGTGGCGGATCGCGCTGGCGACGGGCCATGCGGCGGCATCGCCGAGCGGGCAGATGGTTTTGCCGTCGATCTTGCCCTGGATGTCCCACAGCAGGTCCACGTCGGAAGGCTTGCCGTGGCCGTCGAGAATGCGGTGGAGAATTTTTTCCATCCACCCGGTGCCTTCACGGCAGGGGCTGCACTGGCCGCAGCTTTCGTGGTGATAGAAACGCTCGAAGTTCCAGAGGTTCTTCACTACGCTGGTCGTTTCGTCCATCACGATGAACCCGCCGGAGCCGAGCATGGTGCCCGTTGCAAAGCCGCCGTCGGCAAGCGATTCGTAGCTCATCAGGCGGGGCTCGCCTTTGGCGGTTTTCAGGAACAATTCGGCGGGAAGAATGGGAACGGATGATCCGCCTGCAACAACCGCTTTGAGCTTTTTCCCGTTGCGGATGCCGCCGCAGTATTGATCCGAATAAAGGAATTCTTCCACCGGCAGCCCGAGCTCGATCTCGTACACGCCCGGCTTGCTGATGTGGCCGCAGGCGGAAATGAGCTTCGTTCCCGTGCTTTTGCCGATGCCGATCTTCGCGTATTCTTCTCCACCCATGTTGAGGATGGGAACGGTTGCAGCGATGGTCTCGACGTTGTTGACCACCGTGGGGCGGCCCCAGACGCCGGAAACGGCCGGGAACGGCGGCTTGATGCGCGGGTTGCCGCGTTTGCCTTCGAGCGATTCGATGAGCGCGGTTTCTTCGCCGCAGATGTAGGCGCCGCCGCCGGGATGCACGTACAGCTCGAGGTCGTAGCCGGAACCGAGAATGTTTTTCCCGAGCAGGCCGGCCGCGTAAGCATCAGCAATGGCTTTCTCGAGGATGTGGTACACGTACAGCAGCTCGCCGCGGATGTAGATGTAGGAAACGTTGGCGCCGAGGGCGAAGCTGGAGAGGATCATCCCTTCGATGAGGATGTGCGGATGCTTCTCCATCAGGTAGCGGTCCTTGAACGTGCCGGGCTCCGATTCGTCGGCGTTGCACACGAGGTGGCGGGGAACGCCTTCGGGTTTGGCGAGGAAGCTCCATTTCATTCCCGTGGGAAAGCCCGCGCCCCCGCGTCCGCGCAGGCCCGATTTTTTCACTTCCTCCACGATCTCTGCCGGCTGCATTTTCAGCGCCTTCTCCAGCGCTTTGTAGCCGCCGTTCGCGCGGTACACGTTCAGGGTCTCGATGCCCGGGACGTTAATGTGTTCGAGAAGCAGTTGCTTTCCCATAGTGATCAGCTCCTGTTATGCTTTAACGTGTTTTTTATCCCAATGCGTTTTGCGCTCGCCTTTCGATTTGTAATCGTCGAGCATCTCGTCCGTTTTTTCGCACGTCATGTTCTCGTGGTACGTTTCACCGACCTGGATGACAGGTGCGGTTCCGCAGGCGGCGAGGCATTCCACGGTTTTCAGCGTGAACATGCCGTCGGGCGTGGTTTCCCCGTCTTTGATGTTGAGCTTCTTCTCGATGTGGCGCACGAGGTCTTCCGCGCCGAGCAGCCAGCAGGGCCCGGTGCGGCACACTTCGATGAGGCATTTGCCGACGGGCTTCAGGTTGAACATCGAGTAGAAGGACGCCACTTCGTACACTTCGATCGGTTTGATCTTCAGCAGCGATGCGACGTAATCCATCACCGGCGCGTCGAGCCAGCCGTCGAACTCCATCTGCGCGAGGTGCAGCAGGGGAAGGAGCGCGGATTTCTGCCGGCCTTCGGGGTAGCGTGCGATGATGCGCTGCGCGGTGGCGAGGGTTTCTTCTGAAAAACGAATCTCTTTCATATCATCACTTTTTTAACCACGGAGACACGGAGGCACGGAGTTCCGGGTTAAGCGTTTTGTCTTTATGCATCGAGCTCTCCCGCGATCACGTTCATGCTCGACATGGTCAGGATCGCGTCCGAGAGCATGCCGCCTTTGATCATTTCGGGGTAAGCCTGGTAATAGATGAAGCAGGGACGGCGGAAATGCACGCGGTACGGCGCGCGGCCCCCGTCGCTGATGATGAAGAAGCCCAGCTCGCCATTGCCGCCTTCCACGGCGTGGTACACTTCGCCCGGCGGAACGTCGGTTTCACCCATCACGATCTTGAAGTGATAGATGAGCGCTTCCATTTTATTGTAAACGTCTTCTTTCGGCGGCAGGTAAAATTCAGGAACCTCGGCATGGAAGACCGGATCGTTGCGGTCGATCTTCGCCAGCGCCTGGTTGATGATGCTCAGCGATTCCCACATTTCCTGCTCGCGCACCATGAAGCGGTCGTACGTGTCGCCGTTCGTCCCGATGGGAATGATGAAATCGAAATCTTCGTAGGAAGAATACGGGTTCATCACGCGAACGTCGTAATCGATGCCGGTGGCGCGCAGGTTGGGGCCGGTGAAGCCGTAGCCGAGCGCTTTGTCGGCCGAGATGGGGCCCGCGCCGATCGTACGGTCCATGAAGATGCGGTTGCGCACGAGGAGATTTTCAAACTCCTTCAGGATCGCCGGGAACTCCTTCATGAAGTAGTCGATCTTCTGCCAGGCCTTTTCAGACCACTGGCGCTCGAACCCGCCGATGCGGCCGATGTTGGTGGTGAGGCGCGCGCCGCAGATCTCTTCGAAGATCTCGTAAATTTTTTCCCGCCACTGGAACACGTAGGTGAATCCCGTGAGCGCGCCCGTATCCACGCCGATCACCGAGTTGCAGATGATGTGGTCGGCAATGCGCGACAGTTCCATGATCACGACGCGCATGTATTCGACGCGTTTGGGCAGTTTCACCTTGATGAGCTTCTCCACCGACATGTGCCAGCCCATGTTGTTGATGGGCGAGGAGCAATAGTTCATGCGGTCGGTGAGCGTGGTGATCTGGTAGAAGGGCCGGCGTTCGCAGATCTTTTCGAATGCGCGGTGAATGTACCCGATGGTGGGCTCGGCTTCCACGATGATCTCGCCGTCCATTTTGAGGACGTTCTGGAAAATGCCGTGGGTGGCCGGGTGCGTGGGGCCGAGGTTGAGCGTGGAATACTGCTTCTCCTCGGTTGCCGCGGTTTTATTTTCGGTCGTTTCGCTCATGATTTTCGCTCGCTAAATAGCCGCGGTCCCGATAGCTATCGGGAACACGGATTGTTTTTTCTATCGTCCGAACATGGTGTCGTCCTTGTCGTCGCGCGTGGGGTCTTCCAGCGGGAACTCTTTGCGCATCGGGAAGAAGGTGATGTCGTCCATGTTGAGGATGCGCCTCAGGTCCGGGTGGCCTTTGAAAACGATGCCGAAGAAATCGTATTCCTGGCGTTCCATCCAGTTGGCGGTGGGCCAGAGCGTGGAAACGGTCGGTGTTTCGAGATCGGTCTGCGGGATGAACGTCTTGACGCGGATGCGCCAGTTCTTCGGCATGTTGTGCAGCTGGTACATCACGCCGAACTCTTTGCCTTTGCTGTCGGGGAAATGAAGGCCGCACATCGTGGTGAGAAAATGGAAATCCAGTTCGGGATCTTCCTTGAGGAATTTCAGCACGTCGTAGATCTGTTCCCGTGCGATGATGAACACCGGGAAATCGTAGTCGATGCCCGATGCGATGACGGCTTCGCCGAATTTGCCCTGCAGCTTTGCGAGGACGGTTTCGGAAAGCGTTTTAACCTGTTCTTCGGTTGCAACAGCCATTATTCTATTCCGTATTTGGTCATTAAGGCTTTGTATTCCGGGGAGTCACGGCGGCGGAACGATTCCGTTTCCACGAGCTTCTGGATCTGCAGGATGCCGTCGATCACCTGTTCCGGGCGGGGCGGGCAGCCGGGAATGTACACGTCGACCGGGATGATGCGGTCGATGCCCTGGAGCACGCTGTAGGTGTCGAAAATACCGCCGCTCGATGCGCATGCGCCCATGGCGAGTACCCAGCGCGGCTCGGCCATCTGCTCGTACACTTGTTTCAGCACAGGCCCCATTTTTTTGGCAATCGTGCCCATCACCATCAGCAGGTCGGCCTGGCGGGGTGAAAAGCTGAGGCGCTCGGAACCGAAACGGCCGAGGTCGTAATGCGAAGCCATCGTCGCCATGAACTCGATGCCGCAGCAGGAGGTAGCGAACGGCAACGGCCAGATGGAATTTTTGCGCGCGAGACCCACCGCTTTTTCGAGAGACGTGGCAAAAAACCCGGGACCTTCAACGCCCGCAGGAGAATGCGACATCTGCAGCTTGGTCCGTTTTACTTCTTCAAATTCGCTCATGTTCGGTTTATCAGTTGTCCGTTGTCAGTTGTCGGTTGTCAGCTCAACCGACAACTGACAACCGAAAACTGAATTTTAGTCTTCCCACTTCAGGGCGCCTTTTCGCAGGATGTAGTAGAACCCGATGACGAAAAAGGCCATGAACGTAAACATCGAGATCATGCCGGTGAGGCCGAGGCCGGGCTCGGTTCCGGTGCCGCGGAGGTTGACCGCCCACGGGTACATGAAGATCACTTCCACGTCGAACAGCACGAAAAGAATGGCGACGAGGAAATACTTGACCGAGAAGGGAATGCGTGCATTGCCCTGGATCTCGATCCCGCATTCGAACGATTCCAGCTTCTTTTTGGTTTTGCGCATCGGCCCCAGCTTGTGTGTGACAAACATGGTGGTCGCCACAAAACCGCCGGCGACGAGGAATGTGAAAATGATGGGTAAATAATCAATAGCGCTACCGGACATACGCTTCGCAGTTTACTGTTAATAATGTGATTACGGCTTGAGGGAAACCCGGTCGGGGAACCCGGCAAACGGTCGTAAAAATAGGGATTATTCCGAATGAAATACCCTGTTTGCGGTAGTAAATCGGCGAGTGGTAAGATGCGGGCGATGAACGACCTTTCCCTGCGCCCGGGCCGCGTTATTCAATGATTCAACAATTCAAAAATTCACTCACTCTCCGCCCAGCACACTCTCCCGTCCCGGAACAAATACCCCATCGCATTCGCGCGCTCGTACCGCACCAGTTGCGGGCCCTGGTCGTAGCCGATGTAATCGTACTGCACGGGCAGAATTTCTGTTCCTTCCAGCGTGTACAACCCGTAAATGGTTTTCAGCTGGAAACGAGCGAGGCCATTGTCGAACGGCTCGAGATGCGTGAAACGCGGCTTCACGACGTAGTACCCGGTGAAGCTCACAAGGCCCCAGCGGTTGTCAATGCACACGCGCGCCACGCCGCCTTCGAATTCCCCGGCATCGTCGTACTCGAACCGGTTGACACGCACGCCGTGCTGGGTGACGTAGTAATGGAAGTACTTGATGGACTTTTCATCCTTCTTGTAAAGTATCCTGCTTTTCCCTTCATGAAACGGCATCGCGCTCGACCATTTCGTATCGACAGCGAACGCGAATTCTCCGGTTGTATCGATGAAGTAGCTGCCGTGCCGCACTCTCCTGTTTGCTACCGACAGCCTCGTCACGAACGCGAGATTACTCCCGAATTGCCCCGCCAGCCGGTACTGCGGCGGGATCGCAAATTTTCCGTTGGGCCGTATGTAGCCCCATTGCCCGTTCTGCGACGTGGCCGCAAGTCCCTGCGAGAAGGAACGGATCCTTTCGTACACCGGGCCCGACATCACCTTTCCCGTCGTGTCCATCAGCCCGCAATACAATCCCACGCGGTAGCTGATGCGGCCTTCGCCGAGGTACGTGTAACCTTCGTAACGCGGTGAAACGAGGAGCTTCCCGTCGTTGCGGCAAAGGCCCTGCGCGTAATCGTTGCGGACGACATATAAGTTCGAGCCTTCGAGCGGCGTGATCCTTCTCCACGTGGGCTTGAGCAGCCATTTTCCTTCTTTGCTGATGAGCCCGAAACCATCGCGGTTTTTAACGGGCGCGGAAATGCCCAGAAATTCCCCCGCCTGCAAATATTTCGCTTCGATGACGAGAATTCCTGACTTGTCGATGTAGCCCCAGCGTTGCTTCGTAAGCACGCGCGCCATGCCGCAGGAAAACGGGCCTGCTTTTTCATAAATGAGCGGGACCACTTCCGTTCCGAGGGTGTCGATGTAGCCCCAGCGGTTCCCTTTCCGCACGGCTGCGTAACCTTCGGAGAACGGAAGGATCTCGTGGTAATTTTCAGCGCAGATGGTTTCGCCTTTCACGTTCATCACGCCCCATCTTCCCGTGCGCGTAAAACCGATGTAGCCGCCGCCGAGCGAAGTCGTCTTCTTCAGGTCGGCCGGCACGACGATGTTCCCGGTGGCATCAATATAGCCGTAGCGGACATTGTTGTTCTGCGCCAGCACCGTCGCGCCGCTTCCCATGCGCAGGTAGGAAAGCCCGTCGTAGCTGCACGGCATTTTCACCATGCCGCTCATGTCCACGAGTCCCCATTTTTTTCCCTGGCGCACGATGCCGGTAGAAGCGAACGGCGTTTTCGCACCGTCGTATGTCGCGGCCACGATCACTTTCCCGGTGGAGTCGAGATAGCCCCATTTTCCCCCGGCAAGTTTTACATTGCTCATCATAAAATCCTGCGAGATTGAAGCGCCGCCGAACGACATGCGCGCGTCGAGACGCTGGTCGGTGCAGAATTTACGGACAGGCGAAATGATCTCACCGCCATCTTCGATGGTCCATTTTCCGCCGGTGCAGAAACGCGCGTAACCCTGCTGCAGCGTTTCGATCCACGTGTACACGAAACGCGTTTCTTTTCCGTCGAGGCTCACCAGCGCCATCGTTCCGTTCGGCAACGTGGCGCGTACGCGATTTTCAAAACCGTTCCGCGTAAGGTCTTCGATCATGATCGTCACGTACACGGGCTTCAGGATAAACTGCGCGGTGGTGTCGTTGATCAGCCCGCAGCGCTGGCGCGCCCATGTTTCTTTTCCGTCCACGTATGGCCCTGCGACCGTATCGGGAATTTCCACGCGCGTGAGCGACCTGCCTGCGCGTGTGATATTGCTGAACTTCGGGCGCAGCACGGTATCACCGGTGAACTGGTTGACCATGCCCCAGAGATTTTTTTCGTTGTCGTAGAACCAGCGCAGCGTATCCGTGCGCATTGCACGTGCAGGGCGGTTGTTGTTGAAATCGATTCCGGGAACATTCTCGCGCCCGCCGACCTTGATCACGCGGAACTCGTCGTACGTGACGCGATCTATGATGCTGCCGTCATTGCCGATGGTGAGGATGGTGGCAGAATTGTCCGGCCGCAAAACTTTAACAGCGTTGCCGCGGATGATGATCTGCTGGTTGCCGGCCGATACAAGCACTTCGCCGCGGTGATTGATCAGGCCCTGCCCCGCGCTGTCGATCACGATCGTCACGTTTCCGCGGAACGGCTGGATGACGCGATATTTCGGCTCGACCAGCAGTTCCCCGGTGGACGAGCGCATGCCCCAGCGTTTGTTCTTATCGGCCACAAACCAGTTCTGGTTTCCCGCGGACAGGATGTCGGAATAAATTCCCGGGATGATGATCGTTCCCATCGAATCGGCCAGCGCGCAATTTTTTTTGAAGTCGTACAGGCGCACCCAGGAGGAATTCAGCGGTGAAAATTCTTTATACGCCACAGGAGTGGGATTGCCCGGCGCGCGGGAAAAATAGCAGGCAAAGCTGTCGTCCCGGCCGGCGCCGGCGAAGTAGGAATTGATCATGCGCAGCGTGTCGAAATCGTGGGGAATAACGAGCTGTGACGAACGGTCGTAAGCGCCCCAGCCATTGCCCGGCGCGCCTTTCGGGACTTCCGATTTCGCGGCGTAGAGCGAAGCGCTCAGCCAGTAGATGCGCAGGTAACGATCGTCGAGGTAACGTTTCCCGTCGATGCCGATGAGCCCGTATTTTTTATTCTTCGCAAGCATCAGCGCATTCGAAGGATACAGCCAGAGCGAATCGTATTCCGCTTCCACGATGATGTTGCCGCTGCGGCTGACCGCGCCCCAGAGCGTGTCTTTCCGGAACGCGTACACCTGGTTGTCGAGCCTGGTCACTTCATCGTATGCGGGCTTCAGCAGCAGGTTTCCCGAAAGCGTTGAAAGTCCCCAGCCGCCGAGCGAGTCGCTGACTTCGTTGAGGTAAATGGAAAGAATGGTGTCTTCCACCTGGATGAGCTGGTCGAAACCGGGCGTGAGAATTTTCCCGCTGCGGTCGATAGCGTAGGCTTTCTTTTTCATCTCCACCACCGCCACTGGCCCCTGGAACGGGTTGGCCGCGTCGAACTGCGGGGCGATGATCATGTTGCGTGCCGTGTCGGCATAGCCCCACTTGCCGCCCTGCTTCACGGGAAGCAGCAACGTTTCGTTCACACCGATCTCCTGTGCCGGCGCGCAAAGGCAAAGGAGCAGCGCGAGGCAGCTCCAGCCAATGCCTGCAATTCCCGCAGGCCAGCGAACCCGGTGAAAGGAGATCATAACGTGGCGATCAGTGCATCGAGGTCTTTGCTGTCCGAAACGGTTTTTCCCGCGCGCTTCAGCGTAATGCGCATCGGCTTATCCGGGGTTCGTTCGATCGAGGAGCGGAAAGCGTCAGCATCGAGCATGGCAGCTTTGTTCGTGCCGCGCATCACCGCCACAAAACCGTTTTTCGTACGGGTGACGAAAGTGATCTTTTGCTGGCGGGTGGCATTGAATCCCGACACGAGCACACCGTTCGCCGTCACTGCAAATACGACAATATTTTCGCGGTTCTTTTCCATCTCCGGATCGTCAAAATGAAATTCCATCGGCTCGCTCACCATGAGGTCTTCAAACGGGAAAAGACCGTCGAAGTTGTAAATGCCGAAGTTGGGAACGCGCAGGCTGTACTGGAACTTCGCCATCTCCAGTTCCTTTTCCCGTTTTGCGATACGCGTTTTTTCAGACGCTTCGAAATCGCTCATTTTTGTCTTGAACGATTTCAGCGCCGCTTCGTAATTGTCGCCGCGCAGGGCGGGGTAAACGTTGGTGGTAAATGTTTTTTCGTTGTTCGCAAGGTTGAGCGTGTACGTGCAAACCGTGGAGTCGATGAGCTGCAGCTTTGCGGATGTCCAACTGGTGGAATAAAGATCCTTGCTCTTGTCCGGGTCGGGGCCGGTTCCGGCGTATTGCCACAGGATGCCGGAGTAGCCTGCTAATTCCGGATGATCTTCCGTGTTCACGTCGAGATCGAGCACCGGCCGTTTTGCATCGTACTTCCGCGGCTCGACGGGTCGCGGCATAAAAGCGGACAATTCCGATACAAGCTTTTCGCGCAATGCATTCTTTTCAGGCTTCGGCGTGTTCTTAAAATTCCATTTCGAAGCCACCGTGTCGAGCGCGTAAAAAGAGAACGTCATGTCGTCGCGGTTCGTTCCGAAATCCATTTCGATATTTTTCCCCGGCGCGATCGTCACCGGCTCGCCGCCCTGCGTGCCGGTCAGCTCGAACATGCCCGCGGAGGAAAAAATATGTTCCGCGTCCGCCGAATCGTACAGCATCGTAATTCCCGAAGCGATGATCTCGCCGGGCGTGTAAAAGGCGCGGTAATGCAGCTGCACGTCGCCTTTCACCGGTTTGCCGTCCTTGTCGATGAAAATGCCCGGCGGCACATAGAGCTGCGTTCCTTCATCGAGCAGGATCGTATCGCCCGCGTCGGCGCTGATGGTGAAATCGCGGAAGGGAACGGTATTGGCCAGGGGCGGGTCGACAGCGCGGCGCGTGGTATCGCCGGTGGTGGCGTCCGTCTTGCAGGACACGAGGGCTGCCGCGGGCAGGAGGGCCAGCAGCGTAAGGGCGTGGAGCGTTTTCATGGGTGGTCGTTTTATCAGCGTTTACGATCATAATGTCGTCAACGGGTAAAAGTCACGCGGGGACGAAACTTTTTCTCCTTACCGCGGGATTAATCCCGCGGTAAGGAGAAATGGCCGGCCACTTCTCCCAGCGAAGCAAACCGCCCGTCCACCGCCATGTCGAGCGCCTCATCACCGACGATCACCGCTTTCATTCCTGCGTTGCGCGCGAATTGCATGTCGCTGCCCGTATCGCCCACCATCACCGCTTTTGCAAAATCGATTTCCGGGAAATCTTTTTTCGCTTCCAGCGCCATGCCGATACCGGGCTTGCGCATCGGGGAATTTTCCGAAGCCAGCTGCGGGGCATAATACACCGCGTCGATCTTCCCGCCGACCTTTTCCACTTCACGTTTCATGAAATCATGAATGGCTGCAAGATCTTCGTGGGAATAATATCCTTTCGCAACACCCTGCTGATTGGTGACTACAACGATCCGCCCGAACACGTTCGAAAGCTTCGCGATCGCCTCGGGAACGCCGGGAAGAAAAACGAATTCATCCACCCGCTTCACGTAGTCGCCGGGAAAACGCACGTTGATCACGCCGTCACGGTCAAGGAACAACGTCCAGCTTTTATCAACTTTCCAGTTTGAGGTCATCAACCTGTGGCTAGAAAACAATTACACGTTGCGTCGACTCCTGCCTGTCGTTCGTGAGGCGGATGAAGTAAGCGCCATTCCCGAATCCCGACAGGTCGATGCGCTTGCTGTAACGCCCGGAAAAGCGCGGCAACTCTTCGATGTACACCAGCTTTCCATCCACGCTGTAGATCGTGATCGCGAAATCAGCTCCCGTTGCGGCGTCGAAGGAAAGATCGAAAACGCCGTTGTTCGGGTTCGGCGCGATCGTGAACGGGAGAAGATCGGGCAGCTCTACGCCGTTGACGAATTCCTGCCCGGAAATTCCCGATTCACAACCTGCACCGCTGACCGCTTCCACGGAATAATTACCGACCTGCGTGGCCACGTACGTTTGCGATGTCGCGCCCGGGATGAGCACGCCGTTGAGATACCACCGGTACGTAAAGCCGGGCGTGGAGCAGGTGAGGTTCCAGCCGTTGACAAGCACCACCGGCGTCGCCATGAACGGGTAAACGTTGACCGCGCGCGTCATCGTGCCGCTACAGCCGTTCGTGTCGGTGGCGACGACGGTGTACGTGGTGGAAACGGTCGGCCATGCCTGCGCGGAATCTCCTGTTGCGATGCTGAGCGTGGCTGCCGGCGTCCACGTGTACGACCAGTTCGGGTTGGTGGCGACGACGAGCGCCGTGTCGCCGAAACAAATGCTGTTCGGCGTGGAAGCAACGTTGAAAGTCGGGTTGGGCAGGATGTCTACGCGCACGGTGTCCATTGCGCTGCAGCCGTTGATGTCCGTTACGGTCACGGAGAAGGTGCGCGAGGATGTGAGGTACACGCCCGGGGAAGCGATCGTCGTGTTGCTGATGCCCGTTGCCGGCGACCAGCTGTAAGCCAGGCCACCCGATGCATTGAGCTGCACGTAGGTTCCGCTGCAGAACGTCGTGTCGATTCCCGCATCAGCTGCCGGCGCAGGAAGCACCGTGATCACCTGCGCGGAGGAATCGCTGCCGAAGGAATTGGTCGACACGAGCGAAACGGTGTACGTGCCGGGCGCGCTCCATGTCACCGCCGGGTTCTGCGACGTAGACGTGGCGGGCGTTCCGCCGGGGAACGTCCAGCTCCACGACGTTGCCGCGGGCGCGGAAAGATCGGAGAACGTGCGTGTGTTGTTTTCGCAGACGTTGCCGCCTGCCGAGAATGCGGAGACCGGCGCTGCATTTACCGTGCCCGTGATGTTGATGTTGTCGATCCAGAGGTAGTTGCCGTTGCGCCCGTGGTTGCTGAACGCCACGATGACGTTGGGCTGGCCGGCGTAGCTGTTGATGTTCACCGTTTCCGTTCTCCACTGGCTGTTCGTCGGCGTGAATGCGCTGGTCTGGCTGCTCACCGTGCCGAGCGTGTTGCCGCCTTTGATGTACACCTGCGTCCATGTCGCGCCGCAATCCGCCGATACCAATACTTCCAGCGTATCGCTGCGGGTGGAGTTGTAGCGCGCATACGCCACGTCGAAGCTCAGCGAAAGCGACGTGTATCCCGAAAAATTCAGGCCCATGGAACGCATCTCGTCGCGCGCGCCGTTCGTGTTGTTGTTGTAGTTGTTGAAGAACGCGCTTTCTGAGGAATTGTGTCCCACCGTCGCGCTGCGCTGCCAGTAGTGCGATTGGTTCGCCGCGTTGAGCGCCGACCAGCCTGCAGGCAAAAATGCCGTTGAAACAAAACCTTCCGTGTATGGCGGAAGCTGCGCGCTGTGCACGGTGATGTAGGTCGTGCGCGTTGTCGTTCCGCTGCCCGCTGCGTTCGTGGCCACCAGCGTCACCGGGTAAGTTCCGGGCGTGTTGTACGTCACGGAAGGATTTTGCTGCGATGATACAGACGGCGTTCCTCCCGGGAAGCTCCAGCTCCACGCGGCCGGCGCGAAAGTGGAAAGATCGGTGAAGGTCACCGCTTGTCCTGCGCAAACCGTTTGCGGGCTTGCGGAAAAATCGGCGAGCGGCGCGAGCAGCGATTGATCGATCGGGCATTCCCACACGCCACGGCCGTAGGTTGCGGCGGTGAGCGTCATCGTGGGGAGAAAAATGTCGAGGTCGGAAACGGGCGTGTGCGGCAGGCCGGTGAAGAACGGCACCCACGTGGCGGAAGAATTGTCGCGGTAATACACGCCGACATCGCAGCCCACGAAGACCGCGTCGCTGGAGGTTCCGGGAACGGCCACCACGCAGTTGGCGGGAAGGTTCGGCAGTCCGTAGGAAATGTTCGTCCACGTTGTTCCGCCGTTCGCGCTGTAATATACTTTTTCATTCGCCTGGTAACCGGAAAGCGTCGCCCATACTTTATTGTGATCGTAGGAGCTTGCTGCGATGCGCGTGATCGCCGCGCCGGAATTGTTGAGGCCGGAGGAAACGTTCGTCCACGTCACGCCGCCGTCGTCGGAGCGGAAGAGCTGGTAATCGGTCGACACGTAAATGCGCTGCGTGTTCGACGGCGCGATCTCGATGTCCTTCAGGTTGCCGAAGCCCTGCGTTCCCACGGGCGCCCAGGAATTTCCCTGGTTGGTGGTTTTATACAATTGATCGAAACCTGCGTACAAAACGTTCGGCAAAACGGGATCCTGCTCCCACGGCGTCACCCAGTCGCCGTTGCCCGGCGTCCCGTTCGTGATGCTGTTGAACGAATTTCCGCCGTCGTTGGAGCGCTCGAAATCGCCGTAATACAATTCGCCGAACATGATGTTGTCGTCCGTGCGGTCGATGAAGCAATCCATGCCGTCGCCGCCGATGCCGTTGAAATACGCGCTGCCCACTTTCACGTTCGTGCCGTTGTCCTGGTGCCCGGAGATCACCGTGCCCGCCGTCGATCCGGAGACGCCGGCGCGGTAGAGCTGCGCGATGGAAAGGTTGCTGCTGATATCGGCGAAGGAAGCGCCGTTGTTGGAAGTTTTGAAAAGTCCGCCATCACACGCCACAAAATAAACGCCGCTTCCCTGGCCGTACTGGATGTCGTGCACGTCGGCATGCACGTATGGATTTCCTCCCCCGCCGTACCAGTGCGCTTCGATGTTCCAGGAGACGCCCATGTTGTTCGAGCGCCACACGTTCACGCCGCCCACGATCACCACGTTTGCGTCATCGGGAGCAACTGCGATCGCAAGATCGTACCAGCCCTGGCCATCGCCGTCGCTGCCGCTCACCGACCAGCCGAGCAGGTTCGGTGAGTTCGACATTTGCGTGAAGGATGCGCCGCCATTGACGGAAACGTAAAATCCCTCGAACCCGAACGATCCGGGCTCCACGGTAACGACGTAAATATTTTCCGGCGCATCCGGCGTCACCGCGATGGCGAGACGGTTCACCGCGCTGGTGCTGGGCAATCCCGTAGCGATCTGCGTCCACGACAGGCCTGCATTGGTGGAACGGAAAAGACTCGCGCGCCCTGCATAAAGTGTATTCGGATCGTTGGGTTTGAACTCGAGCTCCATCGTGTTGAAGGAATACACGAGAAACCAGGTCGCTGCGCCGTCGGTGGTTTTGAAAATCCCGGCAGAAGTGGCAGCATACAGCACGAGCGGGTTTACCGGGTCGATCAGCAGGCGACCGATGCGGCGTCCCTGCGTGGCATTGAACGTCAGCCCCGTGGTGTTCCACGTTTGGCCGCCGTCCGTGCTTTTCATCACGCCGATGCTGGGCGAATCGCTCGCGTCGTTGTCGCCCGTGGCGAGGTAAAGAATGTTGGGATTCGTATGGTCGATCGCCACGTCAGCCGCGCCGATGCTGGCGAGGAAATCGCTCAGGCAGGTCCACGAGCCGCCGCCGTTGGTGGATTTCCACAGGCCGCCCGCAGGCGTTCCCACGTAGATCACGTTGTTGTTCGTCGGGTCGAAACGTACGCAGCACAATCGCCCCGCGCCGGAGCCGGTCGGTGCGCCGGTCGGTCCCACAAATGTCCATGTGCTTGCGCTCGCCTGGCGTGCGATGGAAGCTTGCTGCTGGGCCATCGCGGCCGGGTTGCCCTGTAAATATTCCTGGAAACGCTGGTAGGTCGTGCCCGGAAGCGTCACGTCGCCCGAAGGCGCCACGCGCGGCTCCATGAACCATTCCCAGCGGCGGAACTGGAACCACGGGCCGTCGAGCTCGCTGCGCTCTTCATCCCGTTGTGTTACGTTCTGCTGTGCGCGCCGTTGCTGCAGCATCTCCTGTTCACGCCCCGCCCACGCCGAATCGAACGCTTGCTGAATGGTGTAAAAGTTTGTCCCGGGCGTTTGGCGAAGCAGTCGCCAGCGGTCGTCGTCCTGGGCAAATGAAACGGAGGCGGAAAAGATGCCAGCGAAGAAAAAGATCCCGGTCACAGGAACCTGTGAGAAGCAGCGTTTAAGAAGCATTGCGATTGGCGTTGTGAATGTTAAAGATCGGGAGAATCCGGGAATAATGGGCGTGGGGGAATAAGGGATTGGGGGGAATAGGGGATTGGGGGATTGGGGGAATAGGAATTGAGGTAAGAGAAGTTGGGCGTGCCCGAGTACTCGGGGGCGGGCTTTTCACTGCTATCCTTCATGCAGGATAAAAAGCGGATTCGTATTGACAAAAAAAGGCCCTCGTTTTCACGAGAGCCTCTTTCCTGGTTATTAATCCTCTTTAAAACGTAATCACTTTCAGCACCGTCTCATTATGCGCACTGCGCAGGCGCACGGTGTAAAGTCCGCGGCCGTACATGCTGAGATCGATGTCCTGGCGGTAGTCGCCGTGGAAGCTGTTGAGGGCTTCGCTGTAAACGACTTGGCCGAGCGCGTTGTAAATCTCCACGATGTAATTATCGGCCGATGCAATGCTGAAGCTCAGCACAAAGTGGCCGTCGTTCGGGTTCGGCGTGGCGTGGATCACGGTTACGTTCGTCACGTCGATCGTGCCCAGGGGATCGTTCATGCCGGCAGACTGGCCGGAGCCGCAGCCGTTCGCGCTGTACACTTCAACGGTGTAAACACCTGTCTGTGTCACCACGTGCGACTGGCCTGTTGCGCCCGGGATCGGGTTGCCGTTGAGGAACCACTGGTAGCTCGCACCCGTCACGCTCGAAGTGAACGTCGTGCCCGCAACAAGGATCGTCGGCGTTGCCGGCGGCGTGTCGACGGTTACAACATGCGTTGCTGTATTCGAGCAACCGTTCGCGTCGGTACCTGTCACGGTGTAGGTCGTAGATGCGCCGGGCGTTTCCGTGATCGACGCGGTGGATTGTCCGCCGGGCTGCCATGCATACGTTACGCCGCCGTTACCCGTGAGCGTGATCGTATCGCCGGGGCAGATGATGCTGTTGCCGGTAACCGAGATCGTCGGCAGCGGGTCGACCGTTACCGAAACCATCGCAGTATTCTCACAACCGTTAGCGTCTGTGCCGGTCACCGTGTACGTCATGCTTGAAGCAGGTGTATCGGTGATCGATGTGCCGTTCTGGTTCACCGGCTGCCAGTTGTAGGTCGATGCGCCTGCGCCCGTGAGCGTGATCATTCCGCCCGCACAGATGGAAGCGTTCGAAGAACTTGCCGTTACAGCCGGAAGCGCATTCACCGTGATCGTTACCATGTCAACGTCGGTGCAGCCGCCGTTGTCGCCGGTCACCGTGTATGTCGTGGTAGCATTCGGGCTGACCGATACGGATGATCCCGTGAGGTTGCCCGGCATCCACGTGTAGCTCGTCGCGCCGCTTGCATTCAGGGTGGCGCTTGCGCCGTCGCAGATCGTGCTGCCGGTGGAAGTCGCCGTAACCGTCGGGCTCGGGTTCACCGTCACCGTCAAAGTTCCTGTGCCGGTGCAGCCGGGATTGCCGGAGCCGGTTACCGTATACGTCGTTGTCGTTGACGGAGAAACCGTCACCGTTGTGCCGGACAAGCTGCCGGGCATCCAGGTGTAGTTTGTCGCGCCGGAGCCGGTGAGCGTTGTGCTGCCGCCGTTGCAGATCGTTGTGCTGCCTGCGGTTGCTGTCACTGTCGGCGGAGCGGAAACGGTTACCGTGACCAGTGACGTACTGTTACAGCCGGGGCCGGTAGAACCGGTTACCGTGTAAGTTGTCGTCGTCGTCGGAGAAACCGTTACAGTCGTGCCGGACAAGCTGCCGGGCATCCACGTGTATGTTGCCGCGCCGGAACCAGTAAGCGAAGTGCTTCCTCCGCTGCAGATCGTCGCATCGGTTGCCGTGGCCGTTACTGTCGGCGGTGCGCCGACAACTACCGTGACCTGCGCTGTGTTGGAGCAACCTGCAGATGTTCCCGTCATCGTGTACGTGGTGGTTGAGCCCGGCGTCACCGTTTGTGTCGCGCCATTCAGGTTACCCGGCATCCAGTTGTATGTCGTTGCGCCGCCGCCCGTCAATGTTACCGAGTTGCCGGTGCAGATGGACGAGCTGGAAGAAGTCGCCGTTACGGTCGGGGTCGGGTTCACCGTGATGGTGCGTGTTGCGGGGTCTGTGCATCCGTTCGCGGCTGTTCCGGTCACTGTGTACGTGGTTGTTGTGGTTGGAGAAACCGTAACCGTTGTACCGGACAAGTTGCCCGGCATCCAGTTGTAGGTGGAAGCGCCGCTTGCCGTTATCGACGTGCTGTTGCCCGAACAAATGGTTCCGCCGGTTGTTGTGGTGGTAACGTTCGGCGTCGTGTTTACGGTAATGGTGCGCGTTGCCGTTCCTGTGCAGCCTGCAGACGTTCCGGTTACGGTGTACGTCGTGGTGGTTGTCGGAGAAACAGTTTGCGTTGCGCCGTTGAGGTTGCCCGGCATCCAGTTGTACGTCGTTGCACCCGATGCGGTGAGCGTGGTGCTGCTACCGGAGCAGATCGTCGTATTGGTTGCTGTTGTCGTAACAGTCGGCGTCGGGTTCACGGTAATGGTGCGGGTTGCAGTATTCGTGCAGCCGTTCGCAGCAGTTCCGGTCACCGTGTACGTCGTGGTCGTCGCCGGAGAAACGGTTTGTGTTGCCCCGGACAAGTTGCCCGGCATCCAGTTGTAGGTGGAAGCGCCGCTTGCCGTTATCGACGTGCTGTTGCCCGAGCAAATCGTTGCGCCTGTTGTTGTCGTAGTTACTGTGGGTGTGGGATTAACCGTAATGACGCGCGTCGCCGTTGCTGTGCAGCCTGCAGACGTTCCGGTTACGGTGTACGTTGTTGTCGTCGTCGGAGAAACGGTTTGCGTTGCGCCGTTGAGGTTGCCCGGCATCCAGTTGTACGTCGTTGCGCCCGATGCAGTCAGCGTGGTGCTGCTGCCGGAACAGATGGTCGTGTTGGAAGCGGTTGTGGTGACGGTCGGTGTCGGGTTGACGGTGATCAGGCGTGTTGCCGTTGCGGAACAGCCTGCAGACGTTCCGGTCACCGTGTATGTCGTGGTCGTCGCCGGAGAAACGGTTTGCGTTGCACCGTTCAGGTTGCCCGGCATCCAGTTGTACGTCGTTGCTCCTGATGCGGTCAGCGTAGTGCTGTTGCCGGAACAGATCGTCGTGCTGGTGGCGGTCGTCGTTACCGTCGGCGTCGGGTTGACGGTGATGGTGCGTGTTGCGGTATTCGTGCAACCGTTCGCGTTTGTTCCGGTCACCGTGTACGTTGTCGTCGTTGCAGGGGAAACCGTTTGTGTCGCGCCTGACAAGTTACCGGGCATCCAGTTGTAGGTGGTGGCGCCGCTTGCCGTTATCGACGTGCTGTTGCCCGAACAAATGGTTCCGCCCGTTGTCGTGGTCGTTACGGTCGGCAGCGCATTCACCGTGATCACCTGCGTGGTCGTTCCTGTGCCTGCGGCGTTGGTGGCGGTGTGCGTCACCGTGTACGTTCCTGCCGTGTTCCATACGACACCGGTTGCGTTCTGCGTGGTCGCTGAAGCGGGAGTTCCACTTGGGAATGTCCACGTCCAGCTCGTCGGCCCGCCGTTGGAAGTTGAGGTGAAGTTGACCGGCGTTCCTGCGCAAACCGTCGAGGCGCTTGCCGTGAACGTTGCGGAAGGCAGCGCGGCTGCTGTCCCGGTGATGTTGATGTTGTCGATGTAAACGACGTTGCCGTAACGTCCGCGGTTCCTGAAAACCACGAGCACGCTGCTTTGGCCGGCGTAAGCGTTCAGGCTGACGGCTTCGTTGCGCCATTGCGCGGCAGTCGGGACAAAAGCGTTTGTGTTGTCGGGCGCCGTCGCCAGTGTCGTTCCGCCTTTCAGGTAAACCGAGGTCCATGTTGCGCCGCAATCTGTTGACACAAGCACTTGCAGCGTATCCGAATACGTAGCGTTATAACGTGCGTAGGCCACGTCGAACGTCAAGTCGAGCGTCGTGTAGGAACCGCAGTTCAGTCGTGGCGCCCACATTTCATCCCACGCCCCGGCCACGTCATTGTTGTAGTTGTCGAACATCGCGCTCTGCGTGCTGGTCGCGCCGGTCGTTGCCTGTGTCCAGAAGACGCCGTCGCCGTTTGCGTTGTTCGCGGTCCATCCTGTCGGCAGGAATGCCGCCTGGAATCCTTCCACCAGCGGCGGAAGTTGCGAGCCGAGGACCGTGATGTAAGTTGTTTTCGTTTCAATGTCGCTGCCGTTCGCATTCGTTGCCGTCAGTGTAACGCTGTACGTGCCGGGGGTCGACCATGTAATGCCGGTGGGGTTCTGCGCAGTCGACGTGGCCGGCGACCCGCCCTGGAAGGTCCAGCTCCATGATGTAGGCGCGAAGGACGACATGTCGGTGAAGTTGACTGTTGTTCCCGGGCAGATCAAGGTCTGCGATGCCGTGAACTCGGCGATCGGTGCGAGTGTTCCCGGGTTGTAAATGTCCACTTCCCATACGCCGCGGCCGAACGTTGCTGCGCGCAGCTTGCCGGTGGTGGTGTACACTTCGAGATCGAAAACAGGAACGTTCGGGAGCGAAGTGAAATAAGGCTGCCAGCTCGCGAACGTGTTGTCCATGTAATAAACGCCTACGTCGCAACCGATGTACACCGCGTCGTTCGCTGTGCCCGGCATGAAGCGCACGCAGTTCACCGGGAGGTTCGGAAGGCCGGTGGAAATGTTTGTCCAGCTCGTGCCCCCGTTCGTGGTGCGGAAAACTTTGTTCGCTGCGGAGTAACCGGAGAACGTGACGATCACCGTGTTCGGGTCGCCCGGCTCGACATCGATGCGGGAAATGGCTGCGCTCGCGACGGGAAGCGTGCCCGTGATGTTTGTCCAGGTGCCGCCGGTGTTGGTCGATTTGTAAAGGTTGTTGGAACGCGCTGCGTAGATCGTAGAGGCGAGCGAAGGCGCCACGCGCAGGTCGACGATCGTTCCCGATCCGCCGAGCGTTCCCATCTGTGTCCAGCTGGTTCCCTGGTTGGTGGAGCGGAATACGTTGGTACGGCCCGCCCACAATGTGTTGGCCGTTACGGGATCCTGGTACCAGGGCGTTACCCACGCCGCTGTGCCGGAGAGGCCAGTGGTGATGCCATTCCAGCTTGCGCCGCCGTTGGTGGATCGGTTGAACGAGCCGTTGTAATATTCGGCATACATCACGTTGTTGTTCGTGCGGTCGATGAAGCAGTCCATGCCGTCGCCGCCCATCGTTTCCGAATAGTTGGCCCCGTTCTTCAGGTTCGTGCCGTTGTCCTGGTGGCCGGTGAGCCAGAGGCTGGCGTTCGAATTGGAAAGACCGATGCGGTACATCTGCGCGATGCAGAGGTTGCTGGAAAGATCGGACCATGCGCCGCCGCTGTTGGTGGTGCGGAAAAGGCCGCCGTCGTTTGCGGAGAAATACGTCGTGCCGCTGCCGGGGAGGAAAACGAGATCGTGGATGTCGGCATGCACATACGGTGCGCCGGTGCCGGTCCAGTGACCGTTGATGGTCCAGTTGGTACCGCCGTTCGTGGAGCGCCAGATGTTGACCCCGCCCACGAGGACCACGTCGCGGTTGGTGGGCGATGCGGCCACGGCAAGATCGTACCAGCCTTGTCCGCCGGTGTCATTGCCTGCGCTGGCCCAGCCGAGCACGTTGGGCGTGGTGGAGCGCTGCGTGAATGTCGTGCCGCTGTCGGTGGAGCGGTAGAAACCGTAGAAGCCGTCATTGGCGGCGCTTCCGGCCAGCACGTAAACGTATGCGGTGCCGGTGGGCGCTTCGGTTACTGCAATGGCAAGGCGATCGACGGAAGTGTTGGCGGGGAGGCCGGAAGTGATGTTGGTCCATGTTGCGCCGCCGTTGGTGGATTTCCAGAAGCGCGTGCCCGAAGCATAAACCGTATTCGGGTCGCCGGGCTTGAACTCGGCATCCTTGAAGGAGTTGGTGGTCTGTACCTGCGTCCAGCTCGTTCCGCCGTTGATGGTGCGGTAGATGCCGTTGCTGGTGGCCGCGATGAGGATCTGCGGGTTGGTGGGATTGATGAGCAGCCTGCTGATCACGCGGCCCTGGTTCACAGTCCAGGTAAGGCCGGTGGCGTTCCACGTGTTGCCGCCGTCGGTGGATTTGAGCACGCCGATGGAATACGTATCTCCTGCGTCACCGTCGCCGGTTGCGATGTACATCGTATTCGTATTCGTCGGGTCGATGGCGATATCGGTAACGCCGATCACGGTGAGGAAGTCGGTGTTGCTGGTCCAGGTTCCGCCGCTGTTGGTGGATTTCCAGAGGCCGCCGGCAGGAGCGCCGACGTAGATCGTTGCGCTGTTGGTGGGATCGAAGCGGACGAAGTTGAGACGGCCTGCGCCGCCGCCTGTGGGTGCGCCTGTCGGTCCCGCGAAGGTCCAGGTGCTGGAAAGAAGACTGTTATTGTTCGGGCCGCCGATGCTCTGCTGGTTGCCTTGTCCCTGCTGGTATTGCTGCATGGCCGCAGCGTTGCTGTTGAGGTAATCCTGGAAACGCTGCCACGTGGTGGAAGGCAGGCTCATGTCGCCGGAAGGATAAACGCGGGGCTCCATGTACCATTCCCAGCGCTTGTATTGCTTGTAGCCGCCTTTCATATTCGGCATTTCCGTTCTCGCCTGGAGATTGGAGTTGCCGAATTTGCCCTGGGCATTGTCCTGCCGGGCTTGTGCCAGCTGGGCTTCACGTTGTCCCCACTCGGCATTGAAGCTGGACTGGACATCGTAGAAGTTCGCGTTCGGGTTGAGCAGGAATTGCGTCCAGTCCTGTGCCGTCAGGCCGCCGGTCAGCACCAGGGCAGCAACAAGAGTGAAACAGCGTAGCAGTGTACGTTTCATTGGCAGCATTTTTGGTGTGGTGGTGTAGACAGATAGGGATCGGGGGAGCCCGAAATCCATATCGTGATCAACATTTGTTAAATAATAATCAGTATCGGCAAAGTGGCGGGAGAGCGTTTGTCCGAAACCTAACAAGGATAAGAGTTATTCGTTTAAAAATCAAGCAGTTTCGACCAAGCGAGGATTTTTTGCGCCGAATCTTGAAAATTCAGCCATTACGATAGATAACAAAGCGCTGTTCATTAATTGGAGTATAGGGTCCCGGAATGCCATTTATGTTTTAATAGTTTAGCCACATACCAATTCGCTCTTTATATGATGAAGGAGAAAAAAATCTTCGTGCTCGACACCTCCGTGATCATTTATGATCATAAGGCCATCAAAAGTTTCAAGGAGCACGACGTAGTGGTACCGATCGCGGTACTGGAGGAACTCGATAATTTCAAAAAAGGAAATGACACGAAAAATTACGCCGCCAGGGAATTTACACGATACATAGACAAGATTTCAGGACGCAACACGCTCCAGGATTGGGTGAACATCAACGGGAAAGGCCACGGGATGTTCATGATCGAAATGCAGCAATCGGCCAGTGTCGATGCCGAGAAAGTGTTCGGGGAACGAAAAGCCGATCACCGCATTCTCAACTCCGCGCTTTTTCTTTCCGAAAAATATCCCGGGCGGAAAGTCGTGCTCGTCACCAAAGACATCAACCTCCGCATCAAAGCGAAGTCGCTCAACCTGCAGGCGGAAGATTACGAAACAGGAAAGGTCAAGAATCCGAGCGAGCTTTACCACGGGAGCAGCGTGCTCGAAAAGGCGCCGGCGTCGGCCATCAGCGAGCTGTACGAAAAAGAATCCACCCCGCTTCCCGCCGCGCTTAAAAAAGCAGTGCCGCCCGCCAACCATTTTTACATCCTCAAAAGCGGGCAGAAATCCGTGCTCGGCTGGTACAACGCTTCGTCCAATTCGCTCGAACGCGTGAAGAAACAAACCGCGTTCAAAATTCTCCCGCGCAATGCCGAGCAGACGTTCGCGCTCGACGCCATCCTTCGCCCCGAGATCCGCCTCGTGACGATCCAGGGCGTTGCGGGTACGGGGAAAACGCTGCTGTCGCTGGCCGGCGCGCTCGAGCAGCGCAGGAATTATCACCAGATCTACCTCGCGCGTCCCATCGTTCCGCTGAGCAATAAAGACATCGGCTATCTCCCCGGCGACATCAAGTCGAAGCTCAACCCGTACATGGAGCCGCTGTGGGACAACCTGAAATACATCAAGAGCCAGTTCAGCGAGAAGGACCGCGAGTTCAAGCAGATCAATGAAATGGTGGAGAATGAAAAGCTGATCGTTTGCCCGCTTGCATACATCCGCGGACGCAGTCTTTCCAACGTGTTCTTCATCGTCGACGAAGCGCAGAACCTGACGCCGCACGAAGTGAAGACCATTATCAGCCGTGCAGGCGAGAACACGAAAATTGTTTTCACCGGCGACATTTTCCAGATCGACACGCCATACCTCGACGCGCAGTCGAACGGGCTGACGTACATGATCGAGCGGCTGAAAGGAAAAGAGCTGTACGCGCACATCACGCTGCAGAAAGGCGAGCGCAGCGAGCTGGCGAATTTGGCGAACGATTACCTGTAGATTGAAAATTCAACAGTTCAAGCGTCCCGAGTACTCGGGACTATTCAAAGATTCAAAAATTCGGAGCCGGGATCTATTCGTGTTCCTTCGGTCTTTCGATATCGTGGATTCGTTTAAGCTGAATTCTATCCAGTGCATTTTTTAAGCTGGTTCCGGGAAAAAATAGTTCTAACTTTTCCCCGGCAAACCTGCTTCATGAAACGTCTTTTCCGCATCCTCATTGCCGGGCTGCTTGCGCTGCCGGTTTTTTTTCCTGCACCGCTTGCCGGACAGGTTTGCTATTTCGAACGCCAGTGGGATGCCGGGACAACCACGCAGGACATTTCCATCGGTCTTGATATTCTTGCAACGAATGACGGCTACACGCTGCTTCTTGCGGGACGGCCAACAACATTTTCGGCGACAGGGATCATTCTCGTACATACGGACCCGTGCGGCACGCAGCAATGGTCGCGGTATTACGAAGCAACATTCTCCCCGCCTTTCGGTCGCCTGGAACGCACGGCTGACGGCGGCTATCTTGTTTACGCGCATGTGGCCGATACGGCATCGGGCAGCGATGCGCTTTTCCTCAAGACCGATTCGCTCGGCAATGCGCAATGGAGCAACCGCTGCGGGGGACCGGGATCAGAAAAATCCGGGAAAGCCATCCAAACTTCCGACGGCGGCTACCTGCTTTACATTTCCATCTCCGAGCCGGCGTACCAGCCGACCGGTTACCCGCTCATGCTCCTGAAAACGGACGCAACCGGGCAGACGCAATGGAGCTATGAATATTACGACCAGCTTTCCACGCAACCTTCGTGGCAGGATGTGATCGAATGCCCGGCGGGCACGGGCGGCGGGTACCTCGCCATCGAAAGCCAGATGATGCTGCGCGTGGGCCCGAACGGCACGCTGCTGTGGTCGCGGCGGTTTACCGGGCTGGAGCTGAAGCGCGTGTTCAACATCACGAACGGGTACATGATCGCTGCAACAAGCTCCGTAGGGCCGAGCCTCGTGAAGATCGATCCCAACGGCGTGATGGTGTGGCACAAAACATTCCCGGCCGTTTCCAACCTTGTGAACGTCGTGGTGAATGATGCGGTCAAAACGGCCGGCGGGGGTTTTGTGCTGGCGGGCGAAGGAGAAGACCAGTTCAACGTCTATCCCCGGCACGGCATTCTCCTGGAAGCCGATTCTGCGGGCGTGCTGCAATTTTTCAAATCGTACCACCCCGCGGCCCCGTGCACGTTCCGCGCAGTCGACCGTGACAATGCGGGCGGGCTTGTGCTGACGGGATATTCTGTCAATACACAGACCGCCGATACGCTTGCGTTCTTCGTGCATACCGATGCGGGAGGAAACGTGTACTGCAACGAAACGAACGTGGGCATGCCGCCGACGATGTACGTGCTGGCAGCGCAGAATTATCCGTTGCTGCGAACGCCGCAGGGGCACAACGATACGTTCGTGGTAAACCCGTCGCCGTTCACGGCGCCTGACAGTGTTAACTGCATGTTTATCGTGGGAATAAATGAAACGACGGTCGTTGCCGGGCCGCGTGTTTTTCCGAATCCGTCGGATGGAGCGTTTACGATCGAACGTGCGGGAAGGAATGAAGAGGCGGCGACAATTTTTCTTCTTGACGTGAGCGGGAGAATTGTGCGGGAGGAAGAATTTGTTTTTGCGAAAGAAGAAACACAGCGCACGTTTGAGTTCGATGTTCCGGCGGGGATGTATTTGCTGCGCGTAGTTTCGGGAGATGGTGTCGGGGTGGCGCGGGTGATCGTTCACTGAAAAAAACAGGACTTAAACGATTCGTCTTCGCGTATTGCCTTTGTTAAGCAACACAAAGCGGAAAAATTTCCCCATAACGATATAATACGTGAAGATGAGGGAAGGCACAGCAAAATAACCGGCAAACTCATGACATATAAACCACTGAAAATCTGATTTATACAAAAACAATCCAATACATTATATGTACATACATATATATTGATATCTTTGCTTGAATATTGCTGTAGCAACATACACCACAACCAAAACCACAACTCATGAAAACAAAATGGAATATCGATCCGACGCACTCGGAAGTGGAATTCAAGATCCGCCACCTGGTCATTTCAAACGTGAAAGGACAATTCAAAAAGTTCGCCGCCGAAGCGGAATCGGACACGGAAAATTTTGAGAACTCACGCGTTCATTTCTCCGCAGATGTCGACAGCATCGACACCGGCAACGAACAACGCGACGGCCATCTCAAAAGCGCCGACTTCTTCGACGCGGCCAACCACCCGAAGATCGAATTCACTTCGACCAGCATGGAACGCACCGGCGACGATACGTTCAGGATGAAAGGCAATCTCACCATGCGCGGCGTGACGAAGCCTATCGAGCTCGACGTGGAATACGGCGGGATGACGAAAGATCCCTACGGCAACATCAAAGCCGGCTTCGCCGTCTCCGGCAAAGTCAACCGCAAGGATTTCGGGCTGAACTGGAGCGCGGTTACGGAAACCGGCGGAATAGTGGTCAGCGATGACGTTCGCATCGAAGCAAACGTTCAGTTTGTGAAAGTCGTTCCGGCGGAAGTAACCGCGTAAAAAAATGATGTGAGGATGTGCAGGTATGCAAATGTGCAGATGCGCACAGGCAACCCAAAAATGTGAGAAAGGCATTCATCCATCCTCACATCTGCATACCTGCACATCTGCACATTTGCACATCTGATCAATGTGCAACACTGACCAGCCTGCTCAGCCGGAGTGAAGCGGAATTGACTTCCATCGTGTATAATCCTGCTGCGAATTCAGCGGTGGAAATTTCGAACGGCGCGCCGGTTGTGTGTTGCGCGTTGTAAACGATTTCACCCAGCATATTTCGCAACGTGACGGTCACCGGTTCCGCAACTGCGCCCTGCACGTCGAGGCGGATGGACGCATCGGCGGGGTTCGGGTACGTGGCGAGCTGTGGGTCGTTTTCTTCTGCGATGCCGGTGGAGAGCGGGTTGATGCAGCAATTTCCACCCAGCGATACCAGGCGGGTGTTGCTGCCGGACCAGCAGCCGTAAGAAGTGTGATGCGAAAACAAGGTTCCGCCGAAAACCGTCAGGAAATAATGTGCAATCTGGTCAGGTGTGTTGCAGCCACCCTGGTTCGTTGAATCGCTGCACGAATAGTTGCAGATGATCGAGCTGTAGCCGTTGGGATTGCTGTACGTTGCCGCGGGATAAAGAATGATCGTATCCACGGAATTCGGCACGCCTGTGATCGTTGTTGTGGTGGGGCCCGCAATGCTGCAGTGATTGTTGTTGGCGTTGTAGCCGGCGTAGCGAACGGCAGTCACATTCGAGGCAAACGCGCCGCTGATCGTGACATGGACATATTCATACGTCACGATCCCGATCTTGAGGTTAGGGATATTCTGGTCGACGTCGATGTTCAATTCACCGCCATCGTAGTTTGAATAAATAACGACGTTCCCCGCAGGATCGCAGATGTTCTGGGCCTGTACGGTGGAAACGGATGCAAACAGGAAGAGAAAAGCGTAGCATTTTTTCATGGGAAAAGCTTTAGTGGATTAACCAAAGCTATCCCATTATGAAGACGAAGTCAAGAGAAAGTTTCCGCCTTCGATTCAAAGATTCAATCGCTCTCTCGTCACAAGTGACGAGAATCGCTATTCAAAATTCAAAATTGGGATTGCAGAAATATTCAATTTGAATCTTTGAATCTCTAAGGGTTCATTCCCCGCCGCTTGCGGCGTCCGGAAAATGGAACCGAATTATTTTCCTTATTTGATACCCCGCTGCTCTGCAGCGGGGTAGTTCATTTCTTTCAGAGCGAATTCGTCCTGATCTTCGGGCCGCTGCGATCATTGAGCTTCAAATCTCCCGAGTAGATCACGCCCATTTCGAAGCCGCCGCGTTTTCCGCCGTAGTTTTTCAGGTCGCTCGTCACCACGTCGTAGCTCACGCGGAAAATGTTATTTCCCTGCTGCATGCCGAGGTGGAAGATGATCGCGTCCTTGTGCCTGTAGCTCGCGCCGGCGAGCAGGTCGTACGGCGAGTTCGGCATCTGGTAGCCGGCCATCAGCCCCGCGTTGATCTCCATGGCTTTGCGCTGGTACATGAACAGCATGTTCGGCGTGAACGTCAGGTTGTCGTTCGCATAAATGTCGCACGAAAAAATTCCGTTGAAACGCATCGGCAGCCGCGCCTTCTGGCCGGTGAACGACTCGTCAGGCGTGCTCAGGTGATACACGGAGAAACCGACAGCCGGATCAAAGCGATGGTTCTTGTCGAGGTATTTGTAATAGATTCCCATGTTCGCATCGAAACGCACGATACTCAGGTCGGGAAAATCTTCGCCGTTGTCCAGGTTCGGATCGAGACCGTCGGTCGTCGTGTACTGGTTTTCAAAAAGCAGATAACCGTACGAGAACCGTTTCTGGAAAAGCCCGAGTTGCAAGCCGACAGAGAGATAATGGTTCTTGCTGTCGTCGCTTGTAATGCGGTACGCGCCCGACGCAAGCATCTGGAACGTGGCGAAATTCGACGTGCCCGCGATATGGTCCATCAGCAGCAGGCCGGCGCCCCAGCGTTTGAGCGGCATGTCGTAGGAGAGCCCCACCGACGAGTACGGCTTGCCCTGCAATTTTTGCCACTGCGAACGGTATGTTGCGGAAAGACGGTACTTCATGTCGTCGTTTCCGAAATACATTCCCGTCTGCGCCGGGTTGTAATAAAGCGGAAGCATGTCGTACTGCGACAGGTGGAAATCCTGCGCCGTCACACGTGATCCGCAAAGCAGCATCCCGGTAATCATCAGGACTGCGGTTTTCAGGGAAATATGGAAGGTGCTTTTCATGGCGTTTCTTTCTAGCGTGATTAACGGATGAGCGTTACGTTACCGGAGAGCTTCACGAACCTTCCCGTGATCGTGGTGCCGGTTGCCGTGTAGATGTACACGCCGCCGGGCTGCGGCTGTCCTTTGTAGGTGCCATCCCAACCGCTATCCGGATCAGTGGTCGAAAACACCAGGTTGCCCCATTCATTGTAGATCTTGAAATCCACTTCGGTGAACGGTCCGCCGAGCACGTGCAGCACATCGTTGTCCCCGTCGTCGTTCGGCGAGAAACCTGTCGGGATGGCAACCGGGGTGGTGAGCGTTTCATTTGCATCCACCGTGGCCACCGCTGTATCCGTGCAGCCGCCGGCGCTCGTGATGATGAGCGTTACGGTGTAGATGCCCTGCTGCTGGTAATAATGCACAGGGTCCTGCAGCGTCGACGTTCCGCCATCGCCGAAGTCCCAGAACCAGCCGGCCGCGCCCGTCGACTGGTCGGTGAATGTCACGTCGAGCGTGTCGCCCGATACCGAGCTGAACGCAGCGATCGGGAGCGCTTCCACGGTGATGAACATCGTGTCGGAAACAGCAGGGCAGCCCACGTTGTTGGTGGAGGTAAGTACGAGCATCACGCTTCCCGCGAGAATGTCCGCGTTGCTGAGCGTGTACGTTGCCGTCAGCGTCGTCGCGTTCGGTGAGAACGACCCCGTTCCGTCGGTGGTCCATATCCCTGTCGTGGTGGGCCCGCTGACCAACCCGTTGAGTGAAACATCCGCCTGGTCGCCGCACACGATCCTGTCGGGACCTGCACTGACAACGGCCAGCGGGATGAACGTCACTTCCATCGTGTCGGTGCGCGGCGTGCAGATGCCGGTGCCGGTCGAGGTGAGCACGAGTATTACCGTTCCGGCCGTAAGATCGGCGGAGGAAGGCGTGTACGTCGCATTCAGCGTCGTTGCATTCGGTGCGAATGTTCCGGAACCCATTGTGCTCCACACGCCCGTTGTCGAGCCGCCGGAAACTGCCCCGCTGAGCGAGATCAGCGCGCCCTGCGAGCAGGTGCTCTGGTCGGGGCCTGCGTTCACCACCGCGGGCGACGTGATCGTGACGACCATCGTGTCGGTTGCAGGCGTGCAGGAGCCGGTGTTGGTCGAAGTGAGCACGAGCGTTACCGTTCCCGCAAGCGAATCGCTGGCGCTCGGGATGTAAGTGCCGTTCAGCGTCGTGTTGTTCGGGCTGAACGTTCCGGACCCGAGCGAGCTCCAGGTTCCCGTCGTCGATGCGCCGCTCACGTTTCCGCCGAGCGGAACGCTCAGGTTGTCGGAGCAGATGTTGACGTCGCCACCCGCGCTTACGATCGAAGACGGAGAGATCGTGTAGACGATCGTATCCGTTCCCGGCTGGCAGGAACCGTGGTCGGTTGTGGTGAGGATGAATGTCACCGTTCCCGCCGCGATGTCGGAAGAGGTCAACGTGTACGTCGCATTAAGCGTGGAATCATCGGGCGCGAACGTTCCGTTGCCGGAGGTTGTCCACATGCCCTGCGAAGCGCCGCCGCTGACGAAACCGTTGAGGTTGATCGTCGAAGACGAAGCGCAGATGGATTGATCAGCGCCGGCAGTTGCGAATGCGCTGGTGCCGAACGTGATGATCATTGTGTCGTGCTCCACCGGGCAGACACCGTTGTTCGTTGATGTGAGAACAAGCGTTACAATTCCCGCGGAAGTATCGGCGGTGCTGAACGTGTAGAGCGCATTCAGCGCGCTGTCGTTCGGGCTGAACGTTCCCGAGCCGAGCGTCGACCAGACGCCCGTGGAAGAGCCGTTGGAGACGATTCCCTGGAGCTGCGTGAAACCTGCGCTGATGCAAACCTGCTGGTCAACGCCCGCGTTCACCACGATGCCCGGCGTAAAGAAGAATGTCGCCGTATCTGAAACAGGGTTGCAGTTTCCGTTGCCCGTAGACGTAAGCGTGAGGACGACAAATCCTGCAGCCTGTTCCGCCGCGGTGGGCGAATAGGTTGCGTTCATCGTCGTGTTGTTCGGTGCAAATGTTCCCGCGCCTCCGCTCCACACGCCGCCTGTCGCGTTCGTCACGCTTCCGTTCAGCACGATGCCCGGGTTGACGCCGCACGTGGATTGCGACGGACCTGCGTCGACCGCCGGGGCCGGCGTGAAGATCACGTTGAGGAAATCGATCGCGCTGTTGCAGCTGTTCGTTGCCGTCAGCACGATGCTCACACTGCCTGCGGCAATGTCGGCCGCGCTGGGAATGTACGTTGCGTTGAGCGCCGTATCGTTCGGCGAGAACACGCCGGAGCCGGTAGTGCTCCATTGTCCCTGCGTCGCGCCGCCGCCGAGCATCCCGGTAAGGATCACGTTCGGGTTGTTCGTGCAGATGATCTGGTCGGGGCCGGCGTTCGCGGTTCCCGACGGGTAAATGTTGAGCACCATCGTGTCCGTTACAGGCACGCAGGAGCCGTTGTTCGTCGACGTGAGGTAGAAATAAATGTTCTGTGCGGCGACGTCACCTGCGCTCGGCGTGTATGTTGCGTTGAGCGCGGTGTTGTTCGGTGAGAACGTGCCGGTGCCGGTTGTGGTCCAGATGCCGGTCGTCGTTCCGCCGCTCACGCTGCCGTTCAGCGTTGCCGTGGTCACCGTGGCGCAGATCGTTTGGTCCGGTCCGGCGTTCACAACAGGAGCAGGCGTGATCGTGATGAGCATGCTGTCGACGGCCTGGTTGCAGCTGTTTGCCGTGAGGTAAACCGTCGCGCTTCCGTTGGCAATGTCGAAGGAGCTCGGAATGTAAGTCGCATTCAGCGTCGCATTGTTCGGGAGGAAAATGCCGGTGCCGGTCGTATTCCATGTTCCCGACGTGGCGCCGCCGCCGACAGTTCCGTTCAGCGTTACCGATGCATTGTTTCCGCATACCACAACGTCATTTCCCGCCGCCGCAGTTCCTGCCGGAAGGATCGAGATCGTGAGCTGGTCGCTGACCGCAAGGCAGGTTCCGTTCCCGGTCGAGGTGAGCGTGATCACCACGCTTCCGGCCAGCGAGTCTGCAGCGCTGCACTGGTAGACCGCATTAAGCGTCGTGTTGTTCGGAACGAATGTTCCCGTGCCGGATGTTGTCCATGCGCCGGTGTTCGTCGGGCCGGAAACGCTTCCGCTCAGGGCCGCGTTCATGTTGTTCACGCAAACCGACTGGTCGGGGCCGGCATTGACCACCGGTGCAGGTGTTATGGTAACGAGTACGCTGTCCGTAACAGGCAGGCACGTTCCGTTGCCGGTCGATGTGAGATGCAGCATCACGCTTCCTGCAGTGATCTCGGCAGCGGAAGGCGTGTAGGTCGCGTTCATCGTCGTGTTGTTCGGCGAATAGCTGCCGTTGCCGCCCGACCAGATCGCGCCGGAGGAAACGGTGAAGCTTCCGTTCAGCGTAACGTTCGGGTTGTTCGCGCAGGAAGTGAGCGCTGTTCCCGCATCGACGGTCGGCGCGGGTGTGAAGAAGAGCGTTACCTGGTCGGTCTCCGGGTTGCAGGGGCCGTTGCCGGTTGTGGTCAGTGTCAGCGTGAGCGAGCCGGCGGCAATTTCACCGGCTGTCGGCGTATACGTTGCGTTGAGCGCGTTGGCAGAAGGCGAGAAGAGCCCGAGCCCGCCCGACCATTGCCCGCCTGCGCAGAAGTTGACGAACCCGTTCAGTGTCACCGTTGCATTGTTGCCGCAAACCGTTTGGTCGGGACCGGCATTCGCAACCGGCGAAGGCGCATAGGTGATCGTCACCTGGTCGCTTGCAGGATTGCACGTTCCGTTGCCGGTGGACGTGAGCGTGAGCGTTACGCTGCCCGCGCTGATCTCACCGGCTGTCGGCGTGTAGGTTGCGTTCAGCGTGTTGGCGTTCGGCGTAAACGTTCCGCCGCCGCCCGACCATGTTCCGCCGCCTGCGTTGAACACCTGGCCGCTGAGCGGCGTGGTGGAATTGTTCGCGCAGGAGCTGATGTTGGTGCCGGCATTCACTGTCGGCGCCGGCGTGATCGTGATGATCACGTTATCGCTCACCGCGGTGCATGTTCCGTTGCCGGTGGTCGTCAGTGTCAGCGTCACCGTGCCCGCGGTAATTTCTGCTGCGGTCGGCGTGTACGTCGCGTTCATCGTCGTATTGTTCGGCGAGAATGTCCCTGCACCGCCTGTCCATGCCGCACCGCCTGCGATCGTGAAGGAACCGTTGAGCGTGGCCGTCGCGTTGTTCGCGCAAACCGTTTGATCAGGTCCTGCGTTCACGGTCGGCGCCGGCGTGAAGAAGATCGTCATTTGATCCGTCACCGAGTTGCATGTTCCGTTGCCGGTCGTGGTGAGCGTAAGCGTAATGCTGCCGCCTGCAATTTCCGCAGCGGTCGGCGTGTACACGGCGTTGAGCGTATTGTTGTTCGGCGCAAATGTGCCGAGGCCGCCTGTCCATTGCCCGCCCGTCGCAACCGTCACCGATCCTGCAAGCGTGGTTGCCGCGTTGTTCGCGCATTTCGTCTGGTCGGGACCTGCGTTGGCTGTCGGTGCGCCGGAGAAGAAGATCGTCACCTGGTCGGTAACGGCGATGCACGTTCCGTTGCCGGTGGTTGTCAACGTAAGCGTAACACTGCCGGAAGAAATTTCACCGGCAGTCGGCGTGTAGACGGCATTGAGCGCGGCGGTGGACGGCGTGAATGTTCCCGCGCCGCCTGACCAGATACCGCCAGTTGAGACGGTTACCGAACCTGCGAGCGTAGTTGCCGCGTTGTTCGCGCATTTCGTCTGGTCGGGACCTGCGTTTGCGGTCGGCGCCGGTGTAATGGTAATGACCATTTGGTCGGTGGCGGCGAGACAGGTTCCGTTGCCGGTTGAAGTGAGCGTAAGCGTGACGGTTCCCGCAGCACGTTCAGCCGCAGTGGGCGTGTACGTCGCGTTCATCGTCGTGTTGTTCGGCGTGAACGTTCCCGCGCCGCCTGTCCATACCGCGCCGGTAGACGTGGTGAACGATCCTGAAAGTGTCACGACCGAATTGTTCGCGCAAACCGTTTGATCGGGCCCTGCGTTGACTGTCGGCGCCGGGGTAAAGAAGATCGTCATTTGATCCGTCACCGCGTTGCATGTGCCGTTGCCGGTCGTCGTCAGTGTGAGCGTAATGTTTCCGCCTGCGATCTCGCCTGCGGTCGGTGTGTAGACGGCGTTGAGCGTGTTGTTGTTCGGTGCGAACGTGCCGAGGCCGCCTGTCCACTGCCCGCCCGTTGCGACGGTTACCGATCCTGCCAGCGTCGTTGCCGCGTTGTTCGCGCACTTCGTCTGGTCAGGCCCTGCGCTGGCTGTGGGCGCACCGGAGAAGAAGATCGTCATTTGGTCGGTCACCGCGTTGCACGTTCCGTTGCCGGTTGTTGTCAGCGTGAGGGTGACGCTGCCCGAAGAAATTTCACCGGCAGTCGGCGTGTACACCGCGTTCAATGCTGCGGAAGAAGGCGTGAATGTTCCCGCGCCGCCCGACCACGCGCCGCCTGTTGCAACAGTTACCGATCCGGCGAGTGTTGCAGAAGGGTTGTTTGCGCACACCGTTTGGTTCGGTCCCGCATTGGCTGTCGGTGACGGCGTAATGGTAATGACCACCTGGTCGGTGACGGCGAGACAGGTTCCATTGCCGGTGGAGGTTAACGTCAGCGTGACGGTTCCCGCGGCGCGTTCAGCTGCAGTAGGCGCGTACGTCGCGGTCATCGTCGTATTGTTCGGCGTAAATGTTCCCGCACCGCCCGACCAGATTGCGCCGGTAGAGCCGGTGAACGATCCGGCAAGCGTAGTGACAGAGTTGTTCGCGCACACCGTCTGGTTCGGTCCCGCGTTCACCGTCGGCGCCGGCGTAAAGAAGATCGTCATCTGATCCGTCACCGGGTTGCAGGTTCCGTTGCCTGTCGTTGTCAGCGTCAGTGTAAGGCTGCCGCCGGCGATCTCGCCCGCGGTCGGCGTGTACGTCGCGTTCAGCGCATTGTTGTTCGGCGCAAATGTGCCGAGGCCTCCCGTCCATTGCCCGCCCGTGGCAACAGTTACCGATCCCGCCAATGTCGTTGCCGCGTTGTTTGCGCATTTGGTCTGGTCGGGGCCTGCATTCGCAGTCGGTGAGCCGGTGAAGGTGATGACAACCTGGTCGGTAACCGGGTTGCATGTTCCGTTGCCGGTGGACGTGAGCGTAAGTGTTACACTGCCCGCTGTAATTTCTCCTGCGCTTGCCGTGTACACGGCGTTCAGCGCTGTTGCAGAAGGGCTGAAGCTTCCTGCCCCGCCTGTCCATACACCGCCTGTCGCGCCGCTCACTGTTCCGGACAGCGTGACTGCGGGGTTATTGCCGCACCGTACCTGGTTTGCGCCTGCATTCACTACAGGCGCCGGAGTAAATGTGATCAGGATGTTGTCGGAAACAGGATTGCAGATGCCGTTTCCTGTTGTGGTGAGCGTAAGCGCAAGACTGCCCGCGGTGAGTTCGGCTGCTGTGGGCGTGTACACGGGATTCAGCACGTTGTTCGATGGGGTAAATGTTCCCGCGCCGCCGGTCCATACGCCGCCGGTTGCAACGGTTACGCTTCCCGTAAGCGAAACGTTCGCGTTGTTGCGGCAGACGGATTGATCGGGCCCGGCGTTGGCTGTGGGCGCCGGCGTTATCGTCAGCGTCATCGGGTCGGAGACCGGGTTGCATGCGCCGGTGGATGTCAGCGTTAATGTCACATTGCCCAGTGCAGCATCCCCCGCGCTTGGCGTGTAGACGGCGTTGAGCGTCGTATTGTTCGGCGTGAAGGTGCCGGTGCCGGAGGTCGCCCAGATGCCGGTCGTTGTTCCGCCTGCTACGGCTCCCGCCAGTGTTGCCGTCGTGTTGGCGCAAATGGTTTGGTCGACGCCCGCGCTTACCGTGATCGGCGCGACGAATTCGGAAAAGTAACCGTACTTACAACCAGTAGATGCGCCACCATTGACAACGCCGAGAGCAAACACATCGAGCGAGTTCGTGATGGTGAATGTCGAATCAACAGGGACCTGCGTGGTATTATATTGTATGCGCGCAGCCATCCAGGTTCCGCCGGTACCCGGAACGGTGACGAAGGAGGCCGGGGGGATCGTAGCGGTTCCGGGACCGGTGATCGTAAACGAGTTGACCGCCGCCGCCCGCACGAGCAGCGTGATGTAAAATGTCTGCGCATCGTCGCGCACGAAGTTCAATTGCTGGGAGCCGGCGCAGTTGAGCGGGGGCAGCAGCGCCTGGCCCATTTCACAGCCGAAACCGGTGACGTGTACGGCGTATGTGGGTTTTGTACAATGGATGTACACGGCGTTGTCCGTGCTCGTCGCCAGGTAATCCATATCGACGCGGAAATATTCGCCGGCGAAAAGTGTGGCGACGGGTGTGGCTGCTCCGTCGAGGAATACCTGGGTTCCGTTCTGTGTGGCAAGCAGCACGACGCTTTCATCGCCGGTGTTATTGAGGGAGCCTTTTACCGCGATATAATCTTCACCCACCACGTTCACCGGCACAAGCTGATCGCCCATGATATCGTAGCAACCGCCGGAAGGATTGTGGTCTGAGTCGTCTTTTAATGAAACGACGATCGGTTTGTCAGCCAGCACAACCGCTCCCGAAGGGTGCGTGGCCGGTTGTTCCCAGTTGGCGCCGGTCCATCCGCATGAATATGTCTGACCGCGCTGGAGCGTGATCGAGAATTGCTGTAACGCAGGATGGCCGTCGACCGGCGTAGGCGTATAAATGGTAACGATCGTGTTGTTCTGCGTGGCGCAGATGTCGAAAGAAGCGAACGCCTGGTGCGGGTTCGCAAAAGGCTGGTGGTTGAAGAACGGGGCGTGCTTGTGCAGCGGGATGTAAAATTCCTGCCCGAGCCCGTTTGGGCCTTTGAGCGCCCAGATATCCGTGTTGTTGGTGTTCGCGCACTCGTAATAGCAGGTGATCGGGGTGGTGGAAACGACGTGCAGGCCGGTATTGCAGATCGTGTTGGTCGGGCGCGTCTCGAGCTGGGCTTTGAATGCCGTGAGGTTGACGCGCCTCGATTTGTTCGCCTGCACGTTGACCACGATGGGCACGAATGCGCCGTTGGCCGGAACGTCGATGGTGACGGTGCTCGCTGCGCCTGCCGATGAAACGATCAGGTACAGCGGCTCGCCCCCCGGCGAGTTATGAAGATCCGTGATGTCGGGCGGTGCGAGCCAGAATTCGGTTCCGCGTTGCGCATGAAGACGGCCTGGGGCCGCGATCAGCACAAGTGTGAAGACAAAAAGAAGTAGCGGAAAAAGACGTTTGGTAGCGTTTTTTATCATGCAAGTTTCCCCGGTTAGGACGCTTATATACGTCTGAAACACCCGTTTGGTTGCTAAAGACGCAAAGGGCCGATGAATTGAATTACAATAAGTACCGGGAGAAGGTTTAAAAATACGGCAATTTTTATCTTTCAGGTTACTATTTATCGATTATTTGATTGCCTGTTTTTACCGGGCTTAATGCGCATCGCCGAAGAGCCGGTTGCTGTTGCGGCGGCTGATCAAACGTTCAACGGCGGCAAGCGCGTCGGTTTTCAGCAGGGAAAATCCATGATCATCAGGCAAAGCAAGCAAACGCGGAAGAAGAAGGTTCCCGGATTCTTCATCAAGCGCCTGGTGTTCCACGATAAAAAGCAGGCAGCCTTTCCGGGGCCCGGAGGGCATAAAAAGGAGAAGTGCGTAATTCGTGTCGACGTCGAACTCGATCACGGCGGGCACGGACGGATCGAACGCCGCTTTTCCTGCTTTTTCAAGCAAGGCGAAAATTTCAGGGTCGTCGGTGATGAGCTGCATTGCTGCAAAGATGGTGATCCCGGGTCATGATTTAAACCGGCATTTCACCGGGAAAGCATTTGTTCTGACAATACTCACTACGTTCAGGTGAGCGCTGTCATGCTGCGCCGGGGAGTGCGGGATTAAATTTGACTCCAGAAACTCCTTTCATGAGACGCTCCAGCAACACCGGCGAATACGCAAAATTCAGCATCCAGGATCTCCTGGAAACGGTGACCTCCGATTTTCACGTATCGATGAAAGATACGATCGCCACAGTGCTTGTGCAACTGGAAACTTCGCATAAGCTCGAGCCGCAGGAGGAAGAGCTGGAGTTTGCGCTGCATGCGTTGAAAGAAATGGAGCAGAAATTCAACGAGCACATCATGAAGGAAGAATTTCTGCTGTTCCCGCTTTTTAACGTGGAGCAAAAAAAACGCAGCGGGACGCAGCAGATGTACGGCGTGGAAGAATTCATCCGCGAGCTGAAATACGAGCACGAGTGGATGAAAAAAAAATTCAGCCAGATCAGCAACGCCACGCACCATTACCAGTGCCCCATGTCGGCCACGCCTTCGCACAAGCTCGCCTACGCCCAGCTCAACGACCTCGAGCAGGATTTCACGCGCCTTTTTTTCGTGGAGGAAGAATACCTGTTCCCCCGTCTCATCCGCATCACCACTGCTAACGCAAAAGCCATATGAAACCCATCATTGTCGCCACCGACTATTCACCTGCCGCCAAAAACGCCGCAGATTACGCCGCCCAGCTCGCGAAGACCACTTCGTCGAGGCTGATCGTATTTCACGCCTGGACACTTCCCGCGGTGACCGGGGAAGGAATGCTCCTGCCGGTGACGATCGATAACCTGGAAGATGACCAGTCTGCCGCGGTGAAAGCGGAAGCCATCCGCCTCGAAAAAGACTGGGGCATCCCGGTGGAATCGTGGCAGAGCGCAGGCTTCGCGGCCGACGAGCTGGCAGCGTGCTGCCGGGAAAACAACGCGCGCCTGGTGGTGATGGGCATGGAGCATCGTGGCGGCGTGGGACGCCTGTTCGGCAGCGTGACCACCGCGTTCATCGGCAAGAAATTGATCCCGGTGCTGGTCGTTCCCGAAAACGCGACATTCTCTTATCCCAAAACCATGCTGCTGGCCACCGACCTGCACACGAGCGGCGACTGGCAGGAGCTGGAAATGCTGAAAGAGATCGCCGAACGTTTCGGCTCGGACATTCATATTCTCAACGCGGTGGAAGAAGCGCATGTCCCGGGCGTACAGGAAAGCCTTTCCGGCATCCGCCTTGAAGGACGCCTGCGCGAAGTGCCGCACACCTGGCATTTTGCCGACGAAGGCGACGTGTTCCAGGCCATTTCACATACCGCAACCGAAATTTCCGCCGACTGGATCGTGGTCATTCCGCACCGCCATCCCTGGCTGCAGCAACTGTTCCACGCCAGCCTGACGAAAAAACTGGCATTCGAAAGCACGCGTCCGTTGCTTGCGCTTCCCGAAAAAGAAAAAGCCGGCCGCGATTAACGGCTGTCATCCTGCAAACCCTGAAACAGTACGACATGGAATTTTTCCTTCGTCATAAAGAAGACATCGCCATCCTGCTGGCCCGGCTTGTGCTGGGCGCGCTTTTTTTCCTGCAGGGATACGATAAAGTATTCCGCCTGGGGCTGAAAGCTACCGGCGACAGCGTGGAGAACGCGATGCACGAGACCGGGCTGCCGGCAGGGCTCGTGCGGGGCATCACGGTCGTTTCCTCGCTTGCCGAGCTGATCTGCGGACTCCTGCTGCTGGCGGGCCTGTTCGTTTACCCGGCGCTTACAGTGCTGGGGCTGGACATTTTGCTGGTGGTGTTTGCAATGGGATTGCGGGAGCCGCTGTGGGACATGCGTTACGTGTGGCCCCGGCTGATCCTTATCCTGCTGCTGTTTTTCGCGCATGAGAGCTATGACCATTTCTCGCTCGATTATTTCGCGTTCGGGGATGAGGCTATTCCGGAAGTTTCCATTCCGTAGTTAGTCAGCCTGCGTAAAAAACGCTCAATACCAAACGAACAATGTTCAATGAACAAGGAATCACCTGAACATTGAACATTGGGCGTTTGGCATTGTTCATTCCTTGCCGGCAACAAGGGCTATCTAACAGACAAAGAACCTTCCCCACAAGAGCCGGGCGGGCGTCCTTAGTCGATGACAGATCAAGGTCGCCCGCCCGGCTTTTTCATGGAGAGGTTGATCAGCATTAGAAACAGGCCGTCTCCCCGGGACTTGTATCGATGTGGAGGATGAATTGAAATCAACCCTTGATTCGCATTAATTATGACCCGCAGTTGTAAAACGCTCAATGCCAAACGAACAATGTTCAATGAACAAGGAATCACCTGAACATTGTTCATTCCCTTTTTCCTTAAAACTGACCAAAGTCACGCCCGGGAATGGCGATCCTCATGTGAAGCGCGGGGAAATCACGTCAATTTCGTACTCAAGACAAAAAGGATAAAGAAAAAGGTTCATAAACACCGGGGTGTACGTGCGGGAGCAATCCCGTTACGGAGCGGGTGGGTGCTTTGAGCCATTAGGTCCGCCACGGCATACACCCCGTCGGGCGGACTTTTTTAAGGAAAATAAACCGATCTGAATTGAAGCCGGCTTTCGCAACTACGCAGGGATGAATTCCGGAAATCATGAATATCCGCCAGCCTCAGGTATATTTGTTTTGTCGAGGCAAAACGATAGCCCTATGAAGCGAGAGCTGGAAATGCTTAATTCTCTTTTCGAATATGCAACGGAGGGAATTATCATCTGCAATCTGGCGGGAGAGATCTCCATGGTCAACCCGGCGGCGGAACGCATGTTCGGCTATGCGCCGGACGAGCTGAACGGTAAAAAGATCGAGGTGCTTCTTCCCATGCGTCACCGCGAAAAGCATGCGGGGCTCCGTGAAGGCTACACCGTTCACCCGGAACCGCGCGCGATGGGCAGCGGGCGCGACCTCTATGGCATGCGCAAAGACGGGAAAGAGATCATGGTCGAGGTGAGCCTCAGCCCGTTCAACACCACGGAAGGGAAATTCATCATGAGTTTCGTCGTCGACATCACGGAGCGGAAAAACAACGAGATCGACCTGCGGCTCGCGCACGAGCGCCTGCAGCAAACTTCGGAAGCGCTCGCAAAGCTCAACGCCGAGCTCGAATCGAAAGTGAGGGACCGCACCGAAGAGCTTGCCGACGCCATCCAGCGGCTGGCCGGGTCCAAGCGGGAAGTGATGCGCGCCCTCGAACGGGAAAAGGAGCTGAACGAAATGAAATCGCGTTTCGTGACCACCGCCTCGCACGAATTCCGAACGCCGCTCGGCACCATACTTTCGTCGGTGTCGCTCATTGCGCGTTACGACGCACAAGAGGATACGGACAAGCGCAAAAAGCACATCGAGCGCATCAAAGCCGCGGTGACCAACCTCACCGAGCTGCTCAACGATTTCCTTTCCCTGGAAAAGCTCGAGGAAGGCATCATCCGCTGCAACCCCGAACATTTTAACTTTGCCGCGCTGGTCGGCACCATCGTCGACGACATGCGCAGCCTTGCCGGGAAAGGCCAGGCCATTACGCTGTCCTACACCGGCGCGGCGGAAATTTATCTCGATCCCCAGCTGCTGAAAAATACGATCATCAACTTGATCTCGAACGCCATCAAATATTCGCCCGAAGGAAAGCCCATCGCCGTCCGCGTCGCCATTACCGACGACAACCTGCGCCTCGACATCGAGGACAAGGGCATCGGCATCCCGGCGGAGGACCAGGCCAACGTGTTCGAACGTTTTTACCGTGCACGCAATTCCGGCAACATCCAGGGCACCGGCCTGGGACTGAACATTGTAAAAAAATACGTCGAGCTCATGGGGGGTGAAATTTCTTTCGTCAGCAATTTCGGCGAAGGAACTACATTTACAGTGGAGCTCCCGCTTTCTTCAAAACCGTAAGCAAATGAAAAAAATTCTGCTCATAGAAGACAACCCCGAAATGCGGGAGAACACCGCCGAGATCCTCGGCCTGGCGAATTACAACGTGCTGACCGCGCCCAACGGTAAAGACGGCGTGCGCATCGCACAAACGGAAAAGCCCGACCTCATCATCTGCGACATCATGATGCCCGAGCTCGACGGCTACGGTGTGCTGCACATGCTTTCCAAAAGCGCTGAAACAGCTTCCATCCCGTTCATCTTCCTCACCGCCAAAGCCGAGCGCTCCGACCACCGCAAAGGCATGTCGATGGGCGCCGACGATTACCTCACCAAGCCGTTCGACGACATGGAGCTGCTCAGCGCCGTGGAAGTGCGCCTGAAGAAGAACGAGCAGATGAAAACCAAATACGCGCGCAACATCGACGGCCTCAACGAGTTCCTCGACGAGGCCCGCCAGCTCAGCGATCTCGTGAAAATTTCCGAAAAGCGGAAAGTGAAAACGCTGAAGAAAAAAGACGTCATCTACCAGGAAGACGCGTTCCCCGCCGGCATCTTTTTCCTCAACAAGGGAAAAGTGAAGACCAGCAAGATCAACGAGGACGGGAAAGAGTTCATCACCGCGCTCGTCAACGAAGGCGAGTTTTTCGGCTACGCCGCGCTCCTCGAAGAGCTCCCGTACAGCGATACCGCCGTCGCCCTTGAAGAGTCGGAGATCGTGATCATCCCCAAAGAAGATTTTTTCGCGCTGCTCTACAACAGCCGCGAAGTCGCCACCGCGTTCATCCGCATGCTTTCCAACGAGGTGAAGGACAAAGAAGAGCGCCTGCTGCGCCTCGCCTACAACTCCGTGCGCAAGCGCGTTGCCGAAGCGCTACTGCTGCTGAAGGACCGCTACGCCGACGGCAAGCCTGAGCCGTTCAGCATGGCCATCTCGCGCGAAGACCTGGCGAACCTCGCCGGAACCGCGCCGGAAACGGTGATCCGGACGTTGTCGGATTTTAAGGATGAGCGGTTGGTGGATGTGAAAGGAAGTACGATCACGTTGCTGGATGCGGCGAAGTTGGGGAAGATGAAGAATTAGAAGAGCAAATAACAAAAGTCAAAACGCCAGATTCCAAAATGGGGTTTGGCTTTTTGAGTTTTTGGTGGATGCGTTGCCGAAGGTAGTGAGAAGGTTTTTGGCGGGCGTGAGGAGGTCAATCTTTCGATGCATTCTCGCTTTTCTTGCCGGAAAACACCCAAACATATACACTAATTACCAGGATTAAAGTCACAAACAAAACTCCAATAAACACCATCGTCACTTCTATAGGAAAAAAGCCGTGCGAAGAAGAAAGTAAAAAGCCAAGAGCCCTAAGTGTCAGGAAAACATGAAACACTCTTCCCATAATCCGGACGCCCTTGAGCCAAGTATTATTTTGAAAGCGATGCAGGAAAAATTCACTTACCGGGAGAATGAGCATAACAAATAAAACCATTGCTAAAAAGCCAAATTCAAATATTGGAGGCTCATACAAGTTATAACTGATTACGCCAAGCGTGAATAACAATAGTACTCCGTAACCCAAGCTCACTAAAAACGTGAACTTTCCTGGCGTTTTAGTCAGTCGATTTTTCAACCAAAAGGCAATTTTTTTAGCACCCAATAGATTTTCTGTATAAAAGATTACGAGCATCTCGATGGACATGACAATCGGGCTGATCCATTGCACGACGAGCATAAATGGCTGTATATCGTGAAACGATGTTTCTTTTTGATAAAAAGTCGCCCCTATAAATGCAGGTATCAAAGGCAAGAAAAGCAATATCAGCATAAACACATTTGTCATTAGCTTGGCAAAACGCATTGTTGGCGTTTCCTGCTCGTATTCCACGCCAAATATTTCGGCACCGAGCTTCCATCGTTCAATATTAAGCGCGCGCAATTTTTCCCGAAGCGTCCGGCGATAAAGAATATTCAGCGTAAAGTCATGGTAAAGTATGAGTAGAATAATTGGTGCGAAGTAAATCCAGTCGGACATCGGCGATGCAAATCCCAATACATTGATTTGGTAATTTTCTGTTTTCAGTCCGAGTTTTTTGATCTCTTTGTCATATTCAGCGATCAACTCATATAGTGGTGTCTTGTCCTTGTAGTCGGATTTCTCAAGATCGAACCTTAGTTTGTTATACTGCTCGGATGTAAACGCATTATTTAAATTAGAGTAGTCCCAATTTGATGTTTCCGCGAAATAGATACTATCCATATCACGTTTGAGACTGTCTGCTCCCCTGAAGCCTGACAAAAGGTCGATGATGCTTGTGTAGCCTTCTCGTTTCTGCTCATTGTTACGTGTAGTATGGAGTAGTCCCAGAATAATGATGAAGAAAATGGCAAGCAGAATAGCTCTGCCTCGCAAGAGCTTATTGGTTTGCTGGTAATTCTGAATAAGGGAGTTTACGTCTTCTGAGGGGGCTTCGGCCATACGAATGTTGAGTATTCGATGTTAAAGATAGCCTTTGCGGAGGTTGCCCAAAAGCATGACTTGACGTAATGAAAACTAATAAGGCCCGAAGATTTCTCTTCAGGCCTTCCAGTACTTTTGCTCCCCCTCCTGGACTCGAACCAGGGACCCCATGATTAACAGTCATGTGCTCTAACCAGCTGAGCTAAGGAGGAATTTCTGGTTACGCGTTTTTGAGGCAGTCACCCCAAAAACGGGCTGCAATATTAGCATCTTCAAACGAATTATCCAATACATTTGCCAAAATCTTTAACCTTATGAGCCTTCTCGTTGTTGGAACTGTAGCATTCGACGCCATCGAAACCCCTTTCGGCAAGACCGACAAGATCATCGGGGGCGCGGCGACCTACATTTCCCTTGCCGCATCCTATTTCACCCGCAACATCCACCTCGTGTCGGTGGTGGGCAGCGATTTCCCAAAAGAATCGCTGGAAATGCTGAAAAAGCACGGCGTGGCGCTGGACGGGCTGCAGATCAAGGAAGGCGAAAAATCCTTCTTCTGGAGCGGACGCTACCACAACGACATGAACTCCCGCGATACGCTGGCCACGGAACTGAACGTGCTGGCGGATTTCGATCCCGTGGTGCCGGAGAACAGCCGCGAATGTGACTTCCTCATGCTGGGCAACCTCATGCCCTCGGTGCAGCAAAAGGTAATGGGCCAGCTCAAAAAGCGCCCGAAGCTTATCGTGCTGGATACGATGAACTTCTGGATGGATATCGCGTGGGACGACCTCATGAAAACGATCGCGCAGGTGGACGTGCTGACGGTGAACGACGCCGAAGCGCGCCAGCTGTCGGGCGAATATTCACTGGTGAAAGCGGCGCAGAAGATCCTCAACATGGGCCCGAAAGTGCTCATTATCAAGAAAGGCGAGCATGGCGCGCTGCTGTTCAACAAGGAACAGGTTTTCTTCGCGCCGGCGCTTCCGCTGGAAGACGTGTTCGACCCGACAGGCGCGGGCGACAGCTTTGCGGGCGGGTTCATCGGCTACCTGGCCGAAACGAAAGACGTTTCCTTCGACAACATGAAGCGCGCGATCATTTTCGGTTCGGCGATGGCTTCGTTCACGGTGGAGAAATTCGGCGTGGAGCGGCTGGTGGGACTTTCGCAGCAGCAGGTGGACGAGCGCGTGCAGGAATTCATCGACCTCGTGCAGTTCGATATTTCGCTGGTGTAAACTGATTTTACAACCGTACCCCGGCCGCCAGGCATCCGGCAGATTTTATTTCATCACCTGCGGCCCCATCATGTACGGGCTCATCCGATTTTCAAAGGCTGGCGAAGCTGCAGGCGGAAGCGGGCAGGAGCTTTTCGTGTTTTTTCTTTTCGGATTTAAGCGCCTGCACTTTTTATACTGCGCTCTACTTCACCCCCAGGTAATCAAACCGCAATCCGCTGTTGCCTTCCCCGCGGCCGTTCTGTTTGCGCCGTCCCAGCCAGAGCGCCACGCGGCCGTCGTGCAGGCGGGCGCGCTGCCAGGTGCGCGAAAGGATCGCGCCGGAACGGGGCACTTCTTCTTCATGCACGTAATACGGCGACCATACGTTGGTCTGCAGGTTCGCGCCGTATTGCAGCAGCGTGGTGCGCGGGCGGACGCGTTCCGCCGGCGGGAGGTTGTTGAGCAGGCGCGGCATGGCGGCCCGTTGCAGCATGACCGGCGCATTCGGCGAAAGCCGGACAGGAACGAACGGGATCCAGTTCTCCGGCACCGTCGACATGACGTTGTAAGTAATTTCGGCGTCGTTCTGTAAAGGGTAGATCACGTTGCCGCTCCCGGCCTGGCTTTCGAGGTGTTGCTTCAGGCGGCGGGCAGCTTCCGTACCGCGCTCGCCTTTGCTCACACCGTCGGGCACCATCGTTTCAACGGCCCATATCATGTTCGCCATTTCGTCGCGCATGAAATTCACGTTTTCCAGCGGTTCGCTTTCCTGCATGTCGCCGGTCACGGGCGGTACGAATAAACGTGTGTCGGCCGCGCCTGTGCCTTTCGAGGTCAGCGTGAACATGTTCCAGCGCTCCCAGTCGTCAACGTAGCCCTCGCCGGCCGGCTGTACCCACGTGGTCTGCCCGAACACGTCGGTGACGATGATCCTTCGCAGGTTGCAGATGGTTCCTGCCGGAACGGTGTACGGCAGCAGCGTCCAGTCATTGCTGTAGAGCGTGGCGAATTCGCCGGTAAGCAGCCGGGCCAGGTCCGTCGTGGAAACGTCGAGGCCGCCGAAGTCGATGCGGCGGTCTTCCATTTCCCACCAGCGCGGCGCAGGCATTCCGCCGAACATGACTTTGGAAGGGATCACGGTGAACGGCGCGCCCTGCAGCAATGACGTGTCGGGCGGTCCGGCAACGAGCGATTGGAAATCCGTGTGGACGGGCTGTATGTCAAAAGAAAACCAGTCGAGATGCCCGTGATAATATTCGTCCGCCGTCAGTACCGTGTAGTCCGTAGTCGTGCGCGGCGCGGAGCAGGCGAACTGGTATTCCATGCGCTCTTTCTGCCAATAATTCTCCGCGGGTGAAGAAGGTTGCGAATACACTTTCGCATACCAGGCCTTGAATTCATTGCCCGCAGCGATCGCCGGTGAAACGGCGGCGGGAGGCGAAACGGCGATCAGCGTGGCGATCGTGTTTGAGCCCGTCCACAAATATTCCAGCAGCTTGTACCCGTCGATGGCACGCCCTTCGCCCGCTGCGAGCGTCGCCTGCCAGAGTGTGGGATTGCTGACGGTTGCTGCGTTGAGTGATGGCGGTGAAGCCGGAACGGAAAAATGCAGGCTTGTCGCTTGACGCATGCTTGTTTCGATCGCAGCGATGTTGTTTTGCGTAACGCCTTGTATGCCGGTCAGCCTGTGGCGGAGGATCTTCAGGAACTGTCGCCCGAGATCGATCCGCAGTACGAGATCGGGCGACACGGGCTCGCGCTCGGCAAGACATTCCATCGGCAACGTTCCATCGACGGGGAAAGCGTTACTGTTTTTTTTCGCCATGCGGTTGACGCGGCTGGTCTGCATGTCGAGCTGTGCGAAGGCTGCGGTTCCGGTGTCCTCCGCGTTCCATTCTCCGAGCTGCCACTGCCGCGTAAGCATCCAGAGCGCGTCGCGCACTTCGGCGCGCAGCGCGCGGGTGAAGCTCGCCGCGCGCGGGCGGGGCTCCAGGCGATTCCATATTTGCAGGGAAGGTGTTGGCATGATTAAAGAGTTTTTGAAGTGAATCGTGTTACCCGGTGCTCAGGTCGGTCGGATCGTAAGAATGGTGTTCGGCCGTGCTCATGTCGATCGGGCCGGATGCGCCCGGTGTCGAAACGATGATGTTGCGCGCGAGGTCGAGTGATGGAGACGTGTTGGTTTCACTGGTGACGGGCGTTACCAGTGCGGGCAACACCTGGCTGAGGCTCGTGTCCTGGATCATGTCCGGCTCTACGGCGCGCCTGACCGCCATTGCCGCCGTTTCATTCAGCGTATCCATGAGATCGTTCCAGCGCCAGCTGCCTGTGACCTCCGGCGTTACGGCAAGAAGAATGCATTGCGGCGCTTCATTGCCCGGCTGGTCGTAATGCATCGCGATGCCGGTGGTCACGTTTTCCGACGGGATCTGTTCCGTCCATTCGTCGATCACAAATCCGCAGGTCGGCGGCTGCGTGCCGGCGTCGTTCGCTTCGATCACCAGCGAGAGCGTGTCGCCCGGTATTTCGTAGCCCGGCGGCAGCTGCATGCCCAGCCAGCGATTGTTCCCTGCGCCCGCAAACGGCAGCTGCGCGACACGCTGCGTTGTGAATGCGCGCCCGGTGATTGTTTCCGACAAAAGCATGAGCTTGCGGTAATCGCCCATGCGCCCGCGCACGCGTGAAATGCCGTGCATCCACTCGTCGACGCCGAACGGTCCCGCCTCGTCGGACAGGAGCGTATCGGCGAGCGAGCTTGCAACAGTGGCTGCGTTGTAAAGCGTGAAGTCGGGGAATACTTTGAAAGAAGGATGGAAAACAATTTTCGCGATCTCCGCCAGCTCCTTCACTTTCGCCGCTTCACCGTTCAGCGAGCTGACATTGCTTAGCCGTGCGGCAGCGTTCGTGTGGCGGCCGGTAAGAACGGCAAGCGCCTTCGTGGCTTGTGCGACAAGCGCATCGCGATCCTGCAGCAGGAAAGAAGTTGCCGTTGCAGGGATCGCACTTTCGATACCGAAAAGGGAGGCCGTCATCATCGCGTTGCGCAGCTGGCCGAGCGTATTCGCCGCGCCGGCAGGTGGATCTGGCGTGTATGCAAGCTGCTGCGCGGCCGTGATCGCGGAGGTCAGCGTGTTGACGGCGCCGGACAATCCCACCGGCGCCGTGGTGGCATTGACCGCCTGCGTGATGCGGGCCAGCAACGGGGCGCTGTTCAATCCCGCCGACTGGTTGGCCGCGATAATGCCCGCCGCCTCGCCGGGCAGCAGGAGATCTTCAGGGAGGAGCGCGCGGCAGTTGCCGGTGAGCTGGACCAGCCCGAGAAGCACCGGCCGCAATTCAAAGAAGGTGCGGTCGGCGGAAGCCATGCCGGTGCGGTTGCGGTAATCGATGCTTACCGCAGTTGCGTCGCCGGCGGAAAAATTCTGGCGAACGTAATACGTGATGCGCTTGCTGAGCTCCGATGCGTCTTCCTGCTTATCGCTGCCGGGCGCATTGAACATCGCGAGGAGGTCCAGCGGCTGGAGCGCAAGATCGTCGAGGCTGATCGTCGTCGATACCGCCTGCGTCGTGTTGGGATCGATGTATGTGACGTGAATGCGGATGTTTCCCGGTTCGGGCAGCTGCGTGCTCAGCCAGTTGTTCAGCGCGGGTTCCGTCAATGCGCGGCGGCCCGTGCCGGTCCAGGTGGTTTGCGAAGTGGCTGCCGGACTGAGCTGAACGACGCAGCGATGCGTAAGCGCATTTCCCGGCCGCGGCGTTTTTACGATCTCCGGCTCCGGGATCGCTGTGGCGTGTCCCATCGCATTCAGCACCGCGCCTGCGCGCGAGGAATTGCCTTGCGCAACCTGGAACACCGCTTCCGAAAGCACCAGGTCGCCCACCGCATCCATATCGTCACGGATGCGGTCGATCTCCGCAGCGATCAATGTTCTGTCGCCCGCGGGGATGCTGCCCAGGTTGTCGTCCCAGAACGGTGCGGTCGTCCGGCGATACGCTTCGATCAGCAGCAGGCCGTCGGTCACGTTGTTCGCCTGCGCATCCGCATTCGCCGCGCCCGGCGGCGTATCCACAACGCTGCCGGCCACGAGCGGGTATTCTTCGCGGATGTCGTAGATGTATTGATCCAGCGAAGCGTCGTGCAGCGCCCGTTCGAAACGGTAACCCAGCAACGCGCCGAGCGTTTGGCCGTTGCGGATGCCTTCGATGTAGAACAACGCTTTCCGCACGCGCGCCGACGATAAATTGACCGCAAGCGCATCGTCGGGGGAAGACGTTTCGCTGTGCGCCACGTAGCCCGCGCGCAGGATCGCTGCGGTTGTCGCGTGGGCGAGGGAAGGAGCAAGAATATAACCTTCGTTACCCGGGTTGACACGCGGCGGCGCAAAAATTTTTCCCGTGCGGCGATCTTCGATCAATTCCGTCGATTCATCCTCGCCGAGGTAAATAAATGTTGTCTGCTGGTATTGCGGCGCGATGGACACCCAGTATTGTCCTTCCGGGCTGGCGGGAGAATTGCCGGGGACGGTGGATGAAAGCTCCTTCAATGCGCCGGTTTGCGCAACAACGGTTTCCCAGGTATTGCCGTCCGTATCGAGGCTGACGTTCACCACATGAATACCGGGAAACCCGCCGGGCTTCACGCGCTCGAGAATGCTGTATGCGCCGAGATAAATTCCCTGCGCGTTCGCTGCGCGCTGTTCACCGAGGCGTTTCAGCACGAGACTGTTCATCCACGCGTCGAGCCGGTAAGCGCATGTATCGAGATGTTCCGCGAGGCAACGTTCGAGCCGCGCTGTGGGCAACGTTTTTAACAGGCTCAACGCATTTTTCACTTCTTTGAGCTGCTGCACGCAGGAGTCGTTCGACTGCAGCAGGCCGTGGATGTATTGCTCCATCGTTTCCGCACCGCTGACCGGGGGGAACGATTGCAACAGGTAATCCCATTGCGCCTGTTCCACGCTGTAAGCTTCCAGCCGTATCCCGTAACGCTCCTGTGTATCGATGTCCACCTGCTCCGCCGAGTTGTCGCGCAGGTAGGTCTCGAATTGTTCGGGCGTCATTCCCGATCCCTGGTACTCCGGGTTGTTTTCCAGGTCCTGCATAATGGCCTGGATGTTCAGCTCGTTCTCGTATTTCACTTCCGCGTTCACCACGCCCAGCAGCCGGTCGCGCTGCTCCTGTGAAACTGTCGGTTCGCCGCCGGGGCCGCGTGTGATGCTGATCAGCTCATGATTGTACGACGAGTCGGCCGTAATGATCCCGCTGCGCTGCAACAGGCAATGGGAAGCTTCGAGGTGCTCGAGGAACCAGGCGTGGCGCAGCAGGAGGTACAGCAGCGCCTGCGGAGGAGCCTGTCCCGCCGGGGCGCCGACATTCGTAAAATCTTCCTGTCGGATCTGCTGCAGCGTGCTTTGCTCCAGCCACTGGATATAATTTGCGGTGCCGTTCGCAATGTTCTGCACGGTGCGTGTTTCCGACAGTTTCAGCAGGTCGATCACCGGGCCGTCGAGCAGGCGGTTTTCATACGCGAACATCATCTCCAGGATGCGCGGCGCGTTCGGGTAGCTGATCTGGATGTTGTTGCGGTATTCGTTGTCGAGCATTCCCGGGAGCGTCGTGTCGATGATCGCGAACTGGCCGGAAGGGAAATTCCCGGAAAGTACGAACGCATGCAGGTTCCACATCGTGTAAGCGCCGCAGGTCATCCGCTGGTAAAAAGAAAGCGAGGCGGGATGCAGCCCGAGAATATCCGACAGCAACCCGTTCGGGTCGGCGCTCGTGCCGCTGATGTGCTTCACCTGCGGACTGAGCGTGGTTTCCCAGAACTGGTTGAGCGGCTTCAGCACTTTTTTGTGGAGAATGGCTTCGAACGCATACGGGTTGCTGTATTTCCAGCGCGAATGCACCGTTGCGGGAAGCACGCCGTACGGTTGCCTGCCAGTGCGGAACGCCGGGATCAGCCCGCGGCCGTGCACGTAATTCGTGAAGAAGGGACGCATCGCTGCGACGTTTTCCGGCACCACGGCGGGCGACAGCAAATGTTTCATGTAATAACCGAGCGTCGACGACCAGAGCGCACGGTTCATGGCGATGGATTCCTTTCCGTCAAAACTGTCGCTGTTCGCCACGTGCTGGAAAAGCGCGGCCGGAACACCGAGCGCTTCAGCGAGGCGTTGCCCGTCGGATTTCAGGAAATGATCGGAGACCGGCGTAAACAGCGGCCCGCCGCATTCCACCGCAAAACTTTCTTCCTTGCCCGGTTCATAGCTCGTGTACCCGGAAGGACGCTCATCCGTATTGTTCGTCGGCGTGCCCTGCGGAACGATGGCCATGCCTGTGCGGTAATGGTGATTGTCGAACAATTCTTCCAGCAGCTGCACACCTCCTCCGGCATCGAGATCGAGTTTCAGCCCGAGCACGAGCAGCCGGTCGAAGCCGTCTATTTTTTCATTGCCCTGCAGCGGAATGCGAATGCCCATGCCGACCTTTTCCGCTTCTTCGAAATCCGTCAGCCATCGCAGCTCCGGCGGCATGTTGATCGCGGCGTTATACTGGTTGAGGTAATTGCTGTAGTCGGTACCGGAGCTGAATCCCACGGGCAGCGGCGACGGAACGGGCAGTCCCTGCACTTCGCGGTAAGTGTTGTTGCTGTACACGCGCACCACGAAACGCCCGGGCAGCACGCTGGTATGCGGCTGTGTCGTCCAGGAAGAAGACCGCGGGGTCAATGCGGGAAATTGCGGTAGAATGGGAAGCGGCGCAGGTTCGGGAACAGGCGACGCAGGTTTGTCGCCGGGATTTGTGGGCGTGGTTTGTTTCCGGATCCATGCTGCGCGCCGGGGATCGTATGATGCGGCCAGCGCACGCCATGCGCCCAGCTCGTCGCTGCTGTTGTTGCCCGCGCGCCACACCGCCACCCAAAAATTTTTTCCCGCGTCGATCTCATCCTGCGCCAGGAGCGGCTCGTGCGTTTGAATGGCGATATCGTCCGGGTAGATGCGCACCCAGAGCTCATGCTTGTCCGCGATCATTCCCGTCGTGGGAGGCGCCAGGTCGCCGGTCACCGGTGGCGGCGATTCATACTGCAGGTCCTCAGCGCGATCGATCTCAGCAGTTGCAGTTACGTCGGTGTCGCTGCGGAACGCTTCATCAACCATGACGAACAATTTATTGTTGCGCACGTGCTTGATGGTCATGAAGCGCGTTTCAACCCGCACCGGCAGCAGCGCGAACGGCAGGTGATCGCCGTATGTTTCTACGAGCACGGCCGGGTCGGTGGCCCGCTGAAGAGCGGGAATAACCGCCGACAAACCGTCCACTAATTTGATGACGGAAAGCAAGAGATTTTCGGTGAGCAACCCGAGCTTGTCGCGGTTGAGGCGATGCTCAGAAACGAGCTCCTGTTCCTGCGGGGAAAGCGCCGGCGGCTCCATGCGCGACGAGAGTGTGTCGTGAACAGGAAGTTTTTGTTTCAGCAGGAGCAATGCTTCGCGCAGGTTCAGCGCTGTCGTGCTCCTGCCGGTCACCAGCGCAAGCACGCCATCGGCGGCCGGATCGTTCGCTTCCACTTCCAGCTCGCCTGCGGCTTGTTTCAGCTCACGGAGCCGCAGGTCGTGCGCGGCTCCGGTCGCGGGTGCATCGGCGATCAGCGCGTCGAGCGTTCCTGCGGTTTCCACGAGTCGCCCGTCGCCCGGGGAAAGCGTACGATCGACGAGATCGTCGCCGACATCCAGCAGGACCTGGTTGATCCCGGTCAGCACGCCGAGGTTTTCGGTCACATACGTAATGAAACCGTTCGTATTGTCGAGGTAAGGAGGAATTTCGGAGGCTTCCATGAAAAAAGAAATTGGAGTTTTTTCACCCGTGTGTTACGGGATCAGTTCTTTGGCGTGGATCAGCACGGCAACAGGATCCTGGAAAAAGATATTGGCCATGGCGGACGCATCGTCGGCCCAGCTCACCGGTGGCGTGCCGGAACCGGGCGGCAGCGCGAGATCGGGATTCGATGCCAGTGGAGGCGCCGTCAGTTTCACGTAGTTGCCGCTGTTCAGCGAGAGGTGGTTCCAGGCCAGCTGGTTCCAGTTCGAAACGGTTGGCGGAGTAGACGCGAGCTGTGCGTCTGCCCCGAAACGCGGCTCGCCCGGGCGTTCCATCAGCACGAAGAACCAGCCGGCTGCCGGGTACGGGTTGCCGACGGCGGTGTTCTTATCGAGATCGAACCCGAGAAATGTAACGTCGGGCTCGATCTTCGCGCCGAACACGGGATACCTTTCCTGGCCGCCGGGTTTTTTGATGCGGTGCTGCGTGTAAATAGGATTGTTGCTGCCGTCGCGTTGCCAGTCGGCTTCGACGGCGTAGATCACCGCGTTCGGGAATTTTTTGAGCAGGTCGCCGCGGATGGCGAGCACGAGACCGGCGGACCCTGCGCGCGCGTTGTGCGAGCCGAGCGAAGAATTGCTCAGCCACTGGTGAATGTCGGTGATGTCGCGCGTTTGTATTTCCAGCGTTTCTTCGCTGACGTTCCCGGTATTCACGTTGTCGATGCTGTCCCAGAAATGCCTGAAGTACGTGCCGCGCTGGTCGGTCGGGTAATCGCGCCACAGCAGCTCGCGCGCCATTTCATAATTCGCGCCCGCCATGAACGCTTCGATGAATTTCTGGTTCGTCTCCAGCAGCGTGACGGAATTTTGCGGAAGAAGGTGAACGTTCGGAATTAAAAAATCGACGCCCAGTTCTTTTACCGATTCATACAGCGGCATCGTGAACGAAGGCGCCGCCATCGCAGGAACGATCCTGTCGGGATCGGGCGGCGGCACGTAAAGCCCGCCGTTGTAAGATGCGACTTCCCCGTAATAGCGGCCCGGCAGTGTATCCGACGGCCTGATCTCGCCGACTGCATCCCCGGCCACAACCGGAAGATCCAGCGAAGGCGGCCCGGCGGGCGGCGTCCAGTTGGCCGCGTTGAACGTCGCCGAATAAGCGGACACCATCGCCTGGAAACCTGCCGCTTCTGCTGTATCCATCGGCGGCGGCAGTGCGGAGCCCGGCGCAGTCACGCTGAATTGCAAACCGTTCACGTTGGCCGACTGCGCATCCGCGATGGCCGTGTGAAGATCGGCCGCGTTGAAACGCGCAGTCTGCGGCACCACCGGCGGCGGCGCAGGATCTGTCGCGCCCGCGTTCAGCGCGGTGAGCAGGGAATTGAAAGACTGCCGCGCCGGATCGAACCGTTTCATCAGCACACCGGTCGGGCGACGGACTCTCCGGAAAACTGCCGACGCTGAACCCTCGGGCAGGTTGCTGGAAAGCGTCTCCTGGCGCACCGAAACCGATCCTGTCGTGACCCTGGTATGCACGCAGCTGGTCATCGCGATCCGCTGCTCGGGCGGCTGCGGTTCGATATGTTTTTCGTACAAAGCCTGCGAGCTTTCCACGACGACCTGTCCCCAGTTCGCCTGCTTGTTGGCTTCGATCACGGCGCCCACCTGCTCCCACGCCATGTCCATCAGCCGCTCCTGGTTCCTGCGCACGAAATCGCCGCCGAGCGCTGCGGCCACGCGCTGGCGCGGATCGAGGTTGAGCTCGTTGATCCAGTAGTTGTTCGTCGTGAGCGCTTTCCGTTTCAGCGCATGCCAGCGTCCATACAGCGGCGGAGAAACGACGGGATCGTCCTGGACGCTGCTGCCTGCAATGGCCCCGTTCACCGTAAAACCGCTCAGCATGTTCTCCCCGAGGTTGACCAGGTCGGCCAGCGCCGTGCGGAATGCCGTGTCGGGGTACGGGTACGGCGTGCCCTGCGCAGACGGGACGCGCAGCGCGCCTTCGAGCTCCAGCGTACCGTCGCCGGCGGTGTAGGAAAGGTTGTACCCGGGCAGCTGCACATCCATCGCGCGCCGTCCGACGCGCGTATCGGGTGTACGCGGAAAGATCTGGCGCACGAGGTATTCGAAATCGCCGGTCGCCCCGGTGCGGAAATACCATTCGTGGTAGATCGGGAATTCGCCGGGACGCGTTCTCGACATGTTGTCGTCGTTGGGCGGAGCCGTGCTGTCCCACGCGGGCCGCTGCGCCACTTCACCTGCCGGGTCTTCACCGAGACCGGCAAGCCGGCCTGTTTCGTAGGTCGGCACCAGGAATGCGGTGTAGCCCGTATTCTCTTCCAGCTTACGCGGGCAGATGATGCGGGAATAAGCGACATCCGGGTTTTCCGCCAGCCGGTTGTTCAGGAGCGTAAGTGCGTTGCTGAGATTTCCGGGAACACTGCCTGTGTTCCCCGGGTCGAGCCCTTCGTTGACATGCACGTGCGCCCATGCCCAGGTTTCCTGGTGACCGGGGAAAGGCAGATTTTGCAATGCGGCTGCTGTGAGCGTGAACGAGCTCAGCGGCGCGCCGTTCAGCGCGGCGTTGCGTGTGAACTCGTCTTCTTTCAGCACGACCAGCGTCAGCCAGGGGCGAAGCTTTTTGTTGTTCTGCGGCACAGCAGGCGAATAGCGCCAGGGAAAATCTTCTTCGTAAAAATCGATGAACGCAAAATTGCCCGGCTCGAAATTCGTGATCCAGTGATGCGGTTCGGTTTTTACGATCACGTCTTTGCTGATGCCGGTCACATCGCCCGGGCCGATGATTTGCAGGTCGACCGGGAGGACCTGCTGCTGCACGACGTTGGTGCGCAGGTGCACGTTGACGGTGATCTCCGCGCGTTCGATGTTCGGCGAACCGGGAGGCGTTCCGAAATTTTCTGGTTCATCGATCTGCAGCGCGCCGCCGCGCCGCGCCCACGGAAGAAACGTATAGTAGGTCGAGGTTGTATTGCTCATGATCAGGCGAGTTCAAATGCGTGGACCACGCGTAATTTTCCTTCGAGCGCCGGCTGCTCGTCCAGCAATTCATCCAGCAGCATCTGTGCTTCGGCTGCTGTGCCGGCGGTGAGGTTGTTGTAAAGCGCGAGGTTATGCGTCTGCGCCACCGCGTAATTCGTGCCGGTAACTTTCACTTCCAGGGGCGCGAACAGGGAACCGGACCGGTTGCTGCTGCCCATCGGCGAACCGGCTGCGGCCGTATGGCTGAAGAACGCGCCGGACTGTGCGATGGACGGAATATGCTGCAGCCAGTTGGCGGGCCGGTAACGGGAATCCATGTAGATCTGTTCGTAGCGTAATTCTCTCTCCCGGAACCCGCCGCTTTTCAGCGTGTTTCCGCTCAGCGAAACTTTCACGCCTGAATTGTATTTCTCGAATGACGGCTGCGAAAGCTTGTCGGTATCCGTGAATTCGAAAAATTGCGCCGGGGCAAAATATTCTTCCAGGTCATACTTCGGGTATTCCTGGTTGGCGCTGTCGGCGAGTTTAATGCTGAAAAAATTCACACCGTTCGCCGGGTGCTGGTTGCCGAAGCGCTCGATGGCCAGGTCGAGCGGAACGACTTTCTGGTTCACCGCCATCGTGCCCTGCGGATGAACGACGACTTTTCCCGGTTCGTCGGGAAGCCTGCGCACGGTCACCAGCAGCGGTACGTTCGACGGCAATTCCGTCTGCCAGTTCTTTTTTTCCTGCAGCGCCGGCACCAGGTCATCCAGCACGGCATAATCCGGCAGCGTTGTCGTTTCCTCTTCCCCGAACGTTTTATCGATCGACTTGCTGTAGGTCAAACCAAGCGCGTCGAATTCGACAGTGCCCTGGAACCGCCACGGCGCGGGGCCTTCGAGCGTTCCCGCGAACCAGAGGCTGACGATGCTTTTGTCGTTCCGGAAAACGCCGAGGTTGCCGGCGATGGTGCAGGTGAAATAGAAAGGCGAAAACTGGAAGAGCGTATCGAAGCTGAGCTTGCCTGAAACGTCGATCTTTTCCGTTATCCCTAAATAGAATTCCGCAGCCGCGCCGAACTGCGCTGTGTTTGAAGTAACAGCGAAATACGCGCTCAGCGTCAACCGCGGGTTGTCGCCGTCGAGCAGGTTGACCGTGATGCGGCTGAGCGGGGGCAGGCTGAGCGCCGGCACCGGGAAGTCGGGATGGAAACCGCCGACGGAAAGGACGAATGTAGGATTGTCGCCGTAGCGCAGCCGGAACGCCATGTTGCCGGAGAGTGTCATGCCCAGCAGCTTCGAATTGAACAGCGACGCGTCGAACGTGATGAACTTTTCGGCGAAGCTGATCGTGCCGGAGAAGTTGACCTGCAGCTGCAGGAGCGGCATGTTTTCATCCGGGAGCAGCGCGCGGATCACACCGGCGATGGCGATCTCGATGGGATCGGTCAGCCCGATGAACAGCCCCACATCCACCGTGATCAGCGTCGGCGTTCCCCACCCGATCGTTGCCGTCGGCCCGAATGCATAGCGATCTTCCTGGATGGGGAACATGGTCTCGAGCGACGAGATGATGGAGTTGATGTTCGCGACGGGATCTTCGGGCGAAAGAATATTCTGCAGCTCATTGCTGCGTACGCCTTCGCGCAGCGCTTCGAGGTTCATGCTGCGGTTCAGCGCGATCAAACCGCCCACGCCGTTGAGCGTAAATCCGAACCCGAGCTGGATGGGCTGGAAATCCGCCCTGATCAGCAGCAGCAGCGAATAGCCGTCTTCACCGCCCGGCAGCTTTGTCGTGAGAATGCCGATCGCTTTAATGGCGATGACGTTTTTGATGTCCAGCTCGAGCGCGCCCTCGTAGCGGGCTTCATCTTTGTCGAAAGAGAGGAATCCGCCGCCTTTGATGATGCCGTTAGCGTCGACGGAGAGGCCGACACCTTCCGGCGGTTTGAACCCGAAATCGAGGTCAATGTTTCCAAGAATGCCCGAACTTTCGCCTGGAGCTTTTTTGATCACATTGAACTCTGCGCCGATGTTGTTTATTACCAGCCCGATCGGCCCGAGCTGCAGTGAAGGATTTATTCCAAGTGTAAAAGCAGAATCGTCGTCGCGCTTGCCGAGTTTGACGATAAGAGAATCCAGCAGCAATGGACCGATCTGTTTATGGATCGGGATATTGATCTCGAACCCAAGATGCCCCTGGATGCCGAAGCCGGATTTCGACGACCATTGCGCCATGCCGCTCCATTCAATTTTAACAGGATTGCCTTCAAAAAACTTTTGAATGAAGGAATCGCCTTCGCCCGGCTGAAATACGAATCGCAGCTTTGCATTTTCGCCGGTACCTAAGCTTAAGATCACTTCCAGGTCATCCGGTACGCCATGAACCCCGAGGTTTGCCTCAAATCCTTCCACTTCGAGGCGCGTTTGTTCCTCCGCGCCAAGAAGGATCCATGGTGTTTCAGCATCCTGGGGTTTACCTTCCAGCCTGAGATCGGCGAGGATGAGGCTGTTGCTGATCGTCGTATCGGGATTAGCGCCATCCGGAAAAATTTTGATGCCGAACGTACCGGTGCCGTCGAATTCACCGCTAAGGGTAAGCATCAGCTCAGGCGTAAGCGGAATGGTTGAGTTCAACCCGGCTGTTGCTATCGGGCCGAGAAAAAGTCCGTCCGGAACCGAACCGGATGGCGCCGGGATCGGCATCAGGATCGCGCCGACTTCAAGATAGCCGCTGTCATTTACAGGTTGACCTGTTATTACCGGAACAGACAGCGCTTCTATTTGCTGCGTTTCGACTTGCTGGTCGGTAAAGTAGCCGCCGTTGATGTACAGGTGCCGGGGAGGAACTTCACGCGTGACCATGAACTTCAGTGCGAGTGCAAATTGCTCCAGGTGCAATAAAAGCTTGTGATGATCGAACGGTGCGGAAGGATGATTCCAGTTATAGAGTTCCTTCAACAGCTCCGCCGGGTCCGCCAGGAATTCGCCCAGGCGGCTGATGTCGATCGTATATTTTTTGTAATTGACCTTGTACGAAGCAAGCGGGCCGGATGGAACTTCATCCGTAATTTCAACCACGCCGATAAACAGGAATGATCCGTAGAAAAACGGCTGACGTTTCTCCAGGTATCTTGCGATAAGATATGGCGGAAGCGTGTCACTGATCGCATCCCAAAAGGCAGAATTATTCAGTGGTGGAGGAATATTAGGCGTCGTGCTCGCATCATAGGTTTTTATCGTTTCGAAAAAGTCCTTGATCTTTTCGGCAAGCGCTATAACATCCTGGAGTTGTTGCTGAGGATCTGCTGTCGAATGCTTTACATCGTCGAATAGCCCCGTTGCATCGTCAATCAGATCGGTAAGCTGGAGGAAACCGTTGGCGACATAATCGATCGTAGTGTTGTCAAGGTCAATCTTCCAGCCGAGCTCCAACAAAAAAATCTCCATCTCGTCGGGATCGGAAACAGCTTGCTTTAACGGCTGGAGGGCTTCCGTCAGCGCCTCGCCGAAAGGTTTAAGAAAAAGGCTCATAGAATTTCGATTGAAGGAGTTTGGTCCCCGTCAGGAACCTGGACAGCGGCATTGGAAGAGAAGAAACGTATTTCATCATACAAATCATGAAATGCCTGGTGAATTGCCGATGCCGGGCCTGTATGAAAATCCAGCGGATAGTAGAATATCTCCAGCACGCCAACGTTCTTGAATGGTCCACCTACAGCAAGAGAACAACCCTGCTCAAGCAAGATTTGTTTTTCGCCAGGCCTGGGATTGTAAACAGTCACCGAATAATGAACTGTTTTCAGGTTGGCATTCTGGTTGAGGACACCGACAACAAGATCCTGATTGGGGGGAATGAGCGGTTCGCCAATACGGGAATTGGATTCAGAAAAATTCAGATCCTTGTCCCATCCCATGAAATTTTCCATAGGAGGCAAGTCCATAACTGGAACTACCGCATTCACAGCATGCGGCATTACAGACAAAGGCCCCCACCTCCAGTGAAGATGAAAACAATCATGGGGACAAAAAGGAGCTTCGACTACAGTATTCTGGCTAACCTGGCTGGTTCCTGTATTGGCATGGACATGTACATTATCGTAAGCCCCCTGGCGCGGAACCTTGGTCACCACAAAAGGATGCGATTCGTGAACTGTGCTGGTGAATCGATACGACCACTTGGAGGGTTGGTTCGGACCATGTACGCCGGTTATGAATTTCGAACCTGAAATGTTCGGAGCATAAGCGTCAAAGACAACGGCCCAGTCGAACGGACGCGGTATGGACGGAATGCCCGGGAAAGAATCAACCAGCGGGGGCAGCAAATCGGGCAGCGCCGGAAGCCATGATTCAAACTTCCTTCCATCCAGAACAGAAGTATTTGTATCCAGGAAATAACTAGCAAAATTTCCCGGCATATTCATCATATGCGTATTGGTGACATCGATATCCATTTCAATCGTGCCATTGAACTTCTTTACCCTCTTTCCGCCGGTTTTCCATGAAAAGCTCATCTGCGGAAAAATTTTCATAGCTGATGCAACGCCACCTGGTTCGAAATCATTCACGGGCCCCCGAAATACGAAGGACATTGTGAGCTCGACTTCACAGTTCCCTCCGAGGTTGTCTTGAATAACAAGCTTCAGGCCCCGCTGGAAAGAATTGTCCGGCGCACCGTTTTGTACGCCGCTTCCTTCCCACAGGGTGACCTTATTATTGCCGAAGGCAGCCGGGATGTTGAATGCTTCAATCGTATTATCGGTAAACTCAACACTCAGGTTATTGAACCGGACCTGGCTGAATGCCGCGGCTCCATCGGTCTTTACGTTTGAGATCTTTATACCGAAAGGGGAATTTATATCGAGCACATACGTCCAGTATTTCGGCGGATTCCCAGGAGGAACTGTATTAACCGGCAATGCATTACAAATAATATTGCCTGTATTCTTTGTAAGATTCAGCCAGGGAATCTGGTCAAATGCAAGCTGCTGTTTGTTGATCTTTTTTGAAGTATGGAGTTTCGGGAATTTGCGTCCAGTCACAACCTTGCGAATAACGCCTGTACAGATGGGACAGAATGATCGCTGTTTGGTTTTCAATAGGCGCGTGGGATCCCCAAAATTTCTTGACATGATACAATCATAGGTCGATCGATAGACTTTTTGCTGATAGCCTCCCGCTCCTTCGAACAAACCTACTTTCCCGGCGTTGGTGGCCTGGCTGCTGAAGACTGCCAGGCTCTGGCGTTGCGCGCTTGTAAGGAAGGAATTCCATTTAAAATCGGGCGGGGGAGAATAATTGTTGCCGGCCGAAGGCGCATTCGGGATATATACAACGTTCGGAAATTTTTTAAGCCGTGCGATTTGATCCTGGCTCGGCAATTGATACGACGAGTTAAAAAAACCGAACTCGTCACCAAGACCTATAGAGCGGGCAAGCGCGCGTGCTACCGTCATCTCAAAATTTTGATTGGCCGAAGTCGCCGCATAATAGACCTGGCTGCTGCGATTCTCCGTTTCAACAAGGTAATTTTGTATGCCGGCGAGCCCGGTTTGCTCCGGCAGCAGGAGCAGCACAACACCGGGACCAAAATATTCGTAGTCCTTTCGCTGGCGTATCGTCTTTAAAAAATCTATAGACTGCCCCTGGAAACGCACCGTCATGTTATTCATTATCGCCATCACCTTCGATTCATTCACGAATAACCGTTGCAGCGATGTATTGAATACAGAATCAAATGGCGTGTTTCCCGGCACAAAGTTCTGGTCGCTTGGATTATTTGTAATTCGCGGTCCCGATTGTGTGCTTGCTTCGTAGAATGTGTAGATCGAAAAGAATGACGAGTGCAACCTTAAAAGATTGAATGGCGACAGGCTCAGCAGTTTTTCACGCAATGTGATGCAGTCATTGTTGAACTGCTGCTCATTCGTATAGCCCTCGGAAATAATATGAAGGTTGACAGTGAAGCCCGGGTGAATATGATAGGTCTTCGGAAATATCTTTCTCGATTTCGGAGGCATGGCGGTTAAAATTTACGTGGCGCGGGAGACCGCCGGGTTAGTGAGCAACTTGACAGGAATGATCGTGGGAACGTTTACCGGTCAAGTACAATCGCTTTTTCGAAATGTTCAGTTGTTTCAAACTCTTCTTTCCCTTTCTCCTCCCAAGTTACCCCGCCAAAAACCCATTTCCCCGCCCACTTTCCGAAACACGCCCCGGAGCACATGAAACCCGCTTATGGGTTTTTAAACCGGCCCCGCCCGCAACTTTTTATTACGCTTTTCCCCGTAGCTTTGCGCTCTTTTTATTTTTATGGCTCCTGCTTCTTTACGCGAACGCCCGCTGCTGATCACGCTGGCCTTCATCCAGTTTTCGCACGTGATGGATTTTATCATCATGATGCCGCTCAGCCCGTTGTTCACGGAAGAGTTCGGCATCACTTCGGCGCAGTTCGGGATGCTGGTGGCTTCCTATAGCATCAGCGCGGGAATTGTCAGCTTCGCGGCGGCGTTTTTCGTGGACCGTTTCGACCGGCGGAAAGTGATGCTGCTGTGTTACGCAGGCTTTGTGATCGGAACGTTTGCGTGCTCGCTTGCGCCTGCGTATGAGTTCCTGCTTGCCGCGCGCATTTTTACGGGCATGTTCGGCGGCGTATTGTCGGCGGTATTGCTGAGCGTGGTGAGCGACGTGGTTCCGCTGGAGCGGCGGGCCTCGGCGATGGGGCTCGTGATGAGCGGCTTTGCGGCGGCTTCGATCTTCGGCATTCCCGTGGGCAGCTACGTGGCCTCGCATTTCAGCTGGCATGTCCCGTTCTTCGCCATCGGCGTGCTGGGCGTGATCGTGTTTTCCGGCATCTTCTTTTTTATCCCGTCCATGACCGGCCACATCGAAGAAGCGAAACGCCGGAAACCGGGACAAACGATCAAAGAGATCCTTTCGTCCGCGAACCGGCTGCGCGCGCTGCTGCTGATGACGCTGCTCATGTTCGGGCATTTTTCGATCATCCCGTACATCCCGAACTACATGGTGTACAACATCGGCATCGCGAAAGAAGATATCGCGTACATCTACCTCGTGGGCGGGCTGTGCAGCGTGGTGGTGTTGCGCGTGGTGGGAAAATTGTCGGACCGTTTCGGAAGCTTCCGCGTTTTCGCCACGCTTTCCGTTTTCGCGCTCCTTCCCATTTTCCTGATCACCAACCTTCACCCGCACGTCGGGCTGGGAACGGTATTGCTCGTCACGTCTTTCGTTTTCATTTTCGGCGGAAGCCGAAGCGTTCCTTCCAACACGCTCATCACCTCGACAGCGCTTCCGCACCAGCGCGGCGGTTTCCTCAGCCTCAACGCCGCCACGCAGCAGCTGGCCGCCGGTCTCGCCGCGCTCATTGGCGGATTGATGACAAGCGTTACACCGGATAAAGTGTTGACGGGCTATCCGAACGTGGGCTGGTTTGCCGCGGGCGCGAGCCTGCTGTGCATTCCCGTGGCGTATTTGATCCGGCCGGTGGAGAAAACGTCAGCTGACAGTGGCGTAGTCGAAAAACGTTAAGCCGCGTATCGACTGGTCGGGGGAAAGAAAAATTTTCACCAGCGTTTCCGTTCCCGGCGTGATAAGGTCTTCGCTGTTCTTCGCGCGGATGAAAAGCGCCTGCGTTTCGTAAAGGCCCGTATGGATCGGCCGTTCCAGCTCCACCTCGAACCACCCGGAAAAAGATTTCCGCGAGAAGCGCCGTTTCACCGTGCCGTACACCGGCAGCTGCGTGCTGATCGTGCTGCTTGTTTCGTGAACGGAAAAGAGCAGGCGCTGCCCGAGAACCCTGTTGTAATGCAGCTTCGGCCTGCCCATCACTTCCGACGGCAGAAGCCCGGTGAAAAAATCCACCTTTCCCCATTCGCCCGGGATGATGTCGATGTTCGACAGGCGCATGGAAAGAAAGAAGATGAGATAACCGCCGGCGAGGAACGCGCTCATGAGCGAGCGGTTGCCGATCGTTGTGCCGTAGACGAGGCACGTTCCGGCATACTCGAGCGCGAACACGAGCACCAGCGCGCCTGCGAGAAAAGCCGCCAGGCGCTGCGTGTTGAGCGTGGGCAGCCCGATGACCGGCAATCTCCCGGCAGTCTGGTTCAGCGCGTTGTTGAGCAGGGAAACGTAAATGAGCATTTCGGAGAGGAAGAAAAACACGGTGACGATGGCGAGCGAATGCACGGAATCGTTGAGCAGCCAGAAATCGTAGAAGCCGTGTGCGAGCGCGGCGAGGAGGAAAAAAACGGGAATGATCCACCAGTTTCCGGGGTAACGGTATTTGACCAGCACGAAGCCGTACGCGGCAATGGCGCTCGAAGCCATGTGCGACACGGAAGCGGTGAGCGCGCGGGAATGAATGACGCCCAGGCCGAACTGCGAGGTGTACAGTAAATTCTCAAAAAAGGCAAAGCCCAAACCCGCAGCAGACGCGACGAGCAGGTAATCGATGGGCGTTTTGATGATGGAGGTGAAACGCAGCAGCAAAAGGAACGGGATCAATTTCACCAGCTCCTCGATCATGCCGATGCTGAGGAACGAAAAAAGAAAATCGTTCACCACCTCGCCCGTGATCCAGAAGTTGAACACGTGGTGATACAGCTCGTAGAGCAGCCACGACGACATCGCCAGCACGACCCCGATGCCGATCGCCAGCAGGAAGTGCCGCCATTTCACCGGCGACAAAAAGCTCAGCCTGCGCAGGAAGAAGAGCCACGTGAACAGCACGAGAAGATTTCCCGCGATGCCCCACAGCGGCAGCGTGCCGGCCATGTTGCTGAAGCGGAGCTTGTAAAAAGCAATAAAATCGCGCTCCAGGAAATACACTTTGTACCGCAAGCGGTCGGGCACGGCGTCTTTGCTTTCCGGGTTGTACACGAGCCTGCGAAGCTGTTCATAGCGGCCCGTCATGTCATAGATCGGTGCAAGATTTTCCCACGCGCCCTGCCTGTACCCGCTGTCGATCTCCAGCTCGTCGATGAAATGCGGCTCGGCAGCTTCGGCGCCCAGGCCCGTGAAAAGAATGCGGCCGGCCGTGTAGCTGACGTATTTCATTTCCCGGTTTTCGACCTGGCGCAGGCAGAACAGCGCCGTCTCCGCATCATGTCCCGGCGCTTCGAGGTACCAGTTGGCGAGAAAAAGAAAACCGATGTCGCTCAGCGTGTCGTTGTACTCGTACGCCGACAGCATCGAGTAGTACGAAAAGATCCGCGAACGCTCCTGCTCGTACGCTTTCCGGTCAGGCGGACGATACGGCTCGTCTTCCTGGATGAAATGATTGTGGATGAGCTGGTAATGCAGGTCGAGCGCTTTCGGGTTGCGCGCGATCTTGCTCCACAGCGCGTCCGTGATCAGCCACGGCTGCCGCGTCCGTTCCCCGAATTCGATCTGCTTGTTTTTGTCCGTGAACTGCGGCTCGGGGGAAAAAAGCGAGAACACGGCCCACGCCGCGACCATCACCGTAACGGAAGCGATGAGAAAATTAAAATCCCCGAAGTTGAAAAAACTCCTCCCCTGCGCACGGTCTTCCCGGAACTTCTGCCACAGCACGTAAGCCGCCATGATAAAAAGCCAGGCGAGAAGGAGGTGGATAATGGTCATGCCGGGCAAATATAGGGACGAAAGGGACGGGGGATGTGAAAGGGACGGGGGACGAAAAAAGAGGCGCAGTTGGCAAGCGGCGGTTGGCAGTTGGCTTGGGATATTGACGGTACTTTTTAGCGGCAGTTGGCAGGTGGCAGTGGGTGTTGATGATGTTTTGCTTTCCCGTGGAGAAAATCTTGCTTTCCCGAAGAAGAAAAACATTGTTGAACTAGATAAATCCCACCGTCACCGCCAACCGCCACCGCCAACCGCCACCGCCACCGCCACCGCCCACCGCCACCGCCAACCGCCACTGCCAACTGCCAACCGCCACTGCCTATTGCCGCTTGACACTAAAAGCTTCGTCTCATCAAACAATTTCAAAGGTCGCCTGCACCTGGTACGTGAGCTTGATCGTCTTCTTCACCGGGTCATCGCCCACGAGCTGGAAGCCGCTGCCGTCGTATTGCCTGTTGTAATCCCAGGCGCTTGATTTCCCGCTGATGCTGTACAGGCCGCCGCGGTAGGGACGAAATTCTTCGAGGCCGTTGTCTACGGAAACGTTGGGATACACTTCGTACATCGTGAGAATTTTCCCGGGCTTCTGGCCGAGCGCGGCGAGCATGTACGTGGCTTTGTCTTTTGAATTCGTGACGGCGCTCACGCGCACCTGCTGCTTGTACTCTTCCATTTTGCTGTGCCAGTAGCGTTTGATGTACACGCTGTTCAGGTGAAGCGAATCCTGTGCAAGCATCAGCATCTGCGCCTGCTCGGTGTTTTTGTACTTCACCTCGTACGTTTTTTCGATCACCGCATCTTTCTGCTTGCGTTTCATGGCAATGACCTGGGCGGTGACGTTGTCCATCTTCACATCGGCGCGTGGCGTCGACGTCGTTTTTTCCACGAAGTTCAGGAACGACGTTTCCAATTCTTCGATCGTATATTTTTTCTTGTCTTTGGTGAATTCGCGGAGCGTGACGTTCATGTAAATTTCATCCGGCTCGATCTCGAGCTCCGCCATCCCGGTGACGGTGATGGACGGTTCGGTTTTTTGCATCGTGGTGGTTTGCGCCGGCAGGAGCGCGGGGCAGGCGAGGAGGAGGGCGAAGAAGAGGTTTTTCATGATGATGAGTTTAGTTTAACAGCTTGTGTTCAAGATAATGCATATCATGATGCAGCTTGCCGCGAAATTGCACAAAGCAAAAAAGTTTCGGGTTTAAAAAGTTTCGGGTTTTGAATAAACTGATCACAAAGCCTGCACCAGGGCTTTAAACTCGAAACCAGGAACAGGAAACAGGGGAATTTTTCGGAACTTTATGGAACTGCCTGTTAAAATAAGCCAACGTAAAATCCGCAGGACCTTCTTCATCGTAATTCCAGGCATGAAACGCTTTCTCTCCATACTGCCCGCCATCTTCCTCGGAACCGCCTTTTCCGCCTGCGGACAAACGCCGTCCGGCGCAGAAACCAAAGACACCACTACCAAATCTTCGCTTATGACCGCTTCCACTCTCGATACCGCCACGTTCGGCGCCGGCTGCTTCTGGTGCGTCGAAGCCCAGTTCCAGCTGCTCGACGGCGTTGTTTCCGTTGCGTCAGGCTACAGCGGCGGCACGATCAAAAATCCGTCCTACAAAGAAGTCTGCACCGGCTCCACCGGTCACGCCGAAGTCGTGCAGGTGGTTTACGACACCACGAAGCTGAGCTACGACGACATGCTCGAAGCTTTCTGGCACACGCACGACCCCACGCAGCTCAATCGCCAGGGCAACGACGTCGGCACGCAGTACCGCTCCGTGATCTTTTACCACAACGAAGAGCAGAAGAAAAAGGCGGAATATTACAAGCAGCAGATGAACGAAAAAAACACCTGGGGCAAACCCGTCGTCACCGAGATCAGCCCGTTCACCGTGTTCTACAAAGCCGAAGATTACCACCAGGATTATTACAAAACGAACGCCAATGAAGGTTATTGCCAGTACGTGGTTCGCCCGAAAGTGGAGAAGTTCCGCGAGGTGTTCAAAGAAAAATTGAAAAAATAATTTTGCGGTCGCGTCACGAGGCCTCGTGACGCTTTTGTTCACCAACAAATTTCGTTCACCAACAAACCGCAAACAGTATTTTCAATCCACCCAGTTGATGCGCGCCGTGGCAACGATTTCCCCATTCGCATCCGTAATGCTGGCGTGGTAAATCCCCGCCGCATTTTTTTTCCGCTCAATGATCAGCTGCGTGCCGGTAAAAGAAACCGTGTCCACCATTTTCCCGGAAGCGTCCGTCACCGTGCATGTGCCGTGTGAAACCGGCTTTGAAAGCAGCAGTTGCACTGCGCCATTCGAAGGGTTCGGGAAAACGGAAATATTCGCCGCGTTCTCCACGGATGGAATTCCCGTCGTGATGTTCGTGTAAAACACCACCGTCGAGCTGCCCGAATTCGGGATGCCGATGGAATCGCCCGCGCTGTTGATGTCGATGTCGGCCGGGCTGCTGAGGCTGCCCATCACGTTCGTGGGGTTGGTGAAATTCGGGTCGAAGCGGTTGAGCGCGTTGTTGCTCCACGCGGTGACGTACCAGTAGCCGGCGTTGTCGCGCGTGATGCCGTCGCAGTTGTTGAGCGTGGTCGGCGTGAGCGTGCTTACCGTGGAATCGGCGAGGCTCATGGCCTGGATGGGCGCGGCGCTTCCCCACGTAACGAACACGCAGCGGTTGTTGGCGCCGTCGTAATAGATCCCGTTCGGCGTTTTCACCGTCGTCACCATCAGGTTGAACGTGTTGGCCACGGGATCGACGCGGTAAATTTTCTTCGCGGAAAAATCGGTCGCGAAAAGATAATTCGTGCCATCGGTGGTGAGGCCGTTGAGGAAGCTTGCCGAAAGGTTGAGGTTGAACACCTGCGCGCCTGTTCCCAGGTCGAATCCTTTGATGCTCCCGCCGTCGCAGGCATACAGCGTGCTGCCGAGGATCTCCAGGCCGTGCGGGCCGCTTGCCAGCCCCGTGGCGAAAGGCAGGACCGTTGCCGTGGCGGGATAATACGCGGAGATCGTGCCGTTGCCGTTGTTGCCGACCAGCCAGCGGTTGTTCGCTGCGTCGTATTCCACGCTTTCAGGCGAGCTGAACTGTGCGGAGAGTGTTGCGAAAGGAAGAAGAAGTGAAAGTGTGAAGAGGAAACGCATGGTGGAAAATTTTGTCAAGGTTAGGGAAATTCCCGCCGTATCGCAACCCTGTTGGAACATTTCAACAGGCGGGCCGCAATCCGGGTAATTGAATCTTGAATAGTCCCGAGTCCTCGGGACAATTGAATCTTTGAATCACGCCGTCCTGAAATAAACAATGAACGTCGTGCCGTTGTTCACTTCGCTTTCCACCTCGATCCTCCCGCCCAGCGATTCCGCCTGGTATTTCGCAATGAACAAGCCGATGCCCTGCGCATCCGGGTTTCCATGGAACGTTTTGTACATCCCGAAAAGATCTTTTCCATGCTTTTCCAGGTCGATGCCCAGCCCGTTATCCGAGATCTTCACGGCAACTTCTCCTTTCCCCGGAACCGTTTCCACCGTGATCTCCGGTTTTCTTCCCGGGTGCCGGTATTTTACCGCGTTCGACAGGATGTTCATGAAAATGCTTTCCAGGTAAGCCGGGTTGGCATTCACGTGGATCTCGCTGCTGGCCATATTCCGCACGGAAGCGCCTGTCGCCTGCAGCTGGACGTCGAGCACATCGATGGCTTTCCCGATGAACGCGTGCAGGTTGAGCCGCTTCGTTTCCGTGCGGTCCAGGTTTTGCGCGTGCACGATCTCATTCAGGTGCGACACCGTTTCGCTGAATTGCTTCGAAATGCTTTTCAGGTGCGCCAGCATCTCGTCCTTGTCTTTTCCCGGGCCGGCTTTGATGAACATGTCGAGTATCGCGGCCAGGTTGCCGGCGTACGATCTCAGGTTGTGTGAAACGACGTTGGCGAAATTGAGCAGGCGCTTGTTCTGGTTATGGATGATCTCGTTCGAGCGCGTCAGCTCGAGCTCCATCTCCTTGATCGGTGTAATGTCGGTGATGTGAACAAAAAACCCTTTCACTTCCCCGTTCACGATATCCGGGAAATAGCTGGTGATCGAATGGCGCATGCCTGCCGCGGAAGGAATGTCGCGCTCGAAGGTCTGCGGGTTGCCTTTCAGCGCTTCGCGGATGTAAGGAAGGTTTTTTTCAAAAATAACAGGACCGAGCAATTGGTCCATCGTGATCTTGTTCAGGGTTTCCCCGAGCGTTTTCCCGTACCATTCCGCGTAAGCATCATTCGTAAACCTGCAGACGAGATCCTTATCCCAGTAAGCAAGCATCGCAGAAATGGAAGAGCTTACCGAAGCGACTTCCTCTTTGTGCTTTTTCATTTTGATGATGAATGCTTTACCGGGATGAGGCGATCTTATAAACCGGCCACTGCCTTCAGCTCTTCAACCTCCATCACCACGGATGTGAAATGTTCGGGAAGATGCGCATGGAACAGGACGCCTGTCGCACGCACTTTTTTATTCAGCAGCGCGCCCAGCCTGTTATTGTCGCCCACTACCTGGATGCGCTCGATGCCAAGCTCGGTGACGTTCTGCTGCTCCAGCAATGTTTCCGGTTCTTCCGGCCCGATCACGTCGAGCGGTTGAGCCGCCCAGATCACGTAATAGGTTTGTTTCCCGTCGCTTTTCGGATCGCTGCCTTCGGAAGGAATGAAACCGGAATTTTCTTCCAGCAAACCTTCCACGGTTATTTTTTCCGGCGCGTAATGCACGGTAATGGGCTGGCCCTTGCGCAGGTCGGTGATGTCGTCGCTCTCGGCTACGATCTTCCAGATCCCGTTGTCCCTGCCGTACACCAGCGAAGCGGGATAGTTCGCGGTTTTTCCGCCTGCGCGCACCTGCTTCGTGATGCGGATGCGCCAGTTGCCGTCGGGAAGCTGGTCTTCCGAAATGTACTCCACGATCTTCTGGTGGTAATCGGGGTAGCTATTGAAATATTCCTGCTGGCGTTTCACCACGTCGTCGCCGGAAATTTTATCGCCGTAATACAAAACGGAATCCGCGTAGAACGATTTCATGATCGACGCGTTCTTTAAGTTCAGCGATGCGGTCCAGCTTTCCGTCAGCGATTGCCAGTCGGAACCGGCGCCGCCGGGCAGGCTCGTTGCCGCCGTATCGACGGAATCTTTTTTACCGTCAGTGCCCGTGTCGCCGGAACAAGCGGCGAATGCGAAAGCGAAGAGCAGGGGAAAAATGTAGCGCATAAGAACAAATTACTGAACGATCGGGATCAACCCGCGGATGCCCATGTCGACGACCGTGTCGCCGTCGAGCGGTTCGTAGATGCCGGGCGTGCTGTGCTCCACCCATTCGAAGCTGTTGTTGGTGGAAAGCGAAATGACGATGTGAATGTCTTCCGTTTCGTTGCCGGTGATCGTCAGCGGCGCGGCGAATTGCCCTGTCACCACGCAGGAGCCTTGCGGCACCGGCGACGTGGCGAAGATCGGGTTGGGAACGGTGGTGGCCCCCGGGGGCGCCTGTCCCTGCGTCACCTGGCTGAACGCTTCGAACGCCCAGAAGCCTTGCGCCTTGTTCGCGTTCACGGTAACGGGGACCGTTGCGGGTGTAAACGTCGTGATGTACGTGTTGTAGCCGATGAACGAAGCAAGGCGCCCGGTGAAATCGATGCTGTTGGCGCGCAGCTTCACGTCGTAATTCTGGTAGGCGAGCGAAACGCGGATGAAGTCGTACGTTCCAGCGGCGACGTTTGCGATCGGCATGGAGAAAAATTCCTGGTTCTCGCCCACGATGTGCGCGCTGTCGAAGTCGATCGCCGTGGGGCCGCCCGCGTTGGTTTGCGGGGCAAGGTACAGCTGCGTGCCCAGCCCGAGGCCCGTGTACATGTCAGGCGCCAGCTCGATGTAGTGTGCCGACATCCCGTGGAATACCGGGCATTGCGCGCCGTGATTGGCGGGAACCGTTTCCGGCTGCCCGAGCTCATCGAGGCGCACCTGCGTGCTGTCGAACTTAAAGGTGAAGATGATGCGCGGCTGCGCGGCGGGCGGGTTGGCCGGGGAAACAGGTTCCGGGTCTTTTTTGCAGGCCGACAGGATCAGCGCCGTTGCAAAAAAGGAAAGAAGAAGCTTGCGAAGCATCGGGTTTTGAATGTTTTAGAACGTGGAAAGATACGAAATTGGTTTATGGTTGGTTATTGTCGCCAGGCGTTTGTTGTCCTTCGACTAGCTCAGGACAAGTTTGCCGTTTATGTTGTTTCATGAATTGAAAAACAGGCTGTTTTTTCCGCTTGCCCGGATAAACGGGAAGGACAACGACAGTAACTCCATCAACAATCCAACGACAAACCACTAACAACAAACAACTAACTTTCCCCGACAAAATAACCCTCATGGATCTCGGAACAGCAATTATCCTGTTTTTCCTCGTGTGCGGAGTTGGTGTCGCCGGTCTCATCCTGCTCATCATCTGGTTTTACCGTATCGGGAAACGAAAGCCATCGGCCGCCAGGGTTTACCATATTCTCGCCGGGCTTTCCGGGCTGGTGTTTTGCGGGATCTTTGCCACGATCGCGTTCCTGCCGCGCCCGCTTTCCAACGATCCCCTTAAAGTCATCGGAGCGTTCCCGGTCGCTTTTTCCGGCAATCGTGTCTGGATGCTGGCGCAGGTCAATGGAGAGCGTGGAACTTCTTTCGGCACCTTCGACCGGAAGACGCGGGAATTCTCGTGGATGAAGTCATACCTGGATGAAAGTGATGCGAAGCCTGTTTCCATGGCGTGGGACGGAAAGCAACTGGCGGTGACGTTCGAAGGCGACAAAGATCATTTGCTCGTGGTGCGCGGCGATTCGATCGTATTCAGTGAAATGACAAGGAGCCGTTGCCACGTAAGCTACGATGCTGTGCAAAAAGAATTTCTCCTTGCGCAGTTCGACGATTACCGGGAACAGTTCCTCATCCGGCATTATGACCCGCAATTCACCCCGCTGCGCACCGATACGTTTCACATGGATGAAAGCATGGAGCAGTTTACGTTCGGCCCGAACGAGATCCAGTACATCGGGAAAAACTGGTACGCCGCGGATAAAAAAACGTACCTGCTTAATTTTCACGGCGACACCTGCACATTCCGTCCTTTCGGCACAGGTACGGATTCTTCGTTCGTACTTTACGGCAGCCTGCAATGGCCGCGCGGTTTGACGCAGATCATCACGCATTCCGGGATCCATTCCACCGGGTTGCCGGCGCGAAAACCCCGCCACGTTTCCTCCCGGGGCCCCGGGCCGTATTATGAGCTGAAAAACGATTCCATGTTATGGCGGGCGCTGGTGCCTTATGAGGGTCTTAACTATACCATCGACTGGCAGCTGGTTGCGGGCGATTTCGTGTTTTATGAAACAGGAAGTGATTGGAGATCGCATTATTATAACTACGAATTGCGGCACCCGAAAGGAGCAGCGCGGTTCCGCGTGCTCACAAGTTATGTGGCGAATTACAATTTCAAAATGGTGTTTCCCGGGAAGGATACGCTCGCGATCGAATATTACAACTTCAGCAAATACGCAATTTTTGATGCGCAAAATGGCGCCCGTTTCGACAATGTCGGCCCCGGTGATTCGGTCCGTGAGTTGCTGAACGATGAGCTGATGGTGTACTTTAGCCTGGCGGTTGCCGCCCTGTTCGGGATATGGGTGGCCGGGATGATCTACTGCGTGCGGAAAAAGTCGACGCATTTCGGCATTATGTCCATGCACCTGTATTCCCTCATTTTCTTTTTCCTTGCCGCGCTGCCTTACCTGGTAATTTTCTATTTCGTGGTGACGGATTAGTTTGTTGTTATAACAATGCCGCTTTCAACTAAACAACGACTAAAGACAACCAACCAACTTTCTCTTATAAAAATCATTCGCGGTTAAGCAAAAAAGTCAGTGGTTTGCCATTGGCCGTTCAACAACGAACGATCCAACAACAAACCACCAACGAGTAACGACTAACTGAACGTTAGTTCACATAAACTTTCCGCACCGCACGGCTGCCATCGGGACGAACCACTTCAACGAAATAGATTCCCGGCGCTGATGTTTCCAGGCCGATGCGCATGTTGCCGGATGTGAGCTTGCCTTCGTAAACGGCTTGCCCGGTCGTGTTGTAAATGCGGACGTTTCCGCCTTTTTCCACCTGCGTGTTCTGCAGCACGATCGTGTTGCCGGAAGCGAAAATGTGGATCGGGTCGTTCTGCGCGTTCGGGCCGATGCCGACGAGCTGTCCCGCCGTAATGCCGACGCCGGGCTGGATCTGGTACGCGTATTCTTTAATGATGATGGAATCGAGGTCGGAAGTGACGGAGATGCGCACCCAGCCGTAATGCGTATTGGCGCCGATCTTAAAGCGCACGCCGAGGTATTTGTCGCTCACGCCGATCCAGTTCGCGTAGTTGCCGTACGCCGACAGCACGCCGAGATACTGGTAGCCGCTGTTCATCGTTTTGTTCTGCCAGTCGGTGCTTGTGCCGCTGACGGAATCGCCGTTGTTGAGCACGAACGGGAACGGGTACATGCCGTAATACAGGCTGCCCATGATCGCGTTGTTCGTATCGCCCAGCACGTCCACTTCCGCGATGTTGACCAGGCCGTAAGGCGTCTGGTAATCGAAAGCGGTAAAGTGCAGCTCCGGGATCGCGTCGCCGTTCATGTCGAGGTCGTAATAGACCGAATCATGCGCGGCCGTATCGGGATTGATGTCCACGTGCACGATCTGTGCGTCGGCGGAACCTGCGAGGGCAACCGCACCGGCGGTGGTGGCTGCGTAAGCGGAAAGCTTGCGTTGTACGTTTTTGTTCATAGCGGGTTTTGTAATGGAAGGGGATAAAGATAGCGCGAAAAGGCATTTCCGGCAAAACGGAGCCCGGCTAGCGGATATCCGTGACTTCCACCCATCCCTCATTCTCGTGGAACATCAGGCAAACCGCCATGTCCGTGCAGTTGTCGACCTTTCTGAACGAGGCGGTGACTGCGGCATTGTCGGGGAACGTTTCCAGCTTTTCGAAATTACACACGTGGTAATCCTTCCCGTCGAATCGGAGATAGGTCCCCGTGCAATCGCGGATGACGGTCATTTTTTCCTGTTTTACTTTTGTGCAGGAAAAAACGAGAAGCAGGAAAATTGCAGCGGGAAGCGTAACGGACTTTTTCATGGGCGCATTTTTACAAGAGATAGACGGGCAAACGGCGTAATGGTTGCCTACTGCGCCCGGTTGATCTCGTCTTCCCCGCTTTTCCTCCGCTCGTCGCGCTGGTATTTCGATTTTCCGAATTTCCAGGAAAGCGACATGCGCACCCGCCGGCTGTCGTTGCGGCCCGTCAGCTCCATGCTCATGCCCGGGTAAGATGCAGTGCCCTGGATGTACGAACGCCACAACAGGTCGGAAAATGAAACCGACAATGTGCCTTTCCCCTGCGCGAATTTTTGCCGGAAACCGATGTCCAGCACAGCCACCGGGCGTTCCATCCACACGCCGTTGCGGTTCAGCGAGCGATAATAAAAGCTTACCTCCGCGCCGGTGGTTTTTCCCAGCGAGAAAATGTTGAGCGTACGGACCTGCCAGGTCCAGCCCGCAAGCTGGTAAGCCGAGCCGCCGACCGGGCTGGAATAATTGTCGTGGAAAAGATTCACCGTCGTGATCGTCGTCAGCCAGTTCGCCAGCGGCATCGTCAGCGCACCCGACACGTTCATGCACACGTAGGTGTTGAAGTTCTCCACGCGGCTGTAAAACGTATGCGTCGAATCGTTCACGCGCGGGACGAATGCAAACACGTCCTTCATGTACAGGTAGCCGGCGGTAACGCTGAACACTTCTTTGTAAACGTGCGTCAGCTCGGCGTTGTGGCTGATCTGCGGGCGCAGGTAAGGATTGCCGGTGAAATATGTGAAAGGGTTGTTGTAAAACCGGAACGGGTTAAGGTCGCCGTAATCCGGTCGGTCGATGCGGCGGCTGTAAGAGAAATTCAGCGTGTGCGTCGAATCGATCTTCCAGTTCAGGAACGCGCTCGGGAAAAGGTTGAAGTATTGCCTGTCGAACGCTTCGCCGGTGGTCAGCTGCTCGCCGCGCGCCTGCGTTTGTTCGCCGCGCAGGCCGACCTGGTACGACAGCTTCTTGTTCACTTCCTGCATAAAATTCGCATAACCGGCGTAGATCGTTTCCGTGTACACGAAATGATTGCTCATCGTCGTGTCGTTCACCTCCGCGCCGTTGATCACGTTCCAGTAATTCCCGTCGTTGTCGGTGGAAACGTAGCTGCCTTTCAGGCCTGCTTCCAGCTTCCGCGCGGCGCCGGCCGGGTGAATGTAATCCAGCTGTCCTGCCGCGATACCGATCACCGTGGGAAAATGCATTTTCTGCGTGCCGGGCGGGCGCGTGTACGCACCGGTGCTGTCGTAGTACCACGAGTCGTTGGTCCGGGTGCTGACGATCGAGAATGGTGCATAGCTGAAACTTGCGCTGAGCTCCCGGCCCGTGGTGTCGATCCGGTAGAGGTAATTCACGCTGTAAGAGCGCCACCTCGAAATGTTCTGCTGCCGTGTTTCGGTGTACACGCTGGAATCCGCTGCTGCTGCTGTCCCGTACATCAGCGAGGAGAACGTTCGCTCCTGCCGGTTGTCGCCGTTATGCCCTTCCGCCAGGATGCCGATCGTATGCTTTTCGTTCGGGAAAAAATCCACGCCTGCCCGCGCATTATCCCAGGTGTAATGGTTCTTATAAAGCTGCCGGTTATCGAACGTCTCCGTGCCTCCCGCGAAATCGGTTATCCTCCGCGACTCGTCGTAAAAATATCCCGTGCCGTGGCTGTAGTTGGCAAAGAAGTTTACTTTTTTCAGCCGGTAATTGCCGTTCACGCTTCCGCTCAGCCCGCTGTAAAATCCTTGCTGGTAGTTGAACGTGGCCTGCCCGTTGAAACCCATCTGCCGGTCGCGTTTCAGCACGATGTTGATCACCGCGTAACCCGCCGCATCGTATTTCGCCGAAGGATTGGTGATGACCTCGATCTTCTCGATCTGGCTCGCGTCGATGCTTCTCAGGTAAACTGCGATGTCCTGCCCCGACAGCTGCGACATGCGCCCGTCGATCATGATCTGCACGCCCGCCTTGCCGCGCACCTGGATGTTGTCGTTGTTGTCCACCGTCACGCCCGGCAATTTCCGCAGCACGTCCAGCGCATTGTTCCCGGAGGAAATGATGCTGTTCTGGATGTTGTACACCGTGCGGTCCAGCTGCTGCTCCATGAACGGCTTGTCGGCAGTGATGACGGCGTCGGCGAGCACCGTAGCGTCCTGTTGCAGTGTGATCGTTCCAGCGTCGTAGTGCGGTTGCGCGTCGGTCAGCGGGAAAACTTCGGAGTAAAATTCTTTGTAGCCGACGAACTTCACGCGGATGCGGAACATGCCGGAATCTTTTTTCTCGAGGGTGAAAGCGCCGGATTCGCTTGTTGTTGTCGCCGTCACGATGCTGCTGTCGGAGGCGTTGATGAGAATGACGTTGCAGAAAGGCACCGGCGCGGCAGCCGTATCAGCGACAAGGCCGGTAACCTGCGCTGCCGACTGAAAAGAAAAAAGCGTTGAAAAAATAAAAAGTGCAGCGAGGTAAATTCTTCTCATCCGCCAAATGAACAGCTTTTTCTTCCGCGCTTTTTTGCCGCTCAACACATTTAACGCTTTTTTGGTTAAAACGTATTCGCTGTTCGCAAGCTGTGCGAAGAGTTCTTAAAGCCGGGAAGAAAAATTCAAGGTGCGCCGCAGATCTATCTTCTCACCTTATTCCTGTACAATTCCCCCTTTACCGCCGCCGCCATCTTCACCGCATCCAGCCCCGCCTCCAAAAAGTCGCTGATGCTTTCCGCTTCTTCTTCCGGCCGCTCCACCACATCCGCGTACCGCACGTAATGCACCTCGATATTGGGCTGCGTGGCGAACCAGGCTTTCGTTTTCTCCAGTTGCTTTGCAAACGCTTCGCCGAGCTGCGCGGGATACGTTTTCTCCACTTCCTTCGTCCGGCCGAGCATGCGCTGCTGCGACGTCAGCACCTCGTGCATGTCGCGTTCCATGAAGATCACCTTGTACTGGAAGCCCGGCGGCAGATGCATCACCAGCGGCGCAACGATCTTCACGGCTTTCCCGTCCGCGTCTTTCATCCAGCTGCGGTCTGTGTGAAGGCGCTTCACGCGTTCGTCTTCCAGGTAGCCGAGCGGGTTGTGCTCGTCGCTGTTGCGCTGGCCGTCGGAAAGAATTTCCATTCCTCCCGCTTGCAGCATTTGCATCAGCATGGACGTGCCCGAGCGCGGCAAGCCGGAAACGACGGTCACGGTGCCGCGGATATTTTTTTCGGCGAACTCGACGTGCTTCTTCGCGGCTTCTTCGTCGCTGAGGTGGTTTTTGTAAAGGTTCGCGAGATGCACGTGCGCGCGGCGATTGCCCGGCGTAAGCGTAAGGCAAACCGAAAATGCTTTCACTGCGTTCACGTAATCTCCGGATTGCATCAACGCTTCGCCGAGGTGGTAATGCGCTGCGGGGAAATGGTGCAGCAATCCCACCGCCGTCAGCGCCTCGTCGATCGCGGTTTCCAGCTTTCCCTGCCGGAGCGAGGCCAGCGCGAGGCCGTGGTGCGCGCGCGCGTTTTCCTCGTCAAGCGCAAGCGCACGGATGAACGCATGCTCGGCATCTTCCCAGCGGTGCATTTTCAAATAGGCGTGGCCAATGAGCACTTGCAGCCCGGGCAGGTGCGCTTTGTGCTGTTCTGCGCGGCGCAGCATTTCGAGCGCTTTGCGCGGACGATGTTCCGCCATGAGCAGCGTGCCTTCGATGAAGTCGAGCGAGGGAAGCTGTGCGGATGCTTTTTCGTCTGAGCGCATGCGGTCGATCACGGCACGCGCGTCGGCGGTGCGTTTGAGGCGCTGGTAACATTGCGCCAGCCGCAAACCGAAGCGGGCTTTTTCGGGCCATTGCTCGAAAAGTTTTTGCAAGATGGGCAACGCTTCCTGCGCGCGATCGGTGGAAAGGTAAACGCGTGCAAGATAGAATTGCGATTCGGCCGTAACACGTTTTGCATTTTCCGCTTCGTCTTCGCCCGGCGCTTCGAGGTAGCCGAGCTCCACGAGCTGCGTCAGCGCCTCCTGCGCCGCCCACGGATCTTCCCGCATTTCTCCCGCATGCTGCCCGCTGTCGCCGGGAACATTTTCCCAGGAATCGATGCGCCCGAGAGATGGAGGCGTGTCATAAATAGAAGCCAGCACACGCCCGCGCATGTCTTTTCCCGCGGGAATGTCGAAGAGCGAAAGGATCGTCGGTGCAATGTCGAGCAACGTCGCGCCGTACACGCGTTCGTCTTTACGGATGCCCGGCCCCATCGCGCAGAACACGCCGTAATGCGCATGTTCGTACATCGGCGCCGCCGGGTCTTCCGGCAATTTGTTCGGACGTTTTTCCGCGGAATGAAATCCGTGATCGGAAACGAGAATGACCGTCGCATCATCGCCCGCCAGCTCGAGCAAACGGCCCAGCATCATGTCGTGGAATTTGTACGCCGCGTCGATCACGCCATTGTACAGCGCGAAATTTTCGTCGGAAATGCCCGGCTGCTGTGGCGGGTAATAACGCATGAACGTGTGGCAGAAGAGGTCGATCTCGTTCAGGTAGAGCGCGAGGAAATCCCATTCCCGGTTTTCCAGGATCCACGTCGCCACCGCGTGATAGCTCGATCCCGAAGCGAGCATCGTGGCGATCGCGCGCAACGCGTTGTCTTTTTCCTGGTCGACTTTCGCAGCGTCAGGAACAAACGGAAGAAGATGCGCGTACGTCAGTTCCGCCGGCGACACGCGCAGCTGCTCGAGCGTTTCACGCAACTCCGGCGGATGCACGGCATGCTCCGGCGCCAGCGCATTGCTGCCCGGCGTGTTTTTGATCTTCGCGAAAAAATTGGAAACGGTAACGCCGTTCAGCGGCTCCGCGGGATGTCCCGGCCACCAGCCCACCACGTGCGATTTCAGTCCCTGCTGGTTGAGAATGTTCCACACCGCTTTCACCTTGCGCGAGGTCACCGTAGCCGGCCGCACTTTTCCCGTAGCCGGATCAGGCTCCGCGAAACCGAGGATGCCGTGGCGGTCGGCCGTCATGCCTGTTGCGATGGATGTCCACAACATCGGCGAGAGCGGCGGGTCGAGCGTGGCGATGTTTCCCATCACGCCGTTCTCCACCATGCGCCGGAGCGACGGCATCTGCCCGCTGTCGAGCAAGGGGCGGATGATCTTCCAGTCGGCCGCGTCCCAGCCGATCAGCAGCACTTTTCTACCTGTCTTTTTGCTCATCGCCTGCCGGGGAATTTTTTTGTTGTGCCAACACCTCCGCGCGTTTCTTCCGCCACGCAAGAATTCCTTTCGCGCCGAGCGCCAGCAACGCCAGCGAGCCCTCGACAGGGATTTCGTAGTTGTCGCCGGGTTTGGGGAGATGGTCGGGGTAATCGGGTTTCATGGGGTAAAAATACGAATCTCCTTACCACCAGTCAGGCAGCAATTCCGTCGAGGTAGGAACGATAAGCCAGGACAAAGGGTTCTTTAAAAGGCTGATCGGCGTGATGCTGTTCCTGGTTTTGGATGTATCTTCTTACACGGGATAGAGCTGATTCGGAAACAGAAGCGGCATAATAATCAACCGCCCATTCCAGTTTCGGTTGAACAAGCTGATTTTTATTTGCCCAGTGAGCCGATTCTCCTTTCAGCAACTGCATCGTTTGCCCGATGCTCAATTCGGCATTCATCCGCAGCAGACAATGCACGTGATCATAATAACCGTTGATTTCTACGATTTGGATTTTTTTGGTGAGCGCATTCTGTTTGATGTGAGGAAAAAGTTTTTCCCGGACATCTTTGGTCAGAAAGTGCTTTCGTCTTTTCGTTCCCCAAACGGCATGTACCCAGATAATAACGTATGACATAAGTATAGAGATATGATATAAGGGCGGCGAAGATATAAAATCTCCCGGATGATGGATAGCGATACGAGGCGATCCGGGGATGATGAGGTGCTGCGAGGGCAGTCGCCCGGATGATGGGTGCTAGTGACCAACCCCGGACTTAAGTCCGGGGTTGGGGGCGCCTGCGCCCGCGCCACCCGCGCCCCGCCAGCGCGACAGGTGCCCCATCATCATCTCCCGCACCCGCTCCTTCAGCGCCGGCACATCCTCGACCGTCATGTTCGTCGTATCGATCGGTTCATCCCAGATCGCGTGGATCGCGCCGGGCGCGAGCTCGATGGGACGGTTGGGCGACAGCTTCTCGCCGGTGTTGAGCACGGTGAGCACGGCGATGGGGGTTTTGCTGAGCACGGCGAGACGGAATGCGCCATCGCGGAAATCGAGCAGGGGCGGATCGTCGTGACGGTTGCGTGTGCCTTCGGGACAAAGGAAAACGGAAATGCCTTCGTCGAGCGAGCGTTTCATCACTTCGATGCTGCGGTTGCGGTCGGTACGGTCGGCGCGGTTGACGGTGAGGTAGAGCTTGCGGATGATAAATCCCATGAGCGGGATTTTCGTAAGCTCGGCTTTGGCGAGGAAGCGGAACGTGTTGCGGCACGCGAGCGCGTAGGTCGGGATGTCGAGCTGGGAGCGGTGGTTGGCGACGAACACATACGTTTTGCGCGGATCGATGTAGTGTTTGTTCCGGATGTCGGGCGGGAGGATGAAGAACGTGTGCAGCGCGCCGGCCCAGATACGGGAAAGTGCGTGGGCGATGTGCGGGGCTTTTTTCCGGGGGAATGCGAGGAAGACCAGGACATACATCGGCGTCACGGCGAGCAGCGTCACGAGGAATACGAGCATCGCATAGATGCCGAAAAGTGTGCGCAGGAGGCGGAAAAGAAAGTCCATGGGGCCGGAAAGCTATTTACTGAACACCAACCCCTTCCGGTTCTTCGCCAGGTGGTTTTCGTAAAGCAAATGGATCAGCCCGTCGGCCATGCCGATCTGCGGGACGTAGATCTTGCCGATGTCGCCGGCTTTCATGACGGCGAGGAAAATTTTCGCGGCGGGAACGATCACGTCGGCGCGGTCGGGGTTGAGGCCGAGCACTTCGATGCGCTCCTGCAGCGTGAACGAGGAAAGGAAGTCGTGCATCTCGGCGAGCTTTTTCGAAGAAAGCGGGCGGTTCTGCTTTTTGCGCGACATCTTGAAGATCTTGTTGATGTTGCCGCCCGAGCCGATGGCGGTGAGCGGGTGATATTCTTTCGTCACCGTTTTGATCCATTCCTTGAACTCGCTCCACGTTTCTTTCGGCACGAGGTCGTTGAGGAAACGGATGGTGCCGACGTTGAATGAACGCGAGGTAACGATCTGCTCGCGGGAGAACAGCGTGATCTCCGTACTGCCGCCGCCAACGTCGATGTAAAGGTAATTGCTGTCCTGGCTGAGGTGCTCGGCCACGTGGTTGGAATAAATGATCTGCGCTTCCGTTTTCCCGTCGATGATCTCGATGGCGATGCCGGCTTCGGCGCCCACGCGTTCGATCACTTCCACCGCGTTGCGTGATTCGCGCATCGCGGAGGTGGCGCAGGCTTTGTAATCGGGTACTTCGTAAAAATCGAGCAGCTGGCGGAACGCTTTCATCGCGGTCACGAGCTTTTCGATCTTCTGTTCGGAAATGCGCTTGTGGAGAAATGCGTCTTCGCCAAGGCGAAGCGGGATGCGCACGAGGTCGGCTTTTTTGAAGATCGGCCCGTTCTTGCTTTCGTAGACATTCCCGATCAGCAGGCGGACAGCGTTGGAACCGATATCAATGGCGGCGAACTTCAATCTTTTTGGTGCGTGCTTTCAGACGTTTTCCTGCGCGGGCTTTCTTTTCGAGATAGAGCCTGATCTCTTCCTGGGCCACCAGCGGCTTCTGCGACTGCGTGCGGCGGTAGGTGTTCTCTTCCTTCCCGCCGAGGATACGCGCCTTCCGGTTGTCGCGGAGCTGGAGACCGATAATGTGTTTCAGCTCTTGCTGGCTGTCGGGGTCGTTGACCGGAACCGCTACTTCCGAGCGGTGATCGAGATTCCGCGACATCCAGTCGGCCGAAGATATGAAATACTTCTCATCGCCCCCGTTGCAAAATATGAACACGCGCGTATGCTCGAGGAACCGTCCCACGATGCTGATCGCGTCGATGTTCTCGCTGAACCCTTTCACGCCGGGGACCAGCGCGCAGGTGCCGCGCACGATCAGCCGCACCTTCACGCCCGCGCGGCTCGCCTCGTACAGCTTGAGGATCATTTCACGGTCCACCAGGTTGTTCAGCTTGAGAATGATCCACGCCGGCTTTCCCTTCCCGATGTTGACGATCTCGCGATCGATCATTCCCAGGAAACGTTTGCGCATGTTGAACGGCGCCACCGCGAGATGCTTGTAATTGCCCGGCTTCAGGTTGTTCTGGTAAAAATCGAACACGCGCTGCACTTCTTCGGTAATTTGTTTGTCAGCCGTGAGCAACGTTTTGTCGGTATAGATCGTCGACGTGCTTTCGTTGAAATTCCCCGAGCCGATGTGCGCGTAATCGACAGGCCTTCCTTCTTCGCGGCGCGTGACGAGGAACAGCTTGGAATGCACTTTGATCCCCGGCACGCCGAAGATCACCTGCGCGCCTTCTTCCTGCAAACGGTTCGCCCAGTAGATGTTGTTCTCCTCGTCGAAACGCGCCTGCAGCTCCATCACCGCGGTCACCTGCTTGCCGTTCTTGAGCGCGTTGATGAGCGCGTTCACGATGTTGGAATTTTTCGCCACGCGGTACAGCGTGATCTGGATGCGGCGAACGCGGGGATCGATGGACGCTTCCCGCAGCAGGTCGATGATGTGGTGGAAGGAATGGAACGGGTAATGCAGCATCACGTCTTTTTCACGGATGGCGGAGAACATGCTTTCCCCGCGGGTGAAGGCGGGATGCGCGATGGGCTGCATGGCCGGCCACACCAGGTTCTTGTGCCCGAGGTCGGGGAAGCTGATGAAATCCTTGAAGTTGTGGTACCGCGATCCCGGGATCATGTTGTCCTGCCTGAGCATGTTGAGCTGCTTGCGCAGCACCTGCATCAGGTCGGGCGCGATGGCTTTATCGTAGAGGAAACGGACGGGCGCTCCTTTCTTCCGCTTTTTGAGGCTGCCTGAAATTTTTTCGATGAAGCTTTTCGAAATGTCGTTGTCGATGTCGAGTTCCGCGTCGCGCGTGAGCTTGATCGTGTACGCGCTGATCTTCCCGTATTCGTGCGAAGGGAAAATCTCGCCCAGGCAATAGCGGATCACGTCGTCGAGCAGGATCACGTATTCGTGCCCCGAGCGCTGCGGCAGCACCACGAAGCGGGAGATCGTGTCGGAGGGAACTTCGATGAGCGCATAACGCGCCTTTTTATTCCGGACGCGCCGCTCCAGCTTGATCGCGAAGTAAACCGACTTGTCTTTCAGGTAAGGGAACGACGGCGCGCTGTCGAGCATGATCGGGAACAGCTGCGGCATCACCTTTTCGCGGAAAAATCCCATCACCCATTCGCCCTGCTCTTTCGTCAGCTGGTGCTCGTCGATGATGTGAATGCGATGGCGCTCGAGCTCGTGGAGGATTTCATTGTAGCAAAGATCGAAACGGTGCGATGCGCCGATGACGCGCTTCTGGAGCTGGTCGAGAATTTTTTTCGGATCGCCCCCGAGGAGCTCCTGCGCTTTCTTCCCGAGCTTCGTCATGCGCTTGAGCGTGGCCACGCGCACGCGGAAAAACTCATCGCGGTTGTTGGAATAGATCCCGAGAAAACGCAGGCGTTCGATGAGCGGGTTCGTTTTGTCCTCCGCTTCCTGCATCACGCGGTCGTTGAAAGAAAGCCAGCTTACTTCACGGTTGACCAGCGGTATCTTGTTCTTCCTGATCTTCTTCTTATACATAACAGGCATTCTTGGGCCAGGCGAATTTAGCGGTATATCCTGCGGCAGTGTCTGTATTAACGATCATTTAACACGAAAAATAGTCCGGAGAATGAAAGGAGGAGAGCGGAGTCTTTTCGTCTCCCGGCTCCTCCCTCCGTTCTCCCAACTAACCCGGCTTGTTTTTCGGAAAATCGTAAAAGGTCATTTTTCCTCCTGTCTTCACCGCCTGCTTCCATGCCGCCTCGTCGAATTCAATTCCCACGATCCCCGTTGTCGGCAGCTCGTCCAGCGTGATTCCCCCGAGCAGGTTCGCCGTTTCGGTGATCACCGGGTTGTGGCCTACAAGGACCACCGTGTTGTGCTCGTCGGGCAGGGAAGCGATGACCGCCAGGTACTGGTCGCTGCTCGCATCGTAGAGCCGCTCCCGGATGCTGATGGCGGGCGCGTCGTAATGCAGGTGGCGCGCGAAGATGAGCGCGGTGGTCAAGGCCCGGACAGCCTGGCTGCTGACGATGAGATCGGGGCGTACGTTTTTGCGGAGACGGGAAGCCATGTCGTGCGCATCGCTGTACCCGCGGTCGTTCAGCGGCCGGTCGATGTCGTCGAGGCCGAGAATATTCCACGCTGATTTGGCGTGCCGGACGAGAAAAATGGTCTTCACAGGCAAAATGATTTTCCCTGTAAAGTTAGGTATTAGGGCTTAGGTGTCAGGACTTAGGACTTGGGGGGCGCCCGGAATTTACCGCACACGCGGGTCGCCTTGTAAAACAACATTAGTTTCTGGTAATCAATAAATTACTAATGACAAACAGCGCGGTTTTCGAATTTTAGCTTGCCTGAGCACATATATCTAAGCCCTAATACCTAACACCTAAGTCCTGACACCTAAGTCCTGATGCCGGGCCTTCGGGTGTGGCAATTTAAAACGTACGCGGGTAAATTATCGGTTGCCCGGCCTGCCGGTACTTTTGAACCATGCACATCGGCGAAAAGATCGAAGCGAGAGCAAAGGAGCTGAGGATGGGCCCGACGGAGCTTGCGCGGCGCATCAGCACTTCCAAGCAAAACGTTTACGGGATCTATCGCCGTTCCTCGATCGACACTGAATTGTTGCAGAAGCTGAGCAAAGCGCTCGACTACGATTTTTTCCTGCATTACACCACTACCATTCCCAGCATCGCTAACGAGCCGCTTCCGCCCTACGGAAAGCGTAAACACGGAATTGCCGCCCCTGCCGACGATGAAGTTTCCCGCCTGCGCCGCGAATTAGCCGACCTGCGCGAGAAGTACGAATTACTGCGGGAATTGTACGAGACGAAAACGGGAAAAAAAGTTCCGGGATCGCAGTAGATGCGGTTGTCGGTTATCAAGGGTTGTCAGTTGTGGGGGGTGGGGGGGGGGGGGGTGTGGGCGGGGCCCCCCACCCCCCCCACCACAGAGAAACCCCCCCCCCCCCACCCCCCAAACAATATTTTTTTTTTTATCGCA
>CBIHOC010000023.1:0-94535 GCA_966211705.1 uncultured Chryseobacterium sp.
CCAACCGACAACCCCTGACAACCGACAACCCCTGACAACCGACAACCCCGGACAACCGACAACCCCGGACAACCGACTATTTCAATCCCAATTTCGATTTCACATCCGTCCTGAGATACGGCGTGAGCGTTTCCCATCTCAACAAAATGGAAAGTTGCAGATCATTTTCGGAATAGCCCGGGGGAAATAACAGCAAGCCTTCCGGCGTCAGGAGAAAACGGTTGCGCATCACGAAGGGCAGCATGTACGGGTTGCTGCAGTTCCCGCTTACGTTGACGTGCGTATCGAGGTAGCCCAGCACTTCATTCGTGATGAACGCGCGCCATTCCGTCCCGGTGAAAAGCGAATCGAGCAGCATGGCACGAGGACCGTCGGGGAAAAGCAGGGCCGTAAAAAAAAGATCGCGCGGTGAATTGTCGGCGGATTTCTTGTAGAGCAGCGTCGTCCTTCCGACGGAAATGCAGGAGTCGTTCGCGAGCTCGACATGGTGGAGAAGATATTTCGTGTCGTAATTTTTCGCCCAGGTATAACCGGCGAACCTCCCGGCAGGATAGCTTTTCCGGCAGCGGTTGCAGAGCGAAACGTAATTGCGGTAAACCGTGTCGGCGACAAAATGTTCCCCGGTGAAAAGCGAATCGAACAACAGCGTCTGTTCCCATGCCGGAAGCGTTTTCCAGTCGCGTACGCTGTCACGCAAGGCAATGGACGGGTAATGCCACGCATCGGTCATGCTATTGAACGGAATTTTCAGCTCGCCGGCGCGGAATGCATTCTCCAGCAGTTCTGTTTTCATTGCCGGGTCACGCGTAACGGTGCCGGTACGGCCGTTGAAAATGAGCAGGCCGGTGTCGTTCGACAATACCGCGAAGGTGTGATGACCGTCGTAGCTGGGACGAAAGGAAGGTTCATTCCCTGCCGGGGCTTTGATGAGCGTCGTCCAGGTCGTGTCGGCGAGCCACGTGCCGTTGCCGTCCACGATGCCGATGTGCCCGCGGCAGGTGCGTACGGCGTACCAGTGGTTGCTGCTGTCGAGCGGCATGATGTTGTTGATGTTCTCTTCCGCGATGTATTTCCGCAGCGTCGTGCTGTACAACGCATTGCCTCCCGGGCGGGCGATAATCGCGCACCCGTCGCCGAACGGTTCGTTGCGGCTCGAGCATCCTTTGCGCGGCAGCAGCAGTGTGTTCGTCGTCGTGTCGAGAATGTTCCAGCGGTAATAACGTTTTCGTGCGCGGCGCGATGGAGAGATGACCCATACCGTGTTGCCGCGCATCGGCCCGACGTCGTGCCAGGCCGTGTCGAGCACGAACCTGCCGTTGCCGTCCATGAGGCCTTCTTTTTTTCGCCCGCAATCCACGTTGAACAAAATGTCCCTGTTTCCCCGCCATACATAAGCATAGTCATACGATCCCGGCCGCAGCAGCACTTTTCCGTCGCTCCTGAATATTCCCCCGGAGTTGTCGACCATGTAATAAGTGAAGCTGGAATCGGAGCCCACCGGCGAGACCTCGTCCATATTGATCCTGTTTTTGTCGTGTGAAATGCAGTAGCGCCCGGCTTTCTCACCGTTCACGAGATTGATATAGGGCGAACTCATCGTAAACACCGGTCCGATGCCGGGGATGATGTCCGAATTGCCGAGCGGCTGAACAGTCAATACGCAGGCGTGCAGCAGCATCCCGTAGTTGACCGGGTTCACATGATGATGCCTGGAAGTATCATAAACACTGAGCTGCGCGCTGTCGTTCACCAGCTCCGGGTTGATCCACGCGATCGAACCGTCGGGCTGCATCTTTTTTTCGAGCATTTTTCCCGCAGGAAAACGCGTCACGGCATACCCGGCAGCGTACAGCGTGGGAATCGTCACCACCATGTACGAGTTCTCCGAATACAGCAGGAAGCGGTTCTCTCCATAAACGTGGTGGTATTGCGAATAAACGAACGGAACCAGCTCCTGGCCTTCAGAAGTAATGATGCCGAATTTGTTGTCGCGCATAGCGAGGAGCACCCACGCCGGCTTTGTGCTGTCGGGCGTATCATACATGCCGATGTTGTCGAGCATTTCGTATTGCGGCGGCAACAGCCAGGAGCGTGTCACCGGGTCGAAAATTCCGGTTGTGCCGTTTGCTCTCGCGAAACAAATCCGCTTTTTGTAGTAATTCACGGGATAGATGTGCTCATAAACGAACGGCAGGATCGTATCTCCGTTCACACCGATCATCCCGTTTTTTCGCCCGATGCGTTCGACGCTGTAACCATTTTCAATGAGACTCCAGTAGCTTCCCAGGTTGCTGTTCCACCTGTGATCCTTTCCGTCGGCATGCCCCTTCAGCTTTTCCGGTCCGAGCACTGAGCCGTCCAGCCGGAAATACGTTTTGTGCCGTTTCGTCTGCGCGCAGATCACGTCGTACGTCGAGCGCTCGTAATCGATGGCGCAATATTTCGTGGGTAAAACAGTTTGGCCGGAATCCGTGATCAGCCCGTTTCTCCGTTTGAAGCAGAGACGCGTATGTGCGTAACTGCGGTGTGTGCGGGTCCTGCGCCGTTTGAACCAGGGACGTTTGTACTTATAATAGGTGCTGACGCCGAAACGGTTTTGCCGGACTTTGAGCAGGTGCGGGGCAATAAGCGCCGGCGGCTTTACGTAACGTCCCGGCAGCGGAAGGTTTTTTCCGTCGAAGCTCAATACGGAGAAACGTTTTTTCGAAGTTCTCGCGATAATAGTCCCGTCGCGGTACACTGATATTCCGAGGTATTGTAAAGGAATGAGCACATTGTTCCGCTCATCCACCACGCCACAGCGTTTTTGCTTTTCCACCATGAATACAGTGGTGATCGTATCGCCTTTTACGACCTGCTGTGACCGGATGTCGTCATACATCACCGGCAATGCCACCGATCCGTCGCTGCGGAGCACGCCTTCATTCATGCCGAGATTGGCCACGAAATAGCCTCCGTCCAGTTCCCTGATCGATTCATAGATCGGCTCGCATAACCATTTCCCCGTGCTGTCTTTCAGCCCCATGCCGCAATTGCGGAAATCCATGGTGATGAACGCATTCTGCGCCCGGAGCTGCGCGCACGCCAAGCCCGGCAAAAGAAAAATCCATGCATACCTGGAAAACGATCGCATCGTGGGGAAGGAGTTATATCCGAAATATAACGAGAATCGCTTCGCTATTCAAGATTCAAAATTCAAGATTCAGTTTCTCCGGATCTTGAATTTTGAATTGAATAGTTACGTTTTCTGGTGCTTCTTCTTCGCAGCCGGGAACAGCACGTTGTTCAGGATCAAACGATATCCTGCAGAATTGGGATACAGCGAAAGATCCGTAGGCGGCTCTTCCACGCGGTGCTGGTAGTCTTCGGGATCGTGGCCGGCGTAGAAGGTCCACATGCCTTTCCCGAAATCGCCGTGGATGTAACGCGCTTCGTTCACCGCCTTATTCTCGCCCATGATGAGCACGCCGGGCTTGATGCGGCTTTTGTCGAAACCTGTCGTCTGTCCCCAGAAACCTTTGACCAGGTTTGCGTGGTCCTGGCAGAGCATGGACGGCACGGGATCCCATTTCGCGGAAAATTCGAAGAGGGAGAAATAGTCGTTGTGCTCGTTCACGCCTTTGCGCGTGCGGGTTTCGTACGTGTCGATGTCGGAAAATTCGTATTCGGTGGAATTCGTTTTCAGCGCAAAGTTGGTGAACGCGAAACATTTCGAATAATCCAGCTTGCTGTTCATCGCAGGGTCCATGCCGTCGCCGTCGTACATGCGGTCGCAGATGTCGACGCCTTCCGCAGCCAGCGCGATGTCGTAAGAGTCCGTCGCGGAGCACATCGCGAACATGAAGCCGCCGCCCGCCACGAAGTCGCGCACTTTTTTCGCCACGCCGAGCTTCATCTCCGAAACTTTTTTGAAGCCGAGCTTCGCTGCCATGGCTTCGTCCGTGGCAACCTGCGCTTTGTACCAGGGCGCATCGCGGAAACCGGCATAAAAGCGGCCGTACTGCCCGGTGAAATCTTCATGGTGCAGGTGGATCCAGTCGTAACGCAGGAGCGAATCCTGCATCACCTTTTCGTCGTAAACGATGTTGTACGGAATTTCAGCATACGTCAGCACCAGCGTTACGGCGTCGTCCCACGGCAGTTTATCCGGCGGCGAATACACGGCGATCTTCGGCGGCTTTTCGAGCTTTATCGCGTCCATGTTCACTTCCGGGCTGGAAATTTCTTCGAGGATCGCGGTGGCGCGCGCGTCGGGAATAGTTTCGAACGTGACGCCGCGCGTAAGACATTCCTGTTCGTACGACTTGTCGTATTTGAAAAGAAAACTGCCGTAACGATAGTTGAGCAGCCACTGCGCTTCCCCGCTTTTCTGGATCACCCAGTACGTAATGCCGTACGCTTTCAGGTGGTCCTTCTGCGTATCGTCCATCGGAATGAGCAGGTAAGCCGCATTCACGGGAAGGAAAGCGAGAAGAAGAAATGCAGATGCGATCAGTCGTTTCATCACAAGAATATGCGGTGGGTTACTATCCCCGAAGTTACGAAAATACCGCCTCCGGGAAGGTTGCAACAATCATGCTGAACGTTAAAAAGGTCTAAAACGGATTAAATGTTGTGGCAATGTGCGGAAGTTTGGCTGACGCGAATGATATGCAAATGTGCAGATATGCATATGCGAGGATGTATAAGACTTTCCGTATTACCAGATCGTCATCGGCAATTCGGCACATTATTCATCCGCACATTTCTTATACAGCACCATTTTTTTCAGCGGACTGTCATCCGCGATCGCCGGGTGCAAAAATTCCCCTTCATAGTTCATCCCGATCTTCTCCATCACGCGCCAGGAATTCCGGTTGGCAGGTACGGTGAACGAATAAATTTTCTCCAGCTTCAGCACGTCGAAGCCGAACTGCAGCGCCGCCTTCGCACCTTCCGTCGCATACCCTTTCCCATGAAATTCCGCGGCCAGCCTCCAGCCGATCTCTACGCAGGGTGTAAAATGCGCTTCGAACTTCGGCCGGGCCAAACCAATGAAACCCGCGAACGGCGCCACACCGGGAATTTCCACCGCCCAGAAACAAAAGCCGTGCTCCTCGTCGAACTTCCGGATGCGGTCCACCATCGCGTCGCTTTCTTCGCGTGTCAGAAGAAGCAGGAAAATGTTCCATCACGCGCGGATCGGCGTTCATCGCGGCGAAAGGGGCTTTGTCTTCTTCACGCCAGGAGCGGAGGATAAGGCGTTCTGTTTTTATCACGGGTTTGATTTTTATTGAACGAATTGGGGTCGACCACAGGCCGACCCCAATTTAGTCGTACAAGTGGGTAATTGTCAGAAAGGATCTTCTTCGATATCGTTCATCTTCGACCCGCGGATCACGTTCGTGTTCGGGTTGAAATCCTGGTTGGGGGCGAGGCCTGCGGCGGGATCGAACGGTCCGTCTCCTGCGCCGGTGTAAATTCCTCCGTCCATGCCGTCGAGGTCGCAGAACTTCGCGAGGCGGTCGATGAAGCGCAGGTTCACGCTGCCCACGGCGCCGTTACGGTGCTTGGCGATGATGATCTCGGCCACGCCGGCGGTGTTGTTGCCTTCCGCGTCCTGGGTAAAGCCGTAATATTCCGGGCGGTGAATGAACAGCACCATGTCGGCGTCCTGCTCGATCGCGCCCGATTCACGTAAGTCGGAAAGCTGCGGGCGTTTGTCGCCTCCGCGTGTTTCCACGGCACGGCTGAGCTGCGAGAGCGCGATCACCGGCACGTTCAGCTCTTTGGCGATGCTCTTGAGCGAACGTGAGATCGTGCTGATCTCCTGCTCGCGGTTGCCGCGGCTGTTGTCGCTGCCGGTGGTCATCAGCTGGAGGTAGTCGACGATCACGAGCTGGATGTCGTGCTGGGCTTTGAGGCGGCGGCATTTTGCGCGCATCTCGAAGATGGAAAGCGCGGGCGTATCGTCGATGAAGAGCGGCGCTTCGGAGAGCTTGCCGATCTTGACGTGAAGCTGCTGGAACTCGTGGTTCTCGAGCTGGCCTTTTTTCAGCTTTTCGGCAGGCAGCTCCGACTCGGCGGAAATGAGACGCTGCACGAGCTGCACCGACGCCATCTCGAGCGAGAACACCGCGACAGGCCGGGTGAAATCGACGGCCGCATTGCGCGCCAGGGAAAGCACGAACGCCGTTTTACCCATTGCGGGACGGGCGGCGAGGATGACGAGGTCGGAATTCTGCCAGCCCGACGTCATGCGGTCGAGGGCCGTGAAGCCGCTGGGCACGCCCGACACGCCGCTTTTCTGGTCGCGCGCCGATTCGATCTGCTTCATCGCCTGGCTGATGAGCGTGCTCATCTTGTCGTAGTTCTTGCGGATGTTGCCTTCCACGACTGCAAAGAGGCTCCTTTCTGCGTGGTCTAAAACATCGAATACATCAGCTGTTTCATCATATGCCATTTGAGTGGTTTCCGATGAAACTCTAATTGTTTCTCTTAGAAGAAACTTTTCGGCAACAACCCGAGCGTGAAATTCAACGTTAGCTGAAGACCCAACTCTTTCGGTTAGTTTAGAAACAAAATAAGCGCCTCCAGCTAGTTCAAGTTTCCCAGTTTTCTGTAGCTCTTGTACAACAGTTAAAATATCAATCGGCTCAGCTTTTTGGAAGAGATTCTGAATGGATTCGAAAATATATTGATGAGCATCTTTATAAAAACTTTGTGGTGTGAGAATGTCTATAACTGTCGTTAAAGCGTCCTTTTCTAACATTATAGCACCCAATACCGCCTCCTCCATATCGAGGGCTTGGGGTTGCAATTTACCATGGTCGTGACTTTGGGTATAAGGCGGTATATATTTTGTTCCTCTGCGACTTTCTTTGCCTCTATTATTTTCTACTCGTTCCATTGGGATTTATAAAAGGGACGCTAATGTAGGGAAAACAGTTTTTCAATCTTCTTTGGCTATACTTGTTAACAAGTTGTTCACGCTGCTGTTTTTGTTAAACTGTTGATAGTAAGTAAGATATATGGTTGTTGAACAAAAAGTCAAGTTTTACAGGGGAGGAATTAGCCTTTTAAAAATGATGCATATTAAATTGAGTAAATTTGCACCTCAATGAATGAGGGAATAGAGACTATTAAGTTAGGAGACAAAATTTTCGTTTCCTACATTTCTGAAAAAAAAATAGATCAAGCTGTTCAGCGTGTCGCCGGGCGCATCAATGCCGATCTCGCAGGCCGCAGGCCGCTTTTTCTTGTCGTGCTCAACGGTTCTTTCCTCTTCGCCGCTGATCTTGTGCGCGATGTGAAGACGGAATGCGAAATTTCCTTCGTGAAGCTCGCCTCGTATGAAGGCACGGAAAGCTCCGGGAAGATCAAAGAGCTGGTCGGGCTGAACGAGAACATCGCCGGGCGCGACGTGATCATCGTGGAAGATATCGTCGACACCGGCAACACGATCGTCCACATCGTCGGGCAGCTGAAAAAGATGGAACCCGCTTCCATCCGCATCGCCACGCTGCTGTTCAAACCCGATGCTTATAAAAAAGACATCCCCGTCGATTACCGCGGGCTCGAAATTCCCAACGCGTTCATCGTCGGCTACGGGCTCGACTACAACGGGCTGGGCCGCAACCTCAGGGATATTTACGTGATCAAGGAAAATTAACCCGAACAACTAACGCACAATGCCAAATGAACAACGCACAATGAACAACGGAACAGTTGAACATTGATCATTGAGCGTTTGACATTGAACATTTCAACCTTATGCTGAATCTCGTCCTCTTCGGCCCTCCCGGCGCAGGGAAAGGCACACAGTCCGAAAAGCTGATCGACAGGTACAAGCTTGTCCATCTTTCCACCGGCGATATTTTCCGCGCCAACATCAAAGGTGAAACCGAGCTCGGCAGGCTTGCCAAAAGCTACATGGACAAAGGCGAGCTTGTGCCCGACGAGGTGACGATCCGCATGCTTGAAGCGGAAGTGAACAAGCACGCGTCGCCCAATGGGTTTATCTTCGACGGTTTCCCGCGCACTACCGCGCAGGCCGAAGCGCTCGACAAATTCCTGGAAAGCAAAGGCTGGAAAATTTCCGGCATGCTCGCCCTCGAGGTCGACGACGAAGAGCTGAAACGCCGCCTCCTGCTCCGCGGAAAAGATTCAGGCCGCCCCGACGACCAAAACCCGGAGATCATCGCCAACCGGATCGCCGTCTACAACCGCGACACCGCCCCGCTGAAAAATTATTACGAAGCCCAGGGAAAATACCGCGGCGTAAAAGGAGTAGGCAGCATCGATGAAATTTTTAACTCGCTGGCAAAAGAGATCGACTCATTGAAATAAAGTACGATGTACGAATTGTATAATCCTCGAAGGTTTGCGCGCAGGGCATACGCGCTGGCAAACCTTCGAGGATTACATTCGAATCGTAATTCGTACATCGTAAATCGTAAATCCACATGTCTGAATCCAACTTCGTCGATTATGTAAAGATCTGCGCCCGTTCGGGCAAAGGCGGAGGCGGTTCCGTGCACCTGCTGCGTACGGCCCAGACGGCCAAAGGCGGGCCTGACGGCGGCGACGGCGGGCGTGGCGGGCACGTGATCGTGCGCGGGAACAAACAGCTGTGGACCTTGCTTCACCTCAAGTACCGCAAGCACGTGATCGCACCCGACGGCGGGAAAGGCGGACGGCAGAACATGAGCGGGGCCGACGGACGCGACGAAGTGATCGAAGTGCCGCTGGGAACGGTGGCGAAAAACGCGGAAACGGGAGAGGTGCTGTTCGAGATCAACGAAGACGGGCAGGAAGTGATCGCCGTGCCGGGCGGAAGAGGCGGGAAGGGCAACAGCTTTTTCAAATCGCCCACGCGCCAGACGCCGCGCTTTGCGCAGCCGGGCGAGCCGGGACGCGAAGACTGGATCATCCTCGAGCTGAAGCTGCTCGCCGATGTGGGCCTTGTGGGATTCCCGAACGCCGGAAAATCGACGCTGCTTTCCGTGGTATCCGCCGCTAAACCGGAAATTGCAAATTACCCGTTCACCACGCTCGTGCCTAATCTCGGCATCGTCAATTACCGCGACGATCGCTCCTTCGTCATGGCCGACATTCCCGGCATCATCGAAGGCGCGCACGAAGGCAAAGGACTTGGCGTGCGGTTCCTGCGGCACATCGAGCGCAATTCCATTCTTCTCTTTTTGGTCCCCGCCGACAGCAACGATATCGTTGCCGATTATAAAGTGCTCCTGAACGAGCTCGGTCAATACAACCCCGAACTGCTCGACAAGAAGCGCATCCTCGGCATCTCCAAAGCCGACATGCTCGACGATGAACTGTACGACGAGCTGAAAAAAGACGTAGAAAAAAAGTTCGCGAAGAAATTCAAAATTCCCTACGTCATCTTCTCTTCACATTCCGGCAAAGGCCTGCAGCAGCTCAAAGACGAGCTCTGGAAGCTGATGAATTGACCCGCGCGCGCGGCTTCCCGCAGATGTGCAAATTTGCAGATGGCAAGGGATCATTGTAAAACGGATATTGTCTTTCTGGAGTTGCAGCGCGCCGATTTTGCGCGCATCTGCGCATCTGCACATCTGCACATCATTCCTGGTGCCCCGGCTGGCCGCTGCGTCCCGGGGGAGCGCTTGGCGGAAGCGGGCCGTCATACTGCCGGCAGGGCTGGTTCCACGCGCAGGAGCGGTGCGAGACGATGGTGACCTTGTCGAGATTCTTTGACACTTCGAGCACGTAATCGCAGGTCGAGTAAAGTTTCCGGTAGCAGGCGGTGTCATACGTCACGTACTTGCTGTTGGAAGGAACGACGTACGGCATTTTTTTCCAATGCTCCACAAGGCAATACGTTCCGGCTTCCAGGTCGATGCGAAAATTTCCCGCGCCGTCAGACACGATGCTGTCGATCACCTTGCCGTTTCCATTGCCGTTTCCTTTTTTAACGTAATACTTTTTGTTCGGAACAGGATGCGGCGTTCTTCCGCGCTCGATGATATCCGGCGTCGGCGCCGCACCTCCGCAATAGGATTGCGTTTCCAGGAGCTGACCCGTAACGGTAAATTTCGCCACCCCCGTTTTCTTCGACGACGCCACGCATGACGCGGCACCGGAAATAAGCCCAAGCAGCAGAACAGGAAGTATAAACTGTCTCATGGAAATGAACTAACAAGAATAATGCCGCGCAAAGCAAACTCCGCCAACCGCCCCCGCCAACCGCCACCCTCGCCAACCGCCGCTCCCCGCAAAGACCAACTCGCCTCCTGCACCCAACTACCAACCTAAAACAAATCCAACTGCCCATCCTTCGGCCACCCGCCCTCATGCCGCAGCAGCCACTCCTTCCGGTGCAGCCCGCCCGCGTAGCCCGTCAGGCTTCCGTCGCTGCCGATCACGCGGTGACAGGGAACAACGATGGCTACGTTATTCTTCCCGTTCGCCAGTCCCGCCGCGCGTATCGCTTTCACGTCGCCGAGGCGTTTGGAAAGTTCGAGGTAGGAGATCGTTTCGCCGAAGGGAATGCGTGTGAGCTCGGCCCATACTTTTTGCTGGAACTCCGTGCCGGGCTGGTTGACGGGAAAATCGAAAGCGGTGCGCTTGCCGGAGAAATACTCGTTCAGCTGCGTTGCCGCGTCGAGCAGCAGTTGCGGAACTTCAGTTGCCGGAACAGCAGGCGCCGTGTCGTGGAAATGAATGGCGGAAACGAATTCATCTGTCCCGCGAATTTCGAGAAAGCCGGTCGGCGATTCGATGATGTGGGATGATGTTTCGCTCATGGATGAGAAAAGTTAACCACGGAGACACGGAGGCACGGAGGGCTCGGACGTAGCCGAGAGCTCTGTGCTTCCGTGTTAATCATTTTTTTGTCGCCAGCAGATCGAGCGTTTCTTCCAGCAACTGTTTGCGGTCGATGGGAACAACGCCCACGCTTTCGCAGACGAGCCCGCCGGCGATGTTGGAGATCTCGGCGATCATTTCCGGTTTGAGGCCCACGGCGAGGCAGAGCGCTGCAACGCTGACGACCGTATCTCCCGCGCCCGACACGTCGGAGATGTTGCGGTAGTGCGCGGGCAGCAGCTTCTTCACGTGGCGGCCGTGCACGTAGATGCCGTGCTCGGAAAGCGTGATGAGCGCGAGATCGATCTTGAGCTTGGTCTTGAGCAGGTCGACCGCTTTCGCCAACTGCTTGCCGCTGCTGTGGTCGAAGTCGATGCGGAGGCCTTCTTTCAGCTCCTTCAGGTTGGGCTTGAACAGCGTCGCGCCCTGGTAATGCATGAAATGTTTTTTCTTCGGGTCCACGACCACCGGCACTTTGAGCTTGCGCGCGCGTCCCACGATCTCGCGGATGAGCGTTTCGGTGATGAGGCCTTTGTCGTAATCTTCGAAAATGATGACGTCGATCTTCTGCGTTTCCAGCAGGTAAGCGATACGCTGGAGGAACAGGCTCGTTTCGTGGTCCGTGATGTCGGAGTCGATCTCCTCGTCCACGCGCAGCAGGTGATGGTTGTTGCCGATGACGCGTGTTTTCATCGTGGTGATGCGGTCGCGGCTTTTCAGGATGCCTTTCGGCGCGAGTTTCTGCTCCTGCATCAGCTCCAGGAAATGCTGCCCCTCGCGGTCCACGCCGATCACCGAGCACAGCACCGGCGTTGCACCGAGCGCCTGCACGTTGAGCGCCACGTTGGCCGCACCGCCGAGACGCCGCTCCTTGCGGATGACAGAAACGACCGGCACCGGCGCTTCCGGTGAGATGCGTGAAACTTTCCCCCACACGTAATTGTCGATCATCACGTCGCCGATGATCAGGACGCGGAGCTTGTCGAAGCTGTCGAAAATGCGGCGGATTTCTTTTTCGGAATGCTTGGCCACAGGCGGTTAATTAGAGCAGCAAAAGTAGGAAATAGACGTGAGACATGAGATGTGAGACGTGAGATAGTCGTGATAATCGCAGAACAACATTTCTCTTTTTTTCTCAGGTCTTACGTCTCAAGTCTCGCGTCCCGATGTAACTTTAGACATTACATTGTTTTGCCGGAAATGTTTGCCATTATCGATATTGAGACCACCGGGGGCGGCTCCGGCAACGACAAGATCACCGAGATCTGCATCCTCATCCACGACGGGCTGACGGTGGTCGATAAATTTTCCACGCTCATCAATCCCGAGCGCCGCATTCCTTCCTACATCTCGCGGCTCACGGGCATTACCGACGAAATGGTGGAGAACGCGCCGAAGTTTTACGAAGTGGCGCGTAAGATCGTGGAGATGACGGAAGGGATGGTGTTCGTGGCGCACAACGTGAGCTTCGACTACGGCTTCATCCAGCAGGAATTCAGATCGCTGGGCTATACGTACAAGCGGGAGAAACTGTGCACCGTCCGCCTGAGCCGCAAGCTGATACCGGGCTACAAATCGTACAGCCTCGGGCGCTTGTGCGAAGAGCTGGGAATTGAGATCGAAGCGCGGCACCGTGCGGCGGGCGACGCGGAAGCCACCGCGAAGCTGTTCGACCTGCTGCTCGCGAAAAAAAGCCTGCATCCCACGTACCGCCGCCAGGACATCACCGAGATCAGCACCACGCGCGTCGACAAGATCAAGCTGTACATCCTGAAGCGTTTGCCGGAGGAATGCGGCGTGTATTATTTCCACGACAAAGACGGCAACATCATCTACATCGGCAAAAGCACGAACATGCGTTCACGCGCCATCGGCCATTTCAACAGCAAAGAGCTGAAAGGCCGGAAAATGCTCGGCGAGCTGATGAACGTCGACTTCGTGCGCACGGGAAGCGAGCTCATCGCGCTGCTGCTCGAATCGGAAGAGATCAAGAAGCACAAGCCGAAGTTCAACCGCGCCCGGAAACGCGACGTGTTCACGCACAGCATCGACTGGTACGAGAACGAAACAGGCGTGCTCAGCTTCCGCATCGTGCCGTATGAAGAATCGGAACGCTCCGTGCGCGGCTTCACAAGCTACATGACCGCCCGCGACCTGCTCGACGTGTGGGTGGACGACCACGCGCTTTGCCAGTCGTACTGCGGGCTGAATGAAACCGGCGGCGCATGCTTTCACCGTCACATCAAAAAGTGCCATGGCATGTGCGAAGGAGAAGAACCGGTGGAAGAGTACAACCTCCGCGCGAAAAAGATCCTCGACGAATATCTTTTCGAAGAAAAAAATTTCCTCCTCCTCGACAAAGGCCGCCACGACGACGAGCAAGCGCTGGTGCTGATCGAAAAAGGCCACTTCGTGGGTTACGGCTACGTGGACGCCGCCGATCCGTTCTCCTCGCCGGAAGAGCTGAAAGCGTACGTCAAGCGCGCCACGTATTATCCCGACGCGGATGACCTGGTGCGGAGCTTTGTGAAAAAAGATCCGTGGAAGATGAAGAAGATCAACCTCGGCTCAACTGTGACGCGCCCGCAGGATTTCTGAGCGGGAACCGTTGTTCATTACACTTAATCAGTCATCATCGACAGTTATTCAAAACTGCAGCTAACGTGGCAGCTTCCGGGGATATTTGAAGAAACATTCCTGTATCGCCATGCGCTACCTTTCCGGCCGGGGTAAAACCATCGTCAGATTTCTCACGGCGAAACATGTCCACTGGGTGATACGGGCTGCTGCATTTCTTATCCTGCTCGTGTTGTTCATCGGCCACAGGCCGCGCCCGCACCTCGTCAAAGGTTTTTATTACTGGAAGAACAGCAGCTCCGCACTGGAGTTCGCGGAAACGTCGACGCTGAGGGAGCTGCAGGTCGAAAAGCTTTATGTCAAATTCTTCGAGGTCGATCACGACCCGGATTACGGGGACATTCCCATTGCCAAAACCCAGCTTCGCATTGCCGACTATTCCGCGCCCGGCATGTGTGAAGGCGATACGGCGCTGAGCAAGGTGATGAACCGGATGGAGATCATTCCGACTGTTTTTGTGAAGAACGAAGTGCTCCGTTCTTCCTCAAAGAACAGTCTCGATTCATTGGCGGACAATATCAGCTTTCTTGTAAACAAATATTTCCGCGAAAAGATCGGCAACCCGCTGATCGCGTACAACGAGCTGCAGATCGACTGCGACTGGACGATCAAAACGAAGGAGAATTATTTTTATTTGCTCAACGCGATCAAACGCGAATCCGGCAAACGTTTGTCCTGCACGCTGCGGCTGTATCCATACAAATACCCGGAAACGATGGGTGTTCCGCCGGTCGACAAAGTAACATTGATGTGCTACAACCTGCTGAGCCCGCTCAAAAACCCGGGTAAAAATTCGATCCTCGATAACGGTGAGCTGGAAAGCTACCTGGCCGGCGCAGCAAAATACCCGCTGCATCTCGACATCGCGTTGCCGTTTTTTTCCTGGGCGCAGGTCTACCGCCAGGATGAATTTACAGGGATGATCAACCCCAATGAAACGAATCTCGTGCATTTCGTGAAGGCAGTCGATTCCCTGTGGTACGAGCTTGTGCAGGATGTGGAGATCGGCAACCATTATTTGCGGGAAGGCGACCGGGTGAAATGGGAGAAGGTCACGGAAAAGGATCTCCGCAGTGCGATCGCGATCATCACAAAGTATGTGGAGCTCGAAGACAATGCCACGATCACGTTTTTCCATCTCGACGAAGCCAATCTCAAGAGTTATAACGATGAAACGCTTAACCGTCTTTATTCTGATTTTGCTGGGTAATTCCGGCCGGCTTGCTGCGTGCTCGTATTACCCGGGCGGCGACGAGGTGCGCTTCAGCATTTTTAACCCGCATATTTTCGGGCTCGGCAGCTATTCGCAGCTCTTTTACACTTCGCACTATTTCGGATGGTTCAATGAAGACAGGAAGCAGATCGATGACGGTGAAAAAATGAACATCGATTTGTGGCGCAAGCGTTGCAAATGTGATCTGCCCGACGATGTGATCTATGCGGCGGTTTATGGCGACAGTGTTCGCCCGGGAAATGCGTTTGTGAAGCGGCTGTACGAATTGCATGACCAGGAGGCGATCGATTACCTCGATTTTGCGCGGGAATGCACGGGCCTTACCAACCTGAAGCTCGATCCCTGGGAGCGGAACAAAGACAGCCTTACCGCGTTGCGCGGCGACTACATTGCATGGGCGACGCGCATGGCCCGTACGTGCAGCACCGGGGATATCCGCCAGCGGTATGCGTTCCAGGCCGTCCGGCTTACGTTCTACAATCACAGCGCCATTGAAGTCAGGGATATTTACGCCTCCTTTTTTGAAGGAAGTGATGAAAAGAACATCATCGATTATTGGGCTTTGTATTTCCGTGCAGCGGTTGAGACCGATGATGCAAAACGGAATTTCATGGCAGCGCAGGTTTTTGCCAATGCGCCGGACAAGCGACTGGCCAGCTATTATTACTACAAGCGTGACGTGCCGCTGAAAGGTGTGCTGGCGCTGGCAAAAAATAACCGGGAACGGGCGGCGGTCTGGCTGCTGGAAGGCGTTCGCCGGCCGGGAAGAACGCTGGAGTGCATGCAGCGGATCGATGAGCTGGATCCGCAGTCGGAGGGGCTCGGGCTGTTGCTGCTCCGGGAAGTGAATAAGCTGGAAGATTGGATCTATACGCCGTATTACACGCGGTTCGAGCCTTCTGTGACATTGCCGGGAAGGGGCAACGCATATAGCTCACCCGGGAAGATGGAGCGGCGGATACTGGCCGACCGGAACTACGCCTGGCAACTATTGAATTTCGTGGCCGGCAGAAAAAGCACCGGGCAACATCCTTTGCTCTGGAAAACAGCCCATGCTTATTTGTTGTTCATGACGAAAGACTACGGGAGTGCGCTGACGAAGATCGGCACTGTCGACGTACGCGGCGATTCCGCGGTGGGCGAGCAGCTGAAGATGATCAGGTCCTTGTGCCTCGTCGCGATCCAGGATCCCGCGAACGCAATTATTCCGCGGGATGCACGGGAAGTTTTGTTGCGTCAATACCGCGTGAAAAACCAGCGCTTCATTTTTGCCATGGCGAAGGAGCTGGAATTTCTCGGTAATACGACAGATGCGGCGCTGCTGATGTCGAAGATCAATCCCGGCGGGACTTCATGGGAGGAAGAAGTTTATTGGAATGCGGACGGAAAATTCCAGTCGTATTATTGGAATTACCACCGTAATTATTTCGGCTATATCGACGCAGAATACACGCCCGCGCAGGTGAAAGCGCTTTTGGCAGACATCGAAAGCAACCGGCAAACCGATACGTTCAGCACATGGAAGTACAGTGCCGTGAAGCTGGACATTCCACGGCTATGGGACCTGCTCGGGACAAAATACATGCGCGAAAACCGGCCCGGAAAAGCGCTGGCGGCATTCGAAAAAGTGAACGATACGCTCTGGACGTCTTCGCATGCACCATTCAGCACCTATCTCGACGCGAACCCGTTCTATGCCAATTTCTACAGCGAACACGCGAAGAACAGCGCCGATACGGTCCGTTTCAATAAAGAAGAAATCGCGCGACAGCTGATCCGTTATCTTGCCATTGCAGGAGACTCTTCGGCCCCGCACCGCGACTACTATTACTTCATCGCCGCGAACTGTTACCTGAACATGACGTACCACGGCAATTCCTGGATGATGAAGCGTTATTACTGGACCAGCGCCGCCACGCGCTCCGGCATTACAGGTAACGACGATTTTTACGGATGCGACCTTGCGAAGGCGCATTATCTCAAAGCGTATTCGGTCACCAAAAGCAAAAAGTTCGCCGCGCTCTGCCTGCGCATGGCCGGACGTTGCGAGAGCTACCGTCTTTCCTATGTTAAGGGCAAAAAACAGGACGACTATTATTACACCACGCCCACAAGGGCCACGAAGGGAAATGTGTACTACCGGAAATTGAAAAAAGAATACCCCGGCGATTACGACGACCTCATCAGCAACTGTTATTCCTTCGATGAGTATTTCAAAACGTGGAAGTAAACGTTTCGCATTTACTTTTCCCTTCAAACCTCCATATCCGTGTAATCCGTGTAATCCGCGGCAAAAAAAAACGGGCCCTTCTTACGAAAGACCCGTTTCTGAAAATCAGTTTCTCCTTACTCCGCCACTTCGATCATCTTGAACGGCACGGAAATGATCGCCTGGTAATCTTCTCCCGCTTCGAGCATGTCTTCGTCGTCCTGCTCGTAGTACCAGTTGATGATGATCGCGCTTCCGCCTTTGTGGATGGCCTCGAGCTTCTTGAACACGTCGAGGATGCACTTGGAAGAAGAGGTATTGAAATACTCGAGCTGGATGTTCACGTTGGTATTGCCCTGGGGCTTCTGTGCATAACGTTCCAGGTGCTCCACGAGCGGCTTGTAGAATTCAATTGAATTTTCCGGGATTGACCGCCCGCGTATTTCGAGATGACCCGTGGCCATGTCGAAGTTGATGGTCGGTGTTTTCGGGGTTCCTTCAATGACGATGCGTTCCATAGTGTGCTGTGGTATGTGTTGTAAAGTTATTGGGCTATTTTGATGTTCAGGCTGAAAAACGAATACGTGTCGTCGACAGGCATGAAATGGTAGTTGAGCTTCTGGCCGGTCTTCCGCGCGATATCGATCATCCCGAGTCCGCCGCCGCCTTTCTCCGACATTTCACCGTTATTCAGCACCGCTTTATAGTAATCCTTCAATTCTTCTTTGCTCAGCTTGTTGATCTCATCCAGCCTCGACTTCAGGCCTTCGACGTTTTTCGTCAGGATGTAGTTGCCGGTGATGATGTTGTACTGGTTGTCCAGCTTGCCGATCATGAAGATCGCCGAACGGATGTTTTCACCATCCCCGGTGGTCAACGAAGCGCCGTTGAGCGAACGCGGGATCTCGTCCATGTGATGGTAGAGGTTCTGCAGGCACTCGACGAGAACGTTGTAAACTTTCTTTTTGATCTTCGGTTCCTCCTGCATCGTGTCCAGTTTGGACTCCATGATCTGGAGGATCGAGGTTAGTAACTCCGAGGTTATATCGCCTTTGAAGGAGAGCATGATATTATTGCGCTCCATCTTATCGTAAAAGTCGTAAATATCTACCATCATAAAATGGTACAGGCTTTCTCGGGTTACTATTTAGACAAATATAGGGGGACTTTTGGAATATGCAAAAACACTTAAATAGTTGGCTTTCCGGGGAAAAGGGAATTTTCCGAAAAGCCCCTATCCCTACCCCCCTCACCACCCCGGCCTCCTCACCTTAACCGGCTTTGCGCGGGAAGGAGATTTTCTGTGAATGAAAATTTTCTCTTGATCGCAATTTTGGGGTAGGGGCAGGACGCCGGGGTGGTGAGAGGGGTAGGGTGAAGTGAAAAAAATGAACAATGCCAAACGCCCAATGTTCAACTCACAAGGAGTTTCATTGAACATTGTTCATTGTTCGTTTGGCATTGGGCGTTCCTTGTGTATGGGGGATTCCTTCCCGGAGAAAAAATGAACAATGCCAAACGCCCAATGTTCAACTCACAAGGAGTTTCATTGAACATTGCTCATTGTTCGTTTGGCATTGGGTGTTCCTTGTGTACGGAAATTCCTTCCCCGGCGAAAAAATGAACAATGCCAAATGCCCAATGTTCAACTCACAAGGAGTTTCAAAAAGCGAAACGGCCTCCTTTTGAGAGACCGTTTCACTTCAATTATTCTTTACCGCCTACCGCCACTGCCTACCGCCACTGATTTTATTGCATCGTAAACTCGAAGGTATTCCCCTCGATCGTGATCGTTCCCGTCGGGTCGCAGGTGCCGCTGCCGAAGTCGATGATGCGTACCGGCTTGCCCTGCGGCGTAAGCTCGAACGTGCCCTGGATGAGCCAGGTGCAGCCGAGGTCGCGGATGAGCGGGGAGGTGATGGTGGAAGTCCAAGTCTGGCCGTTGCGGTCGGTGCCGGAGTTCGTGCCGGTGATGGTGATGATCTGGGGATCGGTGGAGCTGGTGTTGCCCGACGTGATCGTGATGTTGCGGGTGCAGTCGTACAGGATCTCCCACGGCGTGGAACCGCTCTTGCTGCAGCGCCCGTTCATCACTTCCTGCGTGAAGCTGTTGTACGCGGTGCGGGTGAAGCGTGTCGTGCCTTCGAAAAGAATGTTGTTCACGATGAGCGTGTCGAACGAAATGGTAATGATGGCGCCGACGGAATCCCACGATTCGGAAAGGTTGCAGATGATGCGGCCTTTGCGGACTTTCCCGTCAACAGGATCGGTGCAGCCATTGCCGTAGTCGATGTACATGTTCTTCGGGAACGACTGGTTGGTATCGACCGTGATGAGCGGGCAGGTGGTGAGGATGTACGTGCTGCCCTGTGCAAGGCGGTGCACGCCCGGCTCGTCGATGGCGATCTTATTCACCGTCGGCAAAAGGCGCATGAATTCGTTTTCGCAGATGCTGTTGTCGGTGGCGGAAGTCGTCTCGGTATCCGCGACGTCGTCTTTCTTACACCCGTCGAGCAGGAGCGCTGAAATGGCAATTACAGCAGGAACAAGGATCCGTTTCATGTGCTGGTGGTTTTTGTGGATTATACGTATGATGGATGCCGCCACCATAAGGTTTAATGACAAAGCTAAACCTTTTTGGGAAAATGATGTGCTGATGTGCCGAAATGCCGATGTGCCGAAATGCCGATGGGGGCACCACCTGTAGCGTCAAGAAGCCTCGTGACGCTACAACGAAATTCATCGGCACATCGGCATTTCGGCACATCGGCACATTTTAAGGAATCCGTATCCCCACGAGCAGCACGTCATCCACCTGCTGGTACTCGCCTTTCCATTGCTCGAAGGTTTCTTCCAGCATCCGCGCCTGTTCGTCCATGGGAAGGTGGGAGATGGCCACCAGTTTTTGCAGCAGGTTCTTCATCATGAACTTCTTGCCTTTTTCGCCGCCGAACTGGTCCGCATAGCCGTCGGAGAACATATATAATGTATCGCCCGGGTCGACGGGAAAACGGTGGAGCGTGAACTTCCTGTCGCGCGTGTCCTGCGAGCCGCCGATGGGGAAACGGTCGCTTTCGACCTTGCTCATCACCACTTTCCGCATCACGATGAGCGGGCGCAGCGCACCGGCGTAAAGCACTTCGCGTTTTGCTTTGTCGATCGTGCAGATGGCAATGTCCATGCCGTCGGTCGTGTCCTGCTCGTGGTGATCCTGCTTCAGCGCGGCGCGCACGCCTTCGTTCAGCCGGTTGAGCACCTGGTCGGGTTCGATCACGCCTTTTTCGAGCACGATCTGGTTCAGCAAATTGTGACCGATCATGCTCATGAGCGCCCCGGGAACACCGTGGCCGGTGCAGTCGCCCACCGCGATGATGCACTTGCCGTTGCGTTCGGCAAACCAGTAGAAATCGCCGGACACGATGTCTTTCGGCTTGTACAGCACGAAGCTCTGGGGCAGGTGTCCGAAGATCGCGTCGAGGTCGGGGAGTATGGCCGACTGGATGCGTTTCGCGTACTGGATGCTGCTGGTGATGTCGGCGTTCTTCTGCGCAAGTTCGTGCGTGCGCTCGGCGACTTTGGCTTCAAGCACATGTTTTTCCTTGCGGATGGAAGCGGTGCGGTAACGAATGAACCCGAAAATCCCGGCAAGGAGGAAAATGACACAGAGTGCATAGAACCAGTTCGTCTTCCAGAACGGCGGCTGCACGTCGATATCCAGCAGCACGTAGTCGCCGCTCCAGTTGCCGTTGCTGTCGGCCACGCGCACGTGCAGCCGGTATTTCCCGCCGGGCAGGTTCGTGTAGCTCACGTAGCGGTTCGTCGTCACCGGCGACCATTCGTCGTCGATGCCTTCGAGCATGTACTGGTAAAGGTTCTGATCGGGATCGACGAAATCCAGCGCGGCCAGCTCGAACATGAAATTGTTGTCGCGCCATGTGACGTTGATGTGCCGCTTGCTGACGATGGTGCTGTCGAGCTTCACTTCTTTCCCGAAACGTTTGTACGAGATCACGTACACGGGCGGAGGCGGAGAACGCATTTCCACCTGCTTCGTGTCGATGATGTTCAGTCCTTCCTGCCCGCCGAAAAACAGTTCGCCGTTGCGCCCGCGGAAATACGCGCCCTGGTTGAACTCGGAAGGCTGCACGCCCGCGCCCGCGCCGTAGTTGCGGAACGGGTTGCCGTCTTTCGTGGCGATGTTGAAACGCGTGAGGCCTTTGTTGTGGCTCAGCCAGAGATTGCCGTTGCCGTCGGGAAGGATCGCGTAGATGTTATCGGACGCGAGACCGTCGCGCTCGTACCAGATGTCGAAGCTCTGCGTGCTGCGGTCGAAACGGTTGAGGCCGTTGGCGGTGCTCATCCACAGGTTTCCCGCCTGGTCTTCGGCGAAGGAATACACGATGTTGTTGGAAAGCGATTTTTTGTTCTTGTCGTCGTGGCTGTACAAACGGAATTTCCCGCTCTGCCGGTCGCGCTGCATCACGCCGCCCGCCCGCGTGCCGACCCACAGGTCGCCTTTCCTGTCGAAGTAAAGGCAGTAAATGTAATCGCTCGAAAGCCCGTCGGAATCTGCCGTGAAGCGCGTGAGCGAATCCGTTCGCGGATCGAGGCGGTAGATGCCGGCGCCGAACGTGCCGAACCAGATGTGCCCGCTTCCCGGCTCTTCGGCGATGCACAGCACCGTTCCCTCGAGCAGTTGGTTGTCGGGCGTCCACGATTTCACTTTGCCCGCGGTATCATAACTGTTGAGGCCTTCGCCATACGTTCCGACCCAGATCGTTCCGTCGGAGCTTTGCAACAATGAAAGCACGGAATTGTTGGAAGCCGTCGACAGCTGCGGGTAATGCGTGTAGCGTCCCGTTTCCCGGTCGAGCGTGGAAAGCCCGCCGCCCGCGGTGCCGATCCAGAGCAGTCCCGCGCGGTCTTCCATGATGCTCATGATCTCGCTGCTGTAAAGCGTGTTCGTGCCCACGCCCGGGCGTTCGGAGTGGCGGATGTGGCCGATGGTGGACGTGGAGGTGAAATAAACATTCAGCCCGTCGCCGTTCGTGCCCATCCACATGTTGCCCTGGCGGTCGCGGTAAATGCACTTCAGCCCTGCAGAACGCAGCGCATAGTCGTCGTTTTCATTCGGCGTGTAATGCTGTATCGTTTTGTCGTTGCGGTTGTAAACGTCGAGGCTGCTTTCATAAACGCCCAGCCAGACATTTCCCCGCCTGTCGTCGCACATCGACACGACTTTCGGGCTGGAAATGGTGGAAACGCTGCCGTCCGGATACATCACGCTTTCGAACGTGTGTGAAACCGTATTGAAGATCTGCACGCCGCCGCCGTTGGTGCCCACCCAGATGTGGCCGGGATCGGCGGGGAGCAGCGAGCGCACCTGCAGGCATTGCGCGCGGCGGTTAAGGTCTTCCGTTAATACAGGAGGATAAAGGCGCGAGAAATCTTCTTCCGACAACCCGTAGTTGTAAAACCGCGACGTTGCACGGTCGAACATGCTGAGGCCGCTTTCGTATACACCCGCCCAGATATTCCCGGAAGCGTCTTCGATAATGTCGTAGATCGCGTCGCCGGAAATGCTGTACACATCGTTCTGGTTGTGAAAGAAACGCCGGAACTTTCCCGTTGCCGGGTCGAATTCGTTCAACCCTTCATCGGTGCCGACCCACAGCTTTCCTTTTTTATCGCCGCGGATCGCGCGCACGACATCGTTGCTGAGGGTAGTGGTGACGTTCGGGTCATTGCGGTAGTGCGTGAATTTTTCCGTCGCCGGGTCGAATGCGTCGAGGCCGCCGCCGTTCGTGCCGATCCAGATCACGCCGTCGGGCGCCTGGTAAAGCGTGTAGATGAAATTGTTGGAAAGCGAGTTGGCGTCTTCCGGGTCGCGCTTGAACACCGTCATGTTGTACCCGTCGTAGCGGTTCAGGCCATCCTGCGTGCCGAACCACATGAACCCTTTGTCATCCTGCATGATGCAGTTGATGACGAGCTGTGAAAGTCCTTCTTCGCTGCCGAGGTGGTTGAATTTATAATCCTGCGCGGAAAGACGGCCGGCGAGCAGCAGCGTAAGTAAAAGAATTATGCGGGGCGGCAGGGTGCGCATAGAAGAGGAGGTAAAGGTAGAAAAAACGATGTGCGGATGTGGAAATGTGCAGATGTGCGGATGTGAATATGTGCAGATGTGCGGATCATTGGTGTCCGGGGAAACTTTCTACTTTGTTTCTGCCTTTGTGGCCTCGAAGCCCCGTTCGGGCTGAAAGTCCTGAACTCTGTCAATTCAATGCCTCCGGGAGTGTTTATCAATTTATCCCGGACAACAGAGATGTGAAAAATATACGGATGTAACAGTTGCCAGGCATCAGGCCGGGCGCGGGAGTGTTTTCCATTAAATACCTGACAGCACCTAACACCTAACACCTGGGTGTGGCTGCCCGCGCGTATTCTGCATATTTGCACATCCGCACATCTGCACATTTCATTATTACTTTTGCAACGCATGGATTCATCTCCTTCCGCCTGGTTTGAAAGCTGGTTCGACAGCCCGTATTACCACTTGCTGTACGGCGACCGCGATGAAAAAGAAGCGGATGCGTTCATCGGCAGGCTGGTTGAATTCCTGCATCCCGCCCCCGGCGCGCGCGCGCTCGATCTCGCATGCGGGAAAGGAAGGCACGCCATTGCGCTCCACCGCCACGGGCTCGACGTCACCGGCATCGACCTGTCGCCGAAAAGCATTGAAGCGGCGAAACAGCTGGAGACGGACGGGCTTTCGTTCTCCGTGCACGACATGCGCCACACGCTGACGGTGAATTATTTCGATCTCGTGTTCAACCTCTTCACCAGCTTTGGTTACTTCACGTCGGAGCATGATAATGATTCCGTGATGAAAGCGGTGCGCAGCGCGCTGAAAAGAAACGGGCGTTTCGTGATCGATTTTTTCAACGCGGAGCTCGTTGCCGCGCAGGTCACAAAGGAGCCGTCGTGCGTGGTGGAAAAAGGCGGCATCGCATTTTGCTGGGAAAAGAAGATCGAGGAGGGAAGGGTGGTGAAAACGATCTCGTTCACCGATAAAGGCCGGCCGTTCGAGTTCACCGAACGTGTTCAGCTGCTCACGCTTGCCGATTTTCAGCGCCTGCTCGGCCCGTATTTTTCCATCGAAAATACGTTTGGTGATTATAACCTCGGTACCTTTGACCCCCGGAAATCACCGCGGCTGATCCTGGTCGCCCGCAAGCGTTGAGTCATGGTCCTCTTGAATTACGGTCTTATCGCGTTCGTGTCTGTCCTGCTCAGCGGGGCGCTGCTCCTTGCCGTAAAAATTCCCCGCAACCCGATGCGCCTGCTGCTCGCTTTCAGCGGCGCGTTCCTCTTCGCGATGAGCCTGCTGCACCTCGTGCCCGAGCTTTACGAATCGGGAACCGCAAACGTGGGCATGTGGATCCTCGCCGGGTTTTTGATCCAGCTCCTGCTCGAATATGTTTCACGGGGCATCGAGCACGGCCACGTTCACCTGCACGGGAAAGACCATTCCCACGACCACGATCATTCGCATGCGCGCGTGCCCGCCGGGGTTGTTGCCGGCCTGTGCCTCCATTCATTCCTCGAAGGCATGCCGCTCGGCATCGAAACGTCCGACCCGGAAATTTTTCCGCCCTTCCTCGCCGGCATCGTGCTGCACAACATTCCCATCGCCATCGCATTCATGGGCTTGCTGCTGCACCTGGGAAATTCGAAAACGAAAGCGTTCCTCTACCTCGGCCTCTTCGCAGTGATGACGCCGCTCGGCATGGTGGCCAGTCACCTGGTCGGCGAGCAACTGCAGGGCGACCTCGCGCCGTATTTTTCCGCCGTCACGGGCGTCGTGGTCGGTATTTTCCTCCACATCTCCACGACCATCCTTTTCGAAAGCACGGAGAACCACCGTTTCAACGCGATGAAGTTCGTGTCGATCCTGGTCGGCGTGTTCGCGGCGTGGATGATCACGCACTGAAGTTTTCACAGGCAGTGATCCGGCAAAGCTCATCTGCAGGAAGCCCGCAGCAGTCGTATGTTATGCGGCCAGGGCAAAACTTTTTCCCATTTCAGAAATGAATTACGCGTTGGTTAAATCCGGCAATTCCGGTGCGTAAAATCGTGTTGAATAATTAATGTGCTGAAACAGCCCAGGTTACTTTTTCACACCGTTTTTTTATTGCCCGGCGCTTGACTTCGGGGCCGGCGCGACATTACATTTGCTTCAAGACAAAAGTTAATACGGAGTTGAAAACTTAATTATCGATTTAACATTTGCCTTAAAACATTTATTCAAAGAGCAACGTATTTATTAGTGAAACGTCTTGATAATGGATCGTAAATGTTAAATGGACTATAGATGCAAACCCGCCCGGCACGATCGCGAATGATCAACCGGTTTGAAAAGTAACCCGCCCCGTAACTCCTCCTTCTCCCTGATTTAACGGGTGTTTTATCATAGCGCGCCTGCCGATGCACATCGGCAGCACTGGACTGTTATTGCTTAAAAATCAGATCACGTTTTAACCTTTTAAAATCAAACCCAATGAGCATCACCACCCAATTTCCTGTTTTCAGGTTCGCCAGCTTGCGCAACCCGAAACCCGCAGCGGGTATTTCAACCGCGACGGACGTAATGCCCGAAACCGCGCTGGTCACGAGCCTGATCGAGATCAACGAAAGCGCGAGCTCCGACGAGCAGAAGATCAACGATACGAACAACGTGCTGCAGAACTACATCAACAGCGGGTCTTTCCTCAAGACCAGGCTCGAGTTCTTCGGGGCGATCGATCCCAACGCGCCTTCGGAATTGCGCATCCAGCTGATGTACGACAACCTCATCGTTCGCCAGCTCACGAAGAGCAACACGAACGAAGTGTACGGTCTTCTCGTGCAGTACATCCGCGCGTTTGCCGCCGAGCTGAACCAGACGACGCCGGACAACGTCACGATTTCGCTTCCCGAGCGTCTCGTGTTCAATTTCACGGAATATGCCGGCACCAACTCGACGACGCCCCCGGACGACGTAACCTCCATCCTCGACGAGATGGGCGTGCTGATGTCCGTGCAGCGCACGCTCGAGCAGGCAAGACGCGAGAACGTGCTCGTCTTCGAAGCCGACAGTCGTGTCACGAAGCGTAACCTCGCCTATGCCCCGCTGCACAGCGCTTTCGGCGCCGCCGAGCTCGACCTGAACGAAGCGAACTCAACACTGAACGCGCGCCTCGCCGGGCTCGAAGTAAAAGCCACCACGGAACGCCCGTTCCCGCAGACGGAAGAAGTGTTTACAGGCACAACTTCGGCCCGCATGGTGGACGAGACCAACTTAGCCAAAACGCTGAACGATATCGTCTACAACGAACAGCTGCAGGGGATCGTTCAGAAAGCGCTGAACGAAGGCGTCACACTCGTGAGCGATACCGAAACCGTTTCCGATGCGAATTACGATACGGTGCTGGAAGATCTCGGCGCAACCGGCGCGATGACGCTCGAGGCTGCGGAAAAGGAAACCAGCGACCGCATCTCCGGGCTGTTCCATGAGCTGCACCGCGTCATGCCGGGGCAAACGTACGCGCTCGTCGCGGGTACCTGGCAGAACGTATCGCCGGTGCTCGACGGCACGATCGAGCAGCCCTCCAACCCGGAAATTGTCGTCTATCACCAGGGCTGCTTCCTGAAGTATCCCGTGCAGGTCGCCGATCTGCGTGTCGTCGAGCAGCAGGCGGTGGGTTACCTTCCCGCTGAGATCGCGCACATCAGCAATACGCAGCGCGGCGAGAAGAACACCCGCGTGACGCGCCGCCTGAAAAAAGTGGAAACGGCCGAAACGCTCATCAGCGAAAGCGAAGTGACCCGCGAGACCGATAGCCAGTCGGCTGAAAAATTCAGCATCGAAAGCGAAGCGAGCAACGTGCAGCAGGAAGAGAATTCCTGGAACATCAACGCGTCGGTTTCTTATACGCTGGGACCGCTGTCGGCCAACGTGAGCGGCGGCTACAACAGCTCCAGCCTCGAGCTGAGCAGCAACAGCACCGCGCAGCAGTATGCCAGGGAAATTTTCACCCGCGTGCTCGACCGCGTCAGCAACCGCACGCGCGTGGAGCGCAGCCTGAAGACGGTCGAAGAGTTCGAAGAAACCGTCACGCACGAGATCGACAACAGCACCGCGGAAACGAAGTCATACGTGTACCGCTGGCTGAACAAGCTCGTCAGGGGCACGCTCAAGAACTACGGCAAGCGCCTGATCTTCCAGTTCGACGTCGCGCACCCGGCGCATTATTACCTCACGCGCGCGATCAGGGAACAGCCGACGCTGAACATCCCGACCGATCCCCGCGAATACAAGGTCAACGGTGTCGCTTTCCATCCCGGCATGATCCTTCCGTCGAACTACCTGGCCTGGGGCAAGCTGTATGAAGCGCGGCTGGAGAACCCGCCCCCGTCGAAGATCATCGTTTCGGAAAGCTTCAGCGCTTCGGCAGGATTGATCACCAACAAGCAGATCCCGGTCAAGGCCGGCTACGCCTGCAAGCACGCCATCGTGAAGAACATGTACACCACCGGCTGGCCGGGCGGCCATGCGCTCGTCTACATGATCGGCATGGGCGGTTATGCTTACTGGGGAAGTGGTGACGATTTCTGGGCGCCCCGCACCGTATGGCTGTCGAATGAAACGGACAACGTGCCGGTAAGTATTTTTCATGCCAAGCATGTTTTCCTGATGAACGTGGAAGTGCACTGCGAGCTCACGCCCGAAGCGCTCAACGACTGGCAGGTGAAATGCTACTACGCCATCCTCGATGCGTATGAGAGCCTTAAAGCGAAAGCGGAAGCGAAAGTGAACGAGTTCGATCCCAACGCGCCGGGCCTGCACCCGATGAAAAAGATGGAGCTCATCCGCACCGAGCTGAAGAAGGAAGCCATCCGCAAAATGTACCGCTGCAACCCGTTCTGGCTCAGCGACAGCTACGAGGTCGGGAAAGAATACAACCCGGACTGCTGCCTCGACAGCGCGAACAGTGAAAAAGTGCGCTTCCTGGAAACCGTGTTCGACTGGCAGAACATGACGTACGAGCTTCACCCGTACTTCTACAACAACAAATCGCAGTGGAACAAAGTGCTGGACCTGCAGGACGACGACCCGCATTTCGAAGCCTTCCTGAAAGCGTCCTACGCCACCGTGCGCGTGCCCGTTTTCCGCGACAAGCTGAAAGAGATCGCCGCCTGCAACTTTATCGTCAACAACGCCGTCGGCAACTACGAAACGATCCCGCAGGGGCTCGCAGATCTCCTGGAAGAGCTCGAAGAAGAACCGGCCAGCCTGTTCACTTATGACCTCGAAGGCAACGAGCTGCCCGTTCCGAAATCGACCGTCGACCTGGGCATCTTCTCGCTGCCCACCAGCCTCGTCATTCTCGAATGCACCAACCAGGACGGCGTGAGCCCGATCGGGTTCCCGCAGACCGCAGAAGAAGCGACCGACGTGAGCATCCCGAAGCAGTATTCACCGGCGATCATTGGCGATTCCTGCCTGCCCTGATCTGAAAACCTGAACGTGTATGGCAACGATGGATTTTAAAAAACTGGAGCACATCGTCATGGAAGGCGGTGGTGCACGCGGTGCGGCTTACCTGGGCGCGATCGAAGCGCTCGAGAAGCTGATGGAAGATCGTTTCAACAACGATTCGAATGTAGAACGTCATACGCTGTCCGGCGACAGGCCGCATGGACTCCTGGATTATTATGAAGTCGCCACAGGGGCGCCCGTGATCAAAGGGATCGCGGGTTCCTCTGCGGGCGCGATCACCACCTTCGCGCTCGGGCTAGGGCTGAACTCGAAAGAGATCGGAAAAGTGCTCGACTACCCGTTTGCGAAATTCCTGGAGGAAAAAGACGCCGGAAAATACCGGGCGATCGACGAGAACGGCAACCTTGCGGTCGGCCAGGACAGGAAGAACGAAGTGACGAACGCCAAAGAGCTGGCGGTCGACAAAAAGTTCGAGTTCCGCTTCGACCAGGACAAAACGACGGTGAACGGCAACGTGGTCAAGCTCGGCCTGCGGAATTTGTATTTCACGCTGGTCACGAAGGTGGTCATCGACGGCGCGGGCAGCAACCTCAACCAGTTGTTCGACCTGCAGCGCAAACTGGACAAGGCGACGGATGCGACTTTTCTTTCTTCCTTCTGGAGTAAGGTCTGGAAATTCGTGCTGCGCACCGACAACAGTTTCCTGCAAAAGCTGGGGTGGCAGAAGCTGCTGAACCTGCTTTTGTTCAAGCTCGTGCTGCCGAAAGCGCTGAAGGCCCCGATGAAGTTCGATGCCGATAACTTTACCAACCTCATCAGCGATCGCGGTATGTATTCGGGCTTTGCCGTGCGCGAGTTCTTCATGGACCTGGTGCTTTTCGCCGCCACGCGCGACACACAGTTCCAGCGCGGGTTGCTGAAGCAAATTCCCGAGGGTGAACGCAGCGCGCTGAAAACGCAGCTGAATGAAGCCGGGAAAAATTTCGAGATCGGAAAACGGTCCGGCGCAAAGCTGATGGAGACGATCAAGAACAAAAAAATCTTCGGGATCGTAGCCGACCTGACCTTTTTCGAGTTCAGGCAGATCACGCGCATTAACTTCGGCATGTGCGTGTCGAGCCTCACGTCCGGCTTCCCGCTGTATTTCGGCAGCGAATGGACGCCCGATTTCCGCGTGATGGAAGCCGTGGCCGGCTCGATGACGATCCCGCCGGCGATCAAGCTGCTTTATAACGCGTCGAACGTCGTGAAAGGCGGATCGCGCGCGGTGACGGTGGATTGCAGCGGCGGAAGGCAGGAGTTTGTCGACAGGGACGGGAAATTCAGCGTGGAGGACTACCACTTTTACAACCACATCGTCAAGATGGCCCTCGCGCAGGAGATCAAATCGAAGACCGGGTCGGACATCAGCATCAATGTGAACAACACGATCGACCTGAGTGCTTTTCTCCCGGAACTCCGAAAGATCGTTGTCGGGGAATACGTTACGGACCAGGCCGGCGAAATCGTGTGGCAGAACGTTGATGAGACGATCCGCACGACGCTGGAAGATAAAGTGAACGGGGAGACCTACACCGTCGATTACCCGCTGTACCGTTTCTTTTATAATGCCGGGTTCAAAGGCCTGCTGCTTGACGGCGGTTACCGCAACAACATCCCGTACAATTTTTTCCGGGGAGTGAGCGGGATAGACACCGTTTGCGCGATCAAGCTCGACGAACATTTCCCGCCTCCGCTGCTGCAGAGCATTTACAGGAGCATCGAAGGTGTGCTGGCGAAGGTCGACCGCAACCAACTCATCGAATATTACGAACTGGCTGACCTGGAAGATTCCCTGCTGAACGCGGTGATCGAGCAGCTTTCGCTGGGTGACCGGGAAGTGCGGCTGACGGTGCGCGAGCAGGCGCGGAAGATTTTCGCGGACTACCTCGCGCAGGGCGAAGCCAAAGTGAAGAACGAATCGGGCCGGGCGAAGCGCAGGGCCGCGGCAAAGCAGGTGACACGCAACGACAAGGCGATCAAACGGCTGGCGAAAGCCGTGCTCAAGGATTACCGGAAAAACCGGCTTACCCCGCCGTGGATGCAGCCTGTGGCGATCTTCGCCTCCGCGTTCGACGGCTATTCGTACGGCAGCGAGAAAGGACAGGTACGTCACGTCTCGGACCACAACCACATCCTGCCGCTGTACGACTACGGCGTCGGCACGTTCGACTTCGACATGAAAAAAGTGCAGCCGATGATCCAGATGGCGCAGGTCGAAGCGTACTACGACACGATGGAATTCTTCGGCGGGGAACCGTAAGCGGATGTGAGTTGACCGGGCGGCAGAAAAGAAAAAGGATAGGTGTTATGCGCCTGTCCTTTTTTGCTTTATAAAACCACAGCGTACACGGAGAGCTTTCATAGAGAACCCTCTGTGAAACTCTGTGTCCTTCCTCCGTGCGCTCAGTGGTTTTGAAAATTTCGGGATACCGATTATTTCAACCGGAACGAACCGAGAATGCGCGCCGCCGTTTCTTCGAAAACATCCGGCGCTTTCTGCAAATTCGTAAAAGTTAGCAGGTAAGCTTTGTGGTCGCTGATGCGAACATGCTGCCTGAAGTTCATTTCTTTCCCGTTTAGTTTAACGGTATAGGTATAGGCCATTACCCCATATTCTCCCGCACTGTCGCGCATACTTTTTGACGTGATCAATTCCCCGCCGGCTTTCACGACATCCTGCTCAGTGGCGGCGATATAAGCAGCCAGGTCGGTCGAGTCGGGGAGTTCCTGGATCAGCAAGTTGACATTTTCCTTGAATTCAGGTGTTGTTTCATCCGGGGGTGAATACAAAAAAACCTCCGGTCCTAAAGAGCCTGAGAGATCGAGTTCCCAGTCGGATGGATATCGGATGCTGTATTCGTCGGTGTTGTAGGTTTCCCAGGCGGCAGGCTTGTCCGGGATTCCTTCGCACGAAGCGAAAAACGCTACAAGCAAAAAGAATGACAGCCTAAAACTCATTATCAAAATAGATCTTGTAAAAATGCTTCCCCGTTTCGTTGTCAAACCCCTTTTCAATAAGCTGCTTGTCGCCGTGGATGTAAATGTGAAAATTCTTATCCAGCTTCAGCACGCTTTTGAACACCTGCGCCTGCCGTTTCACGGCTTTCGTTGAAATTTCGAAATCCTCGATCGCGATATCGTTTTCCCGTTCGTATTCTTTCTTGAAATTCTTGAACGATTCCCGCACTTCCGGCTCTTCGAAAATTTCTTCCTCGAACGCTTCCGAACGCAGTTCCGTGTTGCTTTTGAAATATTCCACCGAGCGGTTCATCAGGTCGATCTGCTCCGCTTTGGTCACGTCCGTAACTTCCGGCAGCTGGCCCGTCACGAAATCCTGGCAGATCTTCAGATACGTTTTCGTCTGGTGAAAGCTGTTGCTCTGCGGCGTCACGTTCAGGAAATCGTTCGTCCAGTACAGCGCCTCGCTGCTTTTCGAATCGACCACGCACACCGTAAATCCTTCTTCAGCGCCCTTGTTGAAGATGAGGCAGCCTTTTTCCACCTTGCCCAGCGGCACGCCTTCGTGGAAGTTCAGCCGGTACGCATCTTTCTTCAGCGACGCGTCGAGGTATTTTTCCTTGCTCTCCGTTTTGAACAAACCGATCGCATCCACTTCCTCACCGTCCACGATGCAATGGCTGAAATACGCCACGTACAATTCCCCGCCTTTTACTTTCGGGTGCGTCGAGCAGGCATACAAATGGTTCGCCATGTTCTTCGACTGCTTCGCGAATGCGTCCGGCTTTTCGAACAGCTTCGTCGCGTAGGAAAAAATTTCGTTGAGGTGAAGGTCCGACGGGTGCGTGAAGCGATACAACTCCTCCGTGTTGAACGATTTCAGGAAAAATTTCAGCAGCAGGATTTCTTCGTCTTCGCCGAGATCGACGATCGGTTCCTGTGAAATGAACAGCTTCTCCTCCCGGAGCTTATTACCGACAAAATGGACTGCAAGGCCTTCCAGCCGCGCTAAAGCAAGATCGAGCATGGGGCGAAATTAGTCATTAACTCTGTAGCCGTTCGGGTGCGAATGTGCGGTAAGCAGCAACTTCTTTTTAAGTCAATAGTTGTTCAAAGAAACCGCCTATTTGTTTTTCCCGGTCCACGAAATGAATTTCTAAGATCCAGTGTCGCTTATTACCATTTGCATCGGGTAAAAACATGTCGTTATGATTTTCGGGATGAACATAAAGCCCATAGTTTTTCGGCTCTAATCTTTCGTGGGGAAAATGCCCGATAAGGTGTCCGCCAAGCTGCCCGCCATAAATCCAGCCGTATTGCTTTGCAAGCTCATTCAGGTATTGCCAGAATCCGGCGCCTGTAAGTTTTGTTTGTTTGCCGAACCAATCCTTCGCTTCGTGCCAGGCCAGTTCAATGTCTTTTTTCAATTTGTGTTTGTGCGGGTCGTTGCCGATCACGTAAGTTCTGCCGTAATCCGCTTCCCAGTCTTCGAATATGGGGCCGAAATCAAGAAAAATAATTTCGTCCTGTTGCAGGACCAGGTCGGGCGGGTTTCCATCATAAGGCTGTAACGTATTCACACCTGCCCTGACGATTCTTTTGTGCCAATATTTTTCAATTCCAAAAAGCTCGAAAGCAAGGTTGTAAATTTCACTATTGATTTGCCCTTCTGATTTACCCGGAATAACCAGGTTGCGATTTTCTATTTCCCGGAACAAATGAGCGGCCTTTGCTTCGGCTTCAACCAATTTTGCTTTGACGGTATCCGGCATGTCGATTTTGTTTTTGGTTGCGCACAACCGGTTGACAGGGATAGTTTTATTTCCCCCAATATACCTTTATGGCTGATAAGGGTAGTGGATCAGTTTGATTTATTTTGAATTCAAACCCTCGCAGGGTTGCCCGTGCGCATGGCCGCGCGCAACCCTGCGAGGGTTTAAGAATATTAATCTCAAACTGACCCATTACCCTGATAAGCGCAGCTTTCGCGGCATGAGGTTCAATGACTAATTTCGCCCTGTGAAAGAAGAAAAAACGAACCTGCATCCGCGGAATGCGCATCGGCTGCCGTATGACTTCAAAGCGCTGATCAAAACTTCGCCGGAGCTCGCTTCGTTCGTCGTCGTGAACAGGTTCAGGAATGAATCCATCGACTTCGCCGACCCGGAAGCCGTGAAAGCCCTCAACCGCGCGCTGCTCAAGCACTTCTACTACATCAAATGGTGGGACATTCCCGCCGGTTATCTCTGCCCGCCCATTCCCGGCCGCGCCGATTACGTGCATTATGTGGCCGACCTGTTAAGCTCCTGCAACGAAGGCGTGATCCCCGAAGGCAAACCGGTTTCCGTGATCGACATCGGCACCGGCGCTAACCTGGTTTACCCGATCATCGGGCGCAAAGAATACGGCTGGAGCTTTGTGGGCACCGAGACCGACGCGCTGGCCGTAGCTGCCGCCGATAAGATCATCAGGGCGAATCCCTCGCTTGCAGGCGCCGTGGAATGCAGGTTCCAGAAATCGTCTTACGACATTTTCAACGGCGTCGTAAAACCCGGCGAGCGGTTCGACCTTTCCATCTGCAACCCGCCCTTCCACGCATCCGCCCGCGAAGCCACCGCTGCCACGCAACGAAAGCTGGACAACCTCGGCCGCGGGAATGAAGCGCCGGTCCGGAATTTCGGCGGGCAAAGCACGGAGCTCTGGACGCCCGGAGGCGAGGAAGCATTCATCAACCGCATGATCAAAGAAAGCGCCACGCTGAAAGAATCGATCTTCTGGTTCACCACGCTCGTCTCTAAAAAAGAAAGCCTGCCCGGCATCACGAAATCACTGCAAGCCGCAAATGTCTTCGACATGAAAATGGTGGAAATGTCGCAGGGCCAAAAGACCAGCCGCATTGTCGCGTGGACGTTCCTCGGAGAAGATGCGCAGCTGGAATGGAAAACAAAACGCTGGTAGAATAGTTGCTTGTTAGTTGTTTGTCGTTAGTCGTTCCTGGTTATTAACGCAAACAAACAACAACCCAAAAACACAATCCGTGTAATCCGTGCAATCCGCGGCTTATCTTTGCATCGTGAAAGAAAATCCCGTTTTAACCGGCAACGATTTCCGGATGGTGGCCAAAACCATGCAAGGCCTCGAAGGCGTGCTCGGCAATGAGCTGGCGAAGATCGGCGCGCGCGACGTGGAAGAGCACAAACGCGCCGTGAGCTTCGTGGGCGACAAGGGCACCATGTACAAGGCCAACTATTTGCTCCGCACCGCCCTGCGCATCCTCAAACCCGTCAATACCTTCCAGGCCCGCAACGAAAAAGAATTTTACGACGGCATCCACGCCATGGACTGGAGCCAGTGGCTCACCGCCGACGATACGCTCGCCGTGGACTGCACGCTGAACACGGAAATTTTCAATCACTCGTTTTTCATCGCGCAGAAAACCAAGGACGCCATCGTCGACCAGTTCCGCGAGAAGTTCGGCAAGCGTCCTTCCGTCGATACCGATTTTCCCACGCTGCGCATTAACATCCACGTTTCCCGCGAGGACGTCAACGTTTCCCTCGACAGCTCCGGCTATTCCCTCCACAAGCGCGGCTACCGCGAAGACACCGGCCGCGCGCCGATGAACGAAGTGCTCGCAGCAGGGATCATTTTGCTCACCGGGTGGAACCCGCGCTTCCGCCTCATCGATCCCATGTGCGGCTCCGGCACCATTCCCATCGAGGCCGCGCTCTACGCCAACCACATTCCTCCCGGCTACTTCCGCGAAAAATTCGGATTCGAACGCTGGAACGATTTCGAACCGGAACTGTGGGAGAAGATCACCGAAGGCGCCATCGAACGCATCAGCAACGACGTGCAGGACATCATCGGCCTCGAAATTTCATCCAACACGCTCCGCAAGGCACGCGAGAACATCAAGCTCGCCAAAGTCGACGACGTGGTGAAAACGATCAACGCCGACTTCTTCGAATGGACCCCGCCCGAAGGCAAAAGCGTCCTCATCATGAACCCGCCTTACGGCGAGCGCATGGACAAAGACGATTCGGACGTTTTCTACAAACAGATCGGCGACACGTTCAAGAAAAAATACGCCGGCTGCGAAGCGTGGATGATCACGTCGAACATGGAAGCGTTGAAGCAGGTCGGGTTGCGTCCTTCACGGAAGATCACGCTCTTCAACGGCCCGCTGGAATGCCGTTTGCTGAAGTACGAGATGTACGAAGGCACGAAGAAGATCCACAAGCTGCAGCGGCCGCGGATCCAACCTGGCGGAGAACCGGAAGCCGGGGATTGAGACGTGAGATATGAGACATGAGACGTGAGACGTGAGAAAGAAGAAATAGCATTGGTTTTTAATGTCTTTCACGATGGAGGGTTGGATAAAATTCAGCGCGACGGGCAAGATTTATTATTGGAAATCGGTCTTCAATATTTAGCAGAACTCATAGATCCAAAATACACTTCCTTTTTGCTGAGGTTGAGGGGCGTTAAGCAGTTTGAATTCAGGACATGGAGTGACGAAAATTGATTGCTGTCAGTAGACAGTACTGGGGAAAATTCGAAAAAAGAGACAACTAATTTCTCATGTCTCATATCTCAAGTCTCAAGTCTCATATTTGAAGGCAAACCTCGTTTTGCGATAATTTTTCAACTACCCTGATAATCTCGAGAACCGCACGTTCGATCCCGGGAAATCCATTCCCATCGCGAACGCCGAAAGCAGGCCCGCTCCCAGCGCAGCCAGCAGCAGGTAAGCCTGGCTGACCGGCTGCAACGCCAGCGGCGCATTCACCTGCAACGTCGTAAGCGCCGCGCCGCTGATAATGCTTAGCACGGCGGCCCACTGGTAAAGGCGCAATCCGCCGACCGTTTTTGTCTGCACTTCCCCGCGAAAATGTTCCTCCACGAAACGTGATGCGCCGTTCAGGATGAGATACATTCCCGCCAGCATGCCTGCTGAAGCGCCGCCGTACCACAGCCGGAAAAGCACCAGTCCGGCCGCAGCATTCAGCAGGATGGAATAAAGCTGCGTGTTGTGCAGCGGCTGACCTTTCAATCCCGATATGTGGCACACGCGCGACTTTTCATGGACGTAGCGGATGCCGTCTCCATTCTCCGCAATTTTTCCGTGGCAGCAGCCTTGCACGAGGCACCGCAACCGCCCGACGGCCTGCACCCACGGGGCAGCCAGCGCAACCGCCCCCGCGATCGTCAATGCCGGCACGTGGAAAAAATACTGCGCGAGAAATGCGCCGCCCACACCGCCGATGATGCTGCCATAATAACCGAACGGACGCAGCAGGCGGGGAGAGCCTTCGATGAATTGCCCCCAGAGCGCCGCACCCGCAAGCGAGCAGCCGGTGATCAGCAGCAGCGCGGGAATGGAACCGGTGAATTGCCCCACGATGAGAATTCCCGTCACGCCTGCAAGTCCTGCGTACAGGCTGTGGCTGATCACGCGGAAACCGCCGTAGCGCCATTCCCGCCAGGAGTTGGCGAGCTTTTCAGAAACGCGTTGCATGTTCTTCCAGGGTTGTAAACGGTGAAATACAAGCGGCATGATCGCCGCACCGGCGAGCACGTCGGCGATGGAATGTGCGCCCGTGGTCACGCAGCTCAACGCGATCAATACGGCGGCGCTGAAGAAAAACACGCGCAGCTTCGGGAATGAAGATGAAAAAATCACCGCCGCGAAAAACGCCCACATGACGTGGAAAGAAGGGAATGCCGCTGCCGGGCCGTCGTAGGCGCGTTCCCACAGGATCAGTTTGCCGAAGAAAGTTTGAGGGATAAATTCCCGTGGAGGAGAAGCGAACGGCAGAACGAATTGCAGGAAAATACCGGCCGCAATGGTCCACCATCCCGCCAGCACAAACGTTCGCAGCTGGCGCTGCGTGCGGAGAAAGAACGGCGCAAGCGCGACAAACGGGTAGGTGAGCAGGTAAAAGAATTCCGTCCATTCGATCACCGGTAATTTTTTTTCGAACGGCAGCACCGTGCTGATGAGCTTCGACGATTCGCCGGTGTACAGCAACAGCTCGTAGAGCAGCAGCCACGGCACAAATACGATGACTGCGGCGCAAAGCTTCCGTGAGAAAGAGGCGGGAAGATCGAGGGCGGGCGGAGGTGTGAAGAATGGCGTGAAAACGGGTTTGCCGAAACGCGCCTCGATCGCGGACTGCTCATACCCGGCGACAAGCGCTGCGCAAAGCAGGATCATCACCGGTGTGATGAGAAAAAATCCGGCGGCCGAACCAGCAAGAATGGAAATGCTTCCGCACAGGAGACAAAAACCGATATAGATCGGGTGGCGGAAAAAGCGGTACACGCCCTGTGTTACGAAACGTTCCGGCGGAAAAGCGTTCATCGGGAGGCCGTTGCCGAATTTTTTGAGGCCGCCCATTCCTGCGAGCACAAGAACTATTCCCGCCGCACCTGCCGCCCACGCTGCAAAGGTCCATGTTTCACCGCCCGGCGCCGGCCCGATGTTCGGTTCCGCCGTCCGCGCCCACAGCACCAGCAGCGCAGGCAACGCCAGGCAGAAGAGCGATCCGTAAAGCCATTTGCCGGTTGCCGCATTCATCGCCATAGAACGGTTTCGTGGATGACCTTTCCGTGTGCAGTTAATTTCCCGCCTTCAAAAAACTTTCCTGCGCTGAACCATTTCGCTTCTTCCGTATGAAAGATGGAATGCGGAAAGAGCTTACGCATCCAGGGAAAACGGCGGAATACGGTAGACTGCACCGCGCCCGAACGGAGCGGAACCGGGTTTTCGATCTCGAGCCGGTGTGTGCCGAAATGGATCGCCGTCGTGGAAATGATCGCTTCCGTGTAACGCACGCCGTTGTGAAACACCAGCGTTTTCGGAATGTCGCCGCGCCATTCGATCCAGGTGACCGCGTCCGTTTCACCGGTAAAGCGCCCCCAGTGCAGCTCGCGGATCGGGAGCTTCCACGGCGGCAATGTCATCTCGATAAATTCCGTGTATCCCCAGCCTTCGAGCGGCTGCTCTTTCCCGATGTGAACGATCGCTTTTGCTTTCGGCTGCGTGCATTTCCAGTGAATGTCGCCCTCTGCGTGTTGCAGCAAGATTTCTTCTGCCGGCTGTGAAGCGCTTTCCCATGTTCCCGAAATGTTCCCGCATTTCCAGCTCAGCGTGTTGTCGCCGGCAACAGGAAATACCGTCTTCCGGAATGAATTCCGTTGCACGACGCCGTCCGTTCCTGCGAGGATCGAACCGTGATAATTCAGTGACAGCTTTTTCCAGCGGATCGTCGCGGCATAGCCGATGAATGCGCGGTCAGCGGTCGTCACATCCATGTACCATTTGCGCAAATGAAAAGAGGTCATCGGGGTCGGAATTACCTCAAAGATAACTTGCGCTTCAGTGACGCGCTGTTAAAAATATGCAACAGGGAAAACCAATTTATGATGCCTCTCACGTCTCATGTCTCACGTCTCACGTCTATCTTCGTATCATGAAAACAATCGCTCTCTTCACTTCCGGCGGAGATTCTCCGGGCATGAACGCCTGCGTGCGCGCCGTCGTACGTACCGCGCTGCACAAAGGACTTTCCGTGTACGGCATCCGTTACGGTTACGAAGGCATGATCGACGGCGATTTCATAAAAATGAACGCAGGCTCCGTGGCGAACATCATCCACCGCGGCGGCACCATCCTGAAAACCGCGCGCAGCAAGCGTTTCATGACGGCGGAAGGAATGCAGGAAGCCAAAGTCCAGCTCGAAAAGCACGGCATCGACGGCGTGATCACGATCGGCGGCGACGGCACGTTCAAAGGCGCACTCGAATTTTCGAAGATCTGTAACGTTCCGTTCATCGGCTGCCCGGGCACGATCGACAACGACCTTGTGGGAACGGATTTCACCATCGGCTTCGACACGGCGCTCAACACGGTCATCGATGCCGTCGACAAGATCCGCGACACGGCGGAATCGCACAATCGTGTTTTCGTGGTGGAAGTGATGGGCCGCGACGCGGGACTGATCGCGCTCTACAGCGGCATCGGCGCTGGTGCGGAAGGCATCATGATCCCTGAAACGCCGAACGATCTGCCTGTCGTGCTGAAGCGCCTCGGGGAAGCGCGCAAAGACAAACATTCCAAGATCGTCATCGTGGCGGAAGGGGAGTCGGAAGGCGGCGCGATTGAAGTGAGCAAAGCGATCAAAGAAAAATATCCCGACTTCGATATCCGCGTCACCATCCTCGGGCATGTGCAGCGCGGAGGTTCGCCCACATGCATGGAGCGCGTCAACGCCAGCCGCATGGGTTACGCAGCGGTGGAAGCGCTGCTCGAAGGCCGGAACCACGTCATGGTGGGCATCGTCGACCGGAAAATAAAATTCACGCCTTTCTCCGAAGCCGTCAAGCACCTCGCCGGTCCCGATCCGGCACTGCTGAAATTGGTCGACGTGCTGGCGAGATGATCCGTATCTTTGTACGAATTGAAAGCCGGGATACAGGACTTTAAAACATTCCGGCTTTTCACCACGTAAAATAAACTGCCGGACTTAAACGACTATTAAGCATGCTTTGCCCGCTGACCTGCCCGGCTGTTCACGTAACGTTAGCGACCATTGCGACGTACCTGGTCATTGACCGCAAGCCTTTGCTGAAATCCCGGATGAAAAAAGCCGCCCGCGAAACGCTGTTTACGCTGCCTTCCGGGCTAAAGCTGCAACTGGCCGGAACACTCGCCGCCCTTGACCGCACGATGTGGGAGAAAGTGGTGCCGGCGAAGAATTTTTTCCTGCAGTGGGATTTCCTTCTTGCGTTCGAACAGAATGCGCCTTCCAACATGAAGTTTCATTACGCGATCGTCAGCGACGGTAAGAAGCCGCTGGCCGCATTCTATTTCCAGGTCATCCACCTCAGCGCGGAAGAACTGGTCTACATATTACAACCGCTGACTTCCGGTGTGAAGCTCGGCATCGGGGCAGGACTGCAGGATTGGATCAAAAAATGCAGGCAGGAGAACGGTTTCCGCCTGCTCGTTTCCGGTAATAATTTCATCAGCGGCGAATACGGCGTGGGAATTGCGAAAAATGCCGATCCTGCAAAAATGTTCGCCGCGCTTGCTGAAACGGTGAAAGTCATCACGGATACGGATCGCGATCCCGGGAAAATTTCCGCCATCCTCGCCAAGGATTATTTCGACGACGGCGCGCGCAAAGCTGCAGACACACTGCGGAAAAAACGATATCACCGCTTCGTCGTGGAGCCGGAAATGATCGTCGCCCTGCCGAAAGAATGGCGGACGTTCGACGATTACCTTGCCGCGATGAGCAAGAAATACCGCAACCGCGCGAAGGCCGTGCTGAAAAAAACGGAAGAGCTCGAAGTGGTGTCGCTCGAAGGCGCCGCGCTTGAAAAAGCTTCGGAAGAACTTTTCGCGTTATACCGGAACGTCCATGAGCGCGCGAAATTCCGGCTGTCGCTGCTCGGTGAAAATTATTTCGTGGCGATGAAAAAGGAATTCCCGGATACTTTCACCGTTTTCGGCTACAGGCGCAACGGGCAGTGGGTCGGCTTCCGCTCCGCATTTCATTTGCCCGGGCATCTCGAAGCGCATTTCATCGGCATCGATTATTGCGAAAACGAGCAGTGCCCGCTCTACCAGCGCATTCTCTACGACTTCATCCGCGAAGGCATCGACGCCGGCTACGAAAAAGTGTTCCTCGGCCGCACCGCCGCAGAAATGAAATCCACCGTCGGCGCCGTTCCCCACGATCTCGTCTGCTACATCCGCCACCGCAACGGACTTTCCAACCAGGTCATCCGCCCATTCATCGATTACCTGAAACCATCCCCCTGGGTCCCGAGAAGCCCCTTCAAAGAATAACCCCGGATTACACAAAACACAAATCAATCTGTGCAATCTGTGCCCCCGCTAGCTATCGGGGCTGTAGCTTTTCACACAGGTTTCTCCATCCCCCGCCTTTGATGCTTTCCGGAAATTCGTTGCCGGTAATTTATCTGGTAAATTCCAGGTTTCGTCTATAAAATAAGGCGGAAGGTCGTGCATTTTGGTTCGTGAGCCTCAAATCGTACGTTGTAAATCGTCCTTCGTACATTTTCCCTTCCCGGCCAACAGTTCGCTATTTGCCCACCCTTTCCCTATATTAGTAGTCTCCCATTAAACTAACTCAGTTCCTCCATGAAGCGTAGTTACGTTTCCGTACTGCTTACGGCATTGCTTTTTTCATTTTTCCTTAATGCCCAGCAGGGTATTCACGGCCCAAGAACAGTTACCGCCGCCAACACGATCGTGAACGAATACACGGCTGTAACCGCCAACGTTCTCGCAGGCTCCACCACGATCACGGTCGCCAACAGCGCGCTGAACGCAAACGGCCGTTTTACCGGCAACCTTGCCCCCGGCGACATGATCATGATCTACCAGCCCGTAGGCGCGATCATCCGCAACCAGTTCGACGTGGCCAACGGCGCGGATACGACATGGGGACGCATCGACCCGGGAAACTATTACGGCTGCGGCCGTTATGAATTCCAGCAGGTCCGTTCTGTTCCCAACGCCACCACCATCGAGCTCGAGTGCGGCACCACGTATGATTATTACGCGGTAGGCGGTACACCCCGCAAGGTCCAGGTGATCCGCGTTCCCCGTTTTACCACGCTCACCATCAATGCCGGCGGCGTTCTTACGTGTGACGACTGGAACGGTACTGTTGGCGGTGTGCTCGTCGTGGAAGTGCAGGGAAATACCGTCATCAACGCCGGCGGTTCCATTGATGCCACCGCGCGCGGCTTCCGCGGAGGCTCGCTCGTGGGCGACAACGCAACGACATTCGGTTCCAACACGACATTTTCCACCAACAACACGCTCGGCGCTGAAAAAGGCGAAGGCGTAGCCGGCTACCAGGCTGAATACGACGTCTGGGGCGGAAGGTATTGCCGTGCTCCCGGCGCGAACGGCGGCGGCGGCGGCGATGCGCACAATGCCGGTGGCGGCGGCGGAGCCAACGCTCCCAACAGCACCAGCGCCACCGCGTTCTGGAGCGGGAACGGGATCCCCGACCAATCGCTTGCCGCATGGACGACCGCGTGGTCGATCGAACCGCCGGCGGGCACGATGAATTTGCGCACCGCAGCCAACTCATCCGGCGGCGGACGCGGAGGCTACACGTTTTCCGGCAGCAACCAGAACGCTACCACGCTTCCTCCCGGTAACGCCGGATGGGGCGGTGACGCGCGCAACCACCAGGCCACCGGCCTCGGCGGGCGCCCGCTCGACTACACAAGCGGCCGGCTGTTCTTTGGCGGCGGCGGCGGCGCAGGCGACCAGAACAACAGCGGCGGAGGTGTCGGCGGCGACGGCGGCGGATTGATCTACCTCATGTGCTTCGGCACGATCAGCGGGAACGGAACGGTTGTTTCGAACGGGACAAACGGCGCGAACGGCCAGGGCGGAACCGGCGTCATCACCGGTATTGACGCGGGCGGCGGCGGCGGCGCAGGCGGAACGGTCGTGCTCAACGCGATCGGCGGTGTGGCGAATACGCTTACCGTCAACACCAACGGAGGCGAGGGAGGCGACCAGGTCATCAACCTGCCGTTCAGCACGAACGAAGGGGAAGGGCCCGGCGGCGGCGGCGGCGGCGGTTACATCGCCGTTTCTTCCGGCACACCCGCGCGCAACTCGAACGGCGGAAACAACGGCACGACCAACTCGCAGGCATTGACCGAATTTATCCCCAACGGCGCCACGCGCGGATGTCCCGGCACCAACAACGCCACCATCACGAACTTCGACATCACGCTCACCGACATTACGATCTGCACCGGCAACTCGACGACGCTCACCGCCGTCATTTCCGGAACACCTCCTCCCGGTTACGTCATCAACTGGTACACTTCCCCGACAGGCGGCGTACCGTTTTTCACCGGCGCCTCTTACACCACGCCAGCGCTCGGTTCCACCACAACGTATTGGGTCGGCACGTGCGCCGGGTGGTGGCGCGAACCGGTAACTGTCACCGTGGGCCCTGCGCCGAACGTCACAGCTTCCGCTTCCACCAACCCGATCTGCTCCGGCGGATCAACGACGCTCACGGCCGCAGGCGCAACAACGTACAACTGGATGCCGGGCAACATCAACGGCAACCCGGTCACCGTGTCACCGGCCACTACCACGACGTACACGGTCACCGGCACGCTCGGACCCGGATGCGCGTCCACGGCGACCATCACGGTAACGGTCAACCCGACACCGACGGTCACGGCCACCGCCTCCAGCCCCACCATCTGCGCAGGCTCCTCCACGACGCTCACCGGCAACGGCGCAACGTCGTACAACTGGATGCCGGGCAACATCAACGGTTCACCGATCTCGGTTTCACCTGCAACGACGACCACGTACACCGTTACGGGGACAACAGCCGGCTGCTCGTCCACCGCGCAGGTTACGGTCACCGTCAATCCTTCACCGACCGTCACCGCCACGGCTGCAAGCCCGACCATTTGCGCAGGCGGATCGACAACATTGACAGGAAACGGCGCGACGAGCTACAACTGGATGCCGGGAAATATCAACGGCTCGCCGATCACCGTTTCACCGGCTGCTACAACGACGTACACCGTAACCGGCACCGGCGCGAACGGCTGCACGAGCACCGCGCAGGTCACCGTCACCGTCAACCCCACGCCGACAGTTACAGCTACTGCCGCGAACCCGACCATTTGCAACGGCGGATCCACAACGCTCACCGGCAACGGCGCAACCAGCTACAACTGGATGCCGGGCAACATAAACGGCTCACCGATCACCGTGTCACCTGCAGCGACGACGACTTACACGGTAACCGGCACGGGCGCGAATGGGTGCACAGGCACCGCACAGGTAACCGTCACGGTTAATCCGACACCCACTGTTACCGCCACCGCCGCAGCTACCCCGATCTGCACAGGCGATTCAACGACATTAACAGGTAACGGCGCGACCAGCTACAACTGGATGCCGGGCAACGTGAACGGCTCGCCCATCACCGTGTCGCCTGCTGCGACGACGACTTACACCGTAACCGGCACCGGCGCGAACGGCTGCACCAGCACCGCGCAGGTCACTGTAACCGTCAACCCGACGCCCACCGTTACCGCAACTGCTGCGAACCCGACCATCTGCTCCGGCGGATCGACGACGTTGACCGGCAACGGCGCAACATCGTACAACTGGATGCCGGGCAACATCAGCGGCTCGCCCATCACCGTGTCGCCTGCTGCGACGACAACCTACACGGTAACCGGCACTGGCGGGAACGGTTGCACAAGCACGGCGCAGGTAACTGTGACCGTTAACCCGACACCGACCGTTACTGCCACAGCGGCAGCCACGCCGATCTGCGCAGGCGATTCAACGACATTGACCGGCAACGGCGCGACGTCATACAACTGGATGCCGGGCAACGTGAACGGCTCGCCGATCACCGTGACGCCCGCAGCGACAACCACGTACACCGTTACGGGAACTGCTGCGAATGGCTGCACGAGTACAGCACAGGTAACGGTCACGATAAACCCGCTGCCTACACCCGGCGCCACTGCTACGCCCGCGACGATCTGCGCGGGACAAACCTCGACGCTTGCCGCAACGGGAGGAACCGCTTACAACTGGAACGGCGGCTCGCTGGTCAACGCAACAGGAACACCGCAAACCGTTTCGCCTGTCACTACAACAACGTACACCGTTCTTGTTACGGATGGGAACGGCTGCTCCGATTCCACGCAGGTCACGCTGACGGTGAACCCGGTTCCTGTGGCGGACGCGGGCACCGATCAGACCATTTGTTCCGGTAACCCGGCAACGCTCACTGCCACCGGTGGCGGCACTTACAGCTGGAACGGCGGCACGCTGGTGAACGCTTCCGGCGCGACACAAACGGATTCGCCGGGCACGACAACTTCGTACACGGTTACTGTGACAAACGGTTTTGGCTGCACCGACGAGGATACGATCGTGGTCAACGTCAACCTTACGCCCACGATTGCCGCAGGCGCCGACACAGCGCTCTGCACGGGTGATACGATCCAGCTCAGCGCAACAGGCGCCGGAACTTACAACTGGAACCCGGCAACAGGCCTGAGCAACGCGACAATTTCCAACCCGCAGGCTTTCCCGTCCGTCACCACGACGTACACGGTTACACTCACAGCTGCGAACGGTTGCGCTGCGAACGACACGATCACGGTGAACGTGAATGCGCGCCCGACGGCTACAGCTTCGAACGATACAACTGTCTGCGAAGGGACCAGCGTAAACCTCGCAGCATCCGGTGGGGGAACGTACAGCTGGAACGGCGGCACGCTGGTGAATGCGCCCGGCGCGACACAAACGGTCAATCCTGCAATAACAACTTCGTATACCGTTGTTGTTACCGCTGCAAACGGCTGCACGGATGAAGATACGATCAGCATCGCGGTGAATGCATTGCCCGCAACGGCGGCAGGTCCCGACGTTTCCATCTGCCCGAACAGCTCGATCCAGCTGAATGCGACAGGCGCGACAAATTATTCATGGAGCCCCGCAGCCGGTCTTGATTTCACGAACATTTCCAATCCTGTTGCATCGCCCGCGGTAACGACCACGTATATCGTGACGGGCACTTCCGCCCAGGGCTGCACGTTCGACGACACGATCACGGTGACGGTTTCCAACAACCTCAGCGTGTTTGCCGGTCCCGACGTGATGATCTGCACGGGCGATACGGTGTTGCTGACAACAGGCGGCGGCGCGACATACAGCTGGTCGCCCGCAGCGACGTTGCAGTCCCCGTCTTCCGATTCAACGAATGCATTCCCGTCCACGACAACGACGTACACCGTGCAGGTAACGGACGCGAATAATTGCACGGGCACCGACTCGGTGACGGTATTCGTGAATGGACCGGTCAGTCTTACCACAGCGGGCGCCACCACGATCTGCATCGGTCAGTCGGCGACGATCAGCGCGACACCGGCGAACGGTAATACGCCTTATACGTTTACCTGGAGCAACAGCCTGACCGGCCCGGGACCTCACACGGTTTCTCCGACGGTTACGACCACGTACTCGGTATCCGTGACGGATTCGCTCGGCTGCTCGTCTTCGCAGCAAACGGTCACGGTAACAGTGAACCCGCCGCTTGCGATGAGCGTGCTTTCCAACGCCGTGATCTGCCAGGGAGGAAACGCTTCGCTTACAGCCAACGTCACAGGCGGCGATGGAAACTATACGTACGACTGGCAACCGGGCAACCTGAACACATCGTCCATAAATGTGAGCCCGGCGGCGACGACGACTTACACGGTGATCGTCAGCGACGGTTGCGGAACTCCGCCGGACACCGTTACTGCAACGGTTACCGTCAATCCCACACCCGTGCCGACGGTACAGGCAAACGTGACTTCCGGCTGCGCGCCCGTGTGTGTCGATTTCACCGGTCAGTCGAGCAGCAACTGTGCCACCTCGCTGTGGGATTTCGGCGACAGCACGACCGATCCGAACCAGAACCCCACGCATTGTTTCACCACGCCCGGCACTTACGACATTACGTACACCTGCACCGATGCGGCAGGTTGCACAGGCACCGTGACGATGACGAACATGATCACCGTATTCCCGAACCCGGTGGCGGCATTTACCAGCACGCCGCCTGCAGGAACGATCGTCGTTACGCCCGGAAACGCGCAGCAGGTCTGCTTCACCGATAACTCGACAGGAGCAGCGACCTGGGACTGGACTTTCGGTGTGCTCACTTCGACCCAGCAATCGCCCTGTTTCACGGTTTCGGATACGGGAGCGTATTGTGGCTCACTCATCACGACCAGCGCAGACGGGTGCACCGATACTGCCGAAGCGTGTTTCCTCGCGGTAAGCGAAGCGGTGTTCTCTGTTCCGAACGTGTTCACGCCGAACGCGGACGGAACGAACGACCTGTTCACCATTACCGGGACCGGCATCAAAGAGCTGAACTGCGAGATCTACGACCGCTGGGGCGTGAAGGTCTACGAATGGAATTCGGTGACCGGAGGTTGGGACGGCCACACGACGAGCGGGCTGATGGCAGCTGACGGCGTGTATTATTACGTCATGCAGATCACCGACTTTGCCGATACGCAGACCGACGTTCACGGGTTTGTGCAGCTCATTAAAGCAAAACCATAACCATTCTTTTATGCCCCGTTCGTTTTTCTTTTTCCTCTCGGTGCTTGGCGCAGCAACGCTCAGCGCACAGGCGGAACAGGTGGGAACTCCTTCCGGAGGATCATGCGGTAATTGCGTGCAGGTTGCTGACGGCAGCGGCTCGCTCGGATTTACGTACCGCAAAGACACCTGCGGGCTGAATTACATGACCGTTTCCCAGAAGATCGGGCAGCGCTTTTCGCCTGCGGGGCTGATCCAGCCGGTGACGCTCAACATTTCCGGGTTGCCGCCATGCATGGCCGTGGAAAAAGCGTTCCTCTGGTGCGACGCGTCAGGCACGGGAATCCCGATCACCGCGACGATCACGAACCCTGCTTCCAGCACGCAGAATTTCCCGATGACGCTCATCGGCAGCGGGCCGGATAAATGCTGGGGATTCGCCGGAACACATTCTTACCGCGCCGACGTGACGGCGGCCATTTCCGGCAACGGCAATTACGTTTTTTCCGGCTTTCCCGTTGGCACCTCGGGAGACGATGTGGACGGCATCGCGATGATGATCATTTACCGCGACCCGACCGTGACCTGGGAAGGACACATCATGATCTACGACGGCGCCGTGATCCAGGCCCCGGGCGCTACGCTGCAGTCGATCACCAACATCAACGCCTGCGCAAACTCGACAAGCGCGAACGCATTCATGCTCGTTGCCGACCTGCAGGGACTTAATTCCCCGGTATCGATGAACAACGGGCCGGGCTTCAATATCGTGGAAGACTGGTGGAATTACGTTGACCAGCCGACAGGGCAGATCACCACCGCGCAAACCACTTCGGATTTCACGGTAACCTCAACCGGCGATTGTTACAACTTTATGATGATGGGAATTTATTACCAGACGCAGGGTTGCAACACATGCACGCCGAACTCGAGCATCGTGCTCAACGTGAACGCCACGGCAACCGGCGGGTGCGGCGCATCCACAGGCAGCGTGTCGGCATCAGCGTCGGGCGGGCAGGGGCCGTACACGTACACGTGGCAGCCCGGCAACCTCAACGGCGCGACGCAGACCGGTCTCGGGCCCGGAACCTACACGGTGACCGTGACCGACGCAAGCGGCTGCGGGGCGGGAGGCGATACCGTAACCGTGGTTACAGCCGGTTTCCCGGCAGCACAGTTCACCCTGACGCCGTCGCCCGCGCCATTCCCCGGCCAGGTGTGCGTAACCGACCAGACCGTGGGCGCTGTGCAGTGGCAATGGCTGATCGACAGCATCCCGGCGGATACGAACTCGCAGTTCTGCTACACGCTGCCGGATACAGGAACGTATTGCTTCACGCTGCTCGTGGAAAATGCAGCAGGCTGCGCGGATACGACGATACAATGCGTGACGACATTCGAGCCTGTGACGACTTCGATCAGCGTGCCGAACGTATTTACGCCGAACGGGGACGGAAGCAACGATGCCTTCGTGGTGACATGGACAGGATTAACCGACCTGCGGTGCGAGATCTACGACCGCTGGGGCGTGCTCATCTACAGCTGGGACGGTGTAACGGGAAGCTGGAACGGAAATACGGGCAACGGGAAAAAAGCCGTGGACGGCGTTTATTATTATGTCGTGCACGCTACGTTTATAACAACCGAACAAACCACGTTGTCGGGGTTTGTGCATTTGATACGCAGCTCAAATTGATCGCATGAAATAAGCCACAGATTACACAGATTACACAGATTACACAGATTGATTTTCACAGATTGAATTTCACAGATTTGAATTCGTGTAATCTGTGCAATCTGTGGCTTATTTCACCTTTCCTCCCTTGAAGAAATACTTCTTGTAATACGCCTCGTCGAGCGAGCTGATGATGACGCCTTTTTTGGTGGAGGCGTGGGCGAAGTGGCGGTTCCTTAAATAAATGCCGACGTGCGTGATCTTGTCGGAGTTGATCTTGAAAAAAACGAGGTCGCCTTCTTCCAGTTTTTTTTCATTGACAGCGTTGCAGCCGTTGTAAAGCGAAGCGGCGGAACCGGCGATGTTTTTTTTGTACACGTGCGCATACAGCGTGCAGACGAACCCGGAACAGTCGACGCCGGTTTTTGATTTGCCGCCGTATTTGTAGGGCACGCTGTACCACTCGTCGATAAAGCGATAGAGCGGGAGGTTGGTGATCTCGCTGCCGGGGACGCCCAGCATGGCGGCGTATTTTTCCTTCAGCTTTTTGTCGGCCAGTTCCTGGTCGGACGACGTGGCATGGCGGCTTCCGCGGCAGCCGTAGAACGTGGCCACGAAAAAAAGGAGCACAGTAAAAAGCCTGCTCACGGGGTTCATTGTCCGAAGTTACTGCAGCCGGTTCGGTGGCTGTTTTATGTATAACGCGAGTTTTCACTCATAACTTGTTGATAACCATGCTAACTTGTTGAATGTGGCGGAATTATTAACTTTGGCGGATTGGCCTCCCCTTTCCCGGAACGTTCCGACTGGGAATTGGCCTGACCTTTGCCATAAACCGGCTATGAAGCGCCTGCTTATTTGTTTCGGGCTGTTCGTCCTTCCTGCGGTGTTTGGTTTCCAAACGGCCGGCCAGGATGCGAATGCGCGCATCAAATCCGTGTTTATTTACAATTTCACCCGTTACATCGATTGGCCGGCGGATTACAAAGCCGGCAATTTCGTGATCAACATGTATGGCTCGAACAGCTCGATGCTGACGGAGCTGAACAATATGGCGAAGACGAAAACCGTCGGCACGCAGAAGATCGAGATCAGGAACACAACCACGCTTGACGGCATCGGCAAGAGCCATATTCTCTACGTCTCTTCCGACGTAAGCACGCCGCTGGCCGACATTATCGCGAAGCTGAAAGGCAAGGCGACACTGCTTGTTACGGAACAGGCCGGGTCGGCGAAAAAGGGCGCGGCGATCAACTTCATTGTTGTCGACAACCGGCAGAAATTCGAACTGAACCAGTCCAATGCAGAAAAGTATAACCTCAAAGTGAGCTCATCACTGGTGGCGATGGCCATACCGGTGGAATAAAACGTGTGAACATGAAAAAGTTCCTTCGCTTGCGTAATCTCTTCCTGCTCGGGGCAGTCCTCCTCCTCGGCGCGGCTGGGTTGCGTGCGCAGACGTTCATGCACTACAATGCGGCGCTTATGCACGTGCAGCGTGGTGAAGTGGACAGCGCAAAGAAGGAGATCGACCTGCACATGCAGGAGCCGGCTGCGCAGACGGACCCTGAATCGTGGTATCTCCTCGGCTACGTTTATAAAGAGTTGTACAAGAAGTACGAGAACACGGACTTCACATCTCCTTATCGCACGAAAGCTTACGAAGCGCTCAAAAAATCGCTTTCCCTCGACACCGTTGCCGCCCGCCAGTCCGCCACGCGCGCGCAGATCCGCTACCTCGCCGGCCGTTTCTACAACGACGCCGTTGCCACGCTCGACACCGTACGCTACAACACCTCCCTCATCTGCTACCAGCAATACCGCGACGCCGCCGTGCTGGCCGATCCCGGGTTCGACATCAAACGCAAGGACGTGGAGTTCTACCTGGCGCTGGCCGGAACGTACAACTCGATCTACCACATCGACCAGAAAAAGAACGTGCAGTATTTCGACCTCACGCGCGACACGTACCTGAAAGTGCTGGGCTGGGACCCGAACAACTACACGGCGAACTTCAACCTCGGCCTGCTGTTCTGGAACAAAGGCGTGGACCTGATGTACGACATCGATTACGACGACAGCCTCACGGATATTTTCAGCACGCAGGACAAATCGGTGGAACTGTTCAAACAGTCGCTGCCGTTTGCGGAGAAGGCTTACGAAATGGAACCCAAGCGGGAAGAAACGCTGATCGTGCTTTCCGGCATTTACTACAGCCTCAACGAATTCGAAAAATCCAAGCAGTACCAGGAAATGCTCGACCAGGTACGCAAGCAGAAATAACCCAAACGACCAAAGACGAACGCGCTGTATATGAAGTTTCGCTTTACGATAGGCCGTAAGATCCTGCTTGGTTTCGGAATACTGATCTTCCTCGTCTTGCTGGCTTTTTCGCTGACGCTCGTTACGATCCGCCAGAGCCGCCAGATCAACGACAAGATCGCCAAACTGTACACGCCTTCGGTCGACGCGCTGCAGGAAATGCGCCTGCTCATCACGAATTCCAGGACGCTCATCAATAACTGGATCAACATTCCCGGCGCGAGCGAGGACAAGCCCCGTCTCGCCAACCTGATCAAAGTCGATTACCCGGCCCAGCGCGCGAAGATCAAAGCGTTGTCAGGGGGATGGTCGGCGTCGGACCGCATTCTTGCCGATTCCATTTTCTACGAATGCGATGCGCTGTGGATCCTTCACAAAGATGTGATGGAGCAGATGGCCGACATTCCCAGCTACAACGACCCTTCCATCAAGCTGCCCATCCAGTCGATGGTGCTCGACAACGACGGCGAGATCCGCGTACAGACGAAGAACATCCTGAACCGTCTCGATCTCCTCATCGACCACCAGTACAGCGCGGCGAAAGCGAAACGGGAGGAAATGCTGGAATCGTTCCAGACGCTGCAATTCGTGGTGGTGTTGCTGCTTATCGTGCTGCCGGTAGGCGGAATCCTCATCGCATTCCTCACCACGCGGAGCATCACGAAACCGGTACAATATTTAAAGAGCATCCTGCTTTCCATGGCGCGCGGCATTCTCCCGCAGGAGCGCATCCGCAACCGCAACGACGAGATCGGGGAGATGTCGGTGGCGCTGAACAGCCTCGTGGATTCCATGAAGCTGACCACCGAATTCGCGCGCGAGGTGGGCAGCGGCAACTTCGATTCGTATTACAAGCCGCTGTCGGAAGAAGACACGCTCGGCTATGCGCTCATTAAAATGCGGGAAGATCTGCGCGAGAACGAACGCGTGCTGGAAGCGAAAGTGATCGAGCGCACGGAAGAGGTCGTTCGCCAGAAAGAAGAGATCGAGATCCAGAACCGCAAGCTGGAAATTCTTTACAAGCACATCACCGACAGCATCCGTTATGCAAAACGCCTGCAGGATGCGATCCTCCCGCCGCCTTCCGTGGTGAACCGCCTGCTGCCGGATTCCTTCATCCTGTTCAAACCGAAAGACATCGTTTCGGGCGACTTTTACTGGCTGCACGAACAGGGCCGCCGCGTTTTCGTATCGGCTGTCGACTGCACGGGGCACGGCGTTCCGGGCGCGTTCATGAGCATCGTGGGCAACAACATGCTGAACACGATCGTGAAAGAGCGTGAGGGATTGAATGCGGGACAGACGCTCGACGAGCTGAACCTGCTTGCCGGCAAAACGATCAACCAGCATTCCGACGACGGCGCGGTGCGCGACGGGATGGACATGACGCTCTGCATCATCGACCCGGAAACGCGTACGATGGACATGGCAGGCGCGAACAACTCGCTGTATCTTTTCCGCAACGGAAATTTATCCGAATACAAAGCCGACAAAATTCCGATCGGCTATGCAGAAGGCCGCACGCGCAACTTCACGAACTATCGCATCCAGCTCGAAAAGGGCGATACGGTTTACCTCTTTTCCGACGGTTACGCCGACCAGTTCGGCGGGCCGAAAGGGAAAAAATTCATGGTCGGCCAGTTCCGCACGTTCCTTTCCCAGATCCACACGCTTCCGCTCGCCGAGCAGGCCCGCACGCTCGACGCCACGATCGAACAATGGCGTGGAAACCTCGAGCAGGTGGACGATATCCTGGTGATCGGCTTCAGGGTCCAGTGATCTTTTTTTCTTCAATACGGCTTGCGGCGCCATGTCAAAAAACGCGCAATAATGGCCGATTTTTTTAAAAGATAACAGGCTGGATTCCAGTATTTTTCATTCGTCTTGCCAATCTTGTCCTGTATCGTCAAATTTTTGTAATTTGCCGATGTTTGGACCAAGACCCGTCCCGGCAAATCCTGGCGAATGCGACACACCTTACTGGCGACCTGCCTGCTTGCGCTTTTCCTGTTTTTTCCCGGCCAGCTGAAGGCGCTCAATCCTCCGCCGGCGAATGACTCCGCGTGGGGCGCCGCCGACCTCGGCTTCCTGCCGTTGCCCCAGCCCTGCCCGGCAGGCGGTGGCGGCGATACGGCGCTCATTTTCGGCAGCACGACGTGGGCTTCCTACAATACCTTCGATTTTTCCCCGGTGCACTGTTTCCCGAACGGGAGTCCCGATGTATGGTACCGTTTCATCGCCAGCGGATCGTTACTGGAGGTCGAAGCCATCGGTTCCAACGGCCTCGATACTTTTTTCGTAAAACTTTTCGACAGCCAGGGTTCCTGTTTCTCGCTCATTCCGCTGACCTGCGAAACCAGCAACTTCGGCGTGCTCAGCGCCACCTTCCAGACACCGGAAATGGGCGGTGAATATTATTTACAGATCGGCGGGAATGATTATAACGTCGTCGGCGATTTTGTGATGACGCTCCGGCAGTACAATAACTGTAACGAATGTGTTCGAAACGCTACGGTAGAGATGGATCCGGCGCCATGGTTCGGCCGGTACGGAACTTCCGAAACGGTGAAAATGTGCGTCACCGTCGACCGCTGGGATTACATCGGGAGCGCGGACATCCACGGCATCGTTCCGCATTTCGGTCCCGAATGGGACGTTGCCACGTTGACCCCGCTTAACGCACCGCTGCCGCAATCTACCACCAACACGACCGCGTGGCAATGGTTTACAAACATCCCGACGCCGGACGGAATATCGTCGGGTTTTTTCTTCGACTACGACCTTGACGGAAATCCTTCGAATAACGTCGGCGATGATGGAAACATTCTTTCGTCGTGGACAGGCTGCTGGAGCATTGCAACGATGCCGAATTGCAACTCGTTCGACCTTTCCGTCGACGTTCACATTTACTGTGACGTACAGACGGGCACGGGTTCACCGAATTTCGCCTGTTCGCCTGCACCTCCCGTCAGGATGGAGATCGCGGGATGGTGTTGTCCTTCTCCGCAGGTGATCGTGCTCAACAGCACCAACTGCACAACGAACGGTGGAATGGTGGTGAGCGGTGTGGGAAATGCGGGAGATATTTACAACTACACCGTTTACGATACAGGTTACACGGTGGTCGGTTCGGCGCAGAATGTCACGGGAGGATTTACTTTTTCCAACTTGCCGCCGGGATTCTACAACGTGGAAGTGTATAACCAGACCAGCACCTGCATCAGCTATTCGACCGTCGAGATCAGGTCTGCGCTGCAGGTCGATCTCGTGCAGACCGCTGTGAGTTGCGGGCCGGGAAATGCGACGGCCATTGCGCTTGCAAACGGCAATGCACCTTACACCTACACGTACGTCAGCCCGACAGGCATTTCGCAAAACGATTCGCTCGCGTTCAATGTTCCGGATGGATGGCTCGTGGTAAAAGTGTCGGACAATGCAGGCTGCACGGAATTCGATTCCATCTGGGTGATCTCGATGCCCGCGCCTGATGCGTCGTTTTCTTATTCCGCTACGTCGTACTGCAGCACGGTTGATACTGTCTTTGTCGGAACTCCGCCCACATCGCCCGGAGTTTTCATGCTTGTTTCACCGCAGAGCGTCGGCATCAATGTCGACCCGCAGAACGGCAACATTTACCTCGCCGGTTCCACGGTAGTTCCGCCGTATTGGGTGGTTGTGAAATACACTGCAGGAGCGTCGAACTGTACCGCTTCGGAATTGGATTCCGTTTACATCATCCCTCAACCCCTGGCGCCCGTGGTTTCCGGCCCGACGTTCCTCAGCTATTGCATCGGCGGACCTTCGCCCGTGCTGAATGTCACGGTGCCTTTTACGGAGATCGCCACGTGGTATGATAACCAAACGACGCAGACGACATTCGGCAATACGCTGGTGACACCGCTTGATGCGAGCTCGGCGCCCGGCACCTATTACTACGGTGTCATTTCGTATTCGCTTGCAAACGGGAATTGCTACAGCCCGCCGGTGATCTTCACCGTTAATGCAATCGCATCTCCGCAACTCTTTACTTCAAGCGATACATCCGTCTGCCGGAACGAAGTTGTCACCATGAATGCTTCCGGTTGCCCGTCCTGCGGCTACACCTGGAATCCGCCGCCGACAGCAGGACCTGGCAATACTCCTGTAACCGCAACATCGCCTTCCGCCTCGACAACGTACACCGTTACTGCCGTCGATTCGGCCAGCGGCTGCGTGTCGAACGCTTCCGTCACGGTCAGCATCGATCAATCCGGCGCCTGTTTTTTCCACGTGTATTCGGGCCTCACGCCGAACGGTGACGGCCACAACGATGCATGGGTGATCGACGGGATCGACAGCTTGCCGGGCGTTCGTGTGACGATCTTTAACCGGTGGGGATACGAGGTGTGGGATGGTCACGATTACGACAACCGCTCCGTGGTTTTCAGCGGGCAGGCCAATAACGGAAATACGCTTCCTGACGGAACATATTACTACATCATAGTATCCGGTGATGTTCACTTAAAAGGATGGATTGAGCTCTCCCATTAATTCAGCCCACGATGAAAAAAACACTTACCCGTTATTTTGCAATCCTTACGCTTGTCGCACTCCTGCCGGCAAACGTATTCGCACAGGCCCCGCCCCAGGGGATCAACTACCAGGCTGTTGCCCGCAACGCTTCGGGTGCTGAAATGGCCAACACCGCGCTGACAGTGCGTATCGGCATTTACACCGATGCGGCTGCTACGGTCCAGGTGTACGAAGAAACACATGCCGTTACCACCAACGCATTTGGTCTTTTCAATGCGGTGATCGGCCAGGGAACGCAGACCTCCGTCAATGCATTCAGCGCCATCTCCTGGGCCACCAGCGCGCATTACCTGAAGATCGAGATCGACGGCGGCAGCGGTTTCACCAACCTCGGCACAACACAGCTGATGTCTGTCCCGTACGCGCTTTACGCAGGCGCATCCGCAGGCGGTCCGACAGGGCCTGTGGGTCCCGCAGGTCCGCAGGGCCCGACAGGGGCGCCGGGGACGAACGGCACAAACGGAACGAACGGCACAAACGGAACGAACGGCGCTACGGGTGCAACCGGCCCGCAAGGCCCCACCGGCGCAACCGGTGATTCGATCACAAGCATTGTCGACAACGGTAACGGCACGATCACCATTAACTACGGCAGCGGCAACAGTGTGACCACGTCAAGCCTTTACGGCCCGGCGGGCGCAACCGGCGCTCCCGGTGCCACCGGCGCAACCGGCGACGCGATCACGAACATCATCGACAATGGCGACGGAACGCTGACCATCACTTACGCCAGCAGCGGCACGATTACCACATCCAGCCTTTACGGCCCCGCAGGCCCGCAGGGACCTACCGGCCCCATCGGCGGCGCCGGTCCCCAGGGAACAACCGGTCCAACAGGCGACGGCATCACGAGCGTGGTCGACAACGGCAACGGAACGATCACCGTGAACTACGGCAGCAGTTCGATGACTACATCGAGTCTTTATGGTCCCACCGGCGCGCAAGGCCCCGCGGGTGCAACCGGCGCTGTCGGTCCCACAGGTCTCACCGGCCCCGCAGGCGCAACCGGCGCTGCAGGTCCGCAAGGTCTGCAGGGGCTTATGGGCGCGACCGGCCCCACCGGCATTACAGGAGCGACAGGTCTTACCGGCCCGGCCGGCGCACAAGGCATACAAGGCCCCACCGGCATCACGGGCGCGACCGGCCTTACAGGCGCACAGGGACCGATCGGTCCGACAGGAACAGCTGGTGCGGCAGGCGCAGCAGGCGCAACCGGCCCGACAGGTATTACCGGCGCAACCGGTCCCACAGGAGCGAACGGAACTGCAGGTGCAGCAGGTGCAACAGGTCCCGCTGGTCCGACAGGCCCGGTCGGTGATCGTTATGCAACCACCTCTTCCACCACGATGACGATCGCCTGTGCAGGCTCAATGACGTTCACCGTCGGAACCGGTCTCGCGTATTCAACAGGCCAGACCGTTATCGTAGCGAATACCGTGACGAACCAAATGGTAGGCACGGTTACTTCTTATACTACGGCAACCGGCGTGATGCAGATCAGCGTCACAAGCTGCAGCGGCTCGGGTTCCTTTTCGATCTGGTCGGTTAACCTCAACGGTGCTCCTGGTCCTGCAGGTCCTGCCGGCCCGACAGGCGCAACCGGCCCGACAGGCATTACCGGCAGCGCTGGGCCGGCAGGTGCTGTTGGTGCGACTGGTCCGCAGGGTATCGCCGGTCCGGCCGGTCCCACGGGCGCAGCGGGTGCTGCAGGTGCAACGGGTCCTGCGGGTGCGACTGGCGCTACCGGTTCGGCTGGTGTTGCAGGTCCTGCAGGTCCCACGGGAGCAGCAGGAACCAACGGCGCGGCCGGCGCAACGGGCGCTACAGGCGCAACGGGCGCTACAGGTCCGCTGGTTCCGGGCATCTATGGCCAGACACTTTATAATAACGGTACGACATGGGCCGCAACGAGCACGATCACGAATGACGTGACGAATGACCGTGTGGGTATTGGAACAACGACCCCCGGCCACCAGCTTCATGTTTACGAAGGCGGCGGACCGGTCTCCATCCTGGCCGAATCTGCTGATCCGAACTATGCTTCGATCTACATTAATGCGACATCCGGAACAGCGACGCCGATGATCGGTTTCGAACGCCAGGGATTATTGCGCGGGTATACCGGAATTAACGGATCCGACAACTGGTTTGTTTCCGTCGGCACGTTTAACAATGCGATGACTGGTTCCGGCACGACAGGCTTTATCGGCATCAATAACCCGGCACCGACAGAACGTCTTCACGTTTATGGCTCGGCCAATGCCACCTTGCAGCGGATTATGATGGAAAACGCCAGCACGAGCGGTTCTGCAGCCGTTACTGCGAAAGGTCCGGGCGGTACCAACGATGTTTTCGAAATGGCGCGCATCGGGTCAACTGCGACCGGCTCAACAGCGGGCGGTGCAGTGAACCTTGCCAACCTTTCCCACCTTTATTCCGGCGTGAACGCAGGGCCGATGCTGATCCAGGTGATGACGACCAACCCGATGTATTTTGCCACAAACAACGCGCTGCGCATGACACTGACTTCGCAGGGCGATCTCGGCATCGGCACCAGCAGCCCGTCGGAACGCCTGCACATCCTGCAGAACATCAACTCTTCAGCAGGCATCGTGATTGAAAATACGGACCCGGGGGCCAGCTCCAGCGAACGCATCTCGTTCAACGATGAGAACGGAAGCGTCGCAGGTCTTATGACGACCGACATCTTATCCACGACCGGTTCATCCATGATCCTGTTCAACAACCGCGCTTCCGGAACGGTACGACTGAACACCGGGGGAAACACGAAGCTGTTTGTCGCAAACAACGGCTTTGTCGGGATCGGAAGTAACAACGTGACGCCTGCAGGGTTCCTCCATGTAAGAGGTGCAGAGTGGGCATCCGCACCGGTTATCGTGGAATCGACCACAGCCGGCAACGTCGGGCCTTCGATCCGTTTCACCGGCGCAACGCACGTGTATGACATCATCGGCGCGACGAGCACCGGCGCCAGCACTGGCTCGGATTTCTGGGCGGTATGGGACAATACGAACGGCGCTTACCGGTTCGTGATCAACGGCAACGGAACGGTCGGCATCGGTGTCACCACGCCGCTTACCGGTGTGCGCCTGAACGTGGTGGAGAATTCGCTTGCATATTGCGGTTATTTTCAGAACACGGCTACAGGCAGCTACGGTCTTTATTCGGATGCATACAACGTTGCCGGCAGCGGTTATGGTATTCGTGCAGAAGGCGGATACATGGGCGCTTACCTCGATGCGAACGCGCCTTCCTATACCGGTACGATTTACGCTGCTTATGCGTATGCGCATGGAACCGGCGGAAGCGGCAACCGTTACGGCATCTACGGATATGCAACCGGCGGAACGAACAACTACGGCGGTTATTTCAACGGCAACGTGAACGTCACCGGCGTGCTCAGCAAAGGTTCCGGAACGTTCCGCATCGACCACCCGCAGGACCCGGAAAACAAATACCTCGTACACAGCTTCGTGGAAAGCCCGGATATGATGAACGTTTACAACGGCAACACCACGACGGATGCAAACGGGGAAGCGGTCGTTTCGCTGCCTGCCTATTTCGAAGCGGAGAACGTCGATTTCAAATACCAGCTTACCGTGATCGGCCAGTTTGCACAGGCGATCGTGTGGAAAGAGATCGAGAACAATCAATTCGTGATCAAAACCGATCAGCCGAATGTGAAAGTGAGCTGGCAAGTGACTGGTGTCCGTAACGATAAATTCGCGCAGGCACACCCGGTTATTCCTGAAGAGGAAAAGGCGGCGGAAGACAAAGGCAAATACCTGCACCCGGAACTATACGGCCAGCCGGTTGAACAAGGCATCAACCCGCCGCCGACCAGTGAAGCTCCGCCTGCAGGCGGGCAGCCCGCCGGTGGTCCCGTGCCGCAGCGCCCGGTGCCTGTCCCTGCTGATGCGCCGCAAGATGGACAACCGCAGCCTGCGCCGAAACCTAAACCCCATTAATTCACCAAATCGATCGTGAAGCAATGAGCCGTTTAAAAAAACTGGTACTTTCCGTTCTCCTGGGCGCAGCCCCCGTCATTCTTTTTGCACAGCCGGCCCCTCCGCAAGGTGTCAACTACCAGGCTGTCGCTCGGAATGCATCCGGCGCTGAACTGGCGAACGCACCATTGACTGTTCGCATCGGAATTTATACCGACCAGGCGGCTACCGTCCAGGTGTATGAAGAAACGCATACCGTTACCACCAATGCATTCGGCCTCTTCAACGTTACGATTGGCCAGGGAACGCAAACTTCCGTCAATGCGTTCAACACGATTTCCTGGGCGAACAGCGCGCACTACCTTAAAGTAGAGCTTAACAGCGGCAGCGGGTTCACCGACATGGGAACTACCCAGCTGATGTCGGTTCCTTATGCATTATATGCAGGCTCATCTGCAGGTGGTCCAACCGGCCCCGCCGGCCCCACAGGTTTAACCGGCCCCGCAGGTCCCTCCGGCCCCAGCGGCGATCCCGGTCTTATCGGCCCGCAAGGTCCCGCCGGTCCTTCCGGCCCGAGCGGTGATCCCGGCGTCGCCGGCCCCACAGGCCCCAGCGGTGATCCCGGCCCCACAGGTTTAACCGGTCCCGCCGGTCCTTCCGGCCCCAGCGGTGATCCCGGCCCCACAGGTTTAACTGGTCCCGCCGGTCCTTCCGGCCCCAGCGGTGATCCCGGCCCCACAGGTCTAACTGGTCCCGCCGGTCCTTCCGGCCCGAGCGGCGATCCCGGCCCGGCCGGCCCGCAGGGGGCAGCCGGAGCAAATGGAGCAACCGGTGCGACCGGTGCTACTGGCCCGCAAGGCATCCAGGGACCGACAGGTCTGCAAGGCCTGCAGGGCGTTCAAGGCCCCACTGGCCTGCAGGGCGTACAAGGCCCGACCGGCCCGCAGGGCACAGCGGGAGCGCAAGGCCCGACCGGTGCGCAAGGCATCCAGGGACCGACCGGCCCGCAGGGGGCAGTGGGGGCGAACGGCCCGACAGGTCCATCAGGAGCGAACGGCGCAGCTGGCCCGACGGGTCCTTCCGGTGCGAATGGCGCGGCTGGCCCGACCGGTGCAACCGGGGCGACGGGACCATTGGTTGCAGGAACAACAGGCCAGACACTTTACCACAATGGAACGACCTGGGCTGCGACGAATAATTTATTTCACAGCGCATCGAATAATGTCGGTATCGGTACGACGACACCTGCATATAAGCTGCACGTGCTTGGCCTGCCCGGAACAGGAATGGCGCTCGACGCGACGGGAACGTCATCTGTTTCTTACGCCATGCTCGATTTCATCACGAAAGGAAACGGTGCATTACCGGTCAATAACGCCGGATCCAACGGGTGGAGCTGGATGTCGTACAGCAATGCATTCGGTACGACTGCTTTGCAGAATGACCTGCGCTTATGGTATTTCGCAGGTACCGGTGCGACCGATGTGATGTTTTTCGAATCGACAAATGGTCGTGTCGGAATGGGAACGATCACGCCGCAGGACCATCTTCACGTGGACGGAGCTGCGACGACTGGTGGCGCGGAAGGCATCGCACGTTTCTCCGTGCGTGATGCGGGCGGATCGTACCTGCAGCTCGGCAATAACTCGGCGACGGACTTCATCATGGAACCGAAGATTTTCGCCATGCAGCAAGGTTCGCTGATGCCTTCGCTCACGATCGAAGCGGATAACAACAACGACGCAGGCAACAATCCTGTGATCGTGATCAACGGAAAGGCTGCCGGCGACGATGTCGGTTTCCGTCCCTTGTTCGATGTGCGTGATAATGGTGTTTCCAGGTTGCTGATCAACCAGGACGGGAATGTCGGCATCGGTATCGCGGCGCCTGCGAGCAAACTCCAGGTGGAAGGCGGAAATGCCGCAGTTTTCACGCAGATCACGAATACGGCGACAGGCTCATTCGGCAGCGACGGACTTTTCCTGGGGCTGAGCAATACGGGCGACGCATTCCTTTCCCAGAACGAAAACCGCGACCTGAGGATCCAGATGATGGGTTTCAGCTCCATCTGGTTGAGCCCGGCAGGCCGCGTCGGTATCTACGGGGCGCCTTCTGCGCCATACAGCTTCCTTGCATACAACAGCGCCAACAACCCCGGCCTCGGTCTCGATGCGAATGGCATAACCATGGGTGATGTATTCGGCGGCAGCATGGGGAACTACCTCTTCATCGATTATGAAGCTGCCGGCAATTTCCAGTTCATGAACGGCAACGTTGGAATTGGAACCAATGCCCCTTCCGAACGTCTTGAAGTACTGGGCAACGTGGAAATTCCCGCAACCAACGATTACAAATATGCCAGCGCGAAGACACAATACTATTCTGTTCCCGGTGCTGCTTTTTTCCTCGAAAACTCATCGGCATGTGATCGTGCGATGATTGGTGGCAACATCTATACGACCGGCGGCTCACCTGCAACTGTTGCTTATTTCACAGCACCGGTGTACCTCCCGCACGGGGCGACTGTTACTTCTGTAACATTTTATGTTGTGGATAATGACGCGACGTACAATACGCAGAACGGCCAGCTCTGGAGGAACGATGCTTCTACTTTTACATCCTACGGTAACTCCAGCAACATGGCGACTACAGCCGCGCCGGGCAACAGCGCCAACATCCAGGCGTCAACAACATCGACGATCACCAACCCGGTCATCGACAACCAGAACTATACCTACTGGCTCCGCTGGGGAACACAACAGGCCAACTCAAACCTTCGCCTGGCCAAAGTGGTGATTACATACACAGTCACGAAAGCTGATTAACCATGTTTAAAAACGAAGTAATGAAAGGCCTGCTTACTCTTCTGCTTGTTGTAGCCCTGGCTCCCGCTTTTGCACAGGCGCCGCCGCAAGGCATCAACTACCAGGCTGTCGCCCGTAACGCGTCCGGCGCTGAAATGGCGAATTCGGCGCTCACCGTGCGCATCGGAATTTATACCGATGCCGCCGCGACAAACCAGGTGTACGAAGAAACACATGCGGTAACAACTAATGCATTCGGCCTCTTCAATACGGTGATCGGCCAGGGCACGCAAACTTCAGCCGCCGCGTTCAATGCTATTTCATGGGCCACCAGTGCATATTACCTGAAAGTTGAAATTGATGGCGGAAGCGGTTTCACCGATATGGGTACCACGCAGTTAATGTCCGTTCCTTATGCATTATATGCAGGCGCGTCCGCAGGCGGACCAACTGGACCTGCCGGCCCGACAGGTATAGCCGGTCCTGCCGGCCCATCCGGCCCCAGTGGCGATCCCGGCGCGGCCGGCCCTTCAGGCCCCAGCGGCGATCCCGGCGCGGCAGGTCCCTCGGGCCCGGCCGGACCAACCGGCGCTACCGGCCCGGGCGGTGACTCCATCACGAGCATCGTTGACAACGGCGACGGGACCCTCACCATTTATTATGGCACCACCAGCGTTACCACATCCAGCCTTTACGGCCCGACGGGTCCCTCCGGCATCAACGGTGCAACAGGCGCCCCGGGTGCCACCGGTGACGGGATCACCAGCATCATCGATAATGGAGATGGAACCCTTACCATTTTCTACGGCAGCAGCACGATCATCACTTCCAGCCTGTATGGTCCTGCAGGGCCAGCAGGCCCGACAGGAGTAGCGGGCGGTACGGGCCCTGCCGGCGCAACCGGGCAGGCAGGCAGCACGGGACCAACAGGAGCTGCAGGACCGGCAGGGCCTGCAGGCGCCACTGGCCCTATCGGGCTTACCGGGGCAACCGGGCCGACCGGCTTGCAGGGCCCGGCTGGTCCCAGCGGGGTTGCCGGCGCAACCGGCCTCACCGGCCTTACGGGAGCAACAGGCCTTACCGGCCTTACGGGAGCAACAGGCCTTACCGGCTCAACAGGCGTTGCCGGTCCCACAGGACCGTCCGGAATTGCGGGCATACAAGGACCAACCGGCCCCACGGGCCCTTCGGGAACAAACGGCGCAAACGGTTCTACAGGACCTGCAGGTCCGACAGGCAGTACAGGCCCGGTAGGCGACCAGTACGCTACTTCTTCCGCATCTCTCATGACGATCAGTTGTGCGGGAAGCCAGACATTTACTGTAGGAACAGGGCTTGCTTATTCCGCCGGCCAGACGGTGATCGTGGCGAACTCGGTGACGGACCAGATGGTGGGCACTGTTGTGAACTATAACTCAGGCACCGGCGTAATGCAGATCAACGTTACCGGCTGCAGCGGCTCCGGCACTTACGCAGTATGGTCAGTGAACCTGAACGGAGCTCCGGGTCCTGCTGGACCAGCTGGTCCGACAGGCGCAACGGGGGTAGCCGGCTCGACAGGCCCGCAAGGGCCGACCGGCTTGCAGGGCGTTGCAGGACCTTCCGGCCCCACCGGATCGGCAGGCGCGCAGGGGCCAACCGGTCCCGCTGGTGCTTCCGGCGCTACAGGCGCAGCCGGCCCCACGGGTGCCCAGGGCCCGAGCGGAGTCGCGGGTGCGACGGGCGCGACAGGACCACTCATCGCCGGATCGACCGGCCAGACGATGTATTACAACGGTACGACATGGACGGCCACAAGCAACTTGTACAACAACGCAGGCACCAACATCGGCATCGGAACGACAACGCCGGCCGGCATGTACAATCTTCATATCTATAATCCAGGTGGTTCGGCCCTGGCCCTCGATGCGCTCGGAACTACCAGCTCGAGCTACACGATGCTGGATTTTGTCACGCGCGGAACCGGTGCATTGCCGGTCAACAACCCCGGGACCAAAGGATGGAACTGGATGGCGTACAGCGACGCGTGGAGCACAGCTGCGTTCCAGAACGACCTGCGCCTGAGGTATTACAGCGGTACAGGCGCCACGGATGTGCTCTATTTCGATGCGGCGACCGGCAACATCGGTGCGGGAACCACAGCGCCGTCTTCAAAGCTCGACGTCAGCGGTACGGCAGCAATGACCGGGTTCCGACTCAGCACGGGCGCTACTGCGAATTATGTGCTCACAAGCGATGGATCGGGCAACGGAACGTGGCAATCACTCGCAAGCCTTACCGGCGGAGGCGCAACCGCCTGGACAAAATCCGGATCGTCGATCTACCCGACAGCGCTCACGGATAACGTCGCTATTGGTCACAATAGCCCGAGCTTCCCGCTTCACGTCCGCGCGACGAGCGCTGCCAGCGGATCTCTCGGGTATTTTGACTACACGAACAACTCCAGCGCGGGTTACGGAGCTGCCGTTTACGGGTACACTACAGGCGGCGGAACATCTACGATGTACGGCGTATACGGATATGCGACAAATACTTCGACGGGCCCGGTATACGGCATGTCGGGGCTTGCCGCCTCATCAACCGGCGGACTTTCGGTAGGTGTCCAGGGAACTGCGCAGGGATCGACCACGGGAAACTATGGCGTCCGCGGCCAGGCTGTGACGACCACGTCCGGCACCAACTACGGTGTTTACGGCACGGCAACCGGGAGCTCGGCGGCCAACTGGGCAGCTTATTTCGACGATGGAAACGTTTATGCAAAGAACAATGTCGGCATCGGAACGTTGACACCTAACTTTTCGGCTGTAACAAAAGCGCTGACTGTTGCGTCTCCCAATGGCGAGCCTGCGATCGAGCTGCAGGGATACTCGGTAGCGCAAAATTCACCGATCGCACGCATCCAGTTCTTCAAAAATTTCAGCAATACGAATAATTACCCGATGGCGATGATCCGCGCATACTCTTTTGGAAGCACGGATGCAGGTGTCCTTTCACTCGGAACGTATGCTACGGGCGGAACGCTCCAGGACCGCATACACATCTCCAACACCGGCCTGGTCGGCATCGGCGACGCTCCGTACACAAGTTTGTATGCCGCCCTGCACGTCAGCCAGATCAACGCAGCAGTTGACGGAGACGCCGGAGCTTTCGTTTACATCCAGAACAGGAGCGGATCATTCTCCTCCACGACGAATACGATAAGCGGCATCAAATTCAACAACACGAACTACGCTTTGTATAATTATTATAAAGCAGGCATCTTCTTCGAACGCACTGCCGCAAACGGCGTAGGCGATCTCCAGTTTGCCGTTAACGGGGCCGCCAATAATACGAATGTGACGACCGCAAACACGCTTATGATCCTGAAAAGTTATGGGTCGGTGGGTATCGGGAATAACACCCCTTCCTCCACCACGTTACTGCATGTCGGCAATACCACCGGGGCGGCTGTTACTGTCGGGAGCGCGGAAAAACTGGAAGACGGCGGAGCGAACTTGCTGCTGCTGACGGGAACCCTCGCACCTTCAGCAAACAGCACCTATAACTTAGGTAACGCCACTTACCGCTGGAGTACGGTCTATGCGACCAACGGAACGATCAATACCTCGGACGCGCGCGACAAATCGAACATCCGCCCGATCACCTATGGACTGAGCGCAGTGATGCAGATGCGCCCGGTTTCTTATTCATGGAAAGAGCAGCCCGGGCAGGGAACGAAGCTCGGCTTTATCGCCCAGGATCTTCAGCAGGTGATCCCCGAAGTAGTAGCCGATTCTCAAATGGTCATTGTCGGCGAAGGCGAAGCGCCACAGATGGTGCCTGCCGAACGCCTCGGCGTGTATTATTCCGATATCATCCCTGTGCTCGTTAAGGCCATCCAGGAGCAGCAGGGGCAGATCGATTCGCTCAGGCAGGAACTGGAGGCGATGAAAGCCATGCAGGGAACGCAGCCACAACCGGCACCCGCACAGGATCCGCAGCAGCCCGCGCCGAAGCAACAGCCGGAACCTCAACCGGGGATGACGCCCGGCGGCAAAGGCGGACATTAAGAGAACAATGAGATTTTTTGCAATGAAAAAAATGAACGCAATGAAAAAGATGCTTTTCCTCTCCGCCGCAACACTGGTGGTGTCGGGGCTTGCCGCGCAGGTGAGTTCCGTCACGCCCGTGCTCATCGGCTCTACGGGCAATTTTTCGATCAACGGCGGCATGATGCTCTCGTCTTCCGTCGGCGAGCCGATGGTGACTACGGAAATCAACGGGGCATACATTCTCACGCAGGGCTTCCAGCAGCCGTCCGGCAGTTCCGTGCTCGCGCTGAACGCCAACCTCGTTTATACGAACATCAGCTGCGCCGGGGCAAACGACGGAACTGCAAACGTAACGCCGGTGGGCGGCGCTGCACCGTATTCCTACGCATGGTCGAACGACCCGAACGACACGCTTGCGACCAACGACAGTCTTGCTCCCGGAACATACACCGTAACGATCACCGATGCCGGCGGACTTACAGCGACGCAAACCTTCACCGTGGCCGACGGAAGCGGCATCTGCGGCATTCACGTGTACTCCGGCCTCACCCCGAACGGAGACGGGCACAATGATACGTGGATCATCGATTACCTCGAGCTCTTCCAGCCGAACACGGTGATGATCTACAACCGCTGGGGAATGCTCATCTGGATGGGCGAGAACTACGACAACCAAAGCGTGATCTGGGCCGGCACAGCCACCGACGGCAACCCGCTTCCCGACGGAACGTATTTTTACACCATCGAGATCGGCACAGCAAGCATGAAAGGCTGGGTGGAACTTTCACATTGACCTGAAATCACATGAAGATGAAACGATATCTCCTTTTACTGGTATTCGCGCTGCCGCTTTTCGTAAGCGAAGAAGCTTCCGCGCAGCAGGACCCGCAGTTCAGTCAGTACATGTTCAACCCGCTTTACATTAATCCCGGCTATGCCGGGAGCCGTGGCGTCATGAACGGCGCCATCGTGTTCCGCAAGCAGTGGGTGGGCTTCGACGGCGCGCCGACGACAGGCGTGCTGGCGATCAACACGCCGACCAAAAAAGGAAAGGTCGGTCTCGGGTTCGAGCTGATCAACGACCGCATCGGCCCGAAATCGACCACCGGCTTTTACGTCGACTACGCGTATCGCATCCCGGTCGGGAAAGGGAAGCTGGCGTTCGGGCTCGGGGCAGGATTAGCCACGTACCGCGTCAACTGGTCGGATGTGGAATACAAAGACCAGGCTGATGCTTATGCGATGCTCGGATCGACGAGTCTCACCAAACCCGATTTCAAATTCGGCATCTATTTCAACAACAAGAATTTTTACGCCGGCGGTTCGGTGACGCACCTCAACCAGGAATCGTACACGGTCGTGAAAGACAGCCTGACGTTCTCCGCGCAGATGTCGCCGCACGTGTTCATCACCGCGGGCCGCGCGTTCCAGCTTTCGGATAACCTCGTGTTCAGCCCGTCCATCATGATGCGTGGCGTGACAGGGCTCAACAAAGGCGCGATCGATCTCAACCTGAATTTCCGCGTCAAGGAAATCATCTGGCTCGGGGTTTCGCTGCGTTCCGAAAAAAGCCTTGTCGGGCTTATCCAGTACAACATTTCCGATCACTTCAAGGTCGGCTACTCGTACGACATGAGCTTCAACCGCCTTAAAACCTACCAGTCCGGCTCGCACGAGATCGTGATCGGGTTTGACTTCAACCTTTTCCAGTCGCAGGTGCTTTCACCCCGCTTTTTCTGACCTGTTCTATGAAACAACTGACCAGACTTTTTATCATCCTCTTCGCTTTCGGAATCGCCACTTCGCTGTCGGCGCAGATCCGGAAGGGTGACAAATTCTTCGCTGCCGGAGAGTTTGCACGCGCCATCCCTGCCTACGAACGCGGGCTGCGCAAGAAGAACGATGCCCAGGCGATGGAAAATCTCGCCCATTGCTACCGCATCACGAAAAATTATGCGAAGGCTGAGGAGTGGTACGGCAAAACCATCGCCGCCAACCCGAACTGCAACTCCATCATTTATTATTACTACGGCATGGCACTCCGCAGCAACGGGAAACATTCCGAAGCGCGGAAGCAATTCCAGACGTTCAAAGCGAAGAATCCTACGGATAAGAGTGCGGAGGCACAGGTGGAAGCGCTCGACAACATGGACGTATGGCTCACGCAGACGCCGATGTACGCCATCTCGAACATCTCTTCCATCAATTCGCCCCAGTCCGATATTTCACCCGTATTCTTCGGCAACGGACTGCTGTTCGTTTCCGACCGCGGAGAAATGGATGTGCTGAACGGGGAGAACGCTTCCGTTTCAGGCCGCGCGTATTACGCGATCTATTATGCGAAAAAATCGCTCGAGAAAGAGGACACCGTCATTTATGGAAAAGCCTCAAAGCTTTCCCGCACGATCAATAAAGAATTCCATAACGGCCCCGTTTCCGTAACCGAAGACGGCAAGCTGATGGCGTTCAACCGCGTCGACCGCATGCTGCGCGTGAAATCGAAAAAGCACATCAACCGCCCGAAGATCTGGTTCAGCGAGTTGAAAGGAAAGCACTGGTCCTCCGCCAGGTCCTTCCAGTACAACAGCGATCTCTATTCCTGCGCGCACCCGGCGCTCTCTCCCGACGGGCAATTGCTGTTCTTCTCGTCCGACATGCAGGGCGGCCAGGGCGGAAAAGACATCTGGGTTTGCCGCAGGGAAGGCACGGGCTGGAGCATGCCTGAAAACCTCGGTCCCGAAGTGAACACGGCCGGGGATGAAACATTCCCGTTCTTCCGCAAAGACGGCATGCTGTTCTTCAGCTCCGACGGTCATCCCGGTCTTGGCGGCCTCGACATTTTCTCCGCATCCAAAGATGCGGGCGGCCGCTGGAGCAATGTCGCCAACCAGGGCGCACCGCTCAACGGTTCCACGGACGATTTCGGCTGCACCTTCAACGCCGACGGAAGCCGCGGTTATTTCACATCGAACCGCCCCGGTGGCTTGGGAGATGACGACGTGTACAGCTTCAAGGTCACGAGCAAATTCATCCGCATCAGCGGCAAGCTGCTCGGCAGCAAGAACGCCACCGACATTTTACCGAACACGAAAGTCGAGCTGCTCACCAAAGAAGGAAAGCCGCTGAAAACCGCGACCACCGACGGACAGGGAAATTTCAAATTCGAAAACCTTTCTTCCGACCAGTCGTACATCGTTCGCCTCAACGAAAGCGATCCCGCCATTGCCGCAAAGACCAAATATTACATGTCGGATGACAAGAACAACCTGGTGCGCGTGACGATGCTGGATGAAGTGGGAGGGAAGTTCACGTTCCAGAATCTCCCGATCGATCCCGCCGCGCCGCCCCAGCTGCTGTCCGACGACGATTACATCACGATCGCCGGCAACCTGATTTCCGACGGTGAGCCCCCGCAGCCGATCGCGAACATGAGCGTGAACCTGAAAGACGAGCAGGGGAATGTGGTGCAAACCACGACCACCAACGATTTCGGCGCGTTCACATTCTCGCACCTCACACCCGATAAAACGTATATCGTCGGTATGAGCGACGGCGCCGACCCGAAGCTCGCCGCGGCTTCACGCATCGTCATCACCAACAAAAGCGGGAAAGAGCTGATGGCCACGAAGCCTGACGCGAAAGGGAATTTCGAGTTCCGCATTCTCAAAGAAGACCGCACCACGATCAGCTCCATGTCGGTTACCGATGCGGACCTTCGCCTCGACATGAAAGGCACGCTGGTCGGCGCCGACAGCATGCGCACGCCGCTCGCCAACACGACGATCAACATTCTCAACGACAAAGGCGAGGTGATCCAGACCGCGAAGACCGACGAAAAAGGCCATTTCGATTTCCAGAACCTGCCGGCCGATGAAACATTCCTCGTGAGCGTGGAAGGCGTCACCGATCCCTCGATTGTCAGCTTCGGCAAGCTGTACATCCGCGATGAGAACGGCAAAGTGGTGAAAACGCTTCGCATGGCTGCCGGCGGCAAATTCGAGTTCCGCGTGCTTGCTCTCGATCGCACCACGCTCGGAAGCGTTTATGTCGACGATCCGTGGCTGCAGGTTTTGCAGATGAAAGCGAAGACGAAAAAAGACAGCCTTACCATCATCGAGAACATTTATTACGACTACGCCGATTTTCATATTCTTCCCGCGGCTGAAGTGACGCTCGAGAAAGTGGTGAAGGTCATGCAGCTCGATCCCAACATCACGATCGAGATCTATTCCCATACCGATTCACGTTCCACCACGGATTACAACCAGAAGCTTTCCCAGAAACGCGCGCAGGAAGTGGTGAACTATCTCGCCAAGCGCGGCATCGAAAAGAACCGCCTGAAAGCCATCGGTTACGGGGAAACGAAGCTGCTGAACAAGTGTTCCGACGGCGTGGATTGTTCGGAAGACGATCACGCGAAAAACCGGAGGACGGAGTTTAAGATCAATAAAAAATGATGTGCAGATGTGCAGATGGCAAATGTGCAAATGAATAAGGTACAAATGCCCGCTTCCTGCGGAAGCATCTGCACATTTGCACATCGTTAATTTGCACATTGAATTCCCCGTATCTTTATAGGAATGAAATTCCGCAACGCCATTTTATTCCTGCTGACGGTGATCGTATTCACCTCGTTCCGCTCCCCCGGCCCGGCGTTCAGCTGCCAGCTTGGAGTATTGAAATACGGCGGCGGCGGCGACTGGTACGCAAACCTGGAAACGTCCGTTCCGAACCTCGTTAAGTTCTGCAACGATAACCTGAAGACGGGCATCAACCCCGAGCAGGCCGTGGTGGAAGCGGGGAGCCCGGATATTTTCAATTACCCGTTCGTACACATGACCGGCCACGGCAACGTGATCTTCACGCAGCAGGAAGCCGAAAACCTCCGCAACTACATGATCGGCGGCGGATTCCTGCACATCTCCGACAACTACGGCCTCGACAAGTTCATGCGGCCGCAGATGAAAAAAGTTTTTCCCGAGCTCGATTTCGTGGAGCTTCCTTTTTCGCATCCCATTTATCACCAGGTGTATGATTTTCCCAACGGCCTCCCCAAAGTCCACGAGCACGACCAGAAAGCCCCGCAAGGTTTCGGCCTGCTCTGGGAAGGCAAGCTGGTCTGCTTTTACGATTTCGAATGCGATCTCGGCGACGGCTGGGAAAGTCCCGAAGTGCACCACGACTCACAGGAAGCCCGCATGAAAGCGCTGAAAATGGGCGCTAATCTCGTACACTACGCGTTGATGGGCGGAGAGTCGAAGCACGAATAATTTCAGATTTCCAATTTCCGATTGCATACGCGGTAAAATTATACCGGTTCGTATAGACCATATTATGACTTCAATCGGAAATTGGAAATCACTGCTGTCCGGGATAAACACAAAAAAGTAAATCTGAATTCGATGGAAATTTGCGCCTTCAGGGCGTTTGATTAGAATTCCGGGGCGGGAAAATCAGCGAGGGGTTTGCGCGAAGAAAACCACGAGCTCGGGCTGGATGTGCGGCTGAGCGGCTTGGTTTTCGCGCGATTTTTCTGCCCCGGAATTCTTAGCAAACGCCCGTCCGGCGCGCTTCTTTTGGTCCTTTTCTTGTAAAGAAAAGGACAGAGGCTCATCGTCGAAGACGAAATAGGGTCGATCCAAAAAAAATCCCGGACAACAGTGATCGGAAATTGGAAATCAATCTTCAGGGCACAGGTAAACGTAATCCGTAGCCGGATCGAAGGTGGGCTCATGCTCCACGAGCGCTTCCGCAAGCTGGCGCAGCGCGTAGTTGCGAACGGGGCGGCCTTCATTCAGTTCCTCGAGGCGGATGATGTATTGGAACGGGATGCCGGTCCATACCTGCGCGAGGGGCTCTGAAATGTCGGTAAACTTGAATTGCACCCACTTGTCGAACTCGGCGTTGGGAAAGCCATGACTGCCGTTGAGCATGCGCTCGGCATTGACTGGAATAATCCGGAACCCCGTGTTCATTTCCAAAATGTTTATCGGCATAAGCAGGTGGTTGCTTTCTGTTGCGATCAAAAATAGAATCCTGTGTTTTGCACTTACGGGTGAGACTACCGAAGTTTTCTACATCGGTTTGTTAGTGCGGGATTTAAAAAGCGCCCGCTCCCTGTTAATAAGTGAGCGATTAAACTGCGAAAACATGATGAAGCGCCTGCCAATCCACGATTGTGTGATAATGCATATTGCCGCCCGCCGTTGTTAATATCCCCGATCCCCGGGAAACCTTGTGCCGCCTAGTTTTCAACAACAGGACGAGATCCCCGCGCAAATTTTTCACGGAAAAACACCTGCACCGTTTGCCGGACACTTTTTATCGTACCTTAGTTATGGTTCCCCCCTCAATTTATAAGACAATGCAACTACCGAAGATGTCAAAGGTTTTTGACACGGTTCTGGGAACCTATTGGTTTGACGAGTACGGGATACTTCACCTGGTGATGAAGGATACGCCGCGTACGATGGAAAATCTGAAAGAAGAGTACGCCTTTATCCGGAAGATGACGGGCCGCAAAGTATGCGCGCTTATGGACGTTTCCGAACGGCCGCCGTTCGAGAAAGAAACGCGCGACTACGTTCTCGGTGAAATGCCGAAAGTTTTTACAGCCGCCGCTTTCATTTCCACATCGCCGCTCGGCGATGTCATCGCAAATATCCTGTGCATGCTCAAGCCGACGACTTTCCCGGCGAGAAAATGCCGCAACGAGGAAGCTGCGATCGCCTGGCTGAAACATTATTTGTAGCAGGACCGCTTCGCCCGCCGCCATCACGGGTATTCAAAGCAAAAAAAAGCCGCTCATGACGAACGGCTTCTTTGTACCTGTAATTCTCAGCGCGCTATTTGTACCCGAGCATCATCACCAGGCATTCCGCCGGGGGGATCGAATCAGTCACAACCGGCAGGTCGTAGTCGACGTAGATCTTTGTGCGTCGTCCTTTCGGCTCGTACGTGAAGATGCGCTCGGCGCCGGTTGCTTTGGCAGTAAACAGCGGTTCGCGGTTTTTCGACTCCTTGTCTTTGGAGTAAACGTTGATCGTGACGTCGCGGCTGATGGCGGCAGTGTTGAACACGACTTTGTACGTTTCGCCGATGAACAGCGGAACTTCGATCTCTTTGAGCTGCGCCTTCTTCTTGTAAGTAAGGCGCGTCACTTTACCCGAGTCGTATTTGAACGGGTCCAGCGCGGCTTTCGCTTCATCCTTCAATTTCTTGGTGTCGCAGGTGTCGGAAGCCTGGATGAATGCGCAGGTCAGCGCCATCACGACAACCGAAAGCGGTACGAGGAAAAGAGTGGAACGTTTCATGTGCAGGGTAGTTGAAAAGTTTAGCCGTTAACGATTTTCTTGCGGAGTTCTTCGATCTTCTGGATGACGGGTTCGAGCTCTGTTTTGTCAGGTTTAACGTCGGAAAATTCCAGGTCGGGATTTTCCGACCACTTTTTCATGGCGGGCATGGCATCGATGGCGACCTGTATGCTTGTGAGATCCGTAATGAGCCCGGTGATGCCGGGATCTTCCGATTCGTGCGCCTTCAGTTCGGTGATGATGCTTTCGCATACGGCCATCTGCTGGAGCAATGCCTGTACCACGTTGTCGTTGCCGTCCCTGCGGTAAACCTGTCCGCCGATGTACATCGCCTCGACCCATGCGCCGGCAAAGATGACGCCGTAGTACTGGTTCTGCTGGTTCAGTTCCAGCTGGTTATCCGTTTCATACTGGATCTTCACGATGATGTCCCTGAGCGAATCCTCGCTGTCGATGTTCTTATTGAAGCGCTCGTAGAGGTCGGTCTGTTCGAACACTTTCCCGAGGTTGATCTTCGTCCCGATCTCGCGGATCGTTTTGAGCAGCTGCGATGCCTCGTTGGTCTGCTTGTTCAGCACGCAGTAAGCCATATCGGCGCTGTAAGCACCCATGTTCTGCGCCAGGCTGAAGGTAGAATTGTACTTCGACGCGTTATTCACCGGGTTCGTCTGGCCGGGCAGGTACTTGAGGCCGGAACGTTTGAACATGGAAGCCACGAGCAGGGGAGAAGGCAGGGAAGATTCCGATTCCGGGACTTCCACCACCGCTGCGACAGTGTCTTTATTGAGTGAATCATCCCCGGCCGTTTCCGGCTGTTCGTTGCTGCAGCCAATGGCGAAGGCAAGGGGAATGAGGGCAGCGTAACGGATTTTCATGGTTTAGAGTGGTTTACAGGTTAGCTGGAGTCGCGCCAAAGGTATAAAAAACAGGGAATTCGGGGCAAGATACGAGCGGAGGCGATGAAACGGATTGGATGGACAGGAAAAAAGGGATTGGGGAACTGGGGGATTAGGGGAAACTGCCTTAATCCCTTAATCCCTTAATCCCCTAATCCCCTAATCCCCTAATCCCCTAATCCCCTAATCCCCCAGTTCCCCAATCCCCAATTTCCCCGGAAATAGCTACTTTTGCTACTCCTAAAAAATAGCCTAGAAAACCCGCACAATATGAAAAACCGTTTCCTGCTGTTGGCCGGTATGTTCCTGCTTACAGCAACCGCATTTGCCCAGGGAAAGAAAACAACCGTTGAACCGACAACCGGCGCAGATGCTATTGCCGCTGTTCCGCCTGCTTCGACCGAAGATCCCAACGACCCCGTACTGATGACGATCGGGGACACGAAAGTGCGTCTCTCGGAGTTCATGTACGTGTACAAGAAGAACAACAAGGACCAGGCCAGCGACCCGCAGGCGCTGGAAACCTACCTCGATCTTTTCATCACCTTCAAGATGAAAGTGAAAGAAGCGGAAGAAATGCGGCTCGATACGTCAGCTTCGTTCAAAAATGAGCTCGGCGGTTATCGCCGCCAGGTGGCCCAGCCTTACCTGACCGACAAAAAAGTGAACGACAGCCTGCTCATGGAAGCCTACGCCCGCATGCAGGAAGACGTCCGCGCCAGCCACATCCTCATCCGCTGCGATGAAAATGCGCTCCCGGCCGACACGATGATCGCCTACATCAAAGCCGAGATACTCGAGAACCTTCTCGCCGGGAAACCCGCGGCAAGGCTGATCAATGACTACGAATCGCGCCTGGAGGCAAAATACAAGATCACCAAAAAATCGCCGCCGTCGGATACGCTCAAGGTGTACAACCTCGTCAACCCGCTGCGCCAGCTCGAACGCCGTTTCCGCGGCAAGCCCGCCCCGTTCGATGAAGTGGCCTACCTCGCTTCCGAAGACGAAAGCGCACGCACCAACCGCGGCGACCTCGGCTATTTCACCGCGTTCTCGATGATCTACAAGTTCGAGACGCTGGTCTACAACACGCCCGTGGGCAAAACAGGCGGACCGGTGCGCACGCGTTTCGGCTTCCACCTGGTGAAAGTCACCGACCGCCGTCCCGCGCAGGGCGAAGTGCTCGTGGCGCACATCATGATCAAAGCGCCCGCCGGCCAGAAAGGCGAAGATTCCCTCGCCGCGAAAGCAAAAGCCGACGAGATCTACGGCCGTGCGAAGAACGGTGAGGATTTCGCCACGCTCGCACGCCAGTTCTCCGACGACAAGCCTTCCGCCAACAACGGCGGGCAACTGCCCTGGTTCGGCCTTTACAAGATGCCGCAGCCGTTCGAGAAAGCCGCTTTCGGCATGGCGAACAATAACGACATTTCCGAACCCATCAAAACCGACTGGGGCTGGCACATCATCAAGCGCATCGACAAGCGCGGCATTCCTTCCTTCGACCAGATGAAGAACGAGCTCAAGCAGCGCACCGGCCGCGATGACCGCGCTACACAGGGACGCGCTTCGCTTATCGCCCGCGTGAAAAAAGAATACGGTTTTACGGAGAACCTCAAAGCGCGCGACGATTTTTACGCTGTTGTCGACAGCACCTATTACCAGGGACGCTGGACGGCCGACCGCGCGAAGAAGCTGAACAAGGTGATGTTTACGCTCGGCAGCACGACGTACACGCAAAAAGATTTCGCATACTGGCTGGAAACCCACCAGGTGCGCCGCACGAAAACGGACACGAAACAGATCGTGAACGACGCGTACGAGCAGTTCGTGGATGAAGCGGCCGTCGCTTACGAAGATTCCATGCTCGAGCTGAAGTACCCGGATTTCCGCAACCTCATGCAGGAATATCGCGACGGCATCCTGCTGTTCGACCTCATGGATAAAAAAGTGTGGTCGAAAGCCGTGAAAGACACCGCCGGCCTGCGCGCTTACTACGAAGCCAACAAGACGAAATACATGTGGCCCGAGCGCGCGGAAGCGACTGTTTATTCCTGCAAAGACGCGAAGACCGCGAAAAAAGTCCGCAAGATGATCAAGAAGGGCATGGACGACAAAGCCATCCTTGCAGAGCTCAACAAGGAGTCGACGCTCAACGTGCAGGCCGACACGAAAGTGTGGCTGAAAGGCGAGAACAGCCTCGTGGACGCCAACTGGGTCCCCGGCGTTTCCGATAACCAGGACAAGGACGGCCGTGTCGTTTTCGTGCATACCCGCAAAGTCATTCCGCCCACGCCCAAGACGCTCCAGGAAGCCCGCGGCGTGATCACCTCCGACTACCAGAACCAGCTCGAGAAGGAATGGGTGGAAAACCTGAAAAAGAAATACCCGGTGACCGTCAATCGCGACGTGCTCAAGATGGTGAAGTAAAATGAGGGAAAAAGTTGTCCAGGGTTGTCGGTTGTCTGTTGTCGGTCAAAAGCCGTCGACTGACAACCGGCAACTGACAACCGAGACCCCCGGACAACCGGCAACTGCGCAAAGGCAACTTTTCCTGTTTTTTACCGTCTTCTCATTAGCTATCCTGGCTTTTTCGTGCAATGAACCCGCCCCGCAGGAAGAAGCGGATAAAGGCAAAACCGTGGCTAAAGTATTCGACTACCAGCTTTACCAGTCGGACCTGGGGGCCGTGATCCCCGCGGGAATCGCGCCGGACGACAGCGCGCGCAGGGCGGAGAATTTCATCAATTCCTGGGTGAAGGAAAAGCTGCTCGTGCACAAAGCGGAAACCAACCTCGGCGCTGAGCAGAAGAACGTTGAAAAGCAGCTGCAGGATTATCGCAATTCGCTCATCATTTACGCCTACGAAAAAGAGCTCGTGCGCCAGAAGCTGGATACGATCGTTACGGAATCCGAGATACAAACCTATTACGAAGAGCACCCGGACGAATTCCAGCTGAAGGACAACATTATCAAAGTGCTTTACGTGAAGGTCGACAAGAAAGCGCCGAACCTGGCGAAGCTGAAGATGCTCATCCAGTCGAACAAGCCGCAGGACCGGCAGGACCTTGAAAGCTATTGCAGCCAGTTCGGACAGAATTATTTTCTCGACGACAACGTGTGGCTGCTGTTCGACGACCTGCTGAAAGAGGTGCCGATCGTGACGTACAACAAAGAGCTTTTCCTCCGGAACACCCGTTTCGTGGAGGTGGCGGATTCATCCAGCATTTATTTCGTTCACATCAAAGGTTTCATGACGCGGAACAGCAACTCTCCGCTGGCTTTTGAAAAAGAAAACATCCGCAACATCATTCTCAACCAGCGCAAACGCGAGCTCATCGAACGCATGCATTCCGACCTGTACAAAGAAGCGATGGAAAACAAAGACATACAGGTTTATAAATAAAGACATGAAAAAGATCATCCAGTTCCTCCCGGTATTTTTTCTCCTTTTCACCGCATCCACGCTGAATGCGCAGGTTGAAAAAGAAACAGGCGATGCCGTAAAAGCAACGCAGGATACGACGAAGAAAAAAACGACCGTGATGCAGCCGGTAACGCCCGACAAAGATCCCGGCGATACGAACGCGATCGTTGTTCCCATCATCGACGAAGTTCCCGCACCCGAACCGAAGCCCGTTTATTCCTTCGAACCCGCGCGCGCCGGCCAAACCGTGGACCGCGTGATCGGCGTTGTGGGCAACCAGATCGTGAAGGAATCGGACATGCAGAACGCGAAAAACCAGTTCACCGACGCCGGCTTCCCGATGAGCGACAGCCTTACCGGCGCGATCTACGACCAGCTCATGTTCAAAAAGCTGCTCGTGAGCCAGGCCCAGCGCGACAGCATCGAGGTTTCGGAATCGGAAGTGACGGCGGAAACGGATCGCCGCATGCGCTATTTCCTTTCGCAGTTCAAATCCGACAAAGAGTTCCAGGAATTTTACGGCAAAACGGTCGACGCGTTCAAATTCGAATTGCACGACCAGGTGCGCGAGCTGCTTCTTGCGCAGCGCATGCAGGGCACGATCACGCAGAATGTAAGCGTTTCACCCGCCGACGTGATCGCGTTTTACAATTCCATGCCTGCAGACAGCCTTCCGTTCATCAACGCCGAGGTCGAGCTCGGGCAGATCGTGATCGTTCCGCCGGTAAACCCCGAGATCCGCGAATACGTGAAGCAGAACCTCGAAGGCATTCGCCAGGACGTGCTCAAAGGACGTATCAAGTTCTGCGACGCCGCGCTGGCATATTCGGAAGACCCGGGATCGAAATACAATTGCGGCACGTACGAGGCTGTGCGCCGCGGAACGTTCGTCCCGGAATTCGACGCCGTCAGCTTCAGCCTGAAAGAAGGCGAAACGTCGGAAGTTTTTGAAACGATGTACGGCTTTCACTTCCTCCAGGTCATGGCCAGAAGGGGAGAAGAAGTGACCATCCGCCACATCCTCCGCACCATTCCTTCCGCGCCGGAGGATCTCAGGAAATGCAAAACGAAGCTCGACTCGATCCTCGGCCTCATCCGGAAAGACTCGCTGACGTTCTGCCAGGCCGCCGCGAAATTTTCCATGGACAACGAATCGAAATACAATTGCGGGCTGTTCATCAATCCCGAGACCGGCAACTCACGCATCGACGTGGACCTGCTCGGCCAGCTCGATCCCGATCCCCAGTTCCCGCTTTTCGTCAACCAGATGACCGTGGGCACCATTTCTTCCCCCCAGCCCTGCGTCACCCGCGACGGCAAGCAAGGTTACCGCATCCTTTATCTCCGTTCCCGCACACAGCCCCACCGCGCCAACCTGAAAGACGATTACCAGCTCATACAGGACATGGCGCTCCAGGAAAAACAAATGAAGGCGGTCGACGCCTGGGTGAAAAAACGGCTGGCGACCACCTATGTGCGTGTTGCGCCCGATTATAAAAAATACCACTTCGCTTACCCGTGGTTGACGGATATGAAGTAATTTAGAGCAGAGTAAGTAGGTAAATGAGTAATTGGTAATTAAGTCGTTGCCCGCGCAAGACGATCGCACCTGTTACTCTCCCTCTTTCCTGATTACTCATTACCTAATTACCAATTACATTTTATGCAGTTTAAAACAGACGTAGAAGCAGTCGATCACTTCCGGGAAAAACACGAGAAGCTCCGGAAAGAGATCGGCAAGGTGATCGTGGGGCAGGACGAAGTGGTGAAGGACGTGCTGATCTCCATCTTCAGCAACGGGCATTGCCTGCTGGTCGGGGTTCCCGGGCTGGCGAAAACGTTGCTGGTGAACACCATCGCGCAGTCGCTCGGTCTCAGCTACAACCGCATCCAGTTCACGCCCGACCTCATGCCGTCGGATATTATCGGCACGGAAATTCTCGACGAAAGCCGCCAGTTCAAATTTGTAAAAGGCCCGTTGTTCGCCAACATCATCCTCGCCGACGAGATCAACCGTACGCCCCCGAAAACGCAGTCTGCGCTTCTCGAGGCGATGCAGGAACGTTCGGTGACCGCCGCCGGCAAACGGTACGTGCTGGACAAGCCGTTCTTCGTGCTCGCCACGCAAAACCCGATCGAGCAGGAAGGAACTTATCCGCTTCCCGAAGCGCAGCTCGACCGTTTCATGTTCAACGTGCTGCTCGATTATCCTTCTTACGAAGAAGAATTGCTCGTCGTGAAGAACACCACTTCCGACCGCAACGTGCAGCTCGATAAAGTGCTCGACGCCGAAGAAATTCTTTTCCTGCAGGAACTCGTCCGCCGCGTTCCCGTCACCGACAACGTGCTTGAATATGCGGTGAAGCTCGCCACGCGTACGCGCCCCGGCACACCCAACGCGACCGCCGACGTCAACCGCCTTCTTTCCTGGGGCGCAGGCCCCCGCGCATCGCAATACCTCGTGCTCGGCGCGAAATGCCACGCTGTCATCAGCGGCAAATATTCCCCCGACATCGAAGACGTCCGCGCCGTCGCCCCCGCGATCCTGCGCCACCGCATCGTCCGCAACTACAAAGCAGAAGCGGAAGGCGTTGGAGTGGAAGACATCATAAAAGGGTTGATGTAATTCCTCCCGCCCGGCGGGACCAATTTCCGATTGCAATTACAAAATTGGGGTCGACCATTTGGTCGACCCCAATTTTCGTTTTACAATAAATCGAAAAGCAAATTGGCAAACGGCAATCAATTCGCCGTGTGCTCCCAGGAGTAAGTCTTCTCCGCTTTGTTGTAGTACAGCGTGCTCGTGCCCGTTTTGTATTTCACGTTGATCTCGTTGTACGAAAGCTTGTATTTGTGCGAGAGCCAGATCGTGCCGATGGTCGGCATCTTGTCGGTGGGGCAGGAGAGGTTGAGCGCCTGGCCGGCTTTCCCCGCCATGAGCGGCGCCTTGTTCACGATCTTGCTGGTGTTGAGCTTGCGGCCGTCGCGGGAAAAATACCATGCGCATTCCGGGCCGTACCAGATGTTGCCGGAACCGTCCATGTCGGGGAATGCCCATACCGTAATGGTCCCGTCGAGGTTAATGCCGACGAATTTTCTCCAGCCGGTGGCTTTGATGTTGAGCTTTGTCAGCGCCACTGAAGCATTGTAAAGCGCCCGGGCCATGGAAGCGACCTGGACCGTGTCGAATTTTTTGCGGGCTGCGGTAACTGTTTTTTTGGTGTCGACCTGGTAAAAACCGGCGTCTTTCATCCCGGAAGAATCAGCTGTTCCCGCAACCACTTTCCATCCTTTTTTGTCGGGATAGCAGATCACGTCTTTGGATGCCGGGAGATGGTCGAAGCCGGCCACCTGCTGCCAGGCGCTGTCGTATTGCAGGAAGAACATGGCCTGCTCTTCATTTTTCTGGAATTGCTTCAGGTCGAACCCGGGGGGAAGGCCGAACTGGGCGTTTGCCATGCGCGGGGCAAGCAAAACGAGGACAAAAAAGAAGAGTATCCGCGTGTAAGGTTGTTTCATGGGTTAAGGTCAACGGCGTAATCTGGCAAATAACGTGCCGTTTTGCTTAAAACAAATATAGGAAAAAGCCCGGCCCGGCATTGCCCCGGAGCGGCAGCATAAGGGTCGACCATAGGTCGACCCTTATGTACATCTCTCTCGCCGGCAATGTCTTACGGCATCATCCCGGACGGCACCACATCCACCCACTGCCCGGCTTTTCTTGCGTTGATCGTGGCGTCGTACATCGCTTCGCAGTAGAAGGCCGGCAGGTAAAAATGGCCAGCATACGCTGCATTCAGCTGGATGGAATACGTCCTTGCCCTGTGTCCGCTGACGTAGAAATACGTGTAAACACGGTCGTCGCGGATATCCTGGTAGTCGAAGTGATCGTTCGTGATCGTCGACGGGCCGGCTTCCATGCGTTCGTTGCGGATCTCCCAGCCTGACGGGAAGATCTGCGTGAGCGCCATTTCGCGGTATTCCCCGCGCAGTCCCGGGTTATTAATGGTGACCTGCGCGATGAAATCCGTGCCCTGTTCTATCCTTGACACGTCGAGCGGCATGCCGTTCATCGTGGTGAAGTTAACGGTCATGCCGAGGTTGTTGGCCGCGTCGACTTCTTTGCCCGCTGCAGGAACGCCCGCCATCACCACGCGCACGAACAGCACATTCGTCCCGTTGTTCTTCACCGTGGCTTTGCCGCCTTTCACGCCCGTGATCTTCATGTCGACCGTCGCGATCAGCTCTTTGCCGCTGACCTTTCCGCTGACTTTGTCGACCGTGTATTCGCAGTTCACGCCGCCCGAAGTTTTATCCGCCCCGCTGAATTTGCACAACGCGATGAGGCTGTACGCGGTGGTCTGCGTGCTCAGCCAATGCGTGCGGTTCAGTGTTTCGGAAATGCTTTTCGCGAGCGGCGCGCCTTTTGTGCGCATCGTTCCGCCCATGAGGCTGAGCGTTTCCAGGATCATCGCATGGTCGCGGTCGTGGCTGCCGTAGCTGTAGGAAAGCTCGGTGTAAGGTGTGATCGTCAACGCCAGGCCGTTCACGAGCTTCTGCGCGATGTCGGGCTGGCCGGCAAGCTGGTAGGCGGCGGCGAGTCTCCATTTTGCCGCCGTGCCGAGGTTCGCCGATTCACGGAGACGGTTCATGGCGCCGAGCTCGGGCGCTTTGGCAAGCGCGAGCGTGTAAAGACGATACGCCTGGATGAGGTCGTCGTTGTAATAATAACGCTTGTCGTTGCGCGGCGTCCAGTTGATCGCGGTTTCGCGCTGGTATTTTTTCCAGCCGTCGATGAGCCCGGCGGGAAGCGTGTAGCCTTTCTGCTCGGCCTCCAGCAGGAAATGCCCGGCATAGTTGCTGCCCCAGTCGCTCGGGTTCTGGTCGCCCGGCCAGTAGCCGAACGCGCCCGCAGGTGTCTGGAAATTCCGCAAACGGTCGATGCCTGCCTTGATGTTGAACGCGATGCGGTTCTTCCGGTCGTCGTCCAGCTTGATCAGGTCCGTGAGGTACAGCTGCGGGAAAACGGACGACGTGGTTTGCTCGATGCAGCCGTGCGGGTAAGCAATGAGATAATCGAGCCGCTGCCCGAGGTTGAGCGGGGGAATGGAGCTGATCTCGAGCGTGCCGGAATTGGTACCGGCCACACCGACAGGCGTGTAATCCGACGTCCAGGTCTGCCCGGGATCGATCACCGCTTCATAAGAATCCGTCATGCGCGTGTTCGGGTTGCGCACGTCGAGCTCGATCTCGTATTCCGCGCGTTCGCCATCGCCTCTCGCGACGATCTTTACTTTACCGACACCGACAGCTTCTTTCACTTTCAGGCGGAACGTCACGATGTTGTCGCCGACGTCTTTGAACGTGGTTGACTTCGTGGCGTTGTCTTCCACGGTGAACAGGTCGTTGGTGGTAACCGTTACGACGACGTTCTTCACTTTTTTCTCCATCGCAAAAACGTTCACCGGCAGATCGACGATCTCACCGGGCCCGACCACGCGCGGCAGCGTGCCGAGCAGCATGAGCGGCTTGCGCACCGGGACAGTTTTGTCAATCCTGCCGTACGCGTTGTTCTGCCCCGCGATCACCATCACGCGCACCGAGCCGACGTATTGCGGCATCATGAATTTTTTCGTCTGCCGCTCGCCCGCCTTCAGCTCGAACGGTCCCATGAATTTCACCATGGGCTTGAAGCGGTTGGCTTTCTTCCCGCCGTTCGTTGCGTTCTCGCCGTCACCGCCGATGCCCAGCACACGTTCCATCTCCGCGCCGTATGCGCCCATCACCATGTCGTACATGTCGAACGTTTTTACGCCGAGCGCTTCGCGGGAATAGAAATTTCCCCACGGGTCTGGCGTCTGGAAACGCGTGAGATCGAGCAGGCCTTCGTCGACGACGGCAAGCGTGTACGTCATCGGCTTCCCGTCTTTTTCATAGACGCTTACCGACGCGAGCTCTTCGGGTTTCCATACATCTGCCGAAGTGGTGAGCTGCGGCGTAAGATGCGTTTTCGGATCGTTCACTTCCACCGGGATCACGCCGTACATGCGGATCGGCGCGTCGTTGCGGGTTTGCGCGTGGGGCTGGATGAGCGTCACGTGCACATAAACGTTCGGCGACATTTCGTCCGTGATGGGAATTCCCGCGGTGATGTTTCCTTTCGCCGCCGTCTCCGCCCAGAAGGCGTTGATGACGCGCGAGCCGGTCTCCACGCTGATCAGCGCGCGGCCCTGGCCGGGAGAGGGAATGGTGATGTTCATCGTTTCCCCGACGTTGTATTTCACTTTGTCGGAAGAGAATTGCAGCAGGCTTGCCACGTCGGTGTTCTTCGTGCCGCTGCCGTCCCAGTACGGCCAGTCGAACCAGCTCACCATGCCGGACGAATGCCCGCCGGCTTCGTCGGTGACGTGCACGAGATAACGGCCGTAATCTTCGTTGGCGACGTTCAGGTTGAACTGGCCGATGCCGTTCTTCGTGCTGATCCCGGTGGTGTAATAGGGCTCGTAGTAACTGCTGCTCACGTAGCGGGAGAGATTGTCGTAATCGCTGCTCCACCACCAGCGCCAGTCGACCTTGTACACGCGCACGGTGATCTTGTCGCGGGAAACCGGCTTGCCGTTCTTATCCACGGTAACGACGCGCACGCCCCAGTCCTTGCCGGTTTCGAGCATGCCGCCCCAGCCGTCGCCTTTCGGAACGAGCACGCCGACGTAGGTGTCGTACGGCGAAAAGTTCATCGTGAAACGGTCCACGCTGAATGCGCCGCCTTCTTCGAACACGCGCGTGTTGAACGACGCACGGAGCATGCCGGGCGCATCTTCCGCTTTCAGCCCGGGATTGAATTCCGCTTTTCCGTTCTCGTCGAGACGGTCGTCGAAGATGATCTTGTTCTCGGTGTAAAAGTCGGACGCGGGATCGTCGAAGTTGTAATTCTCATAACCTTTGAATGTCGTCTTCGTCTGGTAAAGGCTTACGTCGACCTGTGTCTTCAGGTTCTTCGCGATCGCGCCGTGCAGCCAGCGCGCTTCGATGTTCACTTCCTGGTTCTTGTCGTTGGAAAGCGCCGCCACGCCGCCGAAATCGAGATTGATCTTGAGACGGTTCGGCATCACCGTTTCCACTTTCAGTGTTTTGGTGAATACCGCGCCGCCGACTTTGATGCGCGCGGTCCAGTTGCCGGTGGGCGCATCCGGGTCGGTGGTCGTGGTGAAATTGTAAAAGCCATTCACCGACTGCGATTTCACAACACGATCCACAAGTTGTCCGCGTGCGTTGACCAGCTCGAAGGTAACCGGGTGCGTGGCAGGAAGGAGCTTGTTCTTGTCTTCGAGAATAAAGCTGAGGAACAACGTGTCGCCCGGTCGCCACACGCCGCGTTCGCCGTAGATAAAGCCTTTCAGGCCTTTCTGCACGGTCTCGCCGGAAACGTCGAATGCGCTTACGGAGATCGATGAGCCGTCGTCGAGCTTGAGGTAACCGCGCTGCGTTCCGTTTTTCGCGATGAGGAGGAAGGGGCGTTTCTTCGGCAAATTCACTTTTGCAAAACCGGAAACGTCGGTCTTCACTTTCGTCAGCAACTGGTGCTGGTAATCGTACACTTCGAGATCGACAGCGTTGACGGGTTTTGTGGTGATGAGGTCGTTCACCGCGAACAGCATGCTGCCGTCGGTGCCGCGTTTGGCGATCAGGCCGAGGTCGGACGCGAGGATGTTGCGGCTGACGCTTTTACCGTAGTAATAGGATTTGTCGCAGGGATCGCCATCGTCGCCGTCGTTCCAGTAGTAGTTATATTCATAATAGTCGCTGCCGTAATAGCCGTATTGCCCCACTTCGCTGTCATCCTCATCCGGCGTGAACTGGCTGGTACTTGCGGTGTAATTGTCGTTGTCGTTATTCGTCGTGTCTGCGGGACAGTTGTATGCCGAATATTCTTTTTTGAACCCGATCGTTACGCGGTAGATCGCACCCGGCTCGGCTTTGATCAGGTCCGCCATGTCGAGGGAATAGTTGCACCAGCGCCCGTAATCGGCTTTGCTCTTTACGTTGAGGTCGATCCTTTTCTTCACCACCACTTTGCCGACGCGGTACAGCTCGCTGTTGCCGTCGAGGGAATTCACCTGGAGGTATTGCGGAATATTGTCTTCATAAATGCGGATCACTTTCACGTCGATCGCTTTCAGGCTCACTGCCTGGAACGGGAAAAGCAGCCCGTTGCCGCTGTTGGGAAGAATGACGCCTTTACCCATGAGCTTCACCTGCGGTTTTAACGCTTCGAAGGAAAGGACCTGCGTGAAGCCGTGGGGAAGTGACGCGCCGGCAATATTTTTTATCCCGGTGGAAACGATGAGCGTGTGGTTCCCGACGAGCTGCGTTTCCGGGTACGCTTTGATGCTGTTGTCTTCCACGGTGAAACGCATCGTGCCGCTTTCGCCTTTGAGCGAGATCAACCCGTCGAGATTTTGTTTCTCCGCGATCGGGTCGGAAAATTCGATGAGGACGTATTGCTCCTGCCCGTGTTCGACGCGCGCGCTGGTGACTTTGAAATCTTTCAGCGAGGGGATCGTGATGTTGCGCGTTTCTTTCGTGGAAACACCGAGCGCTTTTCCGTCCCACGCCAGCTGAACCATGCTTTCCTTGTCGCGGCGGGCGATGCTGTCGATGAAGAACCGGTGCGTGGCGTTGTCGCCTTCATGTTCCCAGCGGATGGTGAGATTGCGCCCGTCCTGTTTTGCGGAGAGCACTTTCTCCACGACTTTCGCATCGGCGGCGTCGGCGGTGGTGACCGTTCCGCGCAGCTGCTGCACGCGCATCGATTTCCGGTCCGTCGTTTTCATGCCGTCGATCATCACGTTCATCGCCTGGCGCATCGTGCGGAACGAAAATTTCATGGTCGACAGCTCTTTCGGCACAGCTGTGTTCACCTTGCCGAGCGCGAATTCCACGTTGAAGACCTTGTCCGACTCCATGCGCCTGGCGGGGCGGAACTCCAGCGTGCGGCTGTCGAGCCAGTAGGTTTTTCCTTCGATGCCGGGCTCGAACGTGAAATAGTTTTCGTCGACGGGTTTGTCGAGCGTTACCGGCCCGGTGTAATCTTCCGCCAGCGTGACGCGGATGTACGATTCGTTGGAGATCGTGCCGGAAGTGTACGCGGATACGTACGCCCCGTAAGCCGGGTCCACTTTGGTGAGCTCAACAGCCGAGCTGCTGCTGTTGGAGATGAACGGGATGGCGACCATCGCCAGGATGGTGAAGGAGGCCAATGCGAGGAGAAGGCGTCTGGACATTGTTCGGTTGATTTATAGGGCGAAGCTATTGCATTCTGCGGGTATGAACGTTATGGTGTAAGGTGTTTTTATTATCTGTTAAAATTCACCGGACAATTGTAAACCCGCCGGGGGCAGAAAAATCAGCGCATTTAGTCCCGCGGTTCACCTTTTTAGTCTTAATAAACAGCAACTTAGTCGAATAGACTTGCCGTTCAACCCGGAATGGAATATCTTCCAATGTTAACCACCAAACCTTGCCGGCCCGGATGAAATTCACGAAGCGCATTTTGCGGTTATCTCTCCTCCCGGTTTTTCTTTTATCATTTCTTTGGCCGGCCGCATCATCCTCGCAAAGCATGGCCAACTATTCGGTGACCCGGACAACCGGGATTGCTTATAGTTCCATCATGGCCACTGGTGTTCCCCCGTCAAGCTGGAGAAACACGGGCGCATTCGAGGAAGACGACAATCGCAGCTTTCCTTTCGATATCGGTTTCGATTTCTGGTACCACGGTGTGCGTTACACGGAAGTCTGCGTTTCCACCAATGGCTATATCGATTTTTCCGCCTCCAATAACAACGGCGGGCCTACCACCGGGCCGTACGGTTATTCGAACACGCAGTTCTCAGCTCCCGGCGGCACACTCACTGCCATCGCGCCTTTTTACGATGACATGACCACGCAGGGCGGAACCGACCCGCTCGGGAACAGCATCCGTTACCAGCTGTCCGGCACAGCCCCGAACCGCGTGCTGACGATCGAATGGTTCGACATGGCGGTTTACCTGAATACGAGTCCCAGCCTCAATTTCCAGGTAAAGTTGTACGAAACGAGCGGCCAGATCGAATTCCTGTATGAAACGATGACGCAGGGAACGGCCAATTTCTCCTACACCTGCGGGCTCGCCGGGCCGGTGATGAACACCACCCCGACGGCCGCACAGCTCAAGATCCAGCAAGTCAACAATACAACGACATTCAACCAAACGGAAACGCACAACCTCGGTCCGCTCCCGGCAAGCAACTCGCGCATTCGCTTCACTTCACCCGCCCCGCTCAACCCCGCAGGCACGCTGACATTTACGGGTGTACAAGCTTCGCAGATGACGCTCAACTGGACGAACTGGGCCGCCAACGAGGTCGGTTATGTCATTTACAATTCCACCGACGGCGTGAACTGGGATTTCATCACGCAGACCGCGGCCAATGCAACGAGTGCGACGATCACGGGCCTTTATTCCGGCACAACGTATTACTGGCGCGTATATGCGGTGACGGAAGGCACGCTCAGCAATGCGCTCACCGGCACGCAGGGCACACTTCCGGGAACGACGTACATCTCGACCGGGTCGGGATTCTGGAATACAGCCGGTACATGGAACATCGGCGCGGTGCCGGGGCCGAACGACAACGTGATCATCGCCAACGGGCACACCGTGACGATCAACGTCAACACGCCTTCCTGTCACAACCTCTCGATCGGGCAGGGCGGGGCGGCGACGCTGCGGTTCGGGAACAACAATACGGCGCGCACGCTCACGGTATGGGGCAATATCGACATCGGCGCCGGCTGCGCGCTGACCGTCAATACAGTGTCGAACACGACGCACACGCTGAACCTTTACGGCGACCTGACGAACAATGGCACGGTCGACCTGCAGCCGGACGGGAACAGCCGCTGCAATATTTCTTTCGTGCATCCCTATGCGGACCAGCTCGTGAGCGGCACAGGCGCGACGAACCGTTTCTACAACATCAACGTCGATAAAGGAGATGACATCAAACGCATTCTCGAATTCACCACTTCGTCGTTTGTCGCGCCGAATGATTTTCTTACACTCGGCAGCGGCACGTTCCGTCTTTCCACGACCGGCGCAGTCAGCATCACGCCGTTCGTGGGCAATTCAGATATTCCGTCGCATGCGCGTCTGCACATTAACAGCGCAACAGCGACCGTGAACGCGACCGGGGGTAACATCAACCTCTTCGGCGAGCTCCTGGTTTCAAACGGCACGCTCAACATCGGCAGCGTGGCAAACAACAATCTTGTTTCGAACGGCGGGCTCTTCACGCTGACGGGTGGAAACGTCAACATCGCCGGGCGGTTCGACAGGGTAAACACGGCTGCGCTTACACGTTTTTCGATCAGCGGGGGAACCCTGACGCTGGTGACGGTGAGCTCCACGTCGACGACGAATGCGCCGTTCATGATGGATGTCATCGGTTCCCAATTCACGCAGACCGGTGGAACGATCATCATCCGGCGTGAGGGCGGAACGGGCGCGCAGAACCTCGGGTTTCTCTGCACCGGCGGCGTGATCAATTCGGTCACCGGCGGCGTGCTGCAGATCGGCGATGCGTCTACACCGGTCGGACAAACGATGGTCATCAATACCGTTTCACCTGTTGGGTCGTTGCGCGTGGCGAGCGCCAATGCGACCGCGCAGCTGGCCACACAGGCCATCCTTGTCCGCAACGACGTGGAGCTGCAGGCCGGCATTTTCAATGCGAATAATCTCGGCGTAACGGTCGGCGGAAACTGGAACAACACGGGTGGAACATACACTGCAGGCACGAACACGACGACTTTCAACGGCACCGTCGCGCAAACGATCACGCGCACGCTCACCGCGGAAACGTTCAACCACATTGTGTTTTCAGGCGCCGGTGTAAAGACGCTCGGCTCGGCGATCGGCTGCAACAACGTAACGATCAATGCAGGCGCAACCTTCAATGCGGGAACGCCCGGGTTCACCATTTCCACGCGTGGAAACTGGAACAACGGCGGCGTATTCCAGGCGGGAACGGCAGGCACGGTAACGTGCAACGGAACTGTCGCGCAAACGATCGGCGGGGCATCGCTTACGACATTCCGCAACCTTACGATCCTGAATGCTGCCGGCGTCAGCCTCACGGCGAACGAACGCATCCGCGGAACGCTTACGCTGACAAGCGGGATGTTCACGACGACCGGTTTCAACTTTACGCTGGTTTCCGACGTCAACGGAACCGCACGCGTCGCGGAGATCACCGGCGGCGACATTACCGGCGACATCATCATGCAGCGCTACATTTATCTCGGCCCGACCAGCTGGCGCCAGCTGTGCGCGCCGGTTACAGGAACCACGCTGCAGGACTGGAACGACGATCTCGTCACGTCCGGTTTCCCCGGATCGGATTTTCCCGCAATGACTTTTTATTCCGTCGCGCTGTATGATGAAACGGCAGCCGGTCCGAAAGAGTTCGGTTATTCGGCCCCGACAAACGTCACCAATGCGCTCACGCCGAACCGCGGATATTTTGTGTACGTAGGACCGACACCGGTAACGGTTGCGACGCAAGGCCCGGCGGTCAAGCAGAACCAATCATTCGCACTAACCTACACGCCTTCTGCCGGCGCCATCGAAGACGGGTGGAACATGCTCGGCAACCCATACCCGTCGACGATCGACTGGGATGCGGCGGGATGGACGCGCACGAATATCGACAACGTCGTTTACGTCTGGAACCCGAACCTCAGCCAGTATGCATCGTATGTCGGTGGTGTCGGCGTAAACGGCGGCACGCAATACATTCCGTCCTCGCAGGCATTCTGGGTGCGCGCGATCGCGCCGGGGCCGTCGGTGAGCCTGACCGAAGCGGTGAAATCCACGGTCGACCAGTCGTTCATGCACATGCAGCAGCAGCAACAGGTGGGCGACCTGCTGAGCCTTACGCTGAGCGGCGCAAACGGTGCGGATCAAACGATCGTGCGTTTCAGTCCCGCAGGAACAGCGGGCTTCGACGTGAATTATGACGCGATGAAATTCGGCAGCATGGATACGCTTGTTCCGTATCTCGCAAGCCTGATCGATTCGATCACGGATTTTTCCATCAACACGCTTTCGCCGGTGACGACCAACATGACCGTTCCGCTGCATGCGGGAGTGGGCGTTTCCGGGAATTTCACATTCACGCGCGACAGCATTACCGATCTTCCCAACAGCATGTGCGTGATCCTCGAAGACCTGCTCACCGGGACCGTTACGCAACTTTCGCAGGGCGGAACCTACAGCTGCTACATTTCCGACACGACGTCCGCACTGCGTTTCCTGCTGCATTTCGGACCTTCGCTGGAAACGGGAAATATCGCGTCGACCTGCGCGGGGAATGCCGACGGCATCGCTTTCGCACAGGGAACAGGAAACGGCCCGTGGGATTACACCTGGAAAGATATTTCCGGCGCGACGATCGCCAGCCACCCGAACGTGACGGGGATGGATACGGTTTTCGGACTTTTGCCGGGGGATTACATCGTCGAGGTGAGCGGCAACGACGGCTACTGCACGTTCCGTTCCGACACGATCACGGTCGGTGCGCCGGAGCCGGTCAGCACGGGTGCGACGTTTGTTCCCGCAACCTGCTCATACACGAACGACGGGGCGATTTACATTAACATCATTACAGGCGGAACTGCGCCATACGCGCTCAGCTGGCCTGACGGAAGCACCGCAGACAGCCTCATGGATTTGACGCCGGGAAGCTACCCGCTGTTGATCACGGACGGAAACGGTTGCGTCGATACGGTGCAATTTATTTTACCGACAAGCTCCACGCTTTCCGCTTCGTTCACCGCAACGCCGGATACGGTGGAGTTGCAGGCGCTGGTGACGTTTGCGAACTATTCGAACGGCGCGACGAATTTTACGTGGGATTTCGGGGACGGCTCGCCGTTCTCTTCAGCATCCAACCCCGTGTATTCTTATCTCACCAGCGGAACATACGATGTCGTGCTGGTTGCCGATGACGGAATTTGCTCGGACACGATGACGGTTCCTGTTTTTGTATTCAACAATACGTCGGTGCAGGATCATTCAGCAGATGGCCTCGTGCAGGTTGTGACGGGAGACCAGCTCATCGGCGTGCTGTTCCGGTTGCCGTCGGTGCAGCATGCGCGTGTGCAGGTGTTTGATGCTGCGGGGCAACTTGTGGCGGATGAAGACCGTTACGTAGGCCAGGGAAGGCTTGACATTCCCATGACCGGCGCCGCCGCGCAGCTGTATACCGTGATCGTGACCTTGCCGGAAAAAATTTATTCGGCGAAGGTGATTTTTATTCATTAAAAATCCAGGAACCCGGAATTCCAACCGTCCGAGGTTTTCCGATCGAGCCCCGGGCCCTGGACTTTCCGCCTCATTCATTCACCACAACTTTCTGCGAGAAGCCGTTCCCGGCAGCGGTGTCGATGATCCGCACCACGTAAACGCCGGCCTGCGGGCATTCAAATTCATACATCGGTTCAGCGCCGTATTGCATCCGCACCAGCTTCCCCGACATATCGTAGATGCCGATCATGCTGTTGGACGGAACACCGGGCTGCTTTACCGTAATTTTCTTTTCATTGGTGGAAACGAACCACCCGCTCTTTCCCGGGGCGGCTTCCGTTACGGGAGGTGCGAATGAATGCTGACCGGCTGTGACGTTCACAGGAATACCGGGAACAACGTGAACCGTTTTCTGCGCGGTGGAAGTGCAGCCTGCGCCGTCCGAAACGGTGAGTGAAACGTCATAGGAACCTTGCGCCTTGTATCGATGTCCCGGCGAATACGATGCAGAAGTCGTCCTGTCGCCGAAGCGCCAGTACCATTGTTGTGCGCCTTTTGAAGTATTGGTCAGGAAGAGGGATTGACCGGCCACGATCGTATCGGCTGAAAGGCTGAAGCGCGCAGCGAGCGGTGCGGGATGGCCTACGACTACAAATTCTTCCCAAATGCGGACCTTGTTTTTCCAGCCTTCCACGATGTAAACGCCCGAAGGCAATCCCGCGAACTCGACACTTTCCGTGGTCACGCTGGTGGAGGTGAGCTGTGCAACGCCGTTATGGAGGCGCGTTTCCCATTCACCTTTGCAGGCGAACGAAGCGCGGACTGCACCATTTTTTCCACCATAGCAGCCGACAGGAGAGCCGGACGTTACGGGTGCAGGGAAAATGTGGAGAATAAAATCTTTCTTCTTGTCGAGATCGTGACGTGTGAACTCGACCTGTTTGCCTGCGCCCGGGAGGAGCGGAGTTGTAATGCCCGTAGCAGCATCCGTCAGCGAAAAGCGAACCCCTGTCATTTCCCCGTCGATGTATTCCGGGAGCAGCGTGAACATTCCCGTTTCCGCTACGGCCACCTGGAGCGACACTGAATAATAAGCTTCCGGGTTCGGGCAATAATTAACGTAGAGACGCTTTTTGCCGTCTACGGAATAGATGTAATTCATGCTGTTCGCAGGCAGCCCGTGCATCTCTTTGTCGAGATTGTTGTCGAAGCCCGGCGTTCCCCCTGGAGAGAAGAACAGTCGCGTAGTGCTGCCCGACGTTTCGTTGCTGAGCCCGATTACAAGACCAGATGCCTGGGCCTGAACGAAAAACAGCAGGAAGAAGAGCGTGAATGCGAGGAAAAGTAGAAGCGTTCTCATGGTCCGGTGATTTGTTTCAACAAACCTACCCCGGGAAGCATGGACTCAAAACCCGCTTCGGGTTTTTACATTACGGATGTAAGAAATGGGGGAAATTTGTAGCTTCGATGGATATGAGACATGAGACATGAGACGTGAGACTTGAGACGTGAGACTTGAGACGTGAGATATGGGAATGGGAATGGGAATGGGAAATGGGAAATGGGAAA
>CBIHOC010000024.1:0-91209 GCA_966211705.1 uncultured Chryseobacterium sp.
CGGCCCCTTTCCCGTCCCCCGTCCCCAACCGCGACTGCTACCGCCAACCGCCACCGCCAACCGCCCCTCATCCCTCGTCCCCATTTCGTCCCCCGTCCCTTTTCCCTATATTTATGATCCCAATCCTTTTTCCCCGATGAAAAAAATCTACGCCTGCCTGCTCACCGGTTTCGGGTTCGCCGCGCTTTCCGCGCAAACGTTCTCCACCACCGGAACCACGTCTATTTTCGATAACCAGTGCAGCTCCGCCACCATCGCCGTGTCGGGATTGCCGGCGATCATCGATTCCACGTTCGGCCTGTGCAGCGTAACGGTCGACATCACGCACACCTACGACGGCGACCTCGACCTCTGGCTCGTTTCCGCATCCGGCGATTCCATTCGCCTCTCCAACAACCAGGGCGGCTCGGGAGATAATTTCACGAACACCGTGTTCGCCATGAACGCGGCACAGTCCATCACCGTCAACGTCGCGCCGTTCACCGGCACGTTCCGTCCTGAAAATTCCCTGAACCTGCTCAACAACTCCGCCGACCCGAACGGCACATGGACGTTCATCGTCTGCGACGAAGCGCCGGGCGACGTGGGCAGCATCGACAACGTCAGCATCACGTTCTGCACCAACCCGCCCGTCGACCCGCCCTCCGGGTTCTGCGACGTCGGCAATGGCGTTGCCTGCTTCTGCCCCGACAGCACGCAGGATTGCGACCTGCTCCCCGACATGCTCGCTTCGGCCGACATCATCGCCGCGCAGCACACCGAAACGCCGGGACTCATCACGCTCAGCAACGCAACACCTAACGTAGGCTGGGGTCCGATGGAAATTCACCCCTCGAACTTCTGCTGGTGCGATACCGTTTCCGTTCCCTGCAGCACTTCTCTTTGTCCCAGTGGCGATCCGCCGACACAGCAGCTCATCCAGACGCTCTACCACAAAAGCGGCAACACGATCACTTCCTTCGACACGCTCACGCCGGGCACGATGAGCTACCATCCCACGCACGGCCACGTGCACGTCAACGACTGGGCCGAGTTCACGCTGCGCCTCGAAGACACCACGCAGGCCTCGCCGCTCGACTGGCCCATCATCGCCGCCGGCGCGAAGATCAGCTTCTGCCTCATCAACCTCGGCGACTGCACGAACGATTATGGTTACTGCCGCGATTCGGCCGGCGGCGTCATCACCATGGCCGACGTGCCCAACGCGCCTTTCGGCATGGTCAGCGGCTGCGGGCTCGACCAGGGAATTTACACCGGCATGCTCGACATCTACGGGCAGAGCCTCCCCGGCATGAACATCGACCTGACGAACGTGTGCAACGGAAATTATTACATCGTTTCCGTCACCGATCCCGACAACGATTTCGTGGAGACGAACGACAACAACAACTGGGTGGCCGTTCCCATCACGCTCACGCAGCAGCACAGCCCCATCACCACAGGCTTCAACGTCACCTCCATGTCGGGCTTCTCCGCAACCGTCAGCAACAACAACACGAACCTCACGTCCTTCGAATGGGATTTCGGCGACGGAAACACGGACACGGTGAATAACCCCGCGATGCACACGTACAGCGCGCCCGGAACGTACACGATCACGCTCACGCAGACAAATCCATGCGGCTCGTTCACGTCCACCCAGGTCATCACCATCACCGGCATTTCCGAAATGGGCGATTTTGCTTCGCGCCTCCTGAAAGCCATGCCCAACCCGGCAAACGGCGTGACGACAGTCAGCTACACGATGCCGGAAAGCGGCGCGATGCAGCTCGAGCTGTACAACCTCGTGGGCGAACGTGTCGCGGTGATCGGGCAGGGGAACAAAGCGCAGGGCACGTACAACATCGATGTCGATTTCACGGCGCTCGGTCTTGCTGATGGAACGTATATTTTCCGGCTCACAACGCCTTCGCACTACAGCACGCTGCGCGTCATCAACATGGATTAATGCGCCGATCATTCCGCATCGCAAAAACGAAGGCGCTGCACCGCAAGGTGTGGCGCTTTTTAGTAGGGCCGGTGCATCTTATACAATTGGGAATTAGCGAATTGTATTAAAAAATTGGCGGCGCTTCACTTTTTTGGCTAAATTTCGTTTTCCATGAAACCGTCCGTCTTCGAAAGGCGCGGTATGGAACGGCCAGGCAAGCTTTTCCTCCTGCTTTTCGTCTTCACCTGTGGCAGTGCGCTTTTTGCCCAACAAACCGGGCCCGGAAAAACATTGACCGGGAAATCGAATTTCGCTGTTCCCGCCTTCACCCCTGTCTTCGCAGAAAACCTCGGTCAATTCAATTCCTTTGCGGAAGGTGAATTTTCCTACGGCTCCATGATCGGCCGCGGGATGGTGTTGTTCGGTGTCAATTCCATGCAGATCATCGAGCTGCTGCCGGACCGTGACGGGGAAGAAGAGGAAAAGCCGGGCGAGCTGAAAAAAGAGCTGGGCGAACGCAAATTCAAAAAGCACGTCAAGACCATGCGCTGGGTCGGTGCGAATCCCGGTGCGACGTTTGAAACAGGAATCCCGGTCGAAGAATATTTCACGTACCCCGATCCCGCGAATAAACAGCTTACGTTGCGTGCGAACGCCTGGCAAACGATAACCTGCAAGAACCTTTATCCGGGGATCGACGTCACGTACACCTTTTATGAAAAAGGCGGCGTCAAATATTTCATTCACCTCGCGCCCGGCGCAGATCCTTCGGTGATCCGAATCAAGTGGTCGGGCGTCGACGAGGTCAGCATCGATGCATCCGGCAACCTCAGCATGCCATCCGGAACAGGTACTGTGACTGACGCTGCGCCGGTTTCGAATTATGCGGACGATGCCGCTTCGACGATCAGAACGCATTTTGTGCTGCACGGAAAAGAGGTCCGTTTCCAGCTGGGCGATTACGACAACACACGCGCAGTCGTGATCGATCCCTGGGTCAACAGCCCCGGCTTTCCCGGCGGGGACAAAGCATTCGACATCGCGCAGGAAAACACCGGCGACATTTACGTGTACGGCGGCAGCAACCCGTTCCAGCTGAAAAAATTTACGGCCGTCGGTGTTCCCGTATGGACATTCAACACGATGGCCGGCGGTTATTACGGCGACTTCTGTCTCGACAATGCAGGAAATATTTTTGTCGTCTACGGTCCGTGGGGCGACCAGTGCGTGAAGCTGACGAACGCCGGCGTGATGGTGTTCAACGTCAATTCGGGCACGAACACGTGGAATAAAGAAACGTATCGTGTCGAGCTCAGCCAGGTCACCGGGCAGCTGCTGGTGATGGGCATGGAAATTCCCGGGGCCGGCGGACAATACCCGATGGTGTTCACGATCGATCCGAATACCGGCGCGTATTCTCCCACGGTGCTGCATGCAACCTGCGCGGCCGGCGAAGTGCGCGACATGGCGGTCGACCAGGCCACCGGCGACACGTACGGCATTTCTTTTCACGCTGTTCCTTCCACCAACCCGGCCGTCGATAATTTCCTGTGGAAAGTCGATCCCGCGTTGAACACCGCGTGGAGCCAGCCCGACGGTTATCTTCTCGGCGAAGTTGACATCAGCTACACGAACGAATGGTTCTCCGGGCACAACGGCCTCATGGTTTCCTGCGACGTGATCACGTACGACGGCGTTACGGTGAAACGCTGGGACAAAGCCACGGGCATCTTGCTTTCCACCGCAACCATCACCGGGGGCGTGAGCTACAAGCTCGGCGGGCTCTGCACCGATGCGTGCGGAAATATTTACGTGGGCGGCCCGAACGCCGTGCACATGTTCGATCCCAACCTCACGCCGATCACGACCGTCGCCACGCCCGATTCGGTGTTCGACGTTTGCCGTGGCGTGAATCCCGGTGAAATTTTCGCCTGCGGAAAAGGGTTCTTCGCATCGCTCAGCTTTACCGTTCCATCCTGCAGCCAGACAACGATGACTTCGGTGAACGCCACCACCTGCCCGTGCGACGGCTCTGCGACGATCAACGTTTCCCAATTCTGCAGCGCGGGAACATACACGTACCAATGGTTCCCGTCCGGCGGCACAGGGTCAACAGCGTCCAATCTTTGCCCCGGAACGTACACCGTCGTGTACACCAATACGACAACCAACGCGGTCGATTCTGCAACCGTCACCATCACCGGCACAGTTGTCAACGTTACCGTAACGTCGACGGCCGTTCAGCCTTCCTGCAACAGCAGCAACGGTTCCATCACCGCCAGCCCGTCAGGCGGAACAGGTCCGTACACGTATCTCTGGAGCCCGGGCAACCAGGTCACACAAACGATCACGAACGTCGGTCCCGGAACGTACACCGTCACCGTCACCGATTCGCTGGGGTGCTCCGCGTTCCAGGTCATCACGTTGAATCCTTCCACGGGAATGACGGCTTCGCTCAGCTCCGCCGCGCCGTTCTGTTCTGCATGCAACGGAAGCGCCACCGTCACACCCAGCGGTGGATCGCCCGGCTACCAGTACAGCTGGAGCACCAACCCCGTGCAAGCTTCCGCCACCGCCACCGGTCTCTGCGCAGGAACGTACTCCGTCACGATCACAGATACTGCTGGTTGTTCCTTCGACACCCTTGTCACAATTACTGCAACCAACCCGATGACAGTTACGGCGACGGTCGCATCACCGCTGCTTTGTTTCGGCGACTGTAACGGATCGCTGACCGCAACGCCTGCGAATGGACAGGGGCCGTACACGTACAGCTGGAACACGAACCCCGTACAAAACACGGCCACTGCAACGGGGCTTTGTTCCGGGACATACTCTGTTACGGTTACCGATTCGAACAATTGTGCAACAGGCATCACGCTTGCGTTAACGGAACCAACTGCGTTGACCGTGCAATCGGTTTCACCCGTGAGTGCGTGCGAAGGCGATTGCGGAATGCTCACCGCGAACGTCGCGGGCGGCACGCCAACCTATACATATGCATGGACGCCTGGACCGCTTTCCGGCAATAACGTTTCCGTTTGCCCGTCGACCTCCACGACCTATTACGTTACGGTGTCCGACGACAACAACTGCAGCATTTCCGATTCCGTGCAATTCATCGTGAACCCGCTTCCGGCGATCGCGTTTGCGGCGGATACGTTGCAGGGCTGTGAGCTGTTCTGCGTGAACCTCACGAACAACACGCCGAACTCCGCTTCGGTGACATGGATCTATGGAGACAATACGACCGGCACGGCTTCTTCGCATTGCTATGCAGACGGCACGTATGATGTGGGCGCGATCGTTGTGAATGACAATGGCTGCATCGACACGCTTGTTTATTCCGCATACATCACCGCATTCCCGCAGCCGGTTGCGAACTTTACCGTGCCGGCCCAGCCTGTTTCCATCTGGGAACCGCAGATCTGCTTCTCCGATCTTTCTGCGAATGCGACAAACTGGATGTGGGATTTCGATGACCCGTTCGATCCGTCGGGATCAACGGCGCAGTTTCCCTGCCACCTGTATTCCGACACCGGAATTTATTGCGTGCAGCAGGTCGCGCTGACAGCCGCCGGTTGCCCCGACACGATGGAGCTGTGCTTCGAGATCTTTTCGGAAGAAGGAACACTGTATGTGCCGAACACGTTCACGCCGAACGGAAACGGCGACAACGAAATTTTCTTCCCGTACGGCATAGGCATAGACGGCAACAATTATCATTTCATGGTGTTCGACCGCTGGGGAATGCTGATCTACGAAACCCGCGTGTGGGGCGAAGGCTGGGACGGAACGTACAAAGGAAACAAGTGCCAGGTCGATACGTACGTGTGGAAGGTGGACTGCAAAGACATCATCGGCAACAACTACAACCGCATCGGGCACGTGAACCTCATCCGGTAAGCGCCGCGATCTTCTTCCCGATCCATTCCCGGAAATCGAATTGTTTGTTCAGCGATTCTTCCACGGAGATCTTGTTTTTCTTCTGCAGGACGGCGACGTGTTTCTTCAGCCCGGCTTTATTTTTCGGATCGGAAAGGTCTTCCGCGAGCAGGCGGATCACTTCGAGAATGTGGAGCTGCGTCTTGTATTGTTTTTCCTGGCCGATGAATCGTTTGGCGGCCGCCAGGCGGTTGTCGAACAGCACGTCGTGCGACTCGAACAGGACGACGAGGTAAAGCAGTCGCGCATTCACCTGCAATTCTTTCCGGAAGCTGGCCTCCCGCTCGGCGTTGAGTAGCCGGTTGAGCCAGCGTGTTGCGGCTTTGTAATTTTTCTCCATCAGCTCCGTGATCGCCAGCATGAAGAAGAGATCGAACAGCAGCGGGCTGAAGGAGAGCTCGATCTTCCGCACCTCGTGCTCGATCTTTTTCGCGGTGGCGGCGCCGTCGGCATAACGTCCCGTTTTGTAGTACAGGTACAATTCGCTTTCGTAGGTCTGCAAAAAGACGATGCGGGAAAGGGCGGGACGTTTGATGGCATACACTTCCGGGAAGAGCCGCTGGCGCGCGATCAGCAATTCCGCTTCGCCGTATTTTCCCAGCAGGAACATCACGTTCACAAGGTTGTTGATGTTGAGGTGGTAAACACCCGGCAGGTCGCGGATGAATTGTGGGGCGCCGGTCATCAGCTCCTGGATGTCCTTGTAGCATTGGTAGCGCTCCTCGTGCATGTCGCGGATGGAATACAAAAGCCCCATCGCGGAATGGTAATAATATTTCGCCCAGAAGCTGTCCCATTGCGGCGTGGAAGGCAAGCTTTGCTTCAGCAGCTTTTCCATCGACCGGAAGTACGTCGCCGGCACGTTGCCCTTGTCCACGCGGATCTGGATGTTGAACGCGATCTGCATGAGGGTGGATTGCACACGGATCACTTCCAGCAGCCGCAGCTCTTCCGCGATGCTCTTGTTGAGGTTCCTGTCGTCCTCGTCCTTGATGTAAAGCAATGTTTCCCATCGCAGGATGAGCAGCAGCATGGAAAAACGTTCGACGCGGTACGCTTCCGTTTTGGCTTTCCGGATCACTTTTTTGCATTGCGAAAAAAGCCCGCGGTTGAATAAGATCTCGATGGTCGTGATCAGCTGCGCGTAGCGGGAGAAAAAAGTTTTGTCGCGGTGAAAAATGTTCAGGCTGTCGATGACGTGGTGGTAGAGATAATTTTTCCCGGATGGAAGATGGCGGATGAACGTTTCCCCGTGGAATTGTTTTTTCAGGGCGCTTTCGTCATAAATCTCCTGCTTCGCGATCGCATCGAAAAGAAGCGCGTAATTGTTTCCCTGCCCGATAGTGTGCCGGGCGGAATGGATCTTGAAATGCCGTTTTTCCGACATGCTCATGCTCCGGATCAGCTGGTGCAGGTCGTCCGAGGTTTTCATGGTAAAATCAGATACACAATAATTAACCTGTGAAATAATAATAAATATAGATCAAATATTAGTTTATTAACAAATCAGACTTCCAATAATATCTCATTTTTCTACTTGTCGCCCCTGCATACGGCTCTACTTTTAGCACAGCATTTCAATTCCTCCATCCCTACAAAACCAAACATCATGAAACACGTGAATTGCCGCTTCCTGCTGATAACGGCAGTTATTCTCCTTGCATCCGGGCTGGCCGCGCATGCGCAGGGAGGAAATCACTGGACCGTCAAGTGGGAAAGCCCGAAATCCTTCATCGAGAACAAAGGGCAGTTTTTTCTCCCCGGCCAGCCGCGCACAGTTGCAACTACGGACGTGCTGTACGCGTTCGACGACGGCAACGACCAGGCGCTTTTCACGAAAACAGGATTGACCTACAGTTTCGTGGAAATGACGAAGCGAAAAAAGACGGAGGAGGAAAAAGCGGAAGAGCTGCGCACCGGCATGAAATGCAAGACCAACCGCGTAAAAGTGAAATATGATTTTGTCCGTATCGAATGGCTGAATGCGAATGCGGATGTGCAGGTGGTTGCAGAAGAGGAAACGCCCGACCGGCACAGTTACGCGGTGAAAGACAAAACCGGGGCCTGGCAGAACATCAGCGACATCAAGGCGTTCAAAAAACTGACCTACAAAAACCTGTACCCGCACATCGACGTCGAGTACGTATTTCACCCCGAGAAAGGAATCAAGTACACGCTCATCCTGCACCCCGGCGCCGACATTTCACAGGTGAAGATGCAGTACAGCGACGCGGATCACCTGGCCCTTGATCCTTCCGGCAACCTGCACATCGCGACATTGTTCGGCGACGTGATCGACCACGCGCCGGTGACATTTTATTCCGGCAACAGCTCCAACACGATCGCATCCTGGTTTGTGAAAGACGGCTCCTCCGTTTCTTTCGGGCTGGGAGAGTACGATCATGCGCGCACGGTTGTCATCGATCCATGGACGATCACGCCTGCATTTTCGAACTGCAACAAAATATGGGAATGCGAGCGCGACGCGGCCGGCAACGTTTACCTCTACGGCGGCGACACGCCCATGCGCGTCAGGAAATACAATTCTGCGGGCACGCTCCAGTGGACCTACAACACGCCGTGGGACACTTCGGGTTTCTGGGTCGGCAGCTTCGTCGTTGACCAGGCCGGCAACACGTACGCCACTTCCGGGTCGAACGGGGAGATCGTGAAAGTGAACACGTCAGGCACGCAGCAATGGTACAACAACCCGAACGGGCTTTTCGGCCCGCTGTTCGAATACTGGCATTTGACGTTCAACTGCGACGAAACGCAGCTCGTGGTCGGCGGCATGCGCGCTCCCAACCCGTTCTCGATCGGCAATTACCGGGGTGCGGTCATGAACATCAACCTCGCGAATGGCGCGGTACTGGGCTTTGTGCCCGTGGGCTGGGTCGCCGGGTTCAACATCAAAGAAGTGAAAACCATCTGTTCATCCCCGAACGGCAATTATTATTTCCTCACGCTCGATTCGGTCGGATGCGTCAACTCTTCTCTCGCGCTGCAATACAAAGCGAACAGCGGCTACGGCTTTTCCTACGGCACCTGCGGCTATGGCGTCACCAACCAGGGCATCAGCGCGATCCGCGCAACGGGCAGCTTTATCTACACGCAGAATGGAACGACCGTGCACAAGCGCGATATCGCCACCGGCGCCATCGTTGCGACTGCCGCGATTCCCGGCGGATCCGCCAACACGACCTTCGGTAATTCACCCCACAACAGCGGTCTCGATCTCGACAACTGCGGAAACGTTTACGTCGGTTCCGGCAACCAGGTTGTCAAATACGATGCGAACCTTGTGCAGCTTTCCACCGCGGCAACGCCGTCAGCAGTGTATGACGTGGCTGTTACCGGCGGCGGAGAAGTCATCGCATGCGGCAATGGATTCGCCGCTTCGCTCAACATGACGGCATGCGGTGTTGTCGTGGTCAGCTGCTCGCTCAACCCGCTGAGTGCAACGGCAACATCGACCAGCGTGAGCTGCAACGGCGGCTGCAACGGAACGGCAACCGTCACCGCAAGCGGCGGCACCGGGCCGTATACGTACAGCTGGGCGCCTTCGGGCGGAAACGCGGCGACCGCTTCCTCGCTTTGCGCGGGAACATATACATGCACGATCACGGATAACGTAGGCGCAACGACAACAGCTTCCGTTACGATCACGCAACCCGCCGCGCTCACTGCAAGCGCCACGCCCACGAACGTGCTTTGCAACGGCCAGTGCACCGGTTCCGCAACCGCATCAGGCAGCGGCGGCACAGGCCCGTACACGTACAGCTGGGCGCCTTCGGGCGGAAACGCAGCAACCGCTTCCTCGCTTTGCGCAGGAACGTACACGGTTACCGTCACCGACAACAACAGCTGCACCACCACGCAGACGGTGACGATCACGCAGCCCACCGCGCTCAGCGCAACCGCAACGCCCGCCGCCATTCTCTGCAACGGCCAATGCACCGGCTCCGCAACCGCATCGGGCAGCGGCGGCACACCGGCGTATTCCTACAGCTGGGCGCCTTCGGGTGGAAACGCGGCAACCGCATCGTCCCTTTGCGCAGGGACTTACACGGTAACTGTGACGGATAACAATGGCTGTTCCACCACGCAAACTGCTGCGGTCACAGAACCTGTCACCGCGATCACTGCGGGCGCCACATCGACGCCGGCGACCTGCGGCAACACGAACGGCTCCGCGACAACGACAGCGAGCGGCGGAACGGGCGCGCTCACGTACAGCTGGGCGCCATCGGGCGGCAACGCAGCAACGGCGAGCAACCTTGCCGCAGGAAATTATACCTGCACGGTGACGGATGCGAACGGCTGCACGCAAACAGCAACGGTCAACGTCGCCAACACCGGCGCGCCGAATGTTACGCTGCAGGCGCAAACGAACGTTTCCTGCGCAGGCGGATCGAACGGCGACGCGACAGTTTCTCCTTCCGGCGGAACGCCCCCTTATACGTATGCATGGTCGCCCACCGGCGGCAATGCTGCAACCGGCACGGGTCTCGGCGCGGGAACATACACGTGCACGATCACCGACGACGCCGGCTGCACAACGACACAAACCGTAACCATTACCGAACCGGCCGCGCTCAGTGCAAACGCTACATCTACACCGACCGGATGCAGCACAAGCACGGGCTCGGCCACGGTAACGGAAAGCGGGGGAACGGGGCCGTACACATACAGCTGGGCGCCTTCGGGCGGAAGCGCATCGACGGCGAACAACCTCGCTGCAGGCACATACACCTGCACGGTCACCGATGCGAATGGCTGCACCACAACCGGTACGACGACAGTTTCATCCACCGGCGGTCCCACCGTCAGCCTGCAGTCGAGCGTCGACGTGGCTTGCTTCGGCGACACCACAGGCTCTGCAACGGTTAATGCAACGGGCAACGGCCCGTTCACGTACAGCTGGTCGCCCTCCGGCGGATCTTCTGCAACAGCAACCGCGATGCCGGCCGGAACATACACCGTTACGGTTACGGACATAAATAATTGTCCCACGCTGCAAACCGTTACGATCACCGAACCGCCGCAGCTGACCGTTTCCGCAACTTCAGTTCCTGCAATGTGCGGGAACAACAACGGCAGCGCAACCGCAACGCCCGCAGGCGGTACAGGCGCATACACGTATGCCTGGAGCAATTCGCAGTCGACATCCACGATCAGCGGTCTTGCCGGCGGAACATACAGCGTGACGATCACGGATGCGAACGGTTGCACGACGACGACAACAGCGGTCGTAGGAAATACCGGCGCGCCGGTTGTTACCTTGCAATCTTCTGCTGACGTTACGTGCTTCGGCGGCAGTAATGGAACGGCAACGGTGAACGCTTCTTCCGGATCGCCGCCGTACACGTACGCATGGTCGCCCACCGGCGGAAATGCAGCGACGGCAACAGGCCTTGCTGCGGGAACGTATACCGTGACCGTCACGGGAAGCGACGGCTGCTCGCAAACGCAAACGCTGACCATTACACAACCGGCAAGCGCGCTTTCCGGTACGAGCACGGCAACGAATGAAAACTGCGGGGACGGAAGCGGCAGCATCGCGCTCAGCGTGAGCGGCGGCACACCGGGTTACACGTATGCATGGAGCAACGGCCCGACGACTTCATCGATCAGCAACCTCAGCGCCGGAACTTATACGTGTACCGTTACCGACGCGAACGGCTGCACCCAGGTTATCACAGGAATTGTCGGCAACACGGGAAGCGCAACCGCGAATGCCGGTGTGGACGTTACCATCCTGCAGGGACAAACCACGCTGCTCACCGGCACAGGCGGCGGAACCTACGCATGGTCGCCGTCGACCGACCTGAGCTGCGCGACATGCCCTGATCCCATCGCGTCGCCCACCGTGACGACCACGTACATTCTTACGGTGACAGATACGAACGGCTGTACCGATACAGATACGATCACCGTGTTCGTCGACATCACCTGCGGCGAGCTCTACCTGCCGAATGCATTCTCACCGAATGCGGATGGACGGAATGACGTGCTGTATGTGCGCGGAAATTGCATTAAGGTGTTGCAGTTCGACGTCTACAACCGGTGGGGCGAACGTGTTTTCTCGACCACCGATCCGGCGCTGGGGTGGGACGGAACGTGGAGGGGAGATGCCTGCGAAACGGCGGTGTTTACCTACGTGCTGCGCGCAACGTTGCTCGATGGCACCGAGATCGACAAGCAGGGAAATATTTCACTGGTTAAATAATCAAGGAGGAACTGATCATGAAAACAAAATATCTTCTTCCCGCAACATTCCTGTTCGGCATGACGCTGAACGCGCAGGACGTGCATTTTTCGCAGAGCACGGAAACGCCGCTGCTGCTGAACCCTGCGCAGGCCGCGCTCGGGCACGATGTGCTTGCCGTCATTAATTTCAAAGACCAGTGGAAAAGCGTGGGCTCGTCGTATCGCACGTTCAACGTCAGCACCGATGTCGCCGTTCTGAAAAAATCCACCGGCAGCCGCATGGGCATCGGCATCGATGTGTTTTCCGACAAAGCCGGCGATGCGAAAATGGGCACGACGACCGGCGCATTGCATTTGTCGGGCGTGATCGCGGCGAATGATCACAACCTGCTTTCTGCCGGCGTTTCCGGCGGGTTCGGGCAACGCAGCTTATCGTACGACAAGTTGTATTGGGACAGCCAGTACAACGGGATGCAATACGACGCGTCGCTTCCTTCGGGTGAGCCGCTGACGTTCGCGAACCATGGCTACATGGACCTCAGCGCGGGCGTGGGCTGGTTTTACGGCGATGGGCATTCCACGCTCAGCTCGAACGACGCGCGCACGATCAATCTCGGTTTCGCCGTGCATCACCTCAATAAGCCGGTGTACAGCTTTTACGGCGACCAGGACCAGCGTCTGCCGATCAAATATATTTTTCACGGGCAGGCGGACATCGGCATCAAAAATTACAGCCTGATCCTCGAGCCGTCGTACCTCGTCATGATCCAGGGCGGCCACCGCGAGATCACGCCGGGCATGATCGTGAAGTACACGCCGCGTGAAGCGTCGAAGTACACGGGGCGCATCAAAGCTTCGGCGTTCCTGCTCGGCGGTTATTTCCGGGTGAAAGATGCTGTGGTGATCGCGACGGGTTACGAATTTTCCAACTGGTCGGTCCGCATGAGCTACGACGTGAACGTTTCCAACCTGAAAACGGCAACGCAGGCCCGCGGCGGATTCGAGCTGGCGCTGAGCTTCATCGCACCGAACCCGTTCGGCGGCAGCAAGTCGACACGATTGTTTGATTGATACCGTTTCGGGACGGTATTCGTAGTGTGGTACGAAAGGCTCCTTTAAAATGGGAGCTTTTCGTTTATACAAAATGTTTAAAAACCACTGAGAGCACAGAGGAAGTTTCACAGAGAGGCACAGAGGATTTTCTCAGTGTCCTCTGTGTTAACAGGTAGTGGTCATCCTCTGTGACCTCAGTGGTTTTGTTAAGTTTTCGGTTGCTTGTACACCGGCACCGTCGAGCACGGTTCGCCGTACATGATGCTTTTCACCACCGGCCGCAATTTCCGTGTGAGTTCGATATACGCCGTTTTCGGAACGGGTTTGTCGCCGCAGCCTTTGATCACCACGCGCGCGTCGCGGTAAGGTTCGATGTCGAATTTTGAAAGCACTTCTTCGAAGAGCACGGTCTCGAGAACTTCCGTTGTACCGAAAACAATTTTTCTCGCGAACGGCTCGAGTGCGGAAGCGAGCAGCATCCATGCCCAGTCGGGAATGATCGCGTCGGCGGAGCAGGTGAGCGCGACGTACTTGTCTTTGTATTGCGACCAGTCGTGCGTTTTGATGAATTCCCGGAAATCTTTTTCACGCAGGATCAATCCCTGGAAGAGCTGGTCTTTGATGTCGAGCAGCACGCGTTCGCCGGGAGGATAAAGCTCCCCGAGGTCAATGGTGACCAGGCCGCTGTTGGCTACTTTATTGACGATGTCTTCCATGTGGAGGGACGTTGAGGGACGGGGGGCGTGGGACGGAAGATGATCGAATTTCTCATGTCTCACGTCTCATGTCTCACGTCTGTTTTTTACATAAATCCAAGTTCGAGCTGGGCGACTTCGCTCATCATTTCTTTTTCCCAGGGCGGCTCGAAAGTGATTTCGACTTTGACCGATTTGACACCTTCAACGTCTTTCACTTTCATTTCCACGTCGGAGGGCAATGATTCGGCGGCGGGACAATTCGGGGACGTGAGCGTCATGATGACCTTCACGTCGTTCTCTTCGTTGACGTTGATCTCGTAGATGAGCCCGAGCTCCCAGATGTCGACGGGGATTTCCGGGTCATAGCACATCTTGATCGCGTCGATGACCTTTTGCGCGAGCTCAGCGTTTTGGGATATAATAATAGCCGGCATATTTTTTTCGAAGTCTCCGCGTCCTCCGCGCCGCTGCGGCAAAAAATCAAGGATGAAATTTGCCGCAGAGGCGCAGGGAGCGCAGAGGTGTTTATGTTTTTGAACTCAATGCCAAAGCATCCATTTTCATTTGTTTCACCATCGACAGCAGGCCGTTGGAGCGGGTGGGCGAGAGGTGCTCTTTCAGACCGATCCTGTCGATGAACATGAGCGGCGCGTCCACGATCTCTTTCGGCGGATGGCCGGAAAGCACGCGCACCATCAGCGCCACCATTCCTTTCGTGATGATCGCGTCGCTGTCGGCGTGGTAAATGACTTTCCCGTCCTCCAGCTCCGTGTACAGCCACACGCGGCTCTGGCAGCCTTTGATGAGGCGGTCGTCCGTTTTGTACCGCTCGTCCAGCGGCGGTAACGATTTCCCCAGGTCGATAATATACTGGTACTTATCGTCCCACTGGTCGAACATGGAAAACTCGTCCACGATTTCCGCTTCTGTTTCCGCGATGGTCATTTTACTCCTGGAATAAAACGATTTCGTGCACTTTCATTTTTATTGCTTTGTTCTTCGCCTTTTCTGAGATCGGGTATTTTGCCTCGACCGGGACGATGAATTTAATTCCGTCATATTGCTTGATCATGGTGACGCCAGTGGAATACCATGCGACATCGCCGTACTTATCAACAACGTCCTGCATCGTGGAAACATCCGGAACAATTCCTTTATCCGAAACACCGTTAAACGGGTGGCGTACGTGGATCGCAAAGAAGACGTCTTTGCCGGGCTTTGAGTAAAAAGAAAGTCCGAGTTTTTCGTATCGCTGCTGGACGGAATAGAGCGTGTCGCTGCCGTCGGACTTTTTGATATAGTGACTGATCAACTTGAAATCGTCACCATATTTCAGTGTCACCTCCGTGCGGGTTGTTTGCCCGAGGATGACCTCATTGTCGATTCCTTTTCCCGGAACCAGCTGGTGCTGCTCTTCCGCCATGAAGGATAAGAAAGAAACGGCTGCGATGAAAAGCAGGAGCGTGCTGAGGAGAGCCTTTTTCACGATAACATTTTAATCGCTTTTTTCAAAGCGGTGATGAATACGTCGATCTCTTCTTTTGTATTGTAAAGCGCGAATGAAATGCGGACCGTTCCCGGAACCTGGAAACATTCCATCAGCGGCTGCGTGCAATGATGCCCCGTGCGCACCGCCACGCCCTGCTGGTCGAGGATCGTGCCCACGTCGAAAGGATGAAGATTTCCCACGACGAACGAGATCACGCCTGCTTTTTCTTTTGCCGCGCCGATGAAACGAATGCCTTCGATCTGCGACAATTGCTCCGTCGCGTAGGCCAGCAGCGCATGCTCGTGCGCCGCGATGTTTTCCATGCCGATGTTGTCCACGTAATCCAGCGCCGCCGCCATGCCGATCGTGCCTTCGATGTTCGGCGTGCCGCCTTCGAATTTCAGCGGGCCTTCGACGTAGACCGTTTTGATGAACGAAACGGTTTTGATCGTTCCTCCCCCGGCCTGGTAGGGAAGCATGTCGTTGACCAGCTCGCCTTTTGCATACAGCGCGCCGATGCCGGTGGGGCCGTACACTTTGTGCGCGGAGAAGCAGTAAAAATCGCAGCCGAGGTCGCGAACGTTCACCGGCAAATGCGGGACCGCCTGCGCGCCGTCGATGAGGACGGGAATGTTGTGCGCGTGCGCCAGCTCCACCAATTCTTTCACAGGATTGACCGTGCCGAGCGTGTTGGAAACGTGCGTGAACGCAAACAGTTTTGTTTTCGGTGAAAGCATTCGCTCCACCGCGGAAAGTTCGAGCTCGCCGTTTTGATTTACGGGAACGTAACGCAGGTTCGCGCCGCGTTCCTCGCACAGCTGCTGCCAGGGAAGGATGTTGGAGTGATGTTCCATCTCCGTCACCAGCACGTCGTCGCCGGGGTTGAGGCGGAGGCGGAGGAAAGAATGCGCGACGAGGTTGATGCTTTCGGTGGTGCCGCGCGTGAAAATAATTTCGTCGGGTGAAGCTGCGCCGAGGTGACGCTGCACGGTGGCGCGTGCGTCTTCGTAAGCTTTCGAAGCTTCCTGGCTGAGCGTGTGCACGCCGCGGTGGATGTTGGCGTTGTAGCGGGAATAATAATCGACGATCGAATCGATGACGGCTTTCGGTTTCTGCGTGGTGGCGCCGTTGTCGAAATACACGAGCGGTTTCCCGTGCACCGTGCGCGAAAGAATGGGGAAGTCGGCGCGGACGCTGTTCGCTAGGAGTTTATCGTGTATGGAGGTCGACGGGATCATGAAGGAAGCAGTGCTTTCGGGATGGAATTTTTTGCAAGAAGAATTCCTTCGGACGGCATGGCAAAATCAAAATGCGGGTTCAGTGTGGCGTGCAGCTCGATGGAGTAATAACGCGTGAGCCCTTTCTGCAGCGGGCGAACGGAGCCTTCAGCGGCGATAAGTTCTTCGGAAACGGCGAACGTGGAAATTTCCCCGTTGCCGTGGCTGAAGCGGTAAACACGCATGCCGGGGATCGTGAATTCAAATTCTTCTTCCGTCGTCAGGAATTTTCCCCTCATCACGTATTCCCCGTTCACGTCCTCTTCGATCTTCAGCACCTCTTCCATTTCATAACCGACTGCCCAGGAAAAGCGCATGTTGTTCTCGCTTTCCATGCCATTATTATTTTCATCCGCATATGCCTGGCTGAAATCCGGGTTGGCGATTGAAAATTTGATCGTGACGTTCATTTGAGCAGGTCGTCAATGCGTTTGTCGATGTATTCCCGCAACGCATCGATCTTTACGTGGTTCACCACTTCTTCCGCAAACGCGCGGATGAGCAGCGCGTGGGCATCTTCTTTGCCGATGCCGCGTGAGCGAAGATAGAACAGCGATTCCTCGTCGATGCGGCCGGTGGAAGTTCCGTGCGAGCACTTCACGTCGTCGGCGTAGATCTCGAGCTGCGGCTTCGTGTTCACCGTTGCGTCGTCGCTGAGAAGAATGTTGCGGTTGGTCTGGAATGCGTTCGTTTTCTGCGCGTCGGGGCGGACGAAAATTTTGCCGTTGAATACCGCCGTTGCTTTCCCGCTGATGACGCCTTTGTACAGCTCGTTGCTCATGCAGCCGGGAACCTTGTGGTCGACGACCGTATGGTTGTCCGCAACCTGCGTTCCATCGAGCAGGTACAACCCGAACAAATGCGCTTCCCCGTTCCTGCCGCTCATCACGACTTCGAGGTTGTTGCGCACCCACGTGCCGCCGAGGATGAATGTGTACGTATTGTACAGCGCGTTCGCGGCGACATCCGCCTGCACGGTGCTGAGCAATTGGCCGGATTCTCCGCCTTCCTGGATGCGGTAATGGTCGAGCTTCCCGCCGGGAGCAATGGCGATCTCCGCCAGCGCGTTGTTGAAGGAACGCACCGGGCCGATCGTTTCGAACGATTCGATGATCGTCGCCTGCGCGTTTTCTTCGATCACGACGAGGTTGCGCGGCTGGAAAAAAGCTTCGGTCTCGTTGTCGGTAATGTGAAGCAGGTGGAACGGTTTTTCAGCCACGGCATTTTTCGCGGCATGGATGAACACGCCGCCTTCGTTCAGCGCGGTGTTCAGCGCAGCGAACGGGTCTTTGTCCACCGGCGTAAATTTCGCGTAATGCTGCTGCGCGCGCTTGTCTGACGCAACGGCATCGGCGATGCTGTTTACCGTTACGCCCGCAGGCAATTCGTCCTTCGAAGAAAGTTCCGGCACGAAGATGCCGTTGACGATCACCAGCACGTGCGCCTCCTTCACGATCACCAGCTTTTCAATATCCGAAGCGGCGATGCCGCGCATCAGTTCCGTGCGGAAGCCGAGCTCTTTTTTGAAGAGCGTGTCGGGGGCGATGTATTTGTAATCTTCGGAACGCCGCGTGGGAAAGCCGTTCTCCGAAAAGAAACGCGCCGCATCCTTGCGCAGGGCCGCATCGCCGTAAAGCGAAGGAAGACGCTGCGTGAAATGCGCGAGAAGCTGTTCTTTAAATGTCGTTTTTTCTGCCGTGGTGCTCATACGTTATGCCCCAACCGTTTCTGCCTTGATCCAATCGTATCCTTTTTCTTCCAGCTCGAGCGCGAGCTCTTTTGTGCCCGACTTCACGATGCGCCCGTTGTAGAGCACGTGCACGAAATCAGGGACGATGTAATCGAGCAGGCGCTGGTAGTGCGTGACGACGATGAACGAACGTTCCGGGCTGCGGAGCTTGTTCACCCCGCCGGCCACGATGCGCAGCGCGTCGATGTCGAGGCCGGAATCGGTTTCGTCGAGGATGCCCAGCGTCGGTTCGAGCATGGCCATCTGGAAGATCTCGTTGCGTTTCTTTTCCCCGCCGGAAAATCCTTCGTTCACGGAGCGTCCGGCCAGCGTTGCGTCGAGCTCGACGAGCTTCTGCTTCTCTTTGACGAGGGCGAGGAATTCTTTCGCGCCGATCGGCTCAAGACCGCGGTATTCGCGGATGCTGTTGATCGCCGTCTTCAGGAAGTTGATGTTGCTCACGCCGGGAATTTCCACGGGATACTGGAAGGCGAGGAACAAGCCTTCGCGCGCGCGGTCTTCGGGAGAAAGGTCGAGCAGGTTTTTTCCTTTGAACGTCACTTCGCCTTCCGTCACGTCGTACGCTTCACGTCCCGCGAGAACGGATGCGAGCGTGCTTTTCCCGGAACCGTTCGGCCCCATGATGGCGTGCACTTCGCCGGCTTTGACTTCAAGGTTCAGTCCGCGGAGGATTTCTTTTCCTTCGACGGATGCGTGGAGATTTTTTATGGAGATCATAGTTCTTTGCGATAAACTCTGCGCTCTCTGCGCCTCTGCGGCAAAAAAATGTTCGCCGCAAAGGCGCAGAGGACGCGGAGGATTTTAGCCTACGCTGCCTTCCAGGGAGACAGACAATAATTTCTGCGCTTCGACGGCGAATTCCATCGGGAGCTGGTTTAATACTTCGCGGCAATACCCGTTCACGATAAGCCCGATCGCCTTTTCCGTGTCGATGCCGCGCTGGTTGCAGTAGAAGATCTGGTCTTCGCCGATCTTGGATGTCGTGGCTTCGTGTTCCACCACCGCGCTCTTGTCGTGGATCTCGATGTACGGAAACGTGTGCGCGCCGCATTTGTCGCCCATCAGCAACGAGTCGCACTGGGAGAAATTGCGCGCGTTCGATGCGCCTTTGGCAATGCGGACGAGACCGCGGTAGCTGTTGTTGCTCTTGCCGGCGGAAATCCCTTTCGAGATGATCGTGCTGCGCGTGTTGCGGCCGAGGTGGATCATCTTCGTGCCGGTGTCGGCCTGCTGCATGTTGTTCGTGACGGCCACGGAATAAAATTCACCGACGGAATTATCGCCCTTGAGGATCACCGACGGATATTTCCACGTGATGGCTGAGCCGGTTTCGACCTGCGTCCAGGAAATTTTGGAGTTCGCGCCGAGGCAGATGCCGCGTTTGGTGACGAAGTTGTAGATGCCGCCTTTGCCTTCTTTGTCGCCGGGATACCAGTTCTGCACGGTGGAATATTTCACCTCCGCATTTTCCAGCGCCACAATTTCCACCACTGCGGCGTGCAGCTGGTTCTCGTCGCGTTTCGGGGCGGTGCAGCCTTCGAGGTAGCTCACGTATGCGCCGTCTTCGGCCACGATGAGCGTGCGTTCGAACTGGCCGGTGCCGGCGGAATTGATCCGGAAATACGTGCTCAGCTCCATCGGGCAGCGAACGCCTTTCGGGATGAAACAAAATGATCCGTCGCTGAACACGGCGGAATTGAGCGCGGCGTAATAGTTATCGGTGTAAGGCACGACCGAGCCCATGTATTTTTTGATCAGTTCGGGATGTTCCTGCACGGCTTCGCTGAACGAGCAGAAGATGATGCCTTTTTCAGCAAGCACTTCCTTGAATGTCGTTTTCACCGAAACGCTGTCGATGACGGCATCCACGGCGATCTTCGATTCCATTCCCACGAGACGTTTCTGCTCTTCGAGTGAAATGCCGAGCTTCTCGAACGTTCTGCGCAGCTCGGGATCGACCTCGTCCATGCTCGCCACCGTTTTGGATTTTTTCGGCGCGGCGTAATAGCTGATGCCCTGGAAATCGATTTCGGGATAATAGATGTGCGCCCAGTGACGGGGCTCTTCCATTTTCAGCCAGTGACGAAACGCTTTAAGCCTGAACTCGAGCATCCATTCCGGTTCGTTCTTTTTTGCCGAGATAAACCGCACGATGTCCTCGTTCAGTCCCATCGGCGCAAATTCCGTATCGATATCGGAAACGAATCCGTATTTGTATTCGCCCTGCGTGAATTCTTCTAATATGCTGTCCTGTTCGGATGACATTTAATTCCTGTTAACTGTGTCGCACACTACACCGAAAAGCTTTCCCCGCAGCCGCACGTCCGCGACGCATTCGGGTTGACGAATACGAACCCTTTCCCGTTCAGCCCCGTGGTATAATCCAGCTCGGTGCCGACGAGGTAGAGGAAACTCTTTTTATCGACAACGATCTTGATCCCTTTGTCTTCGAACACCTGGTCCGTCGGCTGGAGGTTATTGTCGAACTCGAGCTTGTAAGACAGGCCGGAGCATCCCCCGCTTTCCACGCCTACACGTATAAATGTATCTGCCGGGCGGTTTTCCTCCTTAATCAAGGTAATTGCCCTGTCCCGGGCATTTTCAGTTACGGTGATCATTGGTTTTCAGTATTTTATATTCTGAAACTTATTTAGACTAAATCTAAATTCAGTACAAAAATACCTACTTTTTGGTAGTCCGCCAAACGGAATGAACAGGAAATGAACAGGAGCAGATCACCCCTGTCAAGGTTAAGAAGATAAAAATCAATGAATTACCTGCTCCGTAGCCGGAATGCCGCTGGGCAGGTAAATGGTGAAAACCGTGCCTTTCCCGGGTTCGCTCTTGAGGTCGATCAAACCGCCCAGGCGCTGGATGCCGTTCTTGACAAGGTAAAGCCCGAGCCCGGAACCCTGGGAACCGTCGCTGCCGCGGTAGAACATGTCGAAGATCTTGTCCTGGATCGCCGCGGGAATGCCGATGCCGTTGTCGGCGATTTCGATCTTTACGCCGTCGTTCGTGTCGGTGATCATGACGTTGAGGTAGGGGTTGGTGGAGGAACGGTCCTGGTACTTGACGGAATTTTCGATGACGTTTTGCAGGATCGAGTTGAGGATCTTGTCGTCGGAGAAAAATGTTTTGTGCGTGGCGACCTTGACGTTGACGACGAGGCGTTCGAAGCCGGGCGTGAACTCGAGGCGTTCGAGAATGTTGTTCAGCGCCTGGCCGAAGTCGATCCGGCTGCTCACCAGGTGCGCATTTTTCATCGCCATGGTTTCGATCAGCGACACGAGAATTTCGTCGAGCTTCTGCGTGCATTCCGAGATCATGCGTACGTACGCGGTGGTTTGCCGGAGATTTTCCTCGCGGCCTGCGAGGTTGGCAAGGCCCATGATGGACGTGAGCGGGCCGCGCAGGTCGTGGGTGGCTTTGTACACGAACGTGTTGAGCTCGTTGTTGGTGTTGAGCAGCTGCGCGAGCATTTCTTCCCGTTCGCGTTCCGCCACTTTTTTCTTCAGCGCGTTGGTGATCGCGGAAGGCAGGCGCATGAGATGGTCTTTCAGGATGTAATCGTCGGCGCCGTCCTGGATAACCTGCACGGCGAATTCCTCGGAAACCGCGCCGGTCACCAGCAGGAACGGCACGCCGGGCCGCATTTCTTTGGCGATCCTGAGCGCTTCGATGGAATTGAATTGAGGCAGCGAATGATCGGAAAGGATCACATCGGGCAGGAACTCGGCTATCGCCTGCACGTACTCGCCACGGCTGTCGGCAATGCGCTTCACAAAATCGAACCCTGCCTTCCGCAGCTCGCGCCCGATGAACTCGACGTCCGCGGGGTTATCCTCGAGGATCAGTATTTTCAGCGGCTCTCCCATCTCACGTTCAGATTTTTCTCGGCATTTCATTGAGCAGCATCCAGTAGAGTCCAAGATCGGCCACTGCTTTCACAAAGTTTTCAAATTCCACAGGCTTCACGACATAGCTGTTGACGCCGAGGCGATAGCCTTCCACGAGGTCACGCTCTTCACGTGAAGAGGTCATGATCACGACGGGGATCGCTTTCATCACGTCGTCGTTCTTCAGGATCCGCAACACTTCGAGCCCGTCCACCTTCGGCAGCTTGAGGTCGAGGATGATGAGCTTCGGAAGCGCCAGGCCCGTGCGGTGCTCGAACGGCCCGCGGCAGTAAATAAAGTCGAGCGCTTCCGCACCGTCCTTTACATGAAAGAGGTTGTTGACGAGGTGGTGTTTTTTCAGCGCGCGGACGGTAAGCTCGGCGTCGCTGGGATTGTCCTCGACAAGGAGGAGATCAACGTTGTGTGTTGTAATCATGGGTTAATTAGGATTAATTGCCGGGAGTGCAACAAAAAATGACGCGCCTTTATCCACTTCTGCTTCCGCCCAGGCCCGCCCGCCGTGCCGCGATACGATACGCTGCACGATGGCAAGGCCTACGCCGGTTCCTTCAAACTCATCCATCGCATGCAAACGCTGGAACACGCCGAACAGCTTGTCCACGTACATCATGTCGAAACCTACGCCATTGTCTTTTACGCAAAAAACCACTTCGCCGTTTTTTCGTTCCGAGGTAACCTCCACCACGGGTTTTTCTTTTTTGGAAGAATATTTCACCGCGTTGGAGATCAGGTTCAGCATCACCTGGTGCATCAGCCCGTAATCGACCTTCACCTTGTCGAGCTTGCCGACTTTTATTTCGGCATGATGCTGGAAACTTTTATTCAGTTCGATCAGCACGCCTTCCACGAGCTGGTTCATGTCTTCCACCGATTTATCCAGCTCCTTGCGGCCCAGTCTCGAGAACGCGAGCAGGTCGTCGATGAGGCGGCCCATTTTTTCGGCGTTGTAACGGATCACACCGAGCAGGCGCCGTCCTTCGTCGTCCATCGAGTTCCCGTAATCTTCCTCCAGCATCGTTGCATAGCCGTTCACGGCGCGGAGGGGCGCGCGGAGGTCGTGGGAGACGGAATAAGTGAACGCCTCCAGCTCTTTGTTCAGCTGCAGGATGGCGTCTTCCTGCTTTTTCTGCTCGGTGATGTCTTCGGAGATCCCAAGCAGGAATTGCGGTTTCCCGTCTTCGCCCGTAACGGGAATTTTTTTGGTGTGCAGCCAGCGCATGCCATGCGCGCGGGTGCTGATCGGCTCTTCTTTGATGTCGACGAGCTTTCCTTTCTCCAGCACGTCGCGGTCTTTCGCGGTGAAAAATTCCGCTTCGTCCTTCGGGAAAAAATCGAAATCGTTCTTCCCGATCAGGTCGCTTTTTTTATGACCGAGAAGCTCTTCGCCGGCTTTGTTGAAACGGACAAAACGAAGGTCCTTCGCATCTTTCACGAAGATCATGTTGGGGATGTACTCGAGCACCGTGTCGAGAAATTTATTCGCCTGCTCGAGCGCGGCCTCGGTTTCCCTGCGCCATTTGAACATCATGTTGATGGCGGCATTCTGCGATTCGGAATGCACCTTTTCCAGCTCATCGACGATCCCGATCACTTCTTTCGGGTCGGAAGTGTAATCGGGGATAAAACGGTGAAGCGCTTTTTTCTGCGCCACATAAATCAGCACGAGATCGGTGGGCTGGATGCTTTCTTTCGGAATGCCGCCGTCGAGACGGTCCTCTTCCCACTTCCGGAGATTTTCTTCCTGCACCTCCCTGTATGTGCCATCCTCCAGCTGACCGGCAAAATCCCGGAGCGATTTCATCGATTGCGGAATGAGCACCTCGTCGGGGACGGATGCAAAAAGCTTCATCAGCGGGAAGTCCATCTCGCGGGATATGCGCAGGCTTTCCCGTGCGGCTTCTTCCAACCGGGTGTCTTTAATGTAAGACAGGAATTTTATCAGTTTTTGCATAAACTAGTAGCTTGAAAGCAAAGGCTTACAAGTTGAGGGAACATTATGCAATGCGAAAAGTAGTCAATTTGACAATATAGGATATAGATCTTTGTCCCCTGACCCTCATTCGACCGTTTGCTTCCAGTATTCGACAACCTGCATTCAGCTTACCTTTGCACCATGCTTGACAACCAATCGAAAACAGAACTTTCCCGCCTCGGCGAATTCGGACTTATCCGTCACCTTACTTCTGCCATTGAGCTGAAGAACCCGTCATCGCTGAAAGGCGTGGGCGACGACGCCGCCGTGATCGACTACGGCGGACCGAAGGTGAGCGTCGTTTCCACCGACATGCTGGTGGAAGGCGTTCACTTCGACCTTGCTTATGTTCCCCTGCGGCACCTCGGCTATAAGGCCGCCATTGTAAATTTCTCCGACATCTACGCCATGAACGCGCAGCCGAAGCAGCTGCTCGTGTCGATCGCGATCTCCAGCAAATTCCCGCTCGACGCGGTGGAGGAATTGTATTCCGGGTTATTGCTTGCCTGTGAACGTTACGGCGTCGACCTCGTGGGCGGCGATACCACTTCCTCGCAGATGGGCATGGTGATCTCCTGCACCGCGATCGGGGAAGGAGAGAAAGAAAAGCTGGCGTACCGCAACGGCGCAAAAGAAAAAAACCTGCTCTGCGTTTCCGGCGATCTCGGCGGCGCTTACATGGGGCTGCTCCTGCTCGAGCGTGAAAAAGAAGTGTTCAAATCCGACCCGAAGATCCAGCCCGACCTGGAAGGCAACGATTACATTCTCGAGCGCCAGCTCAAACCCGAAGCCCGTCCCGATGTGATCCAGATGCTGAACGACCTGGGCATCAGACCGACTTCGATGATCGACGTGTCCGACGGGCTTGCCTCCGAGCTGCTTCACATCTGCGACCAGTCGAACGTGGGCGCGCAGCTTTACGAAGAAAAAATTCCCATCGACCCGATGACGTACAACCGCGCGCGGGAATTCAACCTCGACCCGACCATGTGCGCGCTGAGCGGCGGTGAAGATTACGAGCTGCTGTTCACGATCGACATGAACGATTACGAAAAGCTGAAGAACAACGCCGACATCACGGTCATCGGCCACATCACCGCGAAAGAATCAGGCGTGAACATGGTCTCGAAATCGAACACGGTTCACCCGGTGACGGCGCAGGGATGGGATGCGTTGAGAAAATAAATTGTAGGTGCACGATGCATCGTGCACCTACAATTTCGAATCGGTAACGACCATTGTCCCGATCGGCCCTTTTTGTATGATCTTCTTCCCCTTCTTTTTTGCTTTTTTGTAGAGGCGAACGGTGAATGTCTGTTCCTCTTTTCCTTTCAGCAGCGAGCTGAATTCCGCGCTCTCGCCGACGCCGCGCCTGACGCAGTCGCCCGACTGGTCGTAAATTTCATAGGAGACTTCCTGGCTGAATACGAGCTTGTGCTTTTCGCTGTCGTAATTAGCCGTGTAGGTTTTTCCCTGCACTTTGAACGTCGCGGAGTTCGTTGCGGCATCCTGGGCGGAAAGGAAATGGGCCGGGAGGCAGAACAGCAAAAGGAGAAGCAGCTTTTTCATGGTCAAATTTATACGTTCGATGTGAACTTAAGGTTCGAACGAAATGAAGTGCGCAATTAAAGGACACAAAAAAGAATTCTCACCGGGAAACCAATTTCCATCTGCCAGGAATTTCTTTGTGCCTTCGTGCCTTTGTGGCTTTCATTCTTATCGATCCGGCGAGGAAATTTCAACCTTCAAAAACGACATTCTCAGTGAGAGAAAATTAATAATGCCACAAAGACACGAAGGCACAAAGGCTTTTCACCGGGGAAACCAATTTCCATCCACACCGAATGCCGCAAAATTTTCTCACGGCGGCAATCACATCTCTCCCGCTTCCGCTTTCTCTTCCACGATCTCACGGAACGCTTTGTTCTTCAGCTTGCTTTCGGCCCATGCGGGAAAGTCGAAATATTCGAACGCGGTTTTTTCGAACGGGTCCTGCTCGAGCTTCTGTAAATTTTCAAACAGCTCGGCGTAAAGCGGTGCGATCGCTTTTACATCGTCCGTTTTCGAAATTTTTTCGGCGAAGCGCAGGAACACGTTCTCGAACTGGTATGCGCGGTTCCTCGTTTTCAGGTAGCGCTGCACCGAACGCCCGACATACGGCAGCAGGTCGCGGTGGTCGAGCTCGATGTGCAGGATGAGCGCAAACACCTGCGCCACGGCGAAGATCCACTCGTTCTGCCCGACGCCGGGGTCGTTCACCAGGCGCGTGGTCCAGCGCAGCGCTTCGTGAAATTTCCCCGCGCCGTAATAGGCCACGGCCACGCTGATGCAGAAATGCGCCTCGCGCAGCTTGCTGAGCCGCCCCTCGAACCGCGTCAGCCCTTCCACGATCTTCGGCACGAGCGCCATCGCTTTGTCGAAATGCCCGATGGAGTTGTACAGCGTCAGCTCAAGGCTGTAGGCGCTGGAGAAAAGCTTGATCTCGAGGTCTTCGTTGCGCGCGGTGTCGAGCTTTTCGGGGAGCGCGCGCAGCTTGCTGAGGTATTTCAGCACCTCGCTGTAGCGCTTGAGGCGGCTGCACACGTAGATGAGATTGGTGAGCACGCCGAAATAAACGTTGGGCTCGTCGCGGAAAATTTCCGTATTCGCTTCGATGAGCAGCACGTTGGCGGCGAGGTGAGCATGGCAGCGTTCGGCATCGGCGATGGCGAAGTAATACGCGCTGTATGTGTGGTGGTAAAGGAAACGCGCGTTCACGCTCATGCCGTCCAGCGCCCGGTCCTTCAGCGACGCGTCGATAAGGTGGCGGAATTCGTCGAGCTCGCCGGATGCGCGGGCGCGGCCTTTGGTGTTGAGTATCAGGAAAAGGCGGCTCTTCACGTTCCACAGCTCGTTATAAACGCGGATATCTTCGGCCACTTTCCGGTCCTGCCCGAGCACGCGCACGATGCTTTCGTCGGTCATGCCGGCGTAGCTGTCTTTTTCCGCAAGCGCTTTTTCCATCTCGTGGATCTGCACCAGCACTGCATGCTTCTCGTATTTTTCCGCCAGCTTTTTCGCGCTGCGCAACCGTTTTGCGCATTGATCGTACAGCGTTTTTTTGTACAGGATCTCCGCGTAATGCAGCTCTTTCCACAGCTGCGCATCGATCGAACTGTTGTGGTGGAACACGTCGAGGCTGCGCAGGATCGTTTCGAAGAGGCGCGATTTGGTAATGCTGAGATTGTTGAGCAATGCTTCGCCTGCAAATTTTTTCAGGAGAACATCTTCATCGTACGCCGCCATTTTTTCGATCGCGTCGAACAGCGCCACGTACGTATTCTGCTCACCGATCGTGTGCCTGCCGGCGAAGATCTTGAAATGCCTTTTTTCCTGCTTGGTGAGCGAGTTGATCAGGCGGTGGAGCTGGTCGGAAGATTTGCCGGACATGTATAAAGATCGGATATGTTTGTGCACCCCGGGAGAAGCGCGGCTGTATCTTCGACGCAGGCCGGGTGAAAAATTCCTTCGCGGGATGCAGCCTTTGTGTTCCTTTGTAGTAAAGGGTTCTATGAAATAGTGATTTTTTCGTTTACAATGAAGTTAGACTTATTCCAACTGAATGTCAAGAATGAACGTCAGCCCGGCGGCCGGATAATATTGCTTTGGACATGTTAAAAGATGGCAGAAGTGTGAAAATCAGCTGGAGCTGTTGGATATGCAATACGCAAATTGCTGATTAGTAGTAAATTGTAAAAAATAATGCGATAAAATTCCCATGTTGACATGTTTAAAACCGTCTTACTCTGGTTTGATAACCGTTTACAGCGGGAATAGCTTTGTCACGTATTGGTAAATTTCATGCGATCCGCCGAGGGGTCCGGTTCAATGGGGATGTTGGCCGGGCCCCCGGCAATCGCGGAAAAAAAGCGGAGCACGTCTCCGAACCTGTTCATCTCCTTTGCCGCTCAGCGGGCCATCGCATCTTTTCGGAAATTTCTTCGCCACGGAACTGCTATCTTTATAATTCATGTTCCGCGGAAAGGCCCCTGATCCTTCTTTTCTACGCCTGTTGCGTGCTGCGCTGATATTCCTGGTGTTTGCGCCCCGGATTTCTTTTGCCCAGTCGCTCAACTTCCGCAACTATTCCGTCGACGACGGGCTGCCGTTCGTGCAGGTGTTCACCATTTTCCAGGACAGCAAAGGTTATCTCTGGTCGGGCGGTTACGGCGGACTGAGCCGCTTCGACGGGCGCACGTTCACCAACTTTTCTCCCAGCAACGGCGGACTTCCGAACCACTGGGTCACATCGATCACCGAAGACAGCCGCGGCGATCTCTGGGTGGGAACGATCGAGGGCGCATCACGTTATTCAGAAGGCGTTTTCACGAACTATTCCGAAAAAGACGGGTTGCCGAGCGAGTATGTGAATTGCCTCCTCCGCGACGAGCGCGACATGCTCTGGTTCGGAACTGCGAAAGGACTTTGCCGCTACGACGGCCAGAAATTTTCCGGCATGGGCGACGACGGCCCGGGAAAAGCTTCCGTGCTTTGCTTTTTCCAGGAGCCGAACACCGGGCGCATCTGGATGGGCACGTCGAGGGGCGTGTACAAATACGAGAACCATGCATTCACGCATTACCCGTTTTCTCCGTTCCTCGACAGCACGGTGACAGCGATCACGCGCGATGCGGAAGGACACATCATCGCCGGGACTGCCGACGGGCTTTTCCGTTTCGGGAACGGGCACTTCGAGCTGATGCTTACGCCGCCGGGCTTCGAAATGCCTGCCGTTGCCGATCTCGTGAGCGATCGCTTCGGGATGACATGGATCGCCGCCGATAACGGGTTGTTTTCTTTCGACGGGAAAAATTTCAGGCAGTACGACGTGTCGGGAGTTGTCGGCGCAAATTCCATCATCAGCCTGTACGTCGACTACGAAGGCAGCCTGTGGCTGGGCACGCATGCGGGGCTGTTCCGTTACCGCGGGGAAGGATTTATCAGCTACACGGTGAAGGACGGGCTGGAAAGTAATTTCGTTTTCGGCATCACCGAAGACCGCGCGGGCACATTGTGGGTATGCACGGAAACGAACGGCGTGTACCGCTACGATGGGAAAACGTTTTCTTCACTTGCAAAAAAAGAGGGGCTTGCTTCCGACGAATCGAACGCATGTATGTTGCTGCCGGACGGCGACGTGCTGGTCGGAACAGACAACGGGCTGAGCCGGATTACGGAAAAAGGGAAGATCACGAATTTCCGCCGCGCCGACGGGTTGCATTCCGATTCGGTCAACTGCATGCTGCGCGATCATCGCGGGCGTGTGTGGCTGGGCGGGGGAAAGGGACTGACCTTGTATGAAGAGGACGGAACGTTTACGCAGTTCATCATCCCGTCGGGCCCCGAAGAAAGTTTCGATGTCTGGTATTTGCACGAGGACCGCCGCGGCACGATCTGGGTGGGAACGTACAATGGCGGGCTCTATACGTTCGACGGGAAAACATTTACGGACGCCGATGCGCAGCTGGGCATGATGGCCGATTCGTATTTCTCGATCTGCGAAGACAGGCGCGGAAAACTTTACTTCGGCACGCTCGACGGCGTCTTTATTTACGACCCGCACAGCACAGGCGGCAAAGCCGTCGACCGGCTCAGCGAGTCGGACGGCATGAGCTCCGAGCTCGTGTATTGCATGATCATCGACAACCCCGGGCGCTACCTGTGGATCGGCACCAACCAGGGCCTGGCCCGTTTCGACATCGAAACGTACAACAAGAGCGGGAGCAAGATCGTTTCCACGTACGGGAAGGAAGAAGGATTTACAGGCGTGGAAACGAATTCGAACGGCGCCTACATCGACCGCCGCGGCATGATCTGGTTCGGAACGGTGAACGGGCTCGTGCGTTATTCCGAAAAAGATTTCCGTCACAACCCTGCGTATGCGAAAACGAGCATCACCGGTGTCCGCCTGTTTTACAACAAAGACCATCTTCCGCCCGACGTGGAGCTCGAGTACGACATGAACAACGTGTCGTTCGAATACGTCGGCATCTGCCTCACCAACCCGGCCAAGGTGCGTTACCAATACATGCTCGCGGGTTTCGACACGGGCTGGTCGCCTCCGACTGCCGATCGCGTGGCGCGTTATTCCAACCTCCCGCCCGGCACGTACACGTTTAAGGTGATCAGCTGCAACAACGAAGGCTTGTGGAACCCCGAGCCGGTCACGTATTCCTTTACGATCAACACGCCGGTATGGAAACGCCCGTGGTTCTGGCTTTTGCTGACGGGTGTTTCCGTGCTCATCCTCAGCCTTGCGATCGTTTACCGCATCCGCCAGATCAAGAAGAAAGAGCGCATCGAGACCGAAGCCCAGGTGGCGATGGCGCGGAACGAGCTGAAAGCGCTGCGCGCACAGATGAACCCGCACTTCGTATTCAACTCGCTCAATTCCATCCAGCATTTTATCCTCACCAACAAATCTGCCGACGCCGGGAAATACCTCAACAAGTTTGCCCGCCTCATGCGCGTGATCCTGAACAATTCCGAAAAATCCCTCATCACCATCCGCGAAGAGCTCGAATATTTACAACTGTACCTCGAGCTGGAGGAGATGCGCTTCGAAGGAAAGTTCAGCTGGTCGGTGGATGTCAGCAAGGACATCGACATGGATTATTTCGAGATCCCGGCGATGCTGCTGCAGCCTTACGTGGAGAATGCGATCCTGCACGGGCTGATGCCGAAGAGCGGGGGCGGGAAATTGCAGATCGTCATGCGCCTGCAGGGGAACACGATCGTGTGCAGCATCATCGACGACGGCATCGGGCGGGAGAAGGCGTGGGAGATGCGCCAGCTTTCCAAGCGCAAGGACCACCAGTCGCTGGGGATGAAGATCACGCACGACCGCCTCGAGCTGATCAATCGCCTGCACGGCTCGCAGCTGAGCCTTACAATTACCGATCTTTACGCTGAAGACGGTTCTGCCGCCGGCACCCGTGTTGATATATTCATACCCGTTTCCTAATTTGGCCCTCCCTGTAACCGATACCTGACCTCCCATGATCAATGCTGTAATTGTTGAAGATGAAAAGAAAAGCCGCGAAGTGCTCGAGGCGCTGGTAAAAACCAACTGCCCCGAAGTGAACCTCGTCGGCAGCGCGGATTCCGTGGCCGGCGGCGTTGATCTCATCCGCAAAACCAATCCCCGCCTCGTGTTCCTCGACATCGAGATGGCCGACGGCAGCGGGTTCGACCTGCTCGAGCAGGTGCCCAACACCGGCTTCGAGGTGATCTTCACCACCGCTTCCGACGCGCATGCCCTGCGCGCCATCAAGTACAGCGCGATCGATTATCTCCTCAAGCCGATCGACGCCGACGAGCTGAAAGCGGCGGTGGAAAAGATCAAAACCAGGCAGACGGTAAACGAGAACCTCGAAAATCTGAAATTCCTCCTGCAGAATTTCCGCCGCCCGAACGAGCAGTACACCAAGATCACGCTGCCCACCGGGAATGCATACGAGATCGTGAATGTGAAAGACATCATCCGCTGCGAAGCCGACGGCAGCTACACGAGCTTCTTCCTCGAGAACAAAAAGAAGCTGCTCGTTTCCGCCAGCCTCAAGCATTACGAGGATCTTCTCCCGCCCGACGATTTTATCCGCGTGCACCATCACCACCTCATCAACATGAGCCACGTCGTACGTTTCCTGAAAACCGACGGAGGCTACGCCGTGATGAGCGACGGCACACAGATCGAAATTTCCCGCCGCAAAAAAGACGCATTCATCCAGCGGCTGAATAAGATCTGAAATTCAAAGATTCAAACGTCTCGTCATGCATGACGAGACTATTCAAAGATTCAAAGATTCGGATTGGCTGAGGTCAATCCGATTTTTTTTGCCCTGTCGCGATACTATTTGAATTTTGAATCTTTGAATAACAAGGCTCGTCGGAGACGAGACGAGTGATTGAATTTTTGAATTCGTGACACTTCTCTGACAATACGCGCTTCAGGAAAACTCCGCTCATCCGGCGCTTTCGCCACTTATACCAATTTCGTTTCCGGTTACCGCATGCGCTCAGCCACCTGTTAAAAGTGACTATCCTTTCCGTGTTTACAAGCGTAATATTGAATGGAAATCAGCTACAGGAATAGAATACGCTGATCGACAGGAAATCCGCTCATTGAAAAGCTGCTTTAAAAAAGAAAAGAGAAAAAGGCCCTGAGCCTTTGGGGTGCAACCGGATAGCTGACGTATTCGGGGATGTTGCGTCTACCGTTCGGTTCACCCTGCTCTTTCTTTCAAAATAATTCTGTAACGAAATCCAGCTGCGACGTTATAGAACAAAGAAGGAAGTCCGCTCTTCGGCAAGCAACGCGGGCAGTGAAGTCAAAACCCCTATAAAATTGAGTGCCATGAAAAAGGTAACCCATCGGAAAGGCCACCAGTATCACATCGACGGCCTCGGCACCATCAGCATCATTTTCGGAATTGCATGCGTTGGTTTTATTATCTATAATGTTTGTCATGTGATTTTTTCCTGAGTGTGTGTGGAACCCCGGTCCTGTTTTTAACCCCAAGGGACCGGGGTTTTCTAAAAAGTAACTCCAGGTTGCGCTGCAGCCGTCTCAATAAGAATGACCCGTCCCGTAAGACGGGTTTTTTTCTTCGGAACAGCACAATGTATCCATCATCCACTTGTTTACCTGACCTATGAAAAGAACGCTACTCTCTATTACCGTGGTTGCTATTTGCGGAACACTGAACGCACAAACCTGGGTCACCGCCTCCCTCGACATCAACGGCGTAAGCGCCATGGCTGTTTCCAACGGTGATTTGTTCTGGGATTATACGAACACGCAGTTCGAAGTGCCGAAAGGCAATCAAACCTCCACCATCTTCGCCGGCGCATTATGGGTCGGCGGACTCGACACGTCCGGCCAGCTGCACCTCGGCGCGCAAACGTACCGCCAGTCCGGCAACGACTTTTATCCCGGCCCTGTCATGAACCCTGCGAATTATTCCGCCGCCAACGATGCGCTGTGGAACAAGGTGTGGAAGGTGAACAAGTCTACGATCGACAGCTTCCGTCTTGGGCTTTTCACCTCCACACCTCCCGTGATCCTCGACTGGCCGGGCAACGGCGATGTGTCGCAGGGACAGGCTGCGCAGCTCGCGCCGTATGTCGACGTGGATGCCGACGGCGTGTACGATCCATCTGCAGGCGATTATCCTTGCATCAAAGGCGACCAGGCGGTGTTCGTGATCTTCAACGATGACCGCAACACGCACACGGAAACCGGCGGACAAAAGCTCGGCTTCGAATTTCATGCGATGTTGTATGCGTATAGCGCGCCCGGTTCCTGGCTCGACAGCGCCGTGTTCCTCAATTACAAAATGTACAACCGCTCGGGCCGTGATTACTCCGACGCGTACATCGGCTCGTGGACGGATTTCGACATCGGCGCTTACGATGATGATTACATCGGCTGCGATGTAACGCGGAACATTTATTATGGTTACAACGGAGATGTGAACGACGGTAGTTCGCCGTTCGCCACAATCGGGACGTACGGTGCAAATCCGCCGGCGCAGGGCGTCGTGTTCCTTCGCGGACCGGTTGCGGACCCCGGGGACGGTGTCGATAACAATCATGACGGACTTATCGACGAGGCAGGTGAAGTGTGGCTGATGAGCAAATTTGTTTCTTACAACAACGACTTCACCGTCACCGGGAATCCCGTCACCGCATGGGATTACCACAAGTACATGTCGGGTCGTTGGAAAGATAGCATTCCTGTCACTTACGGCGGTACAGGTTATGGCGGATCTCCCCCATGCGATTACATGTTCCCCGGCACCAGCGACCCGCTCGCCTGGGGAACGAACGGCATGCCGCAACCGCCGTGGGATGAGGCGAGCGCCGGCAATACGCCGTTCGATCGTCGTGGTTTTGCCGCTTCGGGTCCGTTTACCATCACGGCGGGACAAGTCATGTGCGTGGATTATGCCTACGTCTACGCACGCGGAAACGCGGGGCCACTGTCGAGCGTAGCGGCGATACAAAACTTTTCAGACAGCGCGCGTGCGTTTTACGGCACAACTTCACCCTGCACATGCGTAACTTATCCGCTGGGTGTCGATGATGACATGCAGGAATTCACCGTTCCTATTTATCCCAATCCTGCGGCCTCAGCCATCACGGTTACCTGGCAGCCGCAAACCGTCGGCGCAAAGTTGGGGCTTTATGACATGACGGGGCGAATGGTGCACAGCGAAACAATCGTGAAAAAAGAAACGACGGTGAGCCTGGAAAAATTTCCTGCAGGGATTTACCTGGTTCGTGTCACCGACGGACAACGTACAGGGGTTTCCAAAGTGTTAAAACAGTAGCTGCGAGCTGTGGCGCCCCGAAGCCTGTAAATTCACATTTACAGGCTTTTTTTTGCGCCCGCCGAAACCGTGGTTGATCAGGGGAGAAGGTTCATCCTCGTTTTACCCGTGTTGATCGAATTGTATGAACTTCCCCGGCCGGGTGGGCGTATACCTATTAAGTTTCCCCCCAAAGACCCGAAATATGACAATTGGCGTCCAGTCAGTAATGATTGAATTCAGGATAGTCGGTAAAGAGATTTTGCTGGACTACGAGCTTGTTACCGAAAAATGCTCCTGGAGTATTTTCGATATCGGGGGAGTGGAACTGAGCAAAGGATCGCTGGATGGCCCGCCGCCTCACCGGATCTCCGTGGCGCACCTTGCACCGAACGTTTACCAGCTTTGCGTGATCGACGGCGACAAGCTGCTCAATTCACGTTTCCGCATCGGCTGAACCTTTGACATTTTCTGTCAACAGCATTCCGGCACATCAACCCATTTTCGTTTTGTAGCAGAAGCCTGCGAACGCGCGGAGTTTTTTCAGCGTTGTTTCCCGCGCTTCGATGAAGCCCATGTGCCCGGTGCGTTCCAGGGGCACGAAACGGCAGACCTTCGGTAATTCCGCCTGCTCTTTCAGTGAATCGAACGGGATGACGTTGTCGCGCTTGCCGGCGATGATCTGCACGGGGTAATGCGCGAACTTCAGCACGATCTCGCGGTTGGTACGGATCTTCATGCCTTCGAGGCACGCCACGATGCCCTGCTTTTTCGTTTTGGCCGCCATGCGCCGCAGCCAGTTGATCTCTTTTTTGTAATAACGCTGGTTGGCGAGCGCGAATAAATTGATCACGAGCTGGTTCGTGTATTTCGCGGGATCGCGCTTCACGATGCGGATCGCGCGCTCGCGGTCGAGTTTTTTCTCCGCGCTGTCGGGCAGGGCGGTGGAGTGGAAGAGGCAAAGCCCGCGCAGGTTGTCGGAATATTTTTCGGCGAATGCCAGCGCGACGTAACCGCCCATCGAGTGGCCCGCGATGATGTAGCGCCGGAGACCGAGCCCGTCCATCACGTCTTTCACCACGTCGGCCATGCGCTCCATCTTGTGCACGTAGCCCAGGCATTCCGACTTGCCGTGCCCCGGGAGATCGATGGCGATCACGCGGAATTTTTTTGCGAGGTCGTTGGCAAAACCATTCCCGAACCACACTTCCAGCGATTCGAGAAACCCATGCACGAGCACGATCGCGCGGCCCTTTCCCACATCCGCATAACGGATCTTCGCACCGCGGCAAACCATAAACTTCGTTTCCGGTACGATGGGTTTGAAGACGGGAACGGTCAGCGCCACCATGCGGCTAAGTTAATTCATCTGCAGGGTTCACCTGAAACTTTTAGAGACTGTTTAAGATTCATCTTTCAAAATGCTTATGCGTCTTTTTGCACCATACTTCGTTGTCCTTCTTGACCAGATTCTCTCCGATATGGCCTGCGAAGGACGCCTCGTCTGGCACAAAAATCCCCTTATAATCATTTCGAAATCTAAATCTTAAACAGTCTCTTAGTGGAGCGAGAATAATTTCCTGGCGATTAAACCTTTGGCGTGTTTCCCTGTCTTATGCAGGATAACCGATGTCCCCATGAAAAAAACCGTTACGCTCCTCGCAGCCATTTTGTCTTTTTCCCTCGCAGCCCAGAATAATTTACAATATGTCAGCTCCACGAAAGGCGGCGGCTGTTACGAGGTGTGTTATTACAACAACTACTTGTATGCCGGCGCGGGCAGCACGCTTACCGTGTATGATGTAACCGTTCCCGTGCCGTATCCCAAAGTAGGCGAGTATCGTTTCCGCTCCTTCATCGACAAGATCCAGGTGGAGAACGGCTACCTGTATGTTTCGGCCAACCATTCCGGGCTTTTCAAGATGGACATTTCCAGCCCGGCCAATCCTTTCGTGGAGGCTTTCTATACGCCGGCGCAGAACAGCGAAGCGGTGTACGACGTGGCTTTTTACGGCGGCGATACGTTGTTCGTGGCGTATAAATCGAATGTGACCGTGCTGCGCGATATGGGAAATTATTTCCAGTTCGTCACCACGATCAATCCGCCGGTGAGCGGGGGAAAAATACGCGGGATCGATGTAAAGGACAGCCTGCTGGCGTTTACGCTCGGGTACGATAATGTACAGGCGAATGAAGGCGTGTATGTTTACGATGCCCGCACATTTACGCAGAAAGATTTTTACAGCTACGGCTACTGCGACCCGGAAGGCGTGTTCTTCGGTCAGAATACAAATTTCATTCACGTGATGGGAGGGAGCAATTCCATAACCAGCGGCGGCGGTGATGTGCAGGGCTTGTATTACGTGCTGAACTGCGCCGACCCGTCCAACCTCCAGTTTGTTTACGGCGACACGCTTCCCGCTGTTCCCGGCTTCGAGATCGCTTCCGGGATGAACGCGGAGATCGTGAACGACACCGTTTACCTTGTCACGCAGGCATCGGGCGATATGGCCAATCCCAATTGGCCGATTGCCGGCCACGTGTACGTGTACGACGCCACCGGCGCTGCGGTCATCCCGCTTACAGGCATCTACGCCGGGCTCTGGTTCTTCGACATCGCCATCAACAACGATACGATGTTCGTCGCGTCCGAATGGTACGGCGTCAAAACGGTCGACATCAGCGATATTTACAACGAGGTGGACCTGGGCAACACGCTCACCGGCGGCTGGAACCTCGGGGCCGACAAGCTGGGCAACCGCATGGTGCTCGCGAACGAAGGCAACGGCATCAAGCTGTACGACGTGAACAGCATCTACAATCCCGTGCTGCTCGCCGAAGACAATCCCGTCGGCTTCTGCGCCAGCGCCGATTTCTCCGCCACCGGGTCGCACATCTACAGCCATTACCTCACCGACACGAGCTTCCGTGTGTACGACACCAGCCTTAACGTGGTCGGTTCGCTCACCACGTTCGCCGCTGTCAGCGCAACGCGCACGCAGGTCTGGCAGGACAAGCACGTTTGTTTCCGCACGCCCATTTTCGGGGCAGGACAAATTCAGCTCATCGATGTAAGCACGCCTTCCGCTCCGCAGCTCGACACCGCTTTTACGCAGGGACTCTTCAAAGACATGGTGGTGACGACCGGCGGAAAGCTGCTGGTGTCCATTCCCGGCAGCATCCGCGTATTCGACATGTCCACCAATCTCAGCCTGCTCAATACCGTCAACGGGCAGGTTTTTAAGAACTTCGACCGCATGGCGTATTACAAAGACACGCTTTATGTCTACGTGGATGATGTCCTGGCCGCCAACGCCGACGTCATTAAACGTTACAAGTTCGACGATGCAACGAATTCGTTGACCTATATCGATGAATTTGCGCCCCCGCAGCCCGAGCCGCAGTTCATGTACATGGCAGTGGATTCATTCGGGCTGTATGTGGCCTACACCAAATACGGTTTTTATGCGCTCAACAAAAACACCGGGCAGCAGACGGGCTATTACGAGCACGGCAAGGAGCACATCCATGATTTCCTCTGGGGCGTGCAGGACCTGTTCTGCAGGGATGGATATATTTTCCTGGTGGAATATTTCAGCCAGACGACGGTGCTCACCAACAATGACGGGGTGATGAGCCTGCAGGAGCCTGCGCGCAACGATGCATTTTCTGTTTTTCCGAATCCCGGCAACGGCAACTTCACCGTTCACGGACTTGATGGCCCGGGCGTGGTAGAAGTATTCACCTCCACCGGCCAGTTGCTTTACCAGCTCAGGTATGAAGGCGAAGAAAATGTAAAGTTGGACATCTCTTTTCTGCCTCCCGGCATTTACCTTCTGAAAGCAGGAGCGGGAACTCAAAAGATCGTCATCGGGGAATAATTCCATTTGTCGCGCCGGTGACATTTCTCAATTTTTGCGAAACGGGTTTTCACCGCAATGCCCGTCATTGTTAAAAGTGCCGCACAAAGTCAGCGGTAATACTGATCCTTGTCAAGAGCGCTCTTTCCGGCGAAGTGTTAATTTGCAGCTCCGGAGCGCAATCACTTTTGCGATTCCGCGCGATTTTATTTATGAACTACCAGCCCATTGAAAATTACGGCATCATCGGCGACCTGAATACGGTGGCCCTTGTAGGTCTGAACGGATCGATCGATTTCATGTGTTTTCCCGACTTCGATTCGCCTTCCATTTTCGGCGCCCTGCTCGATTCGAAGGCGGGCGGAAAATTCGAGATCGCCCCTGCATTCGTCCGGATGAAAACGAAGCAGCTTTACCTGCCCGACACGAACGTGCTGCTGACGCGCTTTTTATCGACCAGCGGCGTGGGCGAGATCACCGACTTCATGCCGCTCGATGAAACGTCGTACGGGAAAAAACTTGTCAGGCGTGTGAAGAACATCCGCGGTGAAGTGATTTACAAAATGCGCTGCAGCCCGCGGTTCAATTATAGCAGGAGCGCGCACACGGTGGAGCTCGAGTCGCCGAATGCAGCCATTTTCAGGGGCGAAGACAATACGGTGCTGCGACTCGTCAGCTCCGTCCCGCTGAGCATTGCGGGAACGGATGTCGTCGCGGAGTTTTCGCTCGCGCCCGAACAGATCGCCGATTTCCTGCTGGAGCCTGCCGACGACCCGCACGCAGGAAATAATCTTGAAACATACGTTTCGCAGACGCTGGTCCAGACCGTTCGTTTCTGGAGAGCGTGGATTGCGCGCTCGACGTACAGGGGAAGATGGATGGAAACGGTGCACCGGTCGGCGCTCGTGTTGAAGCTGCTCACCTCGCGCAAGTACGGATCGGTGGTCGCCGCGCCCACGTTCGGGTTGCCGGAAAGCATCGGCGGTGTGAGGAACTGGGATTACCGCTACGCATGGGTCAGGGATGCGTCTTTCACGATTTACACGTTCCTGCGGCTCGGCTACACCGAAGAGGCCGGCGCTTTCATGAACTGGGTCGAAAAACGCTGCGAAGACATCCAGAGCGGAAGCAGGCTCGGGATCATGTATGCGATCGACGGGAAACGGCAGCTGAACGAAGAGGAGCTGCGCGAATTTGAAGGGTATAACGGATCTTCTCCCGTGCGGATCGGCAACGACGCCTACGACCAGCTCCAGCTCGACATTTACGGCGAGCTGATGAACGCGGTGTTTCTCTACAATTCATTCGGGGAAGAAATATCCTACGGGTTCTGGACGAACCTCGCCAAGCAGGTCGACTGGCTGAGCGAGAACTGGAACCAGCCCGATGACAGCATCTGGGAAGTGAGGGGCGGCCGGAAACATTTTTTATTCTCCCGCCTGCTGTCCTGGGTTGCTTTCGACCGGGCGATTAAAATTGCAACCGCACGATCGTTCCCGTTGAACGAGAACTGGAAAAAAGAACGCGACAAGATCTTTCACAATATCTATTCGGAGTTCTGGAGCGAAGAAAAAAAAGCGTTCGTGCAGTTCCCGGGTTCGGTAACCGTAGACGCTTCGGCCCTGCTGATGCCCATGCTGCATTTCATCAGCCCGAAAGACCCGAAGTGGCTGTCGACGTTGAAACGCATCGAAGACGAGCTGGTTTCCGATTCCCTCGTTTACCGCTATAACCCCACGCTGGCGGCTTCCGACGGCTTTATCAGCCACGAAGGCACGTTTTCCATGTGCACGTTTTGGTACGTGGAATGTCTTTGCCGGTCAGGCCAGCTGGAAAAGGCGCGGTTCTGTTTTGACAAAATGCTCGGCTATGCAAATCACCTGGGACTGTATTCCGAACAGCTCGGGTTCGAAGGCGAGCACCTCGGGAATTTTCCGCAGGCATTCACGCATTTCGGGTTGATCAGCGCAGCATTCAACCTCGACAAGCGGCTGGATGAGGACCGCGAAAGGCCCGACCTGTAACGCGCATCTTCTACTTCTTCATCAGCGCTTCGATCTCGTCCGCTTCGATGGGAATGCCGGCCATCAGGTCGACCGGTCCTTTTTTCGTGACGAGGATATCGTTCTCGATGCGCACGCCGATCTTTTCGTCGGGGATGTAAATGCCCGGCTCGCAGGTGTACACCATGCCTTCTTCGAATTTGCGGTAGCGGCTGCCCACGTCGTGGACGTCGAGGCCGAGGTAATGTGAAGTGCCGTGCATGAAATATTTCTTGTACGCCGGCCACGCGGGGTCCTGCTTCGCGATGTCGTCTGCAGAGATCAATTTCAGCTTTACGAGCTCTTCCTCCATCGCCGCGCCGACTTCTTTATGATATTCCTGGATCGTGTTGCCCACCACGAGGCGGCTCATGGCGAAACGCATCACGCGGAGCACGGCATTGTAAACGTCTTCCTGGCGCTGCGTGAATTTTCCGTTTACCGGGATCGTGCGCGTGAGGTCGCTCTGGTAATTCGCATAACCCGCCGCGAAATCCATCAGCAGCACGTCGCCGTCCATGCATTGCTTGTCGTTGATGTTGTAATGCAGCACGCAGGAATTCGCGCCCGAAGCGATGATCGGCTCGTAACCGGCGAACCCGGCCCCTGCGCGGATGAACTCGTGCGCAAGCTCCGCTTCGATCTCGTATTCCCACACGCCGGGCTTTACGAAACCGAGCGTGCGGCGGAAACCTTTCTCCGTCAGGTCGCAGGCCTTTTTGATGAGCACCACTTCCGCATCCGACTTGATCGCGCGCAGCTCGTGCAGGACCGGCGCGCTGCGCACGTAGTTGTGCGCGGGATACGTTTCGCGGCACCATCTGATGAAGCGCGCGTCGCGTGTTTCCACTTCGATCACCGAACGCACGTGCTCGTTCGTATTCACGTAAACGTTCTGCGCCTCCACGATGAGCCCGAAGAAAACCTGTTTGAACTGGTGCGTCCAGTACACTTTTTTAATGCCGGAAACTTTCGTCGCTTCCGCCTTGGTCAGCTTTTCGCCTTCCCATACCGCGATGTGCTCGTTCGTTTCACGCACGAACAGCACTTCCCGGTGGTCAGGGTCCGGCGAGTCGGGGAAAAGAATGAGGATCGTTTCTTCCTGGTCGACGCCGCTGAGGTAGAACAGGTCGTTGTTCTGGCGGAATTTCATCGTGCCGTCGGCGTTGGTCGGCTGCACGTCGTTGGCGTTGAAGATCGCGATGGATTTCGGCTGGAGCTTCGCGGTGAAACGTTTGCGGTTTTCCGTGAAGAGGGAGTTGTCGATGGGAGCGTAACGCATAATGAATTTTGTTGGGGAATAAAGATAGGGGAAATGAAGAATGAACCATGCTGACATGCGCCCGCGTAACTGCCGTGTATTCCCGGCAAGGACGCGTTCATCGAAGATGTAGTAAAAAATATCGGGAAAATGCATGACGAAACGTAGGTAAACGAAGTTGGATTTGCGGTACGGCTTTAATACGTTTGATGTGATGCACTGGACAGAACAGGCCGACCATCTCATCACAGCCGCGGGCATTATTGTCGGCGGCATCTGGGTGTTGTACCGTTTCGGCCTCCACCGCGAGCGCTTCCCGAGCATGGAGATCGTGAACGGCATCAAATACCTCGGCGAGAATAAGGAAGAATATCTCCTCGAGCTTTACTGCGTCGTGGAAAACAAAGGCAAAGTGCGGAAATGGGTGGCGCCGCTGGATTTCGAATTGCTGTATCTTAAGAACAATGAGCCGTTCGTCTGGAACCCGGAGATGAACGACGAGATCAATTTCAACCAGGTGGTGCAGGAGCACGCGCATTACGGGAACCGGAAGTTCTGGGTTTACCCGGATTGGTATATCCCGTTCGTGGACGGCCAATCGAAAAAGCGGTTCCAGTACCTGATCGCCGTTCCGAAAAGCTGTCATTACCTTTCGCTGAATACACGCTTTATCGATTTCAATAACAAAGACAAGGCGGTCGAGCACATCCTGCATTTGCTGAATAAAGAAAGGAAACCGGCAGGCGCGCAGGAAAAAACGTGGAACGAAAAGTCGCTGGAAGAAAAAGTGGACGAAGTCAGGAAAAAGAAAACAGATTTCTATTATTCGCAGGTTACGTTGTCGATGGAGGAGATTAAAAAGAGCAGCGCTGCCGTACCGGTTGAAGGAGAACAGAAGAGCGGCGCAGAATAAAATTTTCATCGCGACCACCCCTGCGCATTTTCCCAATCCAACGGCGGAAATTCCTAATTCCGTTTCTCCGATACGGTTTCACCTTTGGTCACCAACAGACCAAACCCATGACAGGAGAAACCATCTTCCGCTTTTTCAGCACCCGCCCCGCAGCCCCGCTCAGGCTGTCCCGCCCCACGCGCGTCGTGATCGATCCGTATGCGCTCACCGAAAAAAGATCCGTGTTTTACCAGCAGCTCGAAGCGCTCACCGGCAAATCCACGCGCGAAGAAGTTGCAGCCGCCACGCGCACATTCATGGCTTCCGAAGCGTTCGGCGCCCGGCTTTCCGATTTCGATCCCGACATCAGCGCGCTGAAAGATTGGTTTTCGGAGAACAGGTCGCGGAACGCGCAGGAAGCGCTCCTGTCGGACGAACTTAGCCTGGTACTGGAAAAAGCGCTGTCGCCGGAGCTGGCCGCGCTTTCGGGCAACCTCGCCGATTCGCTCATGGCGCTCGCGCTCACACGCGCCGGTTCGAAGCACGACAACGAAGGCCTGGTGCTCGCCGCAAAATTCCTGCATTTCCGTTTCAGCGACGTCGCGCCCGGCGAAACGGAAACGCTCGGCACATTCACCGCGCGCCACGTGGTTGCGTTGCCGGCCTTTCTCAATGAGCTGCTGCAGTTCACGGAAGAAACACCTCCGCGCGAGGCGGTGACCGATCCCGGTGCCGCTGATGCTGAACGCGCCGCCACGCTGGAAAAAGCGCACCGCGAAATTTCCGGGACGTTCCGCTCCGTCGTCTTCAACCGCACACTTGCCGACACGCTGGCCCCCGGCCCCTCGGGAACCGCGGAAGACGGGCGCATGCCGCTGAAACGTTCGGTCACCGCCGATCCCGTGTTGTCGCCCGCCGCGCTCGCGCAGCTCAGCACGGGAACAAAAAACCTGCTGGCAACGCTCAACGTCGACGCGTCGAAAGGCAACCCGTTCTCCATGCTCGACCGCATCGAAGACGAAATGCTTTCACTTTCCGCAACGCTGGAAGAGCCGGCGGAAACATTCCTGGTGCAGGTCGGCGGCGCGGTGCTCGATGCGGGAAAGTTCAGGTCGGCGTTTACCTCCGCGCCTTACGTTTCAGCCGGCACCGTTACGAAAACGTTGCTGAGCTCATGCACATATGCGGCAGGGATCGGCGACCTGCTTTTGGTAAAACAGCAGCTGAAAGGTTATCGCCTCGGCGAGATCGCGCATATTGAGAATGTGCTGCAGGGTGAAAAGCGCGAACGGAACCACCGCCGCCTGAACCGTGTGACGGATGAATTTTTTACGGAGGAAGAGCGGGAAGAAACACGCGAGCGCGACCTGGAGACCACCGAACGCAACGAGATCCAGAACGAGATCAGCCGCACGGCGGCGCGCGAGCTCAGCCTCGACGTGGGCGTGCAGGTGAGCGGATCGTTCGGCCCTTCGGTCAGCTTCGATTCGCAGGTCGATTCCAGCTTCAGCTCGTCGGTGGAAGAGTCGCAGCGCAAAGCCACGACGTTCTCACGCGAGCTCACGGAAAAATCTTCCGAGACGATCCGCGAGCGGGTGAAAAAAGAACGGCGGAAGATCACCCTCGAGGAGATCGAGGAAGTGAACCAGCACCGTTTCGAAAATGATTCGGGCGGAAATATCCGCGGCGTTTACCGCTGGATGGACAAGCTTTACGACGCGCAGGTGATGTCGTACGGTCAGCGCATGATCTTCGATTTCGTAGTGCCCGAGCCGGCCGCGTTCTTTCTTTTTGCGCTTGCAGAAACGCCGCCCGAAGGAACGAAGATGCCCAAACCGAACCCGCCGATGTTCATGAAACGCCCGCTCGCGCCCGGCGATCTCACGCGCACGAATTACCAGGGCTACGTGCGCGCCTACCACGTGACCGGCGCGCCCGAACCTCCGCCGCAGATCGTCACCGTTTCGCATTTCGACAGCCAGGACGGCACGAACAAGAACGATTACGCGCGCGCCGCCAAGCTGCAGCTGCCGGAAAACTACGCCGCTTACGCAGCATGGGTGGGCACCGACAACGTTCACCCCAACAACGACGATTTCAGCGCGCACATCGTGATCGGCGGATCGACGGCCGATCTCAGCAGCTGGGGATGGGACCATCTCGTTTTTTCACAGCGCCGCGAAAAAGAGATCGCGCTGGCGATCCACTACAGGAGGATCTTCAATTTCTCCGTGGCCATCGACGTGTTCTGCGAGCTGACGGTCACCGGCTTCACGGCGTGGCAGAACAAGATGTACGAAGCGATCATGGAAGCGTACCGGCTGAAGCTGGCCGAATTCGAAGAGAATGCGGCTGCCGCATCTGTGCGCCGCGGAAGTTATGACGTGTTGGGAGCCGATCCCGCCTGCAACAAAAACATCACGCGCGACGAGCTGCGCAAGCTGGTGCTGATGCTGCTCACGAAAAATGCCGTGCCGGGACTCGATTCGTACCTCAGCCAGGCGGAGCCCGTGATCGACCCGGAAAAAGCCTGTGCCAACGGATCCGTTATCCGCTTTTTCGAGAACGCGTTCGAGTGGAACAACATGGCGTACGTGATGTACCCGTATTTCTGGGGAAGGAAAGCGCGCTGGACTTCCGCCATCCGGCTTGCGGGCACCGACACCGATTTTACCGCGTTCCTGAAAGCCGGCGCGGCGCGCGTGCAGCTTGCAGTACGTCCCGGCTTTGAAAAGGCTGTTGTGCATTTCATCCAGTTCGGCGAGATATGGGAAGGCAACGATGCGCCGGTGATGGAAGACGATACATACCTGCCCATCATCCAGGAGATCACCGAAAACCTGGGGACGATGGAAGAAGGCGTGCCCTACCCGAAAAACAGCAAGCCGTGGGAAGTGAGCGTGCCGACCTCGCTCGTGTATTTGCAGGAGAATGTTCCGGTGTTCGAAGATCCGCTGGAGGCTTAGCGATGGTTTTATTCGTATTCATTGACAACCGCGGAAAGTTCTGAGCCATGGCACGGAAACAGTTTATTCTCGTGGCGGGCGTAGACTTTGTCAATTTCGAGCTCGACTTCGGCGCGCTTTGTCAACTGCGCGTAAACGACCTCATCGCGGACCATAAAGGAACAGCCGACCTGCGGTTCAAGATATTCGATGTGCGCCGGGGGACGATCACGATCATCGAGGTGACAGCTGCGGGCAAACGTATCCCTCCTGTCGTGGACGGCACCGACTTCCGCGAGATCACGAAGAAAGATTACCCGGGTTTCAAAAAGGGAGAGTTGCTCGGCAACCTGCTGAAAAAAACCGTCTTCAGGGTTATGTCGATAACCGACGTTTACCGGGAAGTGATTTCTCTCGGAAAAAGCTTCCCGGGCGAACTGATCGAGCTGAGCTTCTTCACTATCTTCAGCAGTCATCGCATTCCACTGGTCAATTCCCCGATTTCCGATGGCGCCGTTCACGGGAATAAAGCGGCTTTCAAAAAGTTGCCGAAAGGCTCCCGCGACCCGGACGACCCGGATGGCGAGTTCAACCTCGATTTTAAGCCGCCGCGTATGGGCAGGGAAGACCTCTCGCATTTTCAGGCGGCTTTCCATCCCGACGGTTATGCCTGGATATGGGGCAATGACAGGGGTTTCCTTAGTGATGGCTTGCTGGAGTTCCTGGACTTTGCGCTCCGGCTCAAAGAGCTGGACGATCCCTCTTCGCCGGACGACCTGCTGATCGGGATCCCCGGAACTGCAAAGCCGGAATCGAAATTTCTTCTTTTCTGGGTTGAATGGATGCTCTCGTTAAAAGATTACCGGGCGAGCGGTTATAAAGTGCCCCTTAAGCTGATCCGCTACCTGGTTTGTCACTACGCCAGCCGGCCGCCGGCAGTGCGTCTCAAACAGGCCGCCAACCTCAAAAAAGTGTACGGAACGTTCAGGGATTTCGTCATCGACTTCGATCCGGGCAATAAACGTCTTCCTGAAGTTGCAGCTTTCCAGGAGGCCGCACGGTTGGCATTGCAAAAACGATTTAAGCTTCGGTCTGCTCCCCAGGGGAATTACACGGAATTCGGCGACACGGTTTTTTGCCCGCTTCCATACTTTGATGCGAACGTTTACAAACCGAAGAAAAAAAAGCCGGGAGCAGCGACTTCTGATCAGCCTTCATCGCAACCAGCATCCCAGCCCGCATCGCTTCCGAAGCCTGCGCCTCCTGCCGTTCCTTTTACATCCGACTCGCCGCTGCTGAAACCCACGCACCCGATGTTCCGGCTGAACGCCTATGCGCGACATTACATTTTTGTCGCCGGCGTCGATTACAAATCTTCGGGAGCGAATTTCCTCCAGCTGTGCATGAACCGCGTCGATCATCTTATCGCCCGCGACGATAACCGGGATACTATGCTGTTCCAGGTGCTCGACGTCGGGTCCGGGCAGGTGATCTTTGTGGAAGTGAAATACGAGACCGGCACGATCGCGGAAGAAGGTTTCGTAAAGTCCATCGTCAATGCGCATGCTTCGGTGAAAAAAACCACGGACGACCTGGTGAGATTTGAACAGGTGAAGAATAACGACGCGCATTATGAAATACGGACGAATGAGATGGGCGACCGGGAGCGGTTCTTCAGGGGAACGCAGGGCGCGATGCCTGCCGCGGAAATGTACAGGCGCGTGATCGCGCTCGGGGAAAAATGCCCGGGACGGTTGATGGAGCTGGGCTTTTTCACGCACGGGACCGAAGCCGGGCCGCGGCCGCTGAACTTCCCGGAGGAATTGGAAATTTCCGGTGTCCCGGTCGACCCGCTTGCATTTGATCCGTCGCCTCTCGATTTTGACCTGCTCCCCGGTGAGGCCGAACAGGCAGCTTTCCGCGACGCGTTCCATCCCGGCGGTTACAGCTGGACGTGGGGCTACGATTCCGACCCGGAATTGCGCAAGCTGCTCAAAGCGCTGCTCGACAGCAAAGAATACAAAGCAGGAGGATTAACGGAAGACACCATTATTACGCTAAAGAACCCGACGCCCCGGCTAAGGCTCTTCGCACAGCGGGTCGCCGGGCTGCTGCCGAAGCGAAAAGTTCCGCCGCTGAAGATCGAAATGCCGTTCGGGCGCCTGCTGCGTTTTTTTGCGGCGGTGATCAAATCCTCGTACATGTACCATCTGGCGCGGGAAACGGGCAAAGATGTTTTCGGCGCGCTCCCGGGAACTGCCGCCGGTCCGGAATCCGGTACACTTTACCCGCTGATGCGTGTCGATCCGGCTTATGCAAAGTATTCCGGGTTTTTTCAAACACATTTCGGATTTGAATCCGACCCGGAAAAGAGAGGCTATGGAAAATATATCCCGGATTTTCCCTGGGACGATTCCGATCTCGCAGGCGTAAAGATCGGGCAGCAGGTACTCGAAGAAGTAAAAGAGTTCCCGGTGGAAGCGGAATAAAGTTCCGTGGTGACGCGGTTGTGTGCGGGTCCTGATTTTCGTCAGCGTAGCTGCAGGTGGCATGGCCTACTTTTACCGGACAACATTGTGCCATGGACAACCGCAAGCAACAGCTCGAAGAGTTTTTCGCCGCCTACGCCGCACGTTTCAACGCAGCGCTGGCGGGGGAAACGCCCGACGTCGACGGAACCGTCAATTCATTTACGTCTTGCTTTATCGAAGCAGGTCCCGCCGGTGTGAATTGCGGACAGAACGATGCGCAATTCCGGGAAGCCATTCCCAAAGGATACGAATTCTACAAAAGCGTCGGCACGAAAGCGATGGACATCCTGCTCACGGAAATTACATTGCTCGACGACCTGCACGCGATGGTGAAAGTGTACTGGCGCTCGACGAACATCCGCGCGAAGGACAATGCGGAAGTGATGATCGAGTTCGACGTCTTTTATTTTGTGCAGACAATGAACGACGCGATAAAGATCTTCGCATACGTTACCGGCGACGAACAAAAAGCGTTACGGGAGAACGGCCTGCTCCCGGGATAATGGCCCCGGCCTTTCATTTGGCGGGTTCAACCCCGGAAACAGCTGTTCTGTCAACCGGGCGACGGTGAAATAAAGCTGATCCGTATCTTGGTACGATCCATTTCCGCGATGATGTCCGTACGCAAGCCCCTCGCTGTAATCGTCAGCCTTTTCCTGCTCACCGCGCTGCATGCGCTTCCGGCGCGCGTGTACGTGCTGCAGCCGCAGGAAACGGAAACCGATCTCACCTCGTATTGCATGCTGCTGAGCGATCCCGGGAACAAGCTCGGCATTGAAGAGGTGCTTGCCGGCCGGAGTTCCGCCTTGTTCACGGAGAATAAATTGCACCAGCCGTTCCTGCAGGCCCATCCGCCCGGCTTCAATGGCTGGGTAAAGCTCAGCATCTGCAACCCGGGCCAGTCCGCGCGGTCGATCTTTCTCTCCCCGAGCCGCGACGTCGATTCCGGCATGATCTACTGGAAGGAGCGCGACGGGCTGTATTCCGGGCAATGGGGAACGCTGGTGAAAACATCCGGCCGCACCTACCCGCGCATCGGCATGACCATCGCCCCGCGCGATACGCTGCAGCTGCTGATGCGGATCCGCGGCGACGGCTTCAGCACGTTCAACAACCGCGACATATCCGTCACCGTCAGCGACCAGCAAACCTGGCTGAAGCAGGACGAATCGGCGCTGCTCATCTTCGGGATCTTTTACGGCGTGCTGTTCGCGCTCATCTGCTATTCGTTCGCGGTGTATTTTGTCGTGCGCCGGCCCATTTATTTTTATTTCATCGCATTTATTTTTTCGGCGCTGCTCTTTTACATCAAGGAGAATGAGATCGGCGCGGCTTACATCTGGGGCGATAGCGCGCTGGTGTGGCTGAACAAATACGGGAACAACCTGCTGTTCGGCCCGCTGGCGATCGTGACGGGTTTTACCTTCTGCCGGAAATTTCTCCACCTCCGGCACTATTACCCGAAGCTCGACCGGGTGATCGCGGTGCTTTCGTATGTCCAGCTGTTTTCTTTTCTGCGCCTGTTCATCGGCCTCCACGAGCTGATGCGCTTCGTGCAGAACGGGCTGGTGGTGGTGGGAGTCGTTCTGCTGGTGGGCGGCGCGCTGGCGATGGCGCGGCGGAAAAATCCCGACGCCCGGTTGTTCCTCCTCGTGTTCCTGTTCGCGCTGGCCGGCATTGCGATCCACGCCCTGCGCTATTCGCAGCTGTTGCCGCAGAACGTATTCACCCAGTATGCCGCGCAGCTGGGCATCGGCATCACCGCTCTCGCTTTCGCGATGGCCATCGGCGCGCAGGTGCGGCAGATCAACAAGGCCAAGCGCGCTGCGGAGAAAGATGCGCTTGAAAAATCGAAAGAGATCGAACGGCTCACCAAAGAGCAGAACATTTTGCTCGAGCAGAAAGTGGAGGAGCGCACGCGCGAATTGCAGGAGGCGCAGGACGAGCTGCTGCGCCAGGAAAAGCTGGCCTCGCTCGGCAAGCTGGCCAACCGCATCGCCCACGAAATGCAGAACCCGCTCAACTTCGTCAATAATTTTTCCGAGCTGTCTGCCGAGCTCATCGCGGAATACATGTCCGCCACCACCGAAGAGCGCCTCCACATTCTCAACCAGCTCAAAGAGAATATGGAGAAGATCAACCACCACGGCCAGCGCGCCGACCAGATCGTGAAAAGCATGCTGCAGCATCTGAACGAGCGGAAGGAAGGGAGTTTGTTCGGGGAATGACAACTCTATTTAGAATCATTTCGAATAAGCCCCATTTTGCTGAAATTCAGTGAGCTTCCTCATAATTCCGGAAAATTTCTTCCCCCTGTAAACTTGATACAACCCTGCACGGTGAGTACATTTGTCCCCGCCTGCCGGTTTCCGAATCCCATTTAAATCATCGCCGGCGGAGACACGTCTAATCTCGTTCGGTATATGACCAAATTCCTCACCTCCTCCATCGGCAAAAAAACGGTGATGGCCCTTTCCGGCCTGTTCCTTATCCTTTTCCTGCTGGAGCACCTGTACACCAACGTACATCTTTTCTTCGGCGACGGCGGCGAAGAATTCAACGAAATGTCTCACTCCATGGTGCGCATGATCATCATCCGCATCATCGAGATCGTCCTCTTCCTCGCCATCGTGGTCCACGTGGCGCAGGCCATCCTGCTCACCCGCGAGAACGCACAGGCCCGCCCGATCAAATACGCCATCAACCGCACCGACCAGACGAGCGTGTGGATCTCCCGCAACATGGGCTTCACGGGGAGCGTCATATTCTTCTTTATCGTAGTTCACCTCTGGCAGTTCTTCCTGCCTTACCGCGTCACCGGCACCGTCGGTGCGGAAGGACATGAAACGCTGGCCCAGGAAGTGGTCGAAGCGCTGGAAAACCCGCTTTACGCCGGCATTTACCTCGTGTCGGTTATTTCCCTTGCCTTCCACCTCAGCCACGCGCTGCAGTCGGCCGCGCAAACGCTCGGGGTCAACAACAAAAAATACGCGCCCCTGTGGCACAAGCTTTCCATGGGCCTCGCATGGCTGATGGGCATCGGCTTCGGCTCTTTCCCGGTCCTGTTCTACGGCGCGAAGCTGCTGAACAAAGACCTCCTGAACTGGGCGATGTAAAAATGAAAAAGCAAAACTCAAAACTCCAAATGCCCAAAATGTCGGGCGCTACACGTTTGAGATTTGAACGTTTGAATTTTTTGAAATTTCAACTATGAAACTCGAAGCGAAAATTCCTGAAGGACCGATGGAGCAGAAGTGGACGACCTATCGTTCCACCGTGCCCCTGGTCAACCCGGCCAACAAGCGGAGCCTGGAGATCATCGTCGTGGGCTCCGGCCTCGCGGGATCGTCGGCTGCCGCCAGCCTTGCGGAGCTGGGCTACAAAGTGAAAGTGTTCTGCTTCCAGGACAGCGCCCGCCGCGCGCACTCCATCGCCGCGCAGGGCGGCATCAACGCAGCGAAGAATTACCAGAACGACGGCGACAGCACCTACCGCCTGTTCTACGATACGATCAAAGGCGGCGACTACCGCGCCCGTGAAGGCAACGTGCACCGCCTCGCGGAAGTGAGCGCCAACATCATCGACCAGTGCGTGGCCCAGGGCGTTCCCTTCGCGCGCGAATACGGCGGACTGCTCAGCAACCGCTCTTTCGGCGGCACGCAGGTGCAGCGCACGTTCTACGCGGCAGGACAGACCGGCCAGCAGCTTCTCCTCGGCGCATACTCCGCGCTGCAGCGCCAGGTCGGTCTCGGCACGGTGAAGATGTACGCCCGCCACGAAATGCTCGACCTCGTAATGGTCGACGGCCGCGCGAAAGGCATCATCGCCCGCGACCTCGTCACCGGCAAGCTCGAGCGCCATTCCGGCCACGCGGTGCTGCTCTGCACGGGCGGCTACGGCAACGTATTTTTCCTTTCCACCAACGCCATGGGCTGCAACGTCACCGCGGCGTGGAAAGCGCACAAGCGCGGCGCGTATTTCGGCAATCCCTGCTTCACGCAGATCCACCCGACCTGCATTCCCGTTTCCGGCGATCACCAGTCGAAGCTCACGCTCATGTCCGAGTCGCTGCGCAACGACGGCCGCATCTGGGTGCCGAAAAAAGCGGACGAAAAGCGCCGCCCGAATGAAATTCCGGAAGAAGAACGCGACTATTACCTCGAGCGCCGTTATCCCGCGTTCGGCAACCTCGTTCCCCGCGACGTGGCGTCACGTGCCGCGAAAGAGCGCTGCGATGCCGGTTTCGGCGTGGGCGCTTCGAAGATGGCCGTGTACCTCGACTACGCTTCGGCCATCGAACGTTACGGAAAACAGCAGGCCAACAAGCTCGGCGAAGAGACCGCATCGAAAGACCGCATCATCGCGCTTGGTAAAGACGTGGTGAAAGAAAAATACGGCAACCTTTTCGAGATGTACGAAAAGATCACGGGTGAAAATCCGTACGAGGTGCCGATGCGCATTTATCCCGCCGTTCACTACACGATGGGCGGTCTCTGGGTGGATTATGAATTGATGACCACCGTCCCCGGCCTTTACGCGCTGGGCGAAGCCAACTTCTCCGACCACGGCGCCAACCGCCTCGGCGCGTCCGCGCTCATGCAGGGCCTCGCCGACGGTTACTTCGTCATTCCTTATACGATCGGTTCCTACCTCAACAGCCAGATCCGCGACAAAGCTGTCCCGGTCGATCATCCCGCGTTCGCCGAAGCTGAAAAAGGCGTGCAGGACACGATCGACAAACTGATGGGCATCAAAGGCACGAAGTCCGTCGACCATTTCCACAAGCGCCTCGGCAAGATAATGTGGGACAAATGCGGCATGGCGCGCAACGCCAAAGGCCTGCAGGAAGCCATCACCGAGATCCGCGCGCTGCGTGAAGAGTTCTGGAAAGACCTGCGCGTGCCGGGCGACAAGAACGAGCTCAATACCGAGCTGGAAAAAGCAGCCCGCGTAGCCGATTTCCTCGAGCTCGGCGAGCTGATGTGCATGGACGCATTGCAGCGCAACGAATCGTGCGGCGGCCACTTCCGCGAAGAATACCAGACGGAAGACGGGGAAGCGAAACGCGACGACGCGGGCTACATGTACGTGGCGGCCTGGGAATACAAAGGCAGCAACCAGTACGAAATGCACAAAGAAGAATTGAAGTACGAAAAGATCAAAGTATCAGCACGGAGCTATAAATAAAACCCTCCGTGCCTCCGTGTCTCCGTGGTGAAAGATCGTCAACCACGGAGACACGGAGGCACGGAGAAAAACAACAGCGTATCATGAATCTCACGCTCAAAGTCTGGAGACAGAAAAACGCGAACGACAAAGGCGGGTTCACCACCTACAAGGTGAATGACATTTCCCCCGACATGTCTTTCCTCGAAATGTTCGACGTGCTCAACGAGCGCCTCATCAGCGAAGGACAGGAACCCATTGCGTTCGACCACGACTGCCGCGAAGGCATTTGCGGCATGTGCAGCATGTTCATCAACGGTCGTGCGCACGGTCCGCAGCGCGCCACCACCACCTGCCAGCTGCACATGCGCCAGTTCAAAGACGGAGACACGATCACCGTTGAGCCCTGGCGCGCCAAATCGTTCCCGGTGATCAAGGACCTCGTCGTGGACCGCACCGCGTTCGACAAGATCCAGTCTGCCGGCGGTTTTGTTTCCGTCAACACCGGCAACGCGCAGGATGCGAACTGCCTTCCCATTCCGAAGACCGACGCCGACAAGTCATTCGCTGCTGCGGCCTGCATCGGCTGCGGGGCCTGCGTGGCTGCGTGCAAGAACGCTTCCGCCATGCTGTTCGTTTCCGCCAAAATTTCCCAGTACGCCCTCCTTCCCCAGGGACAGGTCGAGCGCGTGGACCGCGCGCTGAACATGGTGAAGGAAATGGACGCGATGGGCTTCGGCAATTGCACGAACACCGGTTCCTGCGAAGCTGCCTGCCCGAAGGAAATTTCGCTGGAAAATATCGCGACGATGAACCGCGAATATATTATGGCGAATTTGAAGAAGTAATTGTTCGGAAAAATTTTGTGGAAGCCATCCTGCAGGAATGCGGGGTGGCTTTTGTGTTTTCAAAGGTGTCGAATTCTGCCCCTTTGAAATCATTATTCAGTTGCGATCAAAAAACCGTTCAGTTCAAATGTGGCGAAATCGCTGTAATTAAATAACCCGTCGAATTCGACGGGTTTAAAATCTCGCTCTGTTGTTTAATAAACTCAGCCAGTCGTTCTTGTAATGCTGCTTGCCCGCAATCGAGGGCTCTTCCTCTCTCAGCACTCATAAAAACTGTCGCGCCGATATGATTTATTGGTGACCAGATAATTCCTTCCCGGGCTTCTCCCCATTCCGGGAGGAAAAATCCCCATCGTGGAAAAATTCCCCATTCTTTTTAATTCGCTGGGCGGATGGACGGATGCCCGGGAAGCGCTTACCGGCTTTGGGCTTTTCAGAATTATTTACAAATGAAAACCGCTGTAATCCAAGCGGAAAACAGCGGTTGTATAGTTATATCCCGCAAAAATCATTCCTTTTTTCAATTATTGTGTAATTTGGTAGCAATATGCTCAGGCAAGGACTACACCAGAAGTTATTACAGAAGCTGTCGCCACAGCAGATCCAGTTGATGAAGCTGCTGCAGCTGCCCACGGTGGCGCTGGAACAACGCATCAAGGAAGAGCTGGAAGTGAACCCTGCGCTTGAAGAAGGCGAGGAGAGCAGCGAAGAGGATAAAAAAGACGAGATCGACGAGGACGACGACGGGCTGTTCGAAGACGGTGCGGAAGGTGATGATGAAAAAGAATCGGTCAAGGACGAAGACTTCGCGCTCGGCGATTACATGGACGAGGACGAAGGTTATTCGTACCGCGAGCATGTGAACAACAGCAGTCCCGACGACGAGCGCCGCGAAATGCCGCTCTCGCAGGGCCCCGGCTTCCACGACCAGCTCCTCAGCCAGCTTGGCCTCCAGCCCATCGACGACCACCAGTACCAGGTGGCTTCGTACCTCATCGGCAACATGGACGAGGACGGCTACATGCGCCGCGAGCTGGGCGCGATCGTCGACGACATTGCATTCTCACAGAATATCACCACGACGGAAGAAGAGCTGAAGGAATTGCTCGGGCTCATCCAGACGTTCGATCCCCCGGGCGTGGGCGCGCGCGACCTGCAGGAATGCCTGCTGCTGCAGCTCCAGCGGAAAAACCCGAAGACGCCGGAAGTGGTGCTCGCCATGCGCGTGGTGCAGGAGCACATGGAAGAGTTTTCAAAAAAACATTACGATAAAATTTCCCGCCGCCTCGGCATCGACGACGAATCGCTCAAGCGCGTGATCCGTGAAGTGACGCATCTCAATCCCCGCCCGGGCAGCTCCGCGATCGACTCCGCGCGCTCCGTGCAGGATGTCGTTCCCGATTTTATCGTGAGCAATTCCGACGGCAAGCTCGACCTCACGCTGAACGAACGCAACATGCCCGAGCTGCGCGTGAGCGGGATGTATTCCAACATGCTGCAGGAATATGCGCGCAGCAAAGACAAGAGCAGCAAAGAGGCCGTCAACTTCATCAAGCAGAAGATCGACTCCGCGAAATGGTTCATGGACGCCCTTCGCCAGCGCCAGCAAACATTGCTGCTGACGATGGAAGCGATCATGGAATACCAATATGAATATTTCCTGGAAGGCGACGAGACGAAGCTGCGCCCGATGATCCTCAAGGATATCGCGGACCGCGTGGGGCTCGACATTTCCACCGTTTCCCGCGTGGCGAACAGCAAATACGTGCAGACACAATTCGGCACGTTCCTCCTCAAAAGCTTTTTCTCCGAATCGCTTTCCACCGACAGCGGTGAAGAAGTGTCGACGCGCGAAGTGAAGAAAATTCTTTCCGACTGCATCGCCGCCGAAGACAAGCGCCGCCCGCTCACCGACGACCGCCTGGCGAAGATCCTCAAGGACAAAGGATACAACATCGCGCGCCGCACCGTTGCCAAATACCGCGAGCAGCTCGACATCCCGGTGGCGCGACTGCGCAAGGAGCTCTGAGCGTAAAAAACCAAAACAAAAATTCCAAATCCCAAAGCAGCTGCGATTTTGGGATTTGGAATTTTGAGCTTTGTATTTTTTTGAGACCTGCTTTTGACTGTGAAAATTACTTCTTTAACCCTCTCCGTAATTCTTCACCCCATGCTGATGGTGACGTACGCCGCCGCCATCTTCCTGTTCGTGCTCCCTTCCGATTTCCAGCCCGTTTCGCCGGGGCTGCCGTGGAAGATCCTCGGCCTGCTCTTCATCAGCACCGTGCTCATGCCGCTTACGTTCGTATTCATGATGCTGCGTATGGGACGCATCGACACCATGCAGATGGAACGGCAAAAGGAACGCAACTGGCCCCTGCTCACCACGGCGATGATCTACGCCGGCGGTTATTACGCGATCCGCTCCAGGGCGGTGCCCGATTTTATCCAGCTCTTTCTTCTCGGCGCGGTGATCGGCATGCTGCTCGCGCTGGTCGTGAACCTGAAATGGAAGATCAGCCTGCACATGATCGGCATCGGCGGGTTGTGCGGGGGAATTACAGCCGCGCTCATGCTGGGCATCGACGGAAGCCCGTGGCTGGTCGCCGGATGTTTTCTTGCGGCAGGATTGCTCGGCACGGCGCGCCTGTACCTTCATGCGCATTCGCCCGTGCAGGTGCTCGCCGGTTTCCTTGCAGGATTTGCCGTGGAGTTTGGACTGATGATGATGTAAAGGGTGCGAATTACGAATCGCTGCGAATCTACGAATTACGAATCGCTGGCGGAATGCTATGCCCTCAAAGGGTTGCGCGCAGCCATGCGCACCGGCAACCCTTTGAGGGTTTAGCATTCGTATCCGGAAAGAAATCGTAAATCCGCGCCATTCGCATTCGCACGCGGCAGACGTACCCTATTTCACAAGGTCCGCCACCTTATCATAATTGGCTTTCACGAGGATTTCCTCGCCGGAGACAAGGACGATTTTGCAGCCTTTGCCGAAGCGGACAACAGAGCGAACGTGTTTCTGCGGGATAAAATGGTTATCGACCTTGATGAGGACAGGGATATCGGCAGCGGGGGAGGTGAATTCGTCTTGCTTGGATGCCACGGGGTTTCTTCTTATATTTCGTGTGTAAAGGTAACGAATCGCCCCCCGGTTTCGCCAACTGTTAACAACCTTGTTGATGATCAGCGGTTAGCGGAATCCGACGGCAAACGGGTTTCGCTGAACTTTACGGGCAAACACATTAAACGAGTATAGTTTGAAACAGCGTTTACCTGCTTTCATTTTATCCCTTTTCATCGCCACGACGCTGTTCGCGGAGGACCGTTACTGGGTGGGCGGATCGGGAAGCTGGCATGATGCCGCGCACTGGTCCGGCGTTCCTTACGGTAAAGGCGGTGCAGGCGTTCCCACTGCGAATGACCGGGTCTATATCGGTTACGCCGGAGGACATCAGCACGACACGATCACCGTCAACGGCATCGCCGACTGTGGAGGAATTAATTATAACCGCACGCCTTCGGAGATCGGTATTGAAAATGCCGCCATCCTGCTCGCTGGTAACGGCGAGATCAACGTCAACGGTTCGTTGTATTTCGCAAAACCCTTCGCCGACCTCTTTACCGGCACCTGGAAATTCCTCGATCGCAACGCATGTTTCCGCGACAGCTCCGTTCCTGAGATCGAAACTTCCGGCCACGTTTTCACCGGCAAAATCGTATTCGCTTCACCGGAATCGACCGAATCTTCCGGCTGCCTGAACAGCTGGATGGTCAAGGATCAGCTGTATGTGAACAATACTATCGAAGCTCAGAAAGGATCGCAGCTCATTGTTCCGGAGAACGCAAAAGTCGCCGCGCCGAATGTTGCCCGTCATGCTGAAGGCGAACTGCTCGTACAGGGTGGAACCGTGATCGACGGCAGCACGCAGCGTGTCCATTCCCCCAATTCCCCGCAAAGCCATACCGTCACCACGGTCATCGTTCCCAACCTCTGCAACGGCAACTGCAACGCCACGGCCACCGCAGTAGTAACGGGCGGTTCCGGCAGCTTCTCGTACCAGTGGAGCAACGCGCAGACCACGCAGACGGCCACGAACCTATGCGCCGGCACATACCTGGTCGTTGTGACCGACCTGGTCAACGGCGACCAGATCCCCGCTTTCGCGATCGTCACCGACCCGCCGCCGCTCGTCATCTTCTTCTTCAACACACCCGCCACCTGCTTCGGCAACTGCGACGGCACCAGCAGCGCGACCGTCGCCGGCGGAACTCCCGGCTACACGTATGCCTGGTCTCCCGCGCCCGGCGGCGGACAGGGAACGCCCAACGCCACCGGCCTCTGCGCAGGCATATACACGCTGACGGTGACCGACAGCAACGGCTGCCAGATCAGCATGCAGTCGATCATCCTTCAGCCCGCGCTGCTCATTGACAATGGAACATTCACCAACGTCTCCTGCTTCGGGTTTTGCGACGGCACGGCAAGCGTAGCGCCCACCGGGGGCACCGCGCCATATACCTACGACTGGCTGCCCGGCAGCCCGATCGGGGACGGCACGCCTAACATCTCCAACCTTTGCCCCGGAACGTACACGTGCAACATTACGGATGCGAACGGCTGCACGGATTCGTATGTCGCGACGATCACGCAGCCGCAACCTCTGCAGGCCACGCTCAGCAGCACCAACGCATCCTGCTTCGGCGTCTGCGACGGGACTGCCTCTTCGACCGTTTCCGGCGGCACCACGCCGTACAATTACAACTGGATGCCGGGGAACCTGAACACGCCCAACATCACAGGGCTGTGCGCCGGTACCTACACGCTTACGGTAACCGACAACAACGGTTGTGTGACGACGCAACAGGTAACCGTCACGGAACCCAACCAGCTGAATGTCACCCCCACAGGAATAAACATTGCCTGCTTTGCGACGTGTACGGGAATAGCCTCGGCCAACGCATCCGGCGGAACACCCGGGTATGCTTATTCCTGGGCGCCGGCCGGCGGCACCGGGCCTGTGGCAAACAACCTTTGCCCGGATACATATACGGTCACGGTCACCGACACGAACGGGTGCACGACAAACGGCACCGTGGTCATTACGGAACCCACGCAGCTTTTCGGAAATGCAGCCGGAACGGACATCACCTGTTTCGGGGCCTGCAATGGATCAGCGACGGCAAACCCTTCAGGAGGAACCGGGCCATACACGTATCTGTGGATGCCCGGGAACCTGACGACACAAACGATTTCAAATTTATGCCCCGGAACCTATACGGTTACCGTCACCGATGCGAATAACTGCTCCGACCCGGAAGTGGTGACCATCACCGAGCCGACGCAGCTGCAGACCAATGCGGTGTCGAACATGGTTTCCTGTTTCGGCGCCTGCGACGGCACGGCTACAGCGAGTCCCAGCGGCGGCACACCGGGATACACGTATCTCTGGATGCCCGGCGGGCAAACGACGCCTTCCGTTTCCGGGTGGTGCCCGGGAACGTACACGCTTACGGTAACCGACGCGAACGGCTGCACACGCAACCAGGTGATCACGATCACGCAGCCGAACCAGCTTACGGTAGGCATCAACGCGACTTCCATTTCCTGCAACAGCGCCTGCAGCGCCGTGCTTTCCGCCACCGTCTCGGGCGGAACACCGGTGTTCACGTATTCGTGGGCGCCGGGCGGGCAGACGACGCCCAGCATCAGCAACCAATGCGCCGGCAGCTACACGGTCGACATTACCGACGCAAACGGGTGCACCACGACGAACAGCATTTCCATTACCCAGCCCACGCCTTTCCAGATCACCACGACGGTTACCGACGTCACCTGCAACAACCTCTGCAACGGCGCGATCACGGTGAGCGTTTCGGGATCTTCCCCGCCTTACACCTACAGCTGGGCGCCGGGCGGGCAAACCACGCCGACCATTAACGGATTATGCGCAGGATCGTACACGCTTACGATCAACGACGCGAGCGGTTGCGACAGCACGATCGTAGTTACGGTAACCGAGCCGACACAGATCACGACCAACGCCACGTTCACCAATGCGACCTGTTCGGGCGTGTGCAACGGAACAGCTGCGGCAGTGCCGTCCGGCGGCACGGGACCATATACATACCTGTGGATGCCGGGGTCGCTCAATACGCCTTCGGTAAGCGGCCTGTGCGCAGGAACGTACACGCTGACGGTGACGGACGCGAACGGCTGCACGGCGAACCAGACTATTACCATCACGCAGCCGCCACCGCTCTCTGCGATCGTTACCAGCTCTACAGCAAGCTGCGGAAGCTGCAACGGTTCGGCAACGGTAAGTGTAAGCGGCGGAACTTCCCCGTATGCCTATTTCTGGACACCGGCCGGCGGCACGAACCCGACCGCAACCAATCTTTGCATCGGCAACTACACCTGCACGGTAACCGACGGGCAGGGCTGCACCACCACCGCGACGGTGACCATCGTGCAGGTGGTGAACATTACGATCACACCGTCGGCCAGCACGCCGAGCTGTTTCGGAAGCTGTGATGCCGTGGCAAGCGCCAACGCTGCGGGCGGCGCGCCACCGTATACGTACCTGTGGCAACCGGGGAACGTCGTTTCGCAAAACCTCACCGGGCTTTGCGCAGGCTCGTACACAGTTACCGCAACCGACGCGAACGGCTGCTTCAATTCCGACACGATCATTTTTACCAACCCGGCCCAGCTCGCGCCGACGCCTTCATTCACGAACGTAACGTGTAACGGCGCATGCGACGGAACCGCATCCGTAAGCGTAACGGGCGGAACAGGCGGATACAGCTACCTGTGGTCGCCGGGAAATCAAACGACGGCTTCCATCTCCGGGCTTTGCCCGGGAACGTATTCGGTCACGATCGATGATGCGAACGGTTGTGATACGACTGTCGTTTTCAACATTACCGAACCGACGCTGATCACCGCAAACGAAACGAGCACACCGGCGAACTGCACGCTCTGCGACGGAAGCATCACCACCTCGACATCCGGCGGTGTCGGGCCGTACACCTACAGCTGGGCGCCCGGCGGACAAACCACGCCATCCGTGACGAATTTATGTCCCGGCGTTTACACCGTTACCATTACCGACGCGTCAGGCTGCCCGGTCAACATACCGATCGCAGTCAGCAACCTCAACGGACCGACACTTTCTTCATCCTCCACCAACGTCAGCTGTAACGGAGGTTCAGACGGAACGGCTACTGTGGTTGTTACCGGCGGCGCTGCACCGTTCACCTATGACTGGACACCCGGCAGTCCCGCCGGCGATGGAACTCCGTCAGTGACAGGTCTTACTGCCGGAACATGGTTCGTGCAGGTCACCGACGCGGTCGGTTGCATCACGTTCGAGGCGTACACGATCACCGAGCCCCAGCCTTTGCAGGCGAACGCGACGATCACGAACGCCAGCTGCGGCGGCATTTGCGACGGTTCGATCTCGCTCGTCCCATCGGGCGGAACAGGGCCGTTCACGTACAGCTGGACCGGCCCGTCGAGCTTCACGGCCACAACGGCAACCATTACCGGCCTCTGCGCAGGAACCTACACGGTGGACATTACCGACGCCAACAACTGCGTGGTGAACATGACGTTCGCCGTGACGGAACCGCTCACCGTTTCACCGAACGTCACATACACGGATATTACGTGTAACGGGGCAAGCAACGGAACAGCGCAGGCCAACGTCACGGGAGGAACCGCGCCATACAGCTATAGCTGGACGTCGGGCCAGCTCGTTTCTTCGGTCGTCAACCTTAGCCCGGGAAGTTATACCGTGACCGTGACCGATGCGAATGGTTGCAGCTCGCAGCAGAGCATTACAATAACAGAACCGCCTGCGCTCGTCAGCGTCATCACGTCGACCAATGCGCTCTGCAACGGCAGCTGCGACGGAACGGCATCGGTTTTTGCAGCAGGCGGATCGCCGGGATATGCGTTCCTGTGGTCGCCGGGCGGGCAAACCACTTCCGCGGTGAACGGGTTGTGCGCAGGTGCATATAGCGTCACCACTTCCGACACGAACGGCTGCACGTCGGTGCAATCGGTTACGATCTTACAGCCCAATGCAATGACGTTGTCCACGAGCGTAAATGCGGTTTCCTGTTTCGGAAATTGCGACGGTGTGGCAATGGCGAACGCGAACGGCGGAACACCGTCTTATTCATATAGCTGGGCGCCTTCCGGTGGAACAGCAGCAACCGCGACCGCGCTTTGCCCCGGCATTTACACGGTAACGCTTACGGATGCGAACGGCTGCGTGCAGACAGCGACGGCGAACGTCACACAACCTGCGCAGCTCCAGTCGAACACAGGATTCACAAGCCCGCAATGCAACGGCAACTGCGACGGCGCTGCCTGGGCCAACCCGATCGGCGGGACCGGGCCGTTTACGTACCTGTGGGCAACCGGCGGGCAGACGACAGACACCATCACCAACCAATGCCCGGGAACATACACCGTCACGGTGCGCGATGCGAACGGCTGCCAGGATGTTCAGACGGTGAATGTGCTCGCCACAACCCCCATGACCTTGTCGGTCGCCAGCGCGCCGGCCAACTGCGGATCCTGCAACGGCACGATCAACGTTGTTCCTTCGGGCGGAACAGGACCGTACACCTATTCATGGACCGGCGGCCTTCCGCCGCAGGCGAACCAGGTGAACGTCTGCGCGGGCGTTTATACCGTGACGGTTATCGACGCGATGTTATGCTCCGATACATTCGTCATCGCGCTCAACAACTCGGGCGGCCCGACCGGCGAAACCGTCGTCACTACCCCGGTCAGCTGTCCTTCCGGTTGCGACGGTACGGCAACTGTCACACCGGTCGGCGGAACTTCGCCGTACACGTATTCCTGGATCCCCGGCGGGCAGACGGTGAACAGCCTCACGAACATGTGCGGCGGCAGCTACTTCCTGCAAGTGACCGACTCGAACGGCTGCATCCGCTTTTCGCCCGTGACGATCGCTGAACCCGCACCGATACTTGCCAACGCATTTGTGACCAACGCCTCCTGCTCCGGCATCTGCGACGGCGCGATCACCGTTACGCCTTCGGGCGGAACGGGCCCGTACACGTACGTATGGGCGCCCGGCGGGCAAACGACTGCGACGATCAGCAACCTTTGCACGGGAACGTACACCGTTTACATCACCGACGCCGGCGGTTGTGTCGACAGCGCAACTGCCACGGTGAATCCATGGAACTCGCTTATTGCAGCCATTACATCGGCAAACCCAACCTGCAGCAATCTCTGCAACGGAACTGCAACAGCCAACATTTCATCGGGAACTGCGCCGTTCATCTTCCAGTGGAATGATCCGCTCGGGCAAAGCGCGCAAACGGCCACAGGACTTTGCGCAGGAACTTATTCGGTGCTGGTGACGGATGCGGCAGGATGCAATTCCACAATCCCCGTTACACTTACCGGTCCCACGCCGATCGTAATTAACCCTGCGATCACGCCGACGACCTGCGGACAGTGCAATGGAAGCGTTACGCTCAATGCCGCGGGCGGCACTGCGCCGTATTCGTACACGTGGAGCAACGGCGCGCCGACCTCTACCGTAAGCAACCTCTGTGCAGGCGTCTACACAGTGGACGTTTCGGATGCAACCGGCTGCACGGCTTCATTCACGATCAACATCAGCAGCAGCGGCGGACCGACAGCGACGAACGGAACGGTGACCAATGCTTCCTGCAGCGGCGTTTGCGACGGCGCGATCACGGTTGCGCCCGCCGGCGGAATTCTTCCGTACACCTACAACTGGTTGCCGGGCGGGCAGACCACGCCATCCGTCACCAGCCTCTGCGCGGGAACGTACACGGTGCAGGTCATGGATTCGGCCGGCTGCGTGCGCGTTGACAGCTTCAACATTACCGCACCGCCTGCAATTCTCCCGAACCAATCGATCACGAACGCGGATTGCGGGGTTTGCAACGGAAGCATCGTGCTTAACCCGACCGGCGGCACCGGGCCCTACACCTACAACTGGCTTCCCGGCGGACAAACAACATCTTCGATCACCGGCCAGTGCGGCGGCCTTTACACGGTCACGATCACGGATGCGACCGGTTGCTCCGTCACGCAATCGGTCCCGGTGAGCAGCCTGAATTCCACGACAGCGATCACCGTGTCGGGCACAGATCTCAGCTGCGACGGAACATGCGATGGCTCAGCAACCGTTACGATCACCAGCGGAACCGGGCCGTTTACATTCAGCTGGAGTAATGGCGCGACGAACGACACGCTCACAGGTCTCTGCGCCGGAACGTATCTCGTGCAGGTCACGGACGGCGCCGGTTGCATAACGACGGCGCAGGTGACGATCACGCAGCCGCCGCCGCTTGCGGGTTCTTTCCTCTTCGTGCAGGATGAGCTTTGCACCGGCGCATGCGATGGTTTCATTACGGCAATCCCTTCCGGCGGAACGTTGCCGTACCAGTATAGCTGGAGCACTTCACCGGCACAAACCACGGCGACTGCGGTGAACCTGTGCAACGGCATATACACAGTGACAATAACGGATGCGAACGGCTGCTCCATCGTGCAAAGCGACACCATCGTTTCCCCGGTCGTGCTGGTGCAAGGCGTGCCCGTTGTGACGGACGCAATCTGCAGCAACTCGCCCGACGGCGCGATCGATATTACGATCACCGGCGGCGCATTGCCGTACACGTATTCATGGACCGGTCCTGCGCCGTTCGTGGCGAATACGGAAGACGTCACCGGCCTCTATGCGGGAACTTATACGGTGGTCATTACCGATGCGAACGGTTGCCAGGTTTCGGACACGATCACCGTCAACGCGACGACGACGGTAATTGCGAATGCAGGCAGCGACACTACTTCCTGCCAGCTGGGAAGTGTGACGCTTGACGGAACGGGAAGCATAAACGCGCTGTCGTACCAATGGATCGAGCTTCCGTCGATGACGGTGGTCGGAACGACGGCGAACCCGACGGTGAACCCGCCGGCAGGAGCGACATCGTATGTGCTCATCGTGACGAACGGCATCTGCACGGATTCCGACACGGTAACGGTCACCACGCTGACACCGCCGGTTGCCAACGCAGGCCCGGACGTGGAAATTATTACGGGCATGACGGCAACGATCGGCGGAACACCGACCGGTCCTTCCGGCTCGACATACGCATGGGGCCCGTCGACCGGCCTGGGCGACCCGACGCAGGGAAACCCGGTGGCATCGCCGTCCGCGACGACAACTTACACCGTGGTCGTCACGGATGCGAACGGCTGCACCGACAGCGACACGATGACGGTGATCGTGGTTCCCGAGATCGATTTCCCGAACGGCTTCACGCCGAACGGCGACGGCATCAACGACGTGTGGGTGATCGACAACATTTATCTTTTCCCGAATTGCCAGGTGGAAGTGTACAACCGCTGGGGTGAATTGCTTTTCGTATCCATCGGCTACAACACGCCGTGGGATGGAAGGTATGACGGGAAAGATCTTCCTGTCGGCACATATTATTACATCATCCAGCTGAACGACCCGATGTTCCCTGAAGTCTACACCGGTCCGATCACGATCATCCGTTAACACAGCAAGTGATGAAAAAACTGTTTACACTTCTCGCTTTTTTCCCGCTCGCTCTTTTCGCGCAGCAGCTGCCGCATTACAGCCAGTACATGCTGAACGATTACGTGATGAACCCGGCGATCGGCGGGAAGAACAATTATTTCGTCGGCATGTCGGCCAACCGTTACCAGTGGAGCGGCATCACCGACGCGCCGCGCACATACATCCTGAGCGTTCACGGGCCGCTGAAGTACGATCACATGGGCGTAGGCGGCCAACTGTTCACCGACATCGTGGGACCGACGCGCCGCACGGGATTTTATTTGTCGTACGCCTATCACGCCCCGCTCAACGAAAAGCTGAAGCTTTCTTTCGGCTTATCCGCCGGCATCCTGCAGTTCATGGTCGACGGGCAGAAGATCAACCTGCACGACCCGGGTGACCTGACGATCATGAATTCCCTGCAGTCGGTGCTGACGCCGGATTTCAGCGCAGGATTTTACCTGCACCATGAACGTTTCTGGATAGGCGCATCGTGTTTACAGATCCAACAGAACAAGCTGAAATTTTTCGAATACATGTCGAACACGACGAGCGTGATGAACCGCCATTATTACGGCATGCTCGGCTACCGGCAGCCCATCGGCGAGGATTTCGTGCTCGAGCCTTCCGCGCTGCTCAAGTTCGTCAACCCGGCGCCGTTCCAGTTCGACATCGGCCTGCGCGCGATTTACAAGGAGAAATTCTGGCTGGGCGGCTCGTTCCGCAACCGGGATGCGTTCGCTGCGTACATGGGATTCATCATCAAAGAAAACCTGACGCTCGGCTACGCGCACGATTTCACCACGACAAACCTGAGGAACTACAGCACCGGCACGCACGAGCTGGTGATCGGCGTGCGCTTTAACAAGCAGGGGTGGGCGAAGAGCGACGGTTCGCAGATGCAGTTCAACTGAGCTCTATTTCCAAAAGAGATTCAAACTTCTCTGTTTATTAGCATCTGCACCTGATCTGATCCGGTATTCGGTTTGGCCAGGATTATACTTAGTTTCCCATTCTTCATTAAGATCTTACAATTCACCCAGGTAATGGAATGAGCTTACCTGGTCATATTCATCATACTGCCGGAATTGTCCTTGCTTATCAATAAACCCTTTTTTGCCATTTTTAGTCACTTTAGCCATGCCACCGGAAAAAGAGGAGGCGTTTTCATACTCAAACGGAAGTACAACTTTTCCACTGTGATCGATAAATCCATACTTGCCGGCAACGTTTTTCACATGCGCAAGACTATCAGAAAACTGGTATGCATAAGCAAATTGCAAAGGGATTACTACCTTTCCTGATGTGTCGATGAATCCAAATTTACCGTCTTTTCTGACCGAACATAGTCCTTCTTTGATCCCAAACATCACTTCATATCTGGGAGGAACTATAGTGTCTCCTGATCCGGACAGTAACCCGTACTTGTGATTTGCGTACGAAAAAAAAATCGCCATGTCGAGGTCACTGTCATACAGCCATGTGCTGTCAGCGATTTCTCGGATCACCAGGCCCGCTGTATCGATCAGCATTTTTCTCGTGACATAATTTCGAACACTGTCATCAAATACCTTACGAATTACGAAAGCCGTGCGTTTATTATCAAAAGCTCTTCCTTCATCATATATACATGGGATCACCAATTTCCCGTTCCGATTTACAAACCCTATTTTACGTGTGTGCGGATCTATTACGAGTAACCTGTTGCAATGAAATTCGAACGTAGCAACCATTTCCGGAGCGATATCCTTATCTAACATATCAGGTGAAATAACGACTTCCCCGGATGTGTCCACGAATGCCAGGCGAAAATGTTGTGGTCCGTTCTTTTTCGAAAGACCGATAGCGGCTAAGTTTTCGTTAAAGCGACCCAGTCCCTCTACTTCATATTCATTATTAATTCTGACTGTTTTTATTTTATTATTATTTTTTGTAATAATCCAAACGTCATTTCCTAGCCTGACCATCGCGCGGCCCTCTCCGAATCTTGCTGCTTCATCATACATGAGCGGTATCGCCAGGTTCCCCAGTGAGTCATAAAACCCCTGCTTACCATTTTCGCAAACACCATAAAAACCTTCACTCCAGCCTGAAGAACTATAGTTGACAGGGGAAAACCGACATGGTACTATCTCTTTGCCTTCGGCGTTGATATACCCGAACTGTTCATTGGTGCCGTTCCTTTTCCTTACTTCAGCTACGGAAATCGGGCCTGTTTTCGTCTCCGTGCAAGAAAAAAAAATCGAGGAGAACGTTGTAAAAAAAAATAGTTGTCTCAGATATCTCATGGTCTGTAAAAGTAGGACATCCTCTCTATTTCTCATTTTTCTCGACAACAGGCACAGGAGTCCACCAGCGACGTTTATAATACCAGGAGAACTCCGCACCGGCATTCCACCCGATCTTGTGCTTTTTGGTCCCGTCGGCAAGCTCGATATCCGTAAGCCAGAACCCCTCGACCAACTGTATCCGAGCATAGGGCTCATCGCCGTGATAGAGCGGAGTCCCGACCGCAGTGTACACGCTGACGATCTTCACCGGTACTTTGTCATAAAATTTGCCTAACCCGCCTTTAAACGAAACATGGAAGTTCACCCACACCGCCACTTCGCTCTGCCTGTATATTTCGAGCACCTTGGGATCGTCGAACCCTCCTTCGAAATAAACGTCGGCGCCGATCGCGGAGGGTTGTGTGACAGACAATGTTTCGTTGCTTGCGTTGACCGCGGTTTCATTGCTCCCGGCATTTTTATTTTTAGGCAATGTGTCGATCCTGGTCGGATAGCTAACGGTCGTATTGTCTTTTTGTTCACGCTTAACCAGGTCCGGCGGCGGCGCAACCGGTTTAATGACGGAAAGCTTTTTGTAGGGTGTGTCCGTGAACCCTGCTCCATAGGGAGAAATCATTTTGCCGGAATCGGTCAGCACGGAATTATACGACCTGAGGTCGTCGACATTGACAAGCGCATAACCGCCTGTGTTAAGCGCGTAGTTATACCTGGTGTGGGTTCCGGACGTTTCCATCGATTCGTAGCTGGCGGTGACAATGTAATAATCCATCAGCAACTCCAGGGTATACGCATCGGCAGCCTGCACCAGCACATAATCGTCGGGGTCGCCGGGATAATGATCCCGGAATGGTTGCCAACTTTGCATGTAATTAATTTCTGCTTTCCTGAACATGGGTATCCTGTTCTCCATCGTTTTTTCGCCGGTTATCGTTTCCGCCTCGTCCAGTTCGATCGGTTTTGTCCTGAAGTAGCGGTTGATCGTATATACCGATTCGTCTGTGGAGAACAGCTCCTCATCGCTGTCCATCATATCGAACTGCTGCTGTTCGGCCTGCCTCGCCAGGTGATATAACCCGTCGAGCATCTCCTGCTGCTCCTCGCTATAGAAGGAAACCCTTTTCTCATCCCTTGCGAGCCACACATTGTAGCCCCATTTCCCTTCAAGGTAGTGCAGGCGCCGGTTGCCGGATTCGTCGGTGATATAAGCGAACCACGATTTCAGGTCGAGCACTTCGGCGAACATATCATAAAATACGGCCTCCATACCTCCATTATCATAGGTCAGATCGCCTTCGACCACTGCATGGAATCCTTCTACGGATGTGATATTTGCAAAACGGGGATCGTCAACGAGCGCGGCTTTGATCCGGTCTTCATTCGACATGTTTTCGGTACCGGCGATCTGCTCGTTATCATCATCAAGCAGCATGACCCCGGGTTCAATTCCTTTATCCTTCCACCAGCGTATTTCGCTCTGTCCTGCCAGGTCTATTTTGGATCGTTCGATATCCTCCATCGCATCCGCAATTTCCTCGTTTTCCATGTACTCACGCGTCATATCCAACAATTGCACGATCAGGAAGAACCAGGCAGCGCCCTTTGTGCCAGCCGATGGCGTCGCGGTTCTTGCACTTTTCTCTACCATTTGTTCCAGCTCAACCTGCCTTTTCGTCACCCTGTTCATTTCCTGTACCGTCCTGCTGTACAGCTGCATTTCCCTTTCACCCGAGCTCAGCTTCGTTCTTCCCAGTTTGTTTCGCATACTTAACGTAGCCTTGGCCCATACCATCGCATATTGAAACGCCTCCTTCATGAATGTTGTGCCGACAACCATTCCCGCCTGTTGCACGACACTCATCTGGTACGCTTTTGCTTTCGCCAGTGCGCCCAGGTCTTTCCGTGCCGTCGCATCCCTGATCATTGCGGATGAAAAGGAGATCATCTGCGTGAAGGTCATCACGGACAAATTATCGATGTATTCTTTTTCCAGCTTTTCGAACTCCGCCTTGCCCATAGCCTGCTCGACTTTGTTGGCTGCCGCTGTCACCTGTGTCATGTCCATTTCCCCTGATCTCAAGCCTCCGGGGTTTGCTTCACCTGCTTTTATCATCTCCAGCCAGAAAGCATTGATCGATGTCTTCAGGCGTGAAATGGGATCCGGAAGACGGGAGGTGAAATCGGCCAGTGAAGCCGTATAAGTGCTCAGAAGGGTTTTCCCGCCTCCTTTTTCCTGCTTGAGCTGGGGATCAAGAATGCCTTTCAGCATGGTAATGTTGCGATGAATCTCCTGGAGCTGGGAAAGCTTCAGTTGAGCGGCCTGCATGCGGGTGATCGTTTCCTTATCCGCGTAGAACCGGTTAAAAAGTCCGCCGAAATCGACCGTATATTTTTTGCCTCCTTCGTATTTCTTCGTTTTCGAATTTTCAGTTACGGGTTCACTTTTGATGATCTCGGCTTCCTGCAAAATGGTTACGGTCCCGGAGGGGGACGATTCAGCGCCCGCTTTCTGCTGGGCGAACATGTTGAGGTTCCCTCCGCTCGCTTCGAAGCTCAGGCGCAGCAGCTCGATCATGCCCTTGACGTCTCCTTTCCCTACTTTGCCTCCATGGTGCGCATGCTCCAGCACACGGAGATTCGTTCCGCCCGCTCCCATCAGCTTTATCATTACTTCGGGCGTTATCGCGTTGATGATCTTCTCCATCCCTTTTCCCGTGAGGTCAGACGTAAAGACCATGCTTGTTCCCAGGGAAAGGTCGTACAGGATGGTAATCGGGCTCGTTTCATTCACGGTCATTTTCTCCGTGTTCTTCGGGTTCAGGCGCATCTCGATCATCTTGAGCCCATTCATGACGCGCTGTGTCATGTTGACGTCGCCTCCTTCCACCCGGATTTCCAGAATATTCTCCCCGGCTACGCGCTGCACGTATGCCGTTTTCCATGCCGCAAGGCCTTTGATGTTTTCTTCGTATTTATACCGGGCCACCCGTACGACCATATTTTCCATTCCCGGCAGCAGCTTGAGGCGGTCAAGTTCCGAGAAATGGTCCTTGTCGAAATGCGATATCGTAGTTTCAAAAGGTAATTGCGAACCGGAAATTTTTGCCGTTTGCTGTACCTGCTCGGTAAGATCTTTTACCCTTAAATTGTAAGGAGCTCCCGCGTCCATCAGTAATGAACGGCCATCCTGGTTCAGGGTGACCATGATCGACCGTGCAGCGCCTCTCGGGAGAACATAAACGCTTATTGCCGCTCTCGGCGTTTTTGTTTGCAGCCGGAACGTTCTTTCCTTAATGGAGACGACATATTCATTGGCGGGCCCTGCCGATGTAATGCAGGAGTCCTCGTAGAGATCAAGTTTGTAATCGGTGCCAAAAGTATTTGTTACAAGGGTTTTCAGTTCGGGATCGCCGTCGAGCAGTTCCAGGAATTCTTTAATGACGACCGCCGGGTCGACCTTGCGCTGGATCTTTGCCATTACTCCCTTTCCCTGCTGCACCGTATGTGTCACCTCATGCGCCAGCAAACTCTTCCCCTCCGCCGTACCCGGATTATAATTCCCCCCCTTAAAATAAATATCCTGTCCATGCGTAAACGCCTTCGCATTGATCCCCTCACTCATCGAACTGGCCGTGCTTCCGGTATGAATTTTCACGCCTGAAAGATCGGTTCCTGTATGCTGCTCTAGTTCGCCCTTCGTATTGCCGTCAAGGCTTTGCCCCTGTCCCTTTGTCGCCGACAGTTGCTGATCGAACTCCGGTGTGGTTGTCAATGTCCCGTTTTCTCCTTTCATACTGATCTCCGGCCCCGCCTGCTCCATCGTCATTCGTGACATGTTCACGTCGCCGCGCGAAACCGCATCTGCCAGCTTGTCCGCCTGCATCTCCGACGAATCATGAGGCTGCGAAATTTCCAGCTTGGCCTGTACGAACATTTTTTGCTGCTCTATTGATTTTCGGAGGATTGCACGGCCAGTCTGGTCCACATGAGTTTGCGAAAACTGGTTCGCACCATCCTTCATCATCCGCGATATCTGCTCATTGCTGAGCGAAGCGATATAACGAAATACTTGCTGCCGGCCGGAATTTCCTTTCTTACGGTTAGCCTTTCCTTTGTCCTTTTCTTCTTTATGGCCCTGATCGTAAGTTCTCATATTCAATAGTGTTAATAGTGTTATTCTTAAAAATTCTTCCGGTGCTCATACCCGGCGCCATAACGCCGGGCCGGATTGGTCATTACCATTTCATCGGTACATATTTCATACTTACGCCCTGTCTTTTTAAACTCATCCGCTATAGCCTGTTCCAGGATTTTGAAGGTGATTGTTTCCATATTCCGATCGAGCGCTTCAATAACGCCCTCCGAAATAATATTGTAAATCCCTCCCCCGGAAAACTGGTAATCTTTTGCTAACCGGTCAACCAAACCGTCTTCATATTTAAAAGGCTCGTTCAACGCATTTTTCCAGAGAAGAATACGTTCAGGATATTCCGGGAAATTAAACGCCACGATTTGACGTATACGACGCTGAAAGGCTTTGTCAAAATACTGGGACAGGTTTTGTACGTTGGTTGCGAGGATCACTATGCCGTTATATTCTTCTATTTTCTGAAGGAGAAAGGACTGCTCGTTGTTCGCGTGCTTATCATGCGAATCTTTCACTTCAATACGCTTGCTAAAAATCGATTCGGCTTCATCAAAGAATAAAATACTCGGCTGCCCGCTGAAACGATCAAATACCCGCTCGAGGTTTTTCTCAGTTTCGCCGATGTATTTCGAAACGAGTTGTGCAAAATTTACCTTATACACCGGCAGATGCAGTTCGTTACCTATAGCTTCGGCGGTATGGCTTTTTCCCGTTCCGGGATCCCCGCTAAAAATACCAATGAAGTTTTGCCGATATTTTTGACCATTAGGCAGCGACCATAGTTTTTTCATGTTTCGGGCAAAACGACGAAGCTTTTCCAGTTCAATAATCGTCTTTTCATCAAGGACTACATCCTTCATCGTATGCGTGTGCTTGCCACGCCTTACCGGAAAATGGGAATCGCCGTCTAAACTGGGAGCATTACCGTGCAGTATCGCTGACAAGAACTGTTCGTTGAAGAGCAGCTCATGCTCGAGAAAATTTGTGTTTTCGTGTGTCGGGTGAGAAAGCAGGATATTCGAGGTAAAAAGTTTGTGGCGGCTGTTGAAAAGACAGAGATAATAGTCGATCAACTCTTCATCCTCACCGGCCAGCAAAAATATAGCTGTGCGAACAGTTGGATAAAACCGGCCACTTTCTTCCTTAACGATTCCACAGAAATGCATCTGTTTTTCAGGGTTCTTAAACAGGAGCATGAACGGAATCAGTACTGAAGGTTTGAACATCGACGCAAAAGCAAGGTTGAGCATTACCCGGTCAGTGTCGGTCAGCCCATTTTCTGAAACCAATTTTTCATAAGCCGTTCCTGGCTTCAGCGGGGGGAGCGGGAGGAATTCATTAAAGTTTTTATTCAGCAGGTTGTCGATACGACGCGCCAGCCAATCCAACTCGCTGCTGATGCAAGCGATGTTTTCTGAGGAACTTCCGGGAATATTCATAAAAGGGGTTACTGAATAAAGCAACGAATAAAAAACAAAATCAAAGCACATTTTAGCACTACCTGGCTGCTACCTGGATCGGGAAAAAGGATGATTTGATCTAAGATCTAAAATAGATCATGTAGTGATCGAAGTCAAGGAAAATTCGTTAAAACATCGCGTGGCTTTTGATAAGCCGCTTCAGCGGTCTTCACTACTCTTTTTCAGTAATATGCCTGCAAAACAAGAGCACAAAAAAAGCCCCCCGAGTAATCGGGGGGCTTTCACATATAAAAGAGATGATTAAGCTCGTTTTACATTTACGGCGTTAAGGCCTTTTTTACCTTGCTGAAGGTCGAAGGTCACTTCGTCGTTTTCGCGGATCTCGTCTGCGAGACCTGATACGTGTACGAAGACTTCTTCGCCAGAGCTGGTTACTTTGATGAAACCGAAACCTTTGGTTTCATTAAAGAATTTTACTGTTCCACTTTCCATTGTGATGATTTTGATTATTTGTGAGCAACAAAGGTAGACTAATAAAGCGCGCGAAACACGCGGCGCCCGGAAAAGGCGGCATTATTGTGATATATTGGCTGCAAACGCCCGAAATAAAAGCGCCCCGTCACTGGTGACGAGGCGCTTTCCATGTATAAAAGGTGATTAAGCCCGTTTTACATTTACTGCATTCGGGCCTTTTTTGCCTTCGGTGATGTCGAATGTGACCTGGTCGTTTTCGCCGATCTTGTCGACGAGACCGGTTACATGCACGAAGATTTCCTGGCCTGAGCCGTCTTCTTTAATGAAACCAAAGCCTTTTGACTCATTAAAAAACTTTACAATTCCTGTTGCAATTTTTTGTTATTATTCGTTTCTCAAAATCGAACTTATTTAAACTATTTGAATCTGAGGGCTGTTACGGCCAAAAAAAACGTCCCGCCGGGCGGGACGGGACGTTTTTCCAGGTATAAAAAAGGTGATTAAGCCAGTTTTACATTCACGGCGTTGAGACCTTTTTTGCCCTGCTGGAGGTCGAAGGTCACTGCGTCGTTCTCGCGGATCTGATCGGCCAGGCCTGATACATGCACGAAAACTTCCTGGTTTGATCCGTTCACTTTAATGAAGCCAAAACCTTTGGTTTCGTTAAAGAATTTTACAATTCCACTTTCCATTGTGATGATGATTTTTAGATGAACTTCAAAAATAAGACAACTTGTGAAAGTAATCTCAATTTTTTCAGAAAAAAGACTTTAAACATCTGATAGTCACTTGTTTGTAATCCACGTAACTACAGGAATTTTCACGGCTGAAACGATATTTTTACTGGATGAAAACGCTCCCGCTCATCCCGAAACAATGGGCGAAATGAAGTGGAAGCAACCCGAACACCACTTCCGGCAATCCGGGGTGTGATTTCTCGCGGAAATTTTTCTTTTGACTGAAGGTTCAGCTTCGACCAGCGCGGCAGGCAGGTGGCAGGGGTTTTTGGTTGAAAATGGGCACCTGGTCGAAAAAGCGCCGGAACGTGCGGTTTGGCCCGGAGTTCGGCAACTTCCCTGGAACCGCCCGGCCCCCGGGACCAGATTTTCTTCCTGAACCTCAATCAGGGCCGGATATATCCGGCCCTGATTAATTAACTTCCGGGGTTCAATTTCTTTACATGAAACAATTCTGCCTGGCGGTTTTCGCCTTGTTGTCAGTTCCCGCTTTTTCCCAGACCTACTCCGCAACAGGAGGGCCGATCAACGACAACGCCACGACGGATTTCCCGGTCGTCGTTTCCGGCCTCACTCCCGCAAACATCGACTCGCTGAGCTTCGGGCTGGAAACGGTTTGCATCGACCTCACGCACACGTGGGACGAAGACCTGAACATCCGGCTGTATGCGCCCGACGGGACTTCGGTGCTGCTCGTTGCCGCGCTGGGAGGCTCGGGTGACAATTACACGAACACGTGTTTCAACCAGGGCGCACCGCAGGCGATCACGGCGGCAGGACCGCCATTCACCGGGACGTTCCGGCCGATGGGACAGCTGGGGAACATCAATAACGGGCAGAACGGCAACGGCACGTGGGTGCTGCGCATCATCGACACGTACCCGGCGGATGCGGGAACATTGCTCAGCTTCAGCATCACGTTCGGCAACAACCCGGCAACCGTCACCCCGTTCACCTCTTCCGACCTGCCTGTGGTCGCGGTCAACACCGGCAACCAGCCGATCCCCGACGATCCGAAGATCATGGCCGACATGGGCATCATCTACAACGGGCCGGGAAACCGCAACTACATGAGCGACCCGTTCAACCATTACAACGGGAAGATCGGGATCGAAATCCGCGGATCGAGCTCGCAGATGTTCCCGAAAAAAAGCTACGGTGTGGAGTTGTGGGACGTGAATGGTAATGCCATCGATTCTGCGCTGCTCGGGATGCCGAAGGAAAGCGACTGGATCCTGAGCGCAAGCTATTCCGACAAATCCCTTCTCAACAACACGCTGTCGTATTATCTCTCGCGCCAGGTGGGCTGGTATGCGCCGCGCTCGCAGCACGTCGAGCTGGTGATCAACGGGGAATACGTGGGCGTGTACATGCTGATGGAAAAGATCAAACGCGACAACGACCGCGTGGACATCGCCAAGCTGCAGCCGACAGATATTACGGGCGACCAGTTGACGGGAGGATACATCATCAAGATCGACAAAACAACCGGCAACGGTGGAGGAGGATGGACTTCCCCGTTTGCGCCCGACACGAACAATAACGGCCAGACGATCTATTACCAATACGAATACCCGAGCGACTTAGCGATCATGCCCCAGCAGGAAGCGTACATCCAGGCGTACGTCGACAGTTTCGAAACGGCGCTGGCAGGACCGAATTTTGCGGACACTTCAACCGGTTACGCGCGTTACATCGACGTGAATTCCTTCATCGATTATTTCCTGCTCAACGAAATGAGCAAGAACGTGGACGGTTACCGCCTGAGCACGTATCTCTACAAAGACAAGTACAGCAACGGCGGGAAGCTCACCATCGGCCCGGCATGGGATTACGACATCGCGTGGGGCAATGCGGGCTACTGCGGCGGGAACGATGCGCAGGGATGGGCGTATGATTTTGCGCTGGAATGCCCCGGCGATTACTGGCAAATTCCATTCTGGTGGGACCGGCTGATGCAGGATTCCACGTTCCGCAACAAGGTGCGTTGCCGCTGGGAAGAGCTTTCACAGACAGCGCTCAGCGTCACGTTCCTTCACGCGTATTGCGATTCGATGTTGCTTTACCTCGACGAAGGACAGCAGCGGAATTTTTCCACCTGGCCCATTCTCGGAACGTATGTGTGGCCCAATCCCGCTCCGTTTCCCGCCACCTACCAGGGCGAGATCGACGAGCTGAAACTGTGGATCGGCACGCGCTGGACCTGGCTCGACGCGAACATGCCGGGCAATTTGAACGGCTGCAACCCCACGGACGTGGCCACGCCGGACCTTCCCGCAAATGCGATCGCGCCTGCGTATCCCAACCCGTTCAGCAGCACGATCCGGCTTTCCATGTACCTGCCGCAAGCGCAAACCGTGGAGATCGAGCTCATGAACGCGCTCGGGCAAACGGTGCAGGGCGTGGAGAAGCAGCAACACAACGGCGGCACACAGGTGCTGACATTCACGCCGGGAACAAACTTGCCCCCGGGAATTTATTTGCTCCGCGTGCGCGCAGGAAATAAAACATGGACGCAGCAGTTATCGAAAGCGGAATAATTCAGTATGAAATATGCGCCGGAATTTATTTACTGCGCGTGAAGGCCGGAAAGAAAATGCGGCCGCGTCAGCTCGTGAAGGCGGAGTAAATAATTGAATCGCGAAAAACGCATGTCAGTTCGAGCGAAGTCGAGAACCATGCGTTTTGCGCGCACTACATTCAAAGTTCCTTTTTCTGCGGGCGTTCCTCGTGCTCATACCGCGCCATCACTTCCGTCTGCTTGCGGATCGATGCTTTGTGCAGCAACTGGCAAAGCTCCACCACGAGATCATGGTCGAGCCCAAGCGATTCACCGGCTTCGGTGCGCGTGCGCAGAACTTCCAGCCAGCGATCGATCTGTAGGATCGTCACGTTGTGATCGTGCTTGAATTCGCCGATGCGTTCCACTACCTGCATGCGGCGCGAAAATGCCTGGATCAATTCTTCATCGATATCGTCGATCACTTGCCGGAGCGTGCGGAGCATGTTCTCGAAACCGGCGTCGCCGATGTTCGCGTCGCGCAGCACGAGTTTACCGAGCAGCTGGTGCAATGCTTCCGGCGTGAGCTGCTGGTCGGCGTCGCTCAGGGCAGCGGAAGGATCACGGTGCGACTCGATCATCAGGCCGTCCATGTCGAGGTCGAGCGCGCGCTGTGCGACGTCCTGGATAAGATCGCGGCGGCCGCTGATGTGGCTGGGATCGCAGATGATGGGCAGGGTAGGGCAGGCGGCTTTCAGGCTGATGGCGATCTCCCACATCGGCGTGTTGCGGTATTGCGTCTTCACCGCGGTGTGAAATCCGCGATGGATCGCGCCGAGCTTTTTGATCCCCGCGCGGTTGATGCGTTCCAGCGCGCCCATCCACAACGAAAGATCGGGGTTGACGGGATTTTTCACGAGCACGGGAATGTCCGTTCCTTTTAATGCATCCGCGATCTCCTGCACCGAGAACGGGTTCACCGTGGTGCGCGCGCCGATCCACAACACATCAACGCCATGTTTCAGCGCAAGCTCCGTGTGTTCCGCATTTGCCACTTCAACAGTGACGGGCAGCCCGGTTTCTTTTTTCACAGCTTGCAGCCACTCCAGCGCCGTCTCGCCAAAACCTTCGAACGCGCCCGGCCTTGTGCGCGGCTTCCACACGCCGGAACGGAACAAGCTCACTTTTCCTCCCGCCGCAATTTCACGCGCCGTCTCCAGCACCTGTTCTTCCGATTCCGCACCGCACGGTCCTGCAATGATCAGCTTGCGCCGCCCGGAAGGAAGCCAGGAAGAAAGCGGTAAAAGGTCGAGGTCGAGCTGGGGAATGGGCATGGTTATAAAGGTAAGGAATGTGCTAATGTGCTAATTTGCTAATGCGCACACGTCGTCTCACTTTAAACGGAAACATCAACTGTCACTGAAGTTTCATTAGCAGATTAGCACATTAGCAAATTAGCACATTATTCATTGTCTCCGCTTGATCGCGCACAAGGTTTGATGATGGATCCGTCTCAGCACGCGGCGCTGGAGCTTGCCGGCGAAATGAATGCTGCTTACGCGGGGCGTGTAGCAGTCGCCGCCGAAAAGCGATTGCAGGATCGTCGGGTGATCTTTGATGCGCTCCTCGTCGCTTGCATCGGCAAAAACAGGCGTGGAAGTGCTGGTCATGTTATCATGAATGTAGCAGCGCATGCTTACGGTCAGTTTCACGACATCGTACCAGGTCGTATCGGGGCTGACGGAATCGCAGGGGTCGAACGTGTAGCTGCGCGTGCAGGATTCGTGAAAATCGCAGGAGAGCATTTCCAGCCGGTAACGCGCGTCGCTTCCGCCGAGCGTGACGTCGTTGCCTTTTTCGTTGAACAGGGAACGGAGATCGGCTAGCATTTCGTTTTGTTTGGCGGATGAACTTCCGGTAAAATAATCTTCGCTTCCGTTCGGGTTGCCGTACGAGAATTGCATCGTCGATGTGTCGATGTAAAGTGTGATGGGTTCTTCAAGGTTGCGGCAGCAGGAAGAAACGAAAAGACAGGTGCAGAAAAAGAAGAGCAGCTGCTTCATGCACAGGCGGATTGGTGAAGTAAGTGTACAGCGATAAGCGTCTTTTCACAAAGACGTGCATGCCGTTCCCGGTTGCCGGCGGTGGAAGGTCCCGGTTGACAGGAGGTTGCGAATGCCGTTTAACTGGCCGGTTCAGAATCGTACATGGAGTGTGAGCGCGCCGAGCCGGTTGAAACGGGTGGCGAATGTTTTGCTTTCAACCGGACGCGTATCGATGTTGCCGGTGTAATAAATTGTTCGCTCCACCGCATGTTCGCGCATGACCCGCATCCGTGTTTCGACCGAAAACGAAAGATGTTTCGTCAGCAGGAATTCAATGCCAAGCGCGGGTATGAAGCCAAAGCTTTCGCGCGTGAGCGTGTGCTCCTGGTTAATGCCGAGATGCGTGATGAGGCAGCGGCTGTTGCTGCTGTAAAACGATCCGGCAATGTCCAGCGCGGCATACGGGCGAAAATGTTTTCTGAACGTCACGCCCTTTTCAATTCCCGCGCGCACCACCAGCTCGCGGGTAAACCCTTTTTCAAATGTTTCGCTGCTTTTGAATGTGGAAACGGAATTGCGCGTCAGCTCGCCCGCCGCACGGAGCGTGAAGTTCCGGAAGTCGCGGCGCACGATCATTCCCGGGAGAACATTCGGCGAAAAGCGCCCGGCATTGTCATTTTCATTGAGCACAATGAGGCCCGCCGACCACGCAGACGGAGTTGAATTTTCCTGCCCGGATGCATGCAATGCGCCGCAGGCCAGCACCAGGCTGAATATCAGTGTTTTCATAGATAATGTGTTTGTCCGCTAGATAGACGCGCATCTCACCTTGCGGTTGCCCCGCCGCCGGAATACCTGATTCGCGGTATTGAATCCCCGCCGGTTCCGGCTGACCTTTATGTCCATGATGCCCACGAAAATTTCCCCGGAAAATTCAAGCCTCCCGGCATGTTTCAGCTGCATTTTTCAAACCTTCCCCGGCATCGAGCTGAAGAAGAAAAAAGACTGCTGCAAAAAGTGGAAGAAAGATAAACGCTGCAAGAAGTGCCCGGCGGATTAATGTGCCGAAATGCCGATGTGCCGAAATGCCGATGCGCACAGGCTTCCCGCAAAAGGTGTTAGGTGTTAGGACTTAGGAGAAACACTCCCTAATCCTAACACCTAAGACCTAATACCTCATACCTTCATCAGCACATTGGCATTTCGGCACATCGGCACATCATTTTTTCTCTCCCAGCAACACATCCACCTCCACGAGCAACCGGTTCACGTCTGCCGAATCGATCCCGTTGTAGATGCCGCGGATGTGGCCTGTTTTGTCGATGAGCGCGAAATTCTGGGAGTGCACGAAATCTTCTTTTCCGCCGTCGCCGTCCGTGTCGGAGATGAGGTAGGATTTGCGCGCAAGGTTGTAGAGCTGCGGTTTGTCGCCGGTGACGAAATGCCATTGAGCTGCGTCGGCGTTGTAACGTTTCGCGTAGCCGGCAAGCACTTCGGCGGAATCGTTCTCGGGATTCACGGTGTGCGAAAGGAGCTTCACTTCGGGATTGCCTTTGTATTTCTCATACACGCGGTTCATCTGTGCCGTCATGCGCGGGCAAATTCCTTCGCAGCGCGTGAAGAAAAAATCCACAACCGTCACCGAGTTTTCAAAGTCGGCGCGCGTTACCGTTTTTCCTGTTTGGTCGACCAGTGAAAAATCCGACACGAGATGACGCCCCAGCGAATCCGTTTTTCCTTTCGACCCGGTTTCGATCGGCTCGAAGTAGGGCAATTCCCGCACCTGCTGTCCATCCCCGAAAGCCAGGTATCCGCCCACCAGCAGCCCGATCGCAACCAGCGCGAGGACCATGTTTCCTAACATTTTCATGGGTACAAAGATACTGGTTAAGCTGAAGTTTTCCGGGGACGAAAAGCGTTGCCTGCCGCGTATTGCAAAAACGCCGGTCTGTACGTGACCGGCGTTTCAAGGCTTAGTGCTTATGCGGCGGATCTCCCGGTTTGTGCTCGTGGGGAGCTTGCGGCGTGGCAGACTTGGGCGCCTGCTTCAACTCCATGGGCGTGCCCGAGGTGACTGCGCCGGCTTTGTATTTCAGCTTCGCGGAGGTTTTGCCGTCTTCCGAAGTTTGCGTCCAGGAACCTTCGCGCTTGCCGTTCACGTATTTCCCCGATTCAAATACTTTCCCGCTTTCATAATACGTGGTCCAGGTGCCCTGCTCGAGGCTCCTGACGTAATTGCCTTTCATCTTCAATTTGCCGCTGTCGTAGAACTCCACGTATTCGCCTTCCATCTCGTTGTTGCGGTAGAGCACCTCGCTGGCTTTGTTGCCGTTCTGGTAATAGGTTACCATCTTTCCTTCGAGGTTGCCGTTCTTGTAGGTGGATTCCGTATTCAGCTTGCCGTCGGTGTAATACCAGCGGTTCACGCCGTCGCGCATGCCGTTGACGAAAAATCCTTCCTCCTGCAGCTTGCTGTTGCTGCTGAAAGTTTTGCGCGGACCGTTCAGCTTGCCGTTGTTGTAAACTTCCTCCGACTTCAGGCGGCCGCCGGTGAAATAGGTGCGGCGGATGCCATGCAGGGAATCGTTGCGGTAATATTCCTGGCGCGTGATGTAGCCGGCGCGGTCCACGGCGAGGGAAATTCCTTCTTTTTTCCCGTTGTTATAGCTTTCCAGGAACGAGATCATCGACGTGCCCACCGGGTAGGCGATCCACGTGCCGTTGCGCTGGCCGTTCACATAATAGCCCTGCCAGTCCTGCGCGCCGGTGCGTTCGATCCAGAATCCCTGGCGGTAACCGTTTGCGTCGATCTTGTTCGTGTCTTCGGCTGCGGGCGCGGAAGCGAAGAGGCCTGAAAGATTGGTGCCGGAAGGCTGCCCGTTTTGCGCAAGGTCGCCTGCGAAAGATTGTGCGCCGACCGCTGTAACTGCAGCAACGGAAAAGAGGAGGAAAAACTTTTTCATGGAAAGGTTGGTTATCGGGTTGTTTTGCCGGTGCAATTTACAGCAAAAATCGTGCTCGTTTTCTACGTGTCACCACTTCACCACGATTTTCCCCGTCGACTTGCGGCTTTCCAGCAGCTCATGCGCAGCCGCCAGTTCCCCGGCCGGAAAAATTCCCCCGCACACCGGCCTGATCTCCCCCGAAACGCCCAGCGCCACGACACGCTCCAGGCAAGCGCGCAGCACGTCCGGCTTGTGGTCCGCCACGCGCAGCATGTTGATGCCGGCAATGGTCTTCGACGGCACGAGCAACGTCACCGGGCTGAAAAATCCGAAGCCGAGCGCCAGCCGCGCCGTCGCAAACGGGCCTTTGCGCTCCAGCCGTTCCGCCGCGCCGTACCCCGCGATGCGCCCGCCGGGTTCGAGCAATCCCGCAAGGCGCTTAAACATTTTTCCGCCGACATTATCGTAGATCACGTCGAGCCCTTTCCCGCCGCGCAACTGCCGCACGGCCTGCACCACGTCGACTTTACGATAATTAATAATTTGGTCCACGCCGAGCTCACGCAGCAGCTCCGCCTTTTCATCCGAGCCGATCGTGCCGTAAACGATCGCGCCTTTCCGCTTCATCAGCTGGACCAGCAGCGAGCCCACGCCTCCCGCGGCCGCCTGCACGAGCACATGATCGCCTGTGCGCACGGGAAATGTTTCTTCCGCCGCGTACCATGCCGTGCAACCTTGCGTAGCCAGCGCCGCTGCCGTGCATACGTCCATCGTTTCCGGGACCGCCGCCACCGCGCGGGCATCGCTCACCGCGTGCGTCGCGTAGCCACCGAAGCGTGTAAACGCAACTACGCGCTGCCCGGTTTTCACATTCGTCACGCCTTCGCCTGTTGCGTCCACGCGTCCCACCACTTCGTAACCGAGCACGGCGGGCAAGGGCGGCGCTTCGCGGTACAATCCTTTCCGTGCCATCACGTCGGCGAAGTTCAGGCCGAAGGCTTCGGCGGCGATGCGCACCTGGCCGGGTTTTAATGCGGGGAGTGAGAGGTTGCGGCGTTCGAAAGCTGTTGATGAAGGGCCGTAGCGGGTGAGGAAAAAGGCTTGCATTGGTTTGGTGGCGTGGTGTCTTTAAAATCTTTTTACCCCGGACTCTTTTTCAATTACCTCAAATTCGGTGTAATTAGTCAAGTGCCCGTTGCAATGCCATTCTTAGTCGGTCACTCTTTCTGTCGTTATGTTATGTTTCGGTTGTGTTGTCATATTATTACCGCTAACAGTTTCGGGCTTTGCCTTCGGGCGGGTTTCTGAGCACAAAACTGTCAATATGCACTGACCTTGAATAGAAGCACAAAGCTCCGGGTTTGCACGTTAGCCCGACTGACGCAAAACCCGTTTTAGCAGTAGTGGTTCTTGGTCGTCCGTCAATTATTTGATCAATAGTTGTCGCCATAGTTTGCAAATGCTGTAAAAGTCAATGCCTGTGTTTGCAGGACTTGTGCTTGGTAAAGAGATATATTTTAAGTCGCTTTTTCTGTCAAAATACTTGTCGAAAAGTGCTTGCGATTTTGTCCCGTTGAAACCGATAACTTTTAGATTCTTGTGCCTGGCGAAAAAGTTGTCCAGGTCGTTTGGTTTTTCGTCTTCGATTGCGCTGTCAAGGCTGCCTTTTCTATTTACTTTATGAGCTACGTCCCAAATTCCAATTTGTGATTTTAATAAAAGTGCTTTTTTGTCGGAGTAAGACAGTGGTAAATCATTGTTTGTAATTGTCGAAATGATTTTCCAAAATCTGTTTCTTGAATGTCCGTAATACTCGCCTAGTTCAAGTGATTTGTCTCCTGGCATTGTTCCTAAAATCAAAATGGTTGTGTTAGTATTTGAAATAGGGTCGAATGAGGTTTTAGTATGTGTCGAACTTCTTTTTATTTCTTGCTTAATTGTCCTCGACCTTTCTGTTGTCGGTTCTTTTACTTTAGAAATTGATTGTCCGATTAGAGAAACTGTAGAGCCATCACGGTCAAAAATAGTTGCATAGTTTCTTGTCCTGCCGTGAATTTGAAATGCCTGAATTGTCGAGCCGTCCTTTTTTTGATACCAACCATTTTTATTCAACTCGTCAGCAATTTGCTGGGTCGTCATTGGTTGTCCAATTTGTCGTAAAAGTTTTTCTATTGCTTCATGTAGTGTCATGTTTTTTTGCTCGTTGCCGGTTGTCCTGCCATTACTGCTAACTCATTTATAGCCGCCAATCTTATTCGCCTATCTCCCCGGATTGGCAAAACAGACGCTGCTGAATGGCTTTTACCCGCAATTGGGAAATTATGCATTTTTCAATAACATGTCAAAAAGAGACAATCTTCTGGACGGCCCGGTGCTTCCATGCGCATCACCAAGCATCGATAATCACTTCTCAAAAACAATCTCCAGCTTCGGCGACTTATAAATATCATCCGGCGTCACGACTTTCTCATCCTTCGGAATCTTGTCGCCGTACTTGCTTTTCATCCGCGCTGCAGTAAGCGAACCGCTGAGATCGAGGTCGCCGAGCTTGCCGGGTTCGCAGAGGTCGAGCTTCGGGCCGCGGTTGTAAATTTTCCAGATGAACTCGCTCGGGTACATGGCCTCATCGCTCCAGCTGTAATACGGATCGTAAGGCTTGCGTTTCATCGGCTTGGCGGCGTCGAGCAGGGCTTTCGTTTTTTTCGCGCCGAGCAGCAGGTTGGAATTTTTCAGGCGGAGCAGCGCGACCTTCTGGTCTTTGCCGGCCGACACCCATTCCGTGAGCGGCGTGGTGTGCACGCTGTCGCGCGCGTCGACCACCATGTACACTTTGGTGCGCGGGTGCATGAAGATCATGCCGATGTTGTTGTATTTGGATTTCGTCGCCTCGCCGAATGCCATCAACTGCTCGTCGCCGAGGTTCTGGAAAACAAGGTCGCCCTCGAACACCGGGGGAAGCGCCACCATGTGCAGCGTGTCGGGACTGCGCTCGGTTTTCGGGATCATGCCGGGGGGCGTCTTGAGCGCGGAATCTTCAGCCAGGGAATCGTTGTTGACCGGCTTCGCCTTTTCGCTGCAGGAAGACAGGAGGCAGGCGGCGATAAAAAGAAGAGCAACGTGTTTCATGTTATAGAGTTGTAGCCTTACAGCCATTTTTTCTTCCGGAAGAAGATGAGCAGCACCACGACGATCGTGATCATTACCGCCCACACGCCGACATATCCGTAAGGCGAATGCAGCTCGGGCATGTTCATCGGCATCTTTTCTCCCGTGCCGGGATCCGTCGAGGCGAAGTTCATCCCGTAAACGCCGACGATGAATGTGAGCGGAACAAAGATCGTCGTGATGATGGTGAGCGTTTTCATCACCTCGTTCATCCGGTTGCTCACGCCGGACATGTATAAGTCCATCATGCCGGACAACAGGTCGCGGTACGTCTCCACGGTGTCGATCACGCGGATCGTATGGTCGTGCGCGTCGCGGAGGTAAATACTGGTGCTTTCCGAGATCAGGAGCGATTCGCTGCGCTCGAAGTTGTTGATCAGGTCGCGCATCGGCCATACGGCTTTGCGGATATACACCATCTGGCGCTTGATCTGGTGGAGGTGGTGAAGCGTTTCCGGCTTCGGGTCGTCGATGAGCGTGTCCTCGAGCGTTTCCACTTCATCGCCGATCTTTTCCAGCACGTCGAAATACGAGTCGATCACCGCGTCGATCAGGCAGTAGGCGAGATAGTCGGCGCCTGTTTTGCGGACGCGTCCTTTGCCGAGGCGAAGGCGAGTGCGGATAATGTCGAACACGTCGCCGCCGTCCGCTTCCTGGAACGACAGCACCGTATGGTCGTCGAGGAGAATGATCGTAAGCTGCTCGGAAACCATCGCGTCGTCGCTCTCTTTTTTCAGGCGCGCGTCTTCGAAGATCATTTTCATGATCGTCACGACGTAATTCCCGAAGTCTTCGAATTTCGGGCGCTGGTTCGTGTTGACGATGTCTTCGAGCGTCAGCGGGTGAATGTTGAACATCTTGCCCACCGACTCGATCATCTCGGTGTTGTGCACGCCGTCGACGTTGATCCACTTCACGAAGTTGGGCTGCACATGCGGAATACACTCGTCGATGGTTGTGAATTCTTTTTCGATGAATTCGGTCTCGTTGTATTCGATCAGCGTCACGCGGACCTGGTCCTGCGTATCGCGTCCGAGATACATCAACGTTCCGGGAGGCGCTCCTGTTTTGATGGAGATGTGCTGCATAAATGCGCTTGAGCAGGTGAAAGATACGAAGGAGAAGGGAGTCCGCCGCGGCAACGGAAGGAGAAGCGGGAAGAATTTATATTTTCCCTTCCACCACGATCACAATTTCGCCCTTCACCGTTTTTGCCGAAAAATGCGCGATCGCTTCTTCCACCGTTCCGCGGAAATTTTCTTCGAACATTTTCGTCAGCTCGCGCGAGACGCAAACTTTCCGCTCCGCCCCGAAATATTCTTTGAATTCTTCGAGCGCTTTCACGAGACGATACGGCGATTCATAAAGCACCATCGTGCGCGTTTCTTCCGCAAGCTCCTTCAGCTTCGTGTGCCTTCCTTTTTTCTGGGGAAGAAAACCGGCGAAGACGAACGTGTCGCACGGCAATCCCGATTGCACCAGCGCGGGAACAAACGCCGTCGGTCCCGGCAAACATTCCACTTCCAGTCCCGCGCGCAGGCATTCCCGCACGAGCAAAAAACCGGGATCGGAAATTCCGGGCGTTCCCGCATCGCTCACCAGCGCGATTTTTTCTCCCGCCGCGATCTTCTCCGCGATGAACGCCACCGTCTTGTGCTCGTTGTGCTGGTGATGCGCATGAACGGGCTTGCGAATGTCGTAATGCTGGAGCAGCTTGGCCGTCACCCGCGTGTCTTCGGCGAGGACGAGGTCCGCTTCTTTCAAAATGCGGATCGCGCGAAGCGTAATGTCTTCGAGGTTGCCGATCGGGGTTGGAACGATGTAAAGTCGGGACATGAATGGTTTATTTTTCCACTAAAACCTTTTGGATCAAAATATCTTTTGAGCCGATGTTGAAAGGTTCAACTGTTGAGATAAAAGTAAACTGTTCGCCGCTCTTGAGATGAAGCGTATAAAAAGCGCTCATTCCATGGGAAGCAGCCAATACATCGCTCTTCGGGACAATTCTTTCGTTCTTTGATCCTTTAATGAAAACAGAATCTCCCCTGACGATTACCTCGCAGATCCTGTATGCTCCCTTCGCCTTCGCCCAGAAGAGGATGCCGATAAAAAATAAAACGCACACAACACCGACTCCGATTGGGGCCTTATTCTTGCCAATGTATAGGCTTGCAATCATAAATAGCATGAAAAGAGGTATGCCGAAGAGGTGGAAAATTCGCACGACTTTTGTCGCCTTTGAAGAAAGATATATTTCTTTCATTTAAGAGCTCTCACCGGTTATCGATCCAGTCGGTAAAATCCCGGAGCAGCAGGAAAAGATCTTCGAACTCCGTCAGCGGTAACGTTTCGCGCCGGTCGCACGTGTCGTGGTAGGCTTTGATTCCGCCGAGCGTGTAAATGTAAAAACAGGGCACGCCGGCCTCGGTGAAGAAATGGTGATCGCTGATGGCGGCTTTCCCGCGGGGCTTGACGAGCGGGAGATAGCTGCCCTGCGCGTTGAGGCGCTGCAGCTCTTTGAATTCCCGGTCGAACAGCGTCGCATTGACGACCGTGATGCCTTCATCGCCGGTGCCGAGAATATCCATGTTCACCAGGAAGCGGATCGACTTCACCGGGAACTGCGGGTGCTTCGCGTAATACATGGATCCGATCAGCCCGACTTCCTCCGCACCGAAAGCCATGAATGCGATGGAGCATTTCGGTTTGTGTTCCGGCTGGGAATAATAACGCGCCAGGCTCAGCAGCATGGCGATCCCGCTGGCATTGTCGTTTGCGCCGGGGAAATACACTTCCTTTCCCATCTGCCCGAGGTGATCGTAATGCGCGGTGAACACGATGAACGAATCCGGGTGCGTGCTTCCTTTCACGTAACCGAGCACGTTCTGCGAAGCGTATTCTTTGTAGAATTTCGCGCCCACGCAAAGGTCGATCTCGTTCACGGTGCGGTAATCGTAGTCGATCTCGATCACCGGGACAGTGGATTGTTTCATCGAAAAATCCCACGGCGACAATTTCGCGCAATGGTCGGAACCTTCGATGGGCGTGTGTTTTGCGGGAACGAGAATTCCTCTCACCCCGACCGGGTACTTCGCGAAGTTGGTGAGATAGGTCAGCTGCTTGCGGTTGCGCACACCATTCGTATCGACGAGCACGAACGATTTTTTCAGGTTCATTTTTTGGAACGCAGCCAGCTTCGTGTCGTCATACACGACCGAAGAATCCAGGTGAACGACCGGGAATTTTCCTTTCACGCTCGGCGATTCGCTGCGCACGATAAAATGTTCGCCCGGCCGGCACGTTTCCTTTTTTCCGTCGCTCCATATAAATGTCATTTCCACTTTTCCCGGGAACGTATTCACCGGGAAGGTGAACGGCTGCAGGTAGTTTCCTTTGATGTTGAACGAAATGAGCCCGTACGATTTGAACTGGTCGGCGATGTATTTCGCCGCGATCTTGTCGCCGTTCGCCACGTAGCCGCGGCCGTGCATGGAAGGCGAAGCGAGCGTGTCGATGATCTTGCGTGCGTACTCACGGTCCTGCGCGCGCGCAGAAAGTGCCAGCGTGAGAAAAAGAAACGATGCGATCTGTCGGGTGGACATGGCTTATGCGAAACGCCGCTTAACGATGGAAAGGAATGCCTGTACGGGTTCGCTGTCGGCGTTCCACTTATACGTTCCGCTGATGACGGAAATAAAAGTGTCGGCCTCTTCCGCCGAAGCGGAGGCGTTGATCTGCTTCAGCGCTTCCTCGTATGCCGCGCCGTCGCCCGCGAACAGGTAGCGCTGGAACATGAGCTTTTCGTTGAGGCCGATCAGTGATTTGATATCGGGACGTTGTTTGCCGGGTGAAACCGGCGGAATGTTTTTTACAGGTTCCGGCTGCTTCATTTCCGGCGGAACGATTTTTTCCACCACCGGCTCGGGCTTTTTCACTTCCGGCGGAATAATTTTTTCCACCATTGGCTCCGGCGCTTTCACTTCCGGAACAACAACCGGTTCGGGCTTCACTTGCGGCACGACGACTTTTTCGACGATCACTTCCGGTTGCTTCACTTCCGGGACAACAACTTTCTCCGCAACAGGTTCCGGCGCTTTTGCCTCCGGAGCAACGACTTTTTCAACCACAGTCTCCTGTCTAACGTCAGCGGGAAGGCGTTCGAGGTACGAATAGATCACCGCCTGCTCGTGCAGCTTCGCGATGTCGTGGATCATCTGCTTCAGCGTGTGCGGTGGAATGGGATTCGACGAGCCGATCCTGTCCGATTCCGCTTTGAGGGAATCGATCAGCCCGGAGATCGCTGCGCGGGCAGCATTTTTGTTGTCGTTATGGACGCCCATACACGCGGTAAAACAGCTTTTTGGTTAGCTTTGCAGGAATGCTGCAGCAGCCTGTCAAAGGTACATTTTTTCAGGCTGACAGCCCCGACCAGGCCGGCTATGTTCCTCGAAAACACGCTTCATCCCCATAAACGGCGCGGCTGCATCGAAGTCGTCTGCGGCTCCATGTTCTCCGGGAAAACCGAAGAGCTCATCCGCCGTCTCCGCCGCGCCCGCATCGCAAAGCTGAAGGTCGAGATCTTCAAGCCCGCCGTCGACACCCGCTATCACGAGATCAACGTCGTGTCGCACGATTCCACCGAGATCCATTCCACGCCCGTTCCCAGCTCCTCCAACATCATGCTGCTCGCCGCCGACGTCGATGTTGTCGGTGTCGACGAAGCCCAGTTTTTCGACATGGGCCTCGTGCAGGTGTGCAACCAACTGGCCGACAACGGCATCCGCGTCATCGTCGCCGGTCTCGACATGGACTTCAAAGGCAACCCGTTCGGCCCCATCCCCGCGCTGATGGCCACGGCAGAATACGTCACGAAAGTCCACGCCATCTGCATGCGCTGCGGAAACCTTGCCAACCATTCCCACCGGATCACGGGCGGGAAGGATTTGGTGCAATTGGGGGAGATGGATTCCTATGAACCGTTGTGCCGCGATTGTTTCCGGGATGCGATGGAGCGGGAGGAGATTACTACAGGATAATTCGACCTGCTATGCCGAATACTTATACCCAGATCTATATTCATGTTGTATTCGCGGTCAAAGGCCGGCAGAACCTCGTCCACGAAATTTACCGGGAAGAGCTGCAGAAATACATTACAGGAATCGTCAGCAACCGCGGACAGAAAATGCTGGCGGTTTATTGTAATCCCGATCACACGCACATTTTCATCGGGTTCAAGCCAACAATGAATATTTCCGAACTGGTACGCGACATCAAAGCGGGTTCTTCGAAATTCATTAATGATAATAATTGGATCGTTGGGAAATTCAATTGGCAGGAGGGATTCGGCGGATTTTCACATTCGCATTCCCAGGTTGACCGTGTAGTGAAATATGTCAACAACCAGGCTGAACATCATCGGAAGAAGACGTTTAAGGAAGAATACCTGGTAATGCTGAAAGAATATGCGGTGGAATATGACGAGCGCTACCTGTTCGAATGGCTGGAATGATGTGTGATTCCCGCAAATAGGGAATTTGGTCTTATTACGCAAAACAGGTCGCCCCTACGGGGCTTTCATCGGATCCGATTTCCTTATTTTCTATAAACAGGTCGCTCCTACGGAGCTCTTCGTTCCAGGACGCTCCTGCGGAACTCTTTGTTCCGTCAAGCGGAATTTTAAAGCTCCGTAGGAGCGACCTGTTTATAGATTGTTGTCCCATTCATTAAAGCT
>CBIHOC010000025.1:0-89304 GCA_966211705.1 uncultured Chryseobacterium sp.
GTATTTACCTGTATGGAATCGACCGACCAATTGCACCAGCTGCTCCAGGTGCTTACCCCGAATGAACGACGTTACTTGTCCTTATACCTCGGAAAAGAGAAAACCCAGAGCAACGCACTCCGACTGATCGGGCTGGCCGAGAAAAAAGAAGCGGCAAATGACACCTGGCTTGCACGCCAGCTCGACATTAGCGCTTCCGCGCTTTCCAGTCTGAAGCACCAGGCATGGAAAAGCGTGCTGCGCTGCATGCGCAATTACCACGAAAGCAGCAACGTCGATTACCAGCTGCGGGAATGGCTGATGAACGCTTATTTCCTTTATGAACGACGACTGTACGACCAGGCCGTAAAAGAGCTCGACCGTGCGATCGACAGCGCCCGCAGGTACGACCGGCTGGCAGTAATGGCCGATCTCTTATCCATGAAATCTTCGATTGCAATCGAGAGAAGCCATGCCGATTTCAACCGGGCCACACTCGAGCTGCACGATCAGCTCAACCAATGCCTGGAAGGATTGGCGGCCGACATGCGCATGAAACAGATCCGGGAGCGTTCATTCCTTTTCCTGCGGTCCCGTTTCCAGCTGCGATCCGAAGAGTTGAAACAGGAGCTTGACGCACTGTTCGCCAGCCTGCCGCAAGTGCATGCCCCCGAACGATTAAGTTTCCTGCACCATCGTCTGTATGCCGAGGCCAACCGGCATATGTGCTACAATCGCTCTCACGAAGCAGCACTGCTTTATAAAGAACTGCTGGATGCCTGGGACGCCGATACAGATCGCGCGAAGTCCGATCCATTACCGTATACCAAGCTGCTTTCCAACTACAGCACCGCCTTATTCTCCGCCGGCGATTTCAATGCGCTCGAACCCGTGCTGAAGCGAATGGAAAAGCTTCCGACACGATCGGCAGAAGAAGAAGCGGAGTTGTTTCAAAACACTGCCTACATGAAATTGCTCATCCTGATGAATACCGATGGATACGAGCGTATCGACGCACTGGTGAAAGAGATCGAAAAAGGATTTGTGAAATACAAAACCAAAGTCAACAAAGCCCGCGAACTCGCCTTCTACCACAACATCTCCATGGCCTACTTCCTCCTCCACGACTGGAAACAATCCCTCGCCTGGATCGAGCGCATCATCGCGCAGGAAAAAACCGAGCACCGCCAGGACCTGCAGCACACCGCCCGCATGCTCCGCCTCGTGCTCTGGTACGAACTCGGCAAGCACGACCTGCTCGAGTACGAGCTTGTCAACGTGGAACGTTTTCTCCGCAAACGCAAAGCCTGGTTCGCGTATGAATCCACAGTGGTAAAGCTCTTCTCGAAATTGCCGCACGCGAACACGGCAGAGGAGAAAATGCTGATCGAAAAATTCAGCCTGAAACTCGCCGAAGCCGTGGAAGGAAAAACATCCGCCGCCCTCCCCGGCTCCTCGGAACTTTCGTACTGGGCGAAAAGCAAGCTGAGCGGGAAAAGCATGCGGGAGTTGCTGAAGGAGGGGCGTTAAGGAGATGGAGGCGAGAGACTTATCTCGAAAACCACGTCTGCCTGACACGCGAATAATGCAACCAGGTTCATTTGAAATCACGCTCAGATGATGGCTTCTTTGTAAAAATCGTTTTCCCAACCCGCATCTTCCATGACAAAATCAACAGACGACCTCACCGAACTCTTCAGCGCGCTGCTTCCCGCTGAAAAAAGATACGTTCGCCTCTTTGCCCGCAAACATTTACCGGGCGAAGAAAACAATTACCTGCGCCTGTTCGGATCGCTCTCCCGGCAGGATCGCATCGAAAGCTCGCCGTCGGAAAGAAATTACCTGTTCAATTTCATCCTGAAGGCAATGCGCTCATTTCACGAGTGCAGGAACATCGACACGCAGCTCAGGGAACTACTCATCAACAGCAGCTTCTTACTCGAAAAACGCCTCTACCGGCAAAGTGCAAAGATGCTTAAACGCGCCCGCGACCTTGCAACGCGTTTCGGACGTCATACGATCCTGCTCGACGTGATCCAGCTGGAAACGCAGCTGAACATGGAGCACGCGGAGAAGAACCCGTTGGAGGTGATGAGTGCGCTGCACGAAGAAACAGCGACGGTGATCCGGTCCATCAACCTGGACTACCCGCTCATCGCGCTGCAGCAACGCATCCTGCTCATGCTTCGCACGCGTTATCATATTCCGGCGCACGAGCGGGACAGCTATAACGAACAGCTGGATGAACTGGCGGAAGCTGCAAAAATCTCGGGGCGCTTCGATCCGCTGTTTTACGGGCTCTATGCGCGTGCGCTGTATCATCACTGCTGCGGGGAATACGCACAAAGCGCCTCCGTCTACGAAGAGCTGATCGCATTGTGGGATACACGGCCCGACCGCGCAAAAGAAGAACGCATTCTTTACAAAAGGATCGTCTCCAACTATCTCGTGGTTTGTCACCGCCTCGAACGTTTCGACGTGTTCCCGGTGATGCTCGGGCGGATGCGAACCGTTCCGTGCAAAAATGCCGAAGAAGAAGCTGCCCAGTTCCAGAACCTCCGGCTGATGGAATTGCTCTACCTGATGAACACCGACGGCTATGACCGGCTCGACCGGTTTGCCGGTGAAATAACCGAAGGCCTCACGCGGTTCCGCCACAAGATCAACAAAGCCCGTGAGCTCGAATTTTACCACAACCTTGCCGTCGCCTATTTCATCAACGGCGAATGGAGATCTGCGCTCGAATGGCTGATGAAAATTGTCAATGCCGGTAAAACGCAGCACCGGATCGACATACAGGTTTTCGCGCGGGTGTTTCGCCTCCTGCTCTGGTACGAAACCGGGAAGCACGACCTGCTCGAGTATGAACCGATCAATGTAGAACGGTGCCTGCGGAAACAGAATTCGTGGAACCTGTTCGAATCGAAGGCGACACGTTTGATCAGCAAGCTGATCGCAGCCGGCAAAGCAGAACGTTTCCGGTTATTCGAAAACTTCCTGCAACAGCTGGAGCGCGACAGGCAGGCGGACCAGAAATTCGCTAATACACTCGGGCTGGAGGAAGTGCGTTACTGGGCGATCAGCCATCTTGAACGCAAATCCATCCGTGAAGTGATGAAAACGGAGACTTCACGTGAAGCGATGCGGGAGAGTGCGTAGCAACTACCGTTGCTTTTGCGAACTGAGATGAAGGATAATCTCCCATCTTCGGGGGCAAATCCATGAAACCGGTAGAGGAATCGGTTACTGTTTTTTTATTTATTTCATTGCCGGTATGAAAAAAAATCCAGCCCTGAGAGGCTGTTTAACTCTTAGCTATGCTTTCAACATGGTTAACTTTACGCGAATTTCTTCCCAAAATTGCTCGTGAAGATCAGGGTTCTCCGATTTTAATCTCAGCGAGAAATAAGCCCGACCTCTCAGATTTTTATCAGGTGCAAGATCATTATCGATCGTGCTAGTGAATTGGCCTCCTTTGCATCCAAGTAGCCCGGGAGTATCTTCAATATTGAATTTCGCTTCAAAGGATGGGATTAAGTTCCGTTTGATTCGCTGCTCAACATTCTCGGAATAAAAAATATAGAGGTAGCTAGTATTTCCATCCACTCCTTTCATTTTGGTTGAGGAATATGAGAGAATGTTGGGGTTTGTATTAATCTCACGGATTATTTCTTTGATTGGCTGTTCAATCATTCCATGTCTTTCAAACATTTCATCCTTCTCATTGTACTCCAATGCCAAAAGATCATTAAGCTTTTGCATTTCTTCTTTTTTGATCTCTGGTGTAAGGTATTTCCGGCTGTTCATCTGATGGGAAATAATGAAAGCGCCCCCTATTGCGCCCCCTATTGAAATTTCAAGGTACTTGATGCAAAAAGAAAACCCTGTAAAACAACGCTTTACAGGGATTAACAATTTATTCCTTGGTAGCCATTGCAGGAAAAGAACGAAATGAACAGAAAGAATGGCTTGCCCTACACAATGCTCAAAATGCGTACAAAAAGCTCGATGAGTTTCAGTCACAATATAATTCACACTTTAGTAAGTTCACTGAAAGTTTTACGTTGCGCAAAATAGAGACTAACGAAACTGAAAGTTTAAATACCTACATCAATATTTGGAGGTATTTCACGGCTGATATCCAATCGCCTGGCGGCAACTTACGAAAGAAACTTAAATCTGACTCGAAACGTGTCCTTGACGATTTTGACAAACGCATGATAACATGCCTTAAAACAGCCTCCGAAGAACAACGGTTATGAGTATAAGATCATTAAAACGCAGCATTCTCGATCGACCTATATTCTTATAGATGTCAACGATCCACTGGGAATACTAACAGCAGTTCAGTCTACATGCACTGCAATTTACCTGGGAGTAAATCACGCCACTTACCGTAGTCAAAAGAGCTTTATGCTGGAAATAAACTACCCTCAATTTATTTTAGTTCCAGCAGTATATGGAAAGGCGGTAACCAGGAATGGTTTTCATCTTTCGTTAAACACATTTAGGGTTGAAGCCTTCGACGGATTAAAATCACACCAGTATATACAAAGTCCGATAGACATTTCATTCTTTACAGAACACAAAATCGATGTATATGAGGATCACCTACCAGGCATAAAGACGCTTAATAACTTTATGGAGAAATGCTCTGCTTTTTCAATTCACATTGCTCAGGTTGCTTCCATAAAAAAACTTCCGGATTACGATTTCGACGAGTTGGGAAAATCTATACTCGATGAATTCGTTACTCGGGCCCAACACGCTGCTCAGCAAGCTTATTCAGTAATTCTCGATTACTTTTCAGTACATATTGATGACTACAAAGCTCGTGAGGGTGATTATAGTTCATTAACATCTGAGGACAGTGAATTTATTACGGTACTTGGCGAGGCGTACCAGAACTTATTGCCTCCAAATGGTGTGCATGAATCTGAGGAATATCGTGCGACTCTTACTCTCTCTGAACTCGAAGAATGGAATAACAGGCTAGACGCTGTTTCTTCAAAGTTCGTGATCATCTATTACTACACTCTTAAAAAGGAAATTTTCAACCTCTGGCATACGCCCCCAAATAAAACATAGGTGGCTCATGCCCATGGATTCGCAGCTCTACACCAGCCCCGCATTTTTGCATAAATTTGATAATACACAGCTCCGCCATGAAACTCACTCTCCAGGTTACTCTTTTCGTCTTTCTGTGCTCCAACCTTTGTGGCCAGGGTCTTTGGACACCGAAAGCTTCCGTCCCCCCCGTCACCCGCAAGGCGGCTTTCGCTGAATCGGTAAACGGCATGGGCTATATCGGCATGGGACATTCGGGTTCGGGCTATAGGAACGATCTGTGGATGTTCGACCCGGCAGCAAATTCATGGACGGCAAAAGCCAGTTTCCCGGGAGCGCCGCGCGAGGACGTGGTCCATTTTGCGCTGAACGGAAAAATTTATGTCGGCCTCGGCACGGACAACACGACTTTCTTTCTTGATTTCTGGGAATACGATCCTATCCTGGACTCATGGGCGCAACGCGATTCGTTCCCGGCCATGGCCCGTTGCCGGGGTGCTTCCTTCTCGCTGAACGGCAAGGGATACATAGCATGCGGGCAACTCAGCAATTACCAATATACAACCCAAGTATGGGAATATGATCCTGCCCTGGATCAATGGATTCAGCAAAATAACTTCCCCGGCGGCGCCCGGTATTACCCTACCGGCCTGAGCACGAATAGTACAGGCTACATGATGATGGGAATCAACACGTCCGGTTTCATCTATGAAAACTGGGCTTACGATGCTGCGAATGACACCTGGCAACAAAAGATCAATGCGCCTGCAGGAGGGGCCGGCGCGTGTGGCGCAGTTTGCACAAACGGCAAAGCGTACATTGATATCGGTGCAACGAATTCGATTAATTTCTGGGCATATGATCTCGCCGGCGATGCATGGACGCTGGTATCGGATAATGGGATCGTCAGGGCCGATGGATGCAGCTTCAGCATCGGGGATTCTATTTATCTCGGTTGTGGGTTAAACGCATCTTATTACCTGAACGATTTTCACCGGTATTACCCGTGCACCAATACCACCGTTACCGTTCAGTACGCAAATGATACGGTTGCAGCATTGCCCGCGAACTACGTTTCGTATGTCTGGCGCTATCAGCTTTGGGATACAGTTTCTACTGCAACAGCTTTCAGCCCGGTCGTGTCGGGGAATTATTTCCTCTTTGCAACGGACAGTATCGGGTGTGTCGCCACAGATACCTTTTACGTGAACATGCCGACGTCGGACCTGACTTTTGTAAACGTGTTTTACGATCCGAACGAAGGATGTATTGTTCCCGGCGACATTGAGCCTACTGCAGACGGAGGAATGATCACCGCGGGTCACATGAATTCCGATCTTATCCTCGCGAAGTTTGACGGCGCCGGGCAAGTTCAATGGTCGAAGCGGATCGATCATAACGTCTACCTGGATCGGGTATTCTCAGTCAAGGAAGCGCCGGATGGCGGATTTCTTCTTGCAGGTAACTCTTACAACGGATCGAGCAGCATTTCTTACACGTTTATTTCGAAGACCGATGCGCAAGGGACTCAATTGTGGTCGATGACCGTCGGCGACTTCAGCGTGTGCAGGAAAGCTTTACCGCTCGCGGACGGTGGCTTTGTCATGATCGGCGATGAAGGGTTGAGTGGCGCTACGTGCGTAACCCGTTTCGATTCTGCGCTGAATGTTGTCTGGCAGCGAAAATTCTCTATCGTTTCGCCGAACTTCGACGCGCCCCCGATGGACCTTATCGCCACGGCCGACGGCGGGTTTGCTGTTTGCGGGTACGGGAATCGCGTCGTCTCATCAGGCGCCGACCTCATGTTTGCCTTCAAGCTGAACAGTGCGGGCAATATGCTGTGGAGCAAAACCTACATGGTGGACATTTATACCCGGGCCTATTCCCTTGCAGAATACCCGGGCGGCGATATTGCCGTCACCGGGGAGATCCTGTCCGAAGTTTACCTGATGCGCCTGAACGGGACGAATGGAAGCCTCGTCTGGATGAAACAAAATCTCTGGTATGGATTTCCCAGCCAGATCGTCAGGTGCCAGTACGGCGGATTTCTCTTGTCCGGCCAGGTGATCGGTATCAACTGGAACAACCTTCGCGGGTTCATGCTGCGGGTTAGTGACGACGGGGAAACGTTTTGGACGAATTCGCCGAATATCGGTGTTGCGATGACTGCCTCGTGGGACTACCCGTTCCGCACTACCGTAAAAGCATCCGAAACGGTGGACGGCAGCGTTATCTTTTTCAACTTCGCGGATAACTATAACTTCTTTTTCCCGAACGCCGTCTCCTACATTATGCGTGGACACGACGATGGGGATTTTGGATGCAGCCAATCTCTTGGCTTTAGTCCGCGGGGGACGGATACGATCATTGCTCCCCTATCTACCGGCATGTTCCAGCAGAACTTTGCAGGAACTTACGTCGTTACAACCGCCACCTATACGAATTACAACTTTCCTTCGATGCTGACGGATTGCTCTTCCTGCGTACCGCCGCTTGCCAATTTTACAATGGTTGCGAATGATCTGACGGTCGACTTCCAGGACTCAGCGAGCAACGGGGTTTCTTATCATTGGGATTTCGGCGATGGGGATACGTCGATCTATGTGAACCCGCAGCATACGTATGCGGCATCGGGGACTTACCAGGTTTGCCTTATTGTGACCAGTCCATGTGGCTCGGATACGATCTGTCAAAGCATTACTGTGATTTCTACGGTCGGGATAAACGAAGCAACCGCCAGGCCGGCGATTTCCATTTACCCGAACCCGGTCAGCGGAGGCGGGTTTTCTTTCAACGGGGAATTGCCGGAGAGTTTCCTGGTGGAGCTGGTGGACGTAAGAGGCAGCGTTGTACAACGCGATCAGGTGCAAAGGAGCAACCCGGTTGTGGAGTGTGCTTCGTTGGTGCCGGGTGTTTATTTTCTGCGGGTCATTCCAAAAAATGAAATGGGAGAAGTGAAGGTTTTGCGGGTGGTAAAGGTTGAGTGATGGGATGAGACACTACTCATAGATCGATAAAAGAAAGCTCATCATCGATCTGTGCCATCCCAACCCGGAAGAATTTGCAAATGATCTCCAGGCGGCGCTGTTCACTTGCCTGCGCGTGTTTCTTTTTGTACGCCGCCCTAGCTGTTTAAGCCAGGGCGGCGCTGATTACTTTTTACGGATCAATATCAAGCTGTCTTTGGTTAGACTTTATAGTTTCTAAAGCTTCCTTGCGTATATTCAACGTGGGTGCAGCGCACCAAAATATGTGATTAGAAACAAGAGTTTTGTTTTATTCTCATTCCCTTTAAATTATCTGAGTTCAAAATCGTCAATTGTAAATTCATTCACCTCACTTAATGAGAAAAAGGCTTTGAGTTTGATATTTTGATCAATCGCCTCAGGAAGGTTTTTGACGTAAATCGGAGATAGAGGTTTAGATACCAAGTGGTATGTGTCTCTCTTTTTGCCGTCAAAAAATGTTATGTCAAAAGAGAATAGTCCCTTTCTACTCATCAAAATAAAATCTTCAATATATAGAGTCCGTTCACTATCAGATTTGAAATTTATGATGCGATCTAGTGTCGAATTTAAAATCACTTTTTCTTCATGTACCAACTCTGTCCTAAAAAACTTAGAAACAAGTTTCTGACTATCAACAAAGGGCAGTAAAATTGAAGGAATGCTTCCCCCACCGGAGGCCGCAAATCCCACATTACCTTCATTATCACAGAAGAACCAATCCAAATCAAGATGATTAATCCCCATATTCCATATTTTTTCCAAATCTAATGAATAATTTCTTCGCCGAACATTCCAGAACAGACTTCACATCTTGGGACTATTTGCATTGTTCGAGGCCTAATTGCTCCCGAGATTCTTATCTGGTTTAATTGAAGTGTTGGATTTTCTAATAATAATTTGTTTGCTGCTTGAAATTCTGAACAGGCTCCAACTGTAATATCGCCAAACTCTGCTCCAACACCTCCGAAGGGTTTGGCAGCATTAACAAGCTGTGGTGCAATAGTAGTCGGTGGCGCAGCGCTTGGTTGTATTACCGTGGTTCCGTTGGGAGCAACGGCTGCCGACACAGTTGAAGGGGCTTGCCCACTTGAACGCATTGCCGCCGCTGCCTGCTCTACTTCAAGAGCAGTCATACCCGGTTGAATACCTGATGGCCTAACAACCACCTCTGGTAGCAGACTTGAGCGCAAGAAAACTCCTTCTATCACTACACCCACCGAAAGAGCAGCTACTACCACGCCCGTTTCCATTTCCACCATCTTGGAAATATCTCCATTAAGGGCTGATTCTCTCAGGCTTCCCGTTCTATGATAGCTTTCAACAATACGCGAAGCTGTGCCATCAAATTTTTTAGCAGACTCTACTATCGATTCTGCCATAGTTACGGCATTCGTGTTAAGGAGAGCCGTAGGGTCGGTTACTAAGGTTACCGCGCCATCTAACGAAGTGGCTATAAATCCATTTATACCATTGAGATACTCGGCAATGACAAGTTCTGTGGTGGATGCATTATTCAATACCAATGCTGTTTTAATGTCCTTGCCCATCTGCTTTTGTTGAGCCTTAAAGTTTGCGGGCGTTCCTTCTAATCCATCAATATCAATGCACCAGACAGGAGAGTTGCTTGCATACTGGTAGGGTGTAAGCATCGGGTAGTTTCTTGTCAGCGGGTCGACGCTGAGGAAACGACCTAGGCGTGCGTTGTAAATACGGAAGCCATAGTCCTGTGTACTGGTCTCACCATCATTTTCTTTTCCGTTGAATCCGTACCTGTAGCTGCTGGAGCTAAAGTTCCGTCCTGGCATTGGGGCGCCGAAGGCCGAATAATCGCTGGTTGACACCACATCCGCCATGAAATAATCAATTGTAGATGTGCTTCCCTGCTGCTTCAACAGTTTCCTGTCAGATATAGTTACTAAGACATTCCCTAAATGGTTCGAAAGCTCATACGTCTTTCTTCCCAGCTTTCGTACCGGCGTACCCATATTCGGCGCAGCCATAGCCGTGGTTCCAGCAATCGTAGTGGTATGGTACGATTTATCGACGTTGATCGCGTTGTAATTCCAGGTCACCTCGCTATACACATTATCCGGCGCTCGATTAATCACACCCAACCTGGCGCTACCGTATAGATGCGTCTCGTCCAGTTGCAGCTTGTCTTTCACCTGCGTGGCGCTTAGCTCTGTAAACGTGCGCTCATACGTAGCCATTACGTTGCCCGTCGCATCACGCACGTAATACGTGTAGGCCCAGTTATTCTGGGTTTTCACCCCGGTAAGGTCCCGCTGCTTGCTCAGCTTCATCACGCGCTGCCCGGTGGCGTCGTATTCGAATACCAGGTCGTCCTTCGTGGTGGTGCCGGTTGTGCGGGATACCGATTTTATTTTGTGGTTGATGGTCCAGTCAATGGTCTGGATCAGCTCCGAAGCATCGCCGGTGAGCTGGCCGATGGCATCATAGGTATAGTTACCCGAAAGCTGGGCTTCGATATCGTCGAGGTAATTGCCCGGAGCGCCCTGGTCGTCTACATAGGCCAGCTTATTGGTCGCATCCACCGGCACGGTACCATCGGCGTTCATAGAGTATATACCTCCCGTGGATTTGTAGTAGTAATAATCGAGATCGTCCATGCTCAGCCCGCTCCCGGAGTTCCCGTTTCGGTACTGCGTCTGGATATTGCCGTTCGCATCGTAGGTGAACGTGTTATAAAACTCGCTCGTGTTCGTATATGCCGTATAGCTTGTTGTACTAACTCCTGTAAAGCTGTTTGAGCTTTTAATACGGTTGAGCTGATCGTAGCGGTAGCGATTGAACATGAGCCCGAGCGCTGTGGGAAGGCCGCCCGTATTTCCTTTGCTCAGCGCAGTAGACATTTCCTTGATGTTGCCGTTGAACATGTCATCGGTTGTATTCGTCAGTGCGGTGGCGTCGCTGTAAATGCTTTGCGCACTGCTGTTGATGGGTACATAATCTTTCGGCTGGCCGGAGGTAGTGTTCCAGTAATAGCCCAGTGCAAATCCAAACGCGTCGGTGGCAATATCGCTGTGCAGGCCGGTGCGGGCTGAAATGTAGCTGCCATTCGTTGGATCTTGTCCATCCTTGCCCAGGTCTTTTGTGCGGTCGAGCACGTTTGTATTTACGCCTTTAAGCCAGCCGTGTATGGTATATGCATAATCAGATCCCTGCACCTTGACATCCCCGGTCTCCGTGCGGGCAACCGGACCGTGCAGGTAATACAAGTATTTGGCATCCTGTTCCCACACAATACCGTCGCGGCTCGTATAAGCGTTCGTGATCCGGTTGTCGGCATCATAATAATACCGGTGGAAGAACTGGTCGCCTGAACCTTCCTGGTACTTCACTTCGTTTACGTTGCCAGAAATAAGGTCGTAGGTGTAAGTCATTTTTTTGTACCGCTGCCCGAGGTCGGACCATTCGGGGAATTCCTGAACCAGCGTACTCACGTTTCCGTGCACATCATAGCTGTAATGCGTGGCGTGGTCGTACGTGTTGGCGTTGCCGTCGAACGTTTCCTCGAGCGTGCTCATCACTACACGTTTCCGGAGATATGTTTGCGTGAGGAAGGTGGTGATATTGTTGCCACTCACCACGTCATCGTAATATGTGCTGGCCACCTGTGTCCGTGTGCTGGTAGTCGTTACCCAGGTTTCGAACGCGGCATAATCGGCGGCGGTTGTAGATGTCAGCGCTGCACTTTTGCTTACCTGGCCTGCTTCTTTGATGCGGCTCTGTGGATCGTACAGTGTGTAACTATAATAATAGTTGCTTCCCCCGCTGGCCGCAGCCTGTTTGGCATCCTGGCTGGCCACAACACGTCCCACTTTGTCGTAGAAGAAAATGCTTGTGCCTCCATCCGGACTGGCGGATTCTACAAGATTACTGAACGTGTTGTACTTGTAATTCGTCACCATCGTATTCGTGGCGCGCGTATGGGTAGGCACGGTACGTGTGCTGAGCGGCACGCCATCCCTGTAATCCATCGATTGTCCAACCTGTGTGGCGTTGAGCATCTTGACACCTGCCGGGGGAACTGTCCGCACGAGGTTGCCGGCCTGGTCGTAATAATAAAGCGTGAAATGGTACTCACGGTCGGGGTGCGTCACTGTGAAATCTTCATTGATGCCGGCGAAACATTTTGCGATGTATTCGGCCATGAAGTCTTGCGTTGCAGCTGCCACCTGTGCATTATATTCCTGCAGCGCCCAGAAGTGGCTGATGTCGTACCCATCCTCTTCGCAGGGAATGGTCGGGTTGGCGCAGTCGAGCGCGGCGGGCAAGGCCGGTGCCGGGCTTTGCGTGGGACTGGCATTGGAGCTATTCGTGCATGAAGTACGCCATGCCTGCACGTTCGCAAGCGTCACGCTGGTGCCGTATGTCTGGTTGAGCACATACAGGATATAATCCTCGGCGGTGGCGTAGGTAGTGTGCGAAACGTTGTATGTGCTGGTCGTAGGATTTGTGCCATTATAAAACGCGGCGATGGCAGCCATTTCCTTGCAGAAGCAATGCTCGAGCGGGGGACACCCTCCGGAGTTGGAGCCGCCGCTAAGTGCGTTACCGGCAGGGAGGGTGAGCGTCACACCGGTTTGAGAGGTATAAGCAATTCCCAGGTTACCATTGGCGCCTAAATAAGCCGGCCCCCATATCGTAAAGCAATTTGCGTTGGCCGGATCTATTACCGCGGTATAATCCGGGTTGCTTACATGCGAATTGATCGAAGCTACCAGTGCCGTTGCAAGGGAATTTGCGCCGAATGCGGCAATGCCTGTACCTGATGCGGTGATCGTAACTCCATTGATGGTGATAACCGTTGCAACGGTAAGGGGGGCAGGATTCGTGTTGGTTACACAGATGTAACCCGACGCTGCAGTTTTGCAGATATCATATGTAGTGGAGCTATTTGTAGTGAAGTTCGTTTGCTCGCTGTTGGCATTGGCCTGCAGGAGATTGATCTCGTTAATGATATCCGGGACGCGGATCATAAAACCTACTGTGCCTGCAGCGCTGCAATTATCGGCTACGAAATCCGGCGGCTGGGAATTTTCACAAAGAAAGCCACAGCCGTTTGTAATTTGCCTGGCACGCATCAGTCGTGCCTTTTCGGTAATGTACAATGTTCGGAAAACGATCCATTGCTGATCGCAGGCGGTGCACCCGGCAAGCGTGCCCGCATAGGCCCACATGGTGACTCCTGGGCCTCCATAGTTATTGAGCTGTCCGAGCATGGAATTGTAATCCCCTGTTCCGGGACCTGTTCCTGTGAAGTAGGGATCAGCGTTGAGAATGTTGAGCCCCACCGGGTTGTTGGCCAGGTTGAGATACGGAACACCGGTTGTGTTGGCAATGACGAACGTGTACGTATTGCTTCCGTTAAGTGCCACATCATACTGGCGCGATGTATCAATGCGGGCACACCACGTGTAATGGCAATACTCGGGGTGAAATTCCACCAGCTTATTTTTACCGCTGACGGCGCTGGCAAACATTTTAGTTTCCCAGCCCGGCTGCCAGTAGGTGCGCATTTCGGCCCACGTATCGATCAGCACGTTGGCGGGATCGCGAAAATCAGCACTGGTCCATGAGGCCGTGCTTGCATCGGCCCATACATATGTTGTCAACCAGTTGTCATCAGGTGCGCCGGTATTCCCGGCATAAGCGTCGTCGTAATACTGTCCGCCTGGACGCATATCGGCGGCAAAAATGTCGTACAGTCCCTCGCAGTCACCGAGTTCATAAGAAGCATCGACGCAATCGTGCGTTTGGCAGCTGTCCACAAAGTTGTTGTACGCTGTCGTTCCGGATGAAAGACCGGCCGCAAGGGCGAGCTGAATGCAATTGTCGTCGCAGCTTTCGCACTCGCTCAGGTCGACGTTGAGGTCATACAGCTCCTCGAGCGAGTCGAGTGGTGTAACACAATCGCCCGGGAGATCTGCCTGGAAGGCCAGAACAGCAGCCTGGAGCGCCGCCTGGTTAATGCTGAGCTTTTTCTGGATGCGATAAACCCCGACGCGCGGGAACGTCACCGTAAACGTTTTGTTAAAATTGCCGGCGAGTACGGCTTTATCGATGACGTAAGAAGTTCCCACCACATGCGAAACCTCGTTATCAGCTACCGGGTTATCGCAGTTGTCATAGATCGTGATCAGCATATCATACTGGCATTTGTGCAGGGAGTCCGTGCACAACGCGTTGAACTGTTGAGGCGTCATGGTGTACGAGAACGAATAATTGCTGCTGACGTCATTCACCAGGTAATATTCGTTGACGATGTAAGCCTGCTGGGATTGGTCGTAAACGTTTACGTTATTATAGGATTCTGTGATGTTCGTGATCCCGTTACTGGGCAATGCATCCACAGACGAAGGCGCGCCACCTACAAGTGCAGTGGCAATTGTTCGCCCGGAAAGATCGACGTAACTAACCGAGAGTTGTCCATTCGGATCTTTCACTGCAACCTGGTTGTAATGTTCGGCATACCCTACCTCGTTGCCGAAAAGCCGGTCGAGTTTTTCCTGGGTAACACCGGTGTAAAACATCTCCGTTTCATGTCCGCTGCCTGTTTTATGGTCGGTCCCGGGCGCGGTTTGTAATGTTGTCCTTCCGTCACGCCCATAAAGCGTTTGTACAAATGGGTAAAGTTGTGCGTCCGGGATTGCGGCGTTATAGCCAACGGCATTATCCACGTTTGCCGATGAATAATAGTTGCTGGCTCCTTCTGTATTCTTCAGGCCCGGTGGGGCTGTCCAGGAACAGGTGCTGCCAGAATAGAGCTGATCGTTATCAAAATCTTTCCGGTGATAAGGCAGGCTGGTCGTATTGTTGATGCTGAATTGTTCGTAAAACTTCAACGTATGTGAACGGGCAGCCTGTGGTGCAGGTAATGTCTGGATCGCTGCGCGGCCCTCATAATCATAGAACGTTTCACCAACGACAGCCACATCCACGGAATTATTCAACGTAACAGCCTGCCGTGTTTTCCCGGTGCCATCAAAGAAGGTCACCACTTCTTTTCGTTTGCCGTCTTCAGCATATGCGGCGCTATACTGCCAGTTACGGTTACCGTCAAGGTTGTATACTGATATCTGTGAACTTGATGCGCTCCATACACCTTCCCGCCTGAACGTTGTGTTGCCGCAATCCCGGCCTACACCGCGTACGCGGTAAACGATAAATCCATTGTCGTAAGGAAGGTTAATGGTGTAATCCTGGTCAGGCGTTGTAATACGTGTGGCGCGCGAAAAGTCGGGAGTCGCGATTGAAACAGCGTCATACGCGCTGACATGCACGAACTCGAGATCGTACTCTTCAGCGCCGGGCATAAAGTTCCAGTAAATGTTCATCGTAGCGTCACCCGTCGGGGGAAACACCGGTGCGTAATTTGCAGCAGTGGGTACAGTCGACTGGTTAAAAACATAGGAGCGTGAAACCTCGATCTCGCATTCGAGCATCACATCGACAGGAACAGCCGAAATGCTTCCGCCGGGGGTAACTGTGCCTACGATTACCTGGTTACGGTAACCGGGAGATGTTGCTATATATAGGCTTTTGTCAGTATAAACAGTTCCTGCGGCAGGATCGTAATCAATAGAAAGTGTAAATACTTCGTCGGGTGTAATAGCAGTGCCAGTGGGTCCCCATTTTTTAAGTGTACAGACAACGGATAAAGTCCATGGCGTTGCATAAAACCGGCGCTCGGATTCCTGGTACTTCAGCGAAACGCGGTTGATCACGCCGCAATTTGTGAATGTGTTCGTATATGTCGACGGGTTCGTCGACATATACTGGAATTGGTCATCCTGCAGGTAAATTACCCGGCCGGCTCCGATGCCATTCGTGTTTGTGATGTTATTATAAGCGCCGAGCAGGCGGCCGGAAACTGTTGTCACCCCGGCATTCATCGATGCGCAGGACAGGAGAAACAGGAAGATCAGGAAATGACGTTGCATGCTCATGGCTTATTGGGCTTTAATCAGTTGATAGGTCTTGAAGGCGGCAGAAGGTGTCATTGCATCACCCTTTTTTTCAACAAACTGTTTTTCGGAAAAGAAGCGTTCTTCGGGCTTCGTTGTGGAATAATTACTGTACACGATCTCAGCTTTGAATATGCCGTAGTCTTCGTCCTCGCCGGAAGGTGCGTAGTAGTAAATAATCTTGAGGATAAGGTGTGTAGAAGGATCTGTGAATAGCTCCGTACGCCTGACCATGCCGCTACCCTTATAGAAAATGAACATGTTTTTCCCGTCGCGTACACCATTATATTTAACGGAGTCGCTCAGGTGGAGCAGCGAATCCACAGATGGCGGATCGAACTGCGGGCGTCTTTTGTCCTGTGTAGTTTTGTCAAAATAGGTGATACTTTTTTCAGCATGATCCACGATGATCGCACAACGGTTGTTGCTGACCATTTCATCCGTCATAAATTTGGAATAGTAGCCGTCCTCACCTTTGTGAAACTCGCCGGTGCCCATCAGCACCTTAGCGCTGGTTGGTGTCTCCCAGGTTGAAACATTTACCGTGGCCGAAAGATTAACAACAGCACCGTAGGCATCTTTGACCTTCTGCAGCTCAGCGCTTGCTGTTTGCCCCTCCAGGTGGGTCGTACAGAAGATCAGGACCAATCCCGTAAGAATATTCTTTATGACAAAAACATGTTTCATGTTGAGAACAATTAGAATCAGCAAATTATTGGCTGTGCTTATCAATGTTCGTGCGGCCTTCCTGGACTGTTTTAATTCCGCCTTCGGTTTCCACTTTTATCTTTTCGAGGCTACCCTGCTCGTCGTAGATATAGAATGTTGCGAAATTGTTGGCATCCAGCTGGGCCATCAGGCGATAAGTCCGTGGGTCATACACATAAGTAACCATGTTCGCATCGTACGGATGAATGCGGACGTCATCGAAGTAATCGTCTGAAGCGGTTGAACTGTTGTTGTTCAGGATCACCTTGATAGAAGTGGCATTTGCCGGGACATCGAACGTAAAGAAGACTCGTTGCCAGCCTTCAATGACAGGCCCGGCAGCTGCCTGCGTGTAAGTGTTGAGCAGTGTGGTGCCACTGTATACTTCAACCTTTACCTCCGGGCTGGTGTACGTTGCCAGTGTATTTATTGCCGAGCCTCCCACAGGCGTTTGTTTCACCCATGCACTAGCCACATACTTTCTATCGGGTTCAGGAATAAATTTTCCGAGGCAATCGCAGGTGTCGAGAAGATATTGGGCGGATGCATTGTTCGTGGTGTCTTTCACCAGGCGTGCAGCAGCCATATCCGCTTCACAATTGAGTGTATACACCGACGATGAAATATTAGCGTCTGCACCATCTGCAAGCATCAGGCTGTACTTCCCGGTATGCGCCTGGGCTGTAGTCATATTCGCTGTATAGGTCCTGAAACCCCAGTGATCGACGGCATTATCGCAGGCGCTAAGCGGATAATCTTCGAATGCTTCCGATGCAATTTCTTTGTGCTTTGCATTTGAGGCAACGGCTGTAGAAAGCGATTGGTTGTATTCGTAAAGCGCCGCAGAATAAATTCCGATCGCATTCTTATTCTCGAGCTCGAAACTGTAAGGCGAATAAAGCGTCATGGTATTCGCTGCGATCCAGTTCGCGTTCGTGTTTGCCGGATCTTCCCATTTGAAACGGTGGAAGATGGTAAACTCGCCGTCCACTTTTATGTCGTCTGTCTGTGTCCGGCTTGTTGAATACGCGTACGACTTGTAGGGACGCCAGATGCCTCGGATACCAAGTTCATACGGATTTACTGCATTACCATATGTAGTAGTGTGTCCTACGCATTCACCGTTGCACGCCGCCTGCCATATTTCGGAAAATTCCACAGCCGCCGCATTAAGAATACCACTGAGCGAATAGCTTTGGGCCGTAGTATAAGATGGCGTACCGGTTTGCGGGTTGAATGCGGTGACAGTTGCCGTACGTGAAGTCAATGAACCCGCAGCAACCGATTGCAGGTTGTCGTGACCGGAGCGAATAACCCGGATACTGTTAATGTTCTGCGACGTAGCGATAAACGCGCCGTTCTCGTCGATGAGGTCGATGTAGCTGGTGCCGACCTTCACCACGTGATACCGGTCATCGCTGATGCTTGCAAAGTCAACCCATACCTCGTCTCCCGGAATGAAGTAATCCTTCGCAGTTTTCCCGGATGGTAAATAATTCGTGAGCGTAATTCTTCCGTTGGCCGCTGCTGTCATCGGTGAAATCGTGACGACTACCCCACTCTGAATTACTTCACAATCCACAACAACCGCATGGTTCAGGTATTCCCCGGCCAGGGAAGGATAATACCAGTGTCCAGGGTACGTATAGGAATAAAGCGGGTCGCCGAATTCATTGGTTACTTTCGTAAGCAGCGGCTGCGCCGTTTGCAGATCGTAGGCTACGATCTCAGTTTTTATAACCGACGACTCGTGCTGGTTGATGACCTGCTGCAGTATGCCGGTGCGGTAGATCACTTTGTTGACAACCACCGTACGCATGCTTAGCTCATTCTTGTTGATATGCGGGAAGAAGGTCGGGACAGCGAAGGGGACGCTTGCAATAGATCCCATATCAAGATTACCTTCCATACCGATGCCTCGCGACTTCTGCTGGTTCTCATTCATATCGATGAATATGTCTTCCGTTTGCCCGATGATCGCGGTCTGGTACGTTCCATCCGAAGCAAGCACCTGTGCCTTGTTCACCAGCTTGTTCACGGCGTTAGGATCATACGGCGCTTCTGTTTGATAGATGTAGGTGGACTTGGTGATCAACGTACCGTTTGGATTATTTGCATTCGGCCGTGTCATCATTGTAATGGAACGCGGCTTCCCCGCCATATCGTTCAGGATTATGGAGTATCCTTGCGAGCGGGCCTGTCGCTTTTTAAAGCTGGTGAAGATGCCGGGGATCATGATCGGCCGCACGATCGCTTTGTCGCCGTTCATATCCGTTTCATCAGTAATTACCGGGAAGTCTTTGGGTGTATAGAATTCATAAATTGTAATGGGAGCAGCGCTGTTCAGCAGGTTATTGTTGGGGTTCTCCGCTTTGGCTGTGGCCGGCGCAATTGAAGTCGCAGTTACCTTGCGGTATCCTACAGAAGCTCCCGGGTAGTAGCTCTCCAATACCGGCGTTTCCACGAAAAGCTTTTCATGGGATAAAAGCAGGGTAGAGTTTGTATAATTAACAGGATTCCGGAGTGCGGATTCCTCACCACCAATATTCGGTTCATATGCGACGCCACTGCTGATTGTATCACCATTTTCAGTAATCGTATAGGTATAATCAAGCCCGTACTCATAATTGTCGCTAAGACTACCTGACTGACCCAGGGTGGGATCGTATGCCGCCGTTCTCCAGTTGTCATTAACACGGATCTGCTTTACCCGGCTTCCTCCTCCATATTTTTTGCCGTTAGGATCGCACAGGCGAATGGTGGAAAATCCATTGAGATCAATGTTTCTGCAATAATTCTTTCCATACGCGTATGTATTGAAGCCAAAAATGGCGGCGCCAATATCAGCCCAGGAAGTATAAACAGTTCCCATAAGGTTAACGATCTGGTTGGCGGCTGACGAAGAATACGGCACAATCGAGTGTACCAGCTCAGAGCGGTTGAAGTGCAGATGTTGAATGGCTGCTTTTATGAGTGGATTGACCTGTAGCCCGGTAGCATTAACGGGCGTGCCTAAGTCTTCTCCTTTCAGAGAAATAAAGCCAAGATCGTAATCGGTGCTGCCGTTGCTCTTTTCCATGCCGTAGCTTCCGGCGGTGTAGTCGATTTCAGCATACCCGTTGACGTAATCCTTCTGCTGCATAATTCCCTGGTCAAGCAAATCCATAAACGCTTTGAAGTAGAGAAATTTCAGGTTGCCGTTATCCAGGTAATCCTGCAGGATTACGGCTTCTTGCGCGGGTGTAGTCGTGGTCGAAGGATAAGCTGCACCTTCGAGCTTAAAGTAAATTTTGTAGGGACCATTAGGTAGGTCTGTTAACCCTTCTGCGCGCTGAGAAATGATTGTGGAAGATGTACGCGCGTTAGCTGAAACGGAAGGTATCGTGTTCGTACTCACCGAGAAGATGTCGAACATGCGCAGCGCCTTTTTATTTTCTACGTAAGCGTAATCATCCGATTCATAATCAACCGAGATTACGGCCCCGGAAGGAAGCGTGATTTTCTTCAGGCACCAGGCACCCGCTGTGGAGGGCGCAGCATCCTGATCCGTATAGGGCATATCGACATAAGGGTATTTATTTCCCGAGAATAATCCAGCATACGCCGAAATATTTTTGTGACTTCCCCAGCGATCAACAGCCGAAGGATCGTAATACGGGTTGTCTGTAAAGGAAGATATTGTCCCGTATTTGAAAATATACGGACTAAGCTCCCCGCGTTCGCTGGTCTGGTAGGTGAACCACAGCTTTGTTAACGTTAATTTACCTTTCCCGGAATTGATATTGGTTTTGCCTGTAACAGCGGGGTCTCCGCCGTCTTCATCTACAGCTACCCCGGTGTTGTTATTAATAATCGCAGCATAATAATTAGAAGCAAGCGGGTCTTTGCCGCATAGATCGTAGGTGTACCGAAAATGAACTGTTTTGACGGGAACAGGATTAACCCGCATTTGTCGGGTCGCGAGGCTTGCGAAGAATTCATTCTTTGCATAAAGGCAAATACTGTCAAGCTTTCTTAGTTTATTGTCGGCGGTTACCGTGGCTGGCATTCCGCCTTTCAAATCGCTGCTCTGTACTTCTACGCCATCCTCACGTACACTGGTGTAAAAAACAGCAATGTGCGTTTTGGTTTCAACATACTCCAGATAATATTGCTCACGATTACCATAACTTGCAGTTGCCCGGTCATCAGTCGGATCGCCTTTATTGCCTTCAACATAATTCGCGTCTTTGTATGGAATGTGCCACGCGTAATCTGTGCTTTCTTTCTTGTAAGAAAAATTTACCCAATAGCCGTAATCATCTTCTGTGGGGCCGTTATCTGTAAGATCGACGTAATCATCAGATACAACAGCGGTCAGTAGCCAGGAATGAACGAATGGCGGAAGCTCCGTTTGGGATACATAATCGTCCGTAGTTCCCGCAGTGCTTACATCCCATGGATGTGAGCCATCGAGAGGGTCCATATTTGCGTACTTAGTATTGAAATTAGGACTGCCGGATACATTTGCAGCGAAGCTGATATCTACTTGCTTGTTGTTGTAAGCGGGCAAACCATAGATGTACCTCATGCCGTCGGCCTGAACCACGGACATCTCTGAAATATGATTGCTTTTGTCACCTGTAGTGTTGAACGTTTTTGCAACCGGGGTCAGAAAATCATATCCACCGGAAGGGTTTACTGTATAACTGACATTCCGTGTTACGCCATACTTCTGGGCTTCTGGACCTGTCAGTTGTTCAATATTGGTAGAGCGGCGCTGACGTTGGGGTGTTTTAAGGTTATGGGATGCGCCTGCCGTAATTGGCGAAGGATCGCCGGCATGGCGAATAAACTGGTTTTTTGCGATGAACTGGCGGTCGAGCCAGCTCTGGTCATTGCTCATGTCGAGATCCACACGTACTGCCTCGTCACCACCCCACAGCGAAAGTAAGTCTTCACTGAGGAGAGTTCCTGTTTTTTCTCCGTATACTTTGAATGGACTGTCTTCGAAATCGGGCTCGCTTCGTTTGATTTCATTTATTCGCTTGTAATCGAGTATTGAGCCGAACACAACATCACTGGTCGAACCGACATCTATCCATGGTCCGGACTTATTCGCACCGGTTTCGCTTGTATAGCCAATTCCAAAATGCAATGCAGGAGGCGTCGAAGGAACGCTCATGGTTCCGACTTCAAGGTTTAGTTGTGTTGAATAGTCGTTGCTCTGACGTAAAGGATCACCTGTAACTCCTACATAATTGGAATATGAACGAAAGGATGAACCTGTACCCTGGGCTGTCTGCATGAACATATCATAGGTGAGATGCGATGGAGGCAGGTTGGGAACTTTTTTCGAGTACGGAATATATCCCCGCTGGAAATCTTTCAGGTCAGCGGTATTGGAGGAGTGAGAATTATAGAGATACCCGTATCCATCCGATGACACATAACCCCCATTATCTACTTTTGATTCAATGACACTGCCGCTCCATGACTTAGGCCAGGCTGCCGAGAAAGCGCCGGGAAACGCTGAGGTTCCATTAGTAAGGTTAATATGTGCGCTGAATGGAAAAATATCAGTGCGCATCGGTACAGATACGGAGGGTACATTGAACTGTGAAGAAAAACTCAACTGTGATTGCGATAACCCAATTACTGGTGAAGGAGTAACTGCGAATGAACCTCGTATTCCTTCACGGGAACTGTATCCGACACCTCCATTTGCTTTTATTTCCACTCCTTTAATCGTTCCTGCTACACTAAAATCCGGCTCAACACCAACCCCATTTTGAGAGTCGTATGACATCTGGAGGCCATAATTGATGTACGTCTTGGACGCATTTATTCCTAGCGTCACCCGGTAACCCAATCCTTTATAGCTGTTATAGTAAATTTGTGGAGATATAGAGGTTAAAGCGGAACTGCTTACACTCTGGGGGTAACCGAATAGTTCGCTTTTCTGTCCATAAAGGTTAAGCGTGGTAGTACGATTTGTTTTTAAACGATATTTCTGAACAACATTGTCTCCTTTAAAATCATCGGGAAGTCCCCGCAACTGGCGATTAACTGCTCCAACGTTTACTGTCCATCCCAGGCCCGTCCAGCTTGCTTCTTCATCTACTCCGGGCCCTGAATGATAAGCCAGGTTGATCGGATATCCACCATTCGGCCCGGGAACAGAAAGCAGTGGGATATTGTACGTAAAGTCGCCGGAATACAGGTCGACCATATCGCTCGTTCCCACAGGTTCGAAACTGGAGAACTCCGGTTGTCCCGGGCCGGACGTCAGTGCAAATGCAGCAACAGGAGCTATATAATCAAACAGCAGTGAGAACGCCAGGTAAAGAGAGAGAATACGGAGCAGCTGTTGCTTGCGGGTGCTTTTTGTAAACATGGTCTTAATTATTTCAGTTTGATTCAATCTCTGGAATGGATTCGAAATGATCGTTGTCAAATGCGAAAGGCAAAACTCCGCCGCCAAAAACACGGTCGTTTACGAGGACAATTGCACCGTTCGAAGCGATCGCTTCCTTTTTTTTGCCGGTAAACGCAATGGACATGCGAACAAAGGGCGCTATGCCGTATGTATTCTCAAATTGATAAAGCAGGCAGGGAAGCGTGTCGTTCCCTACGACCAGCTTGATATCCTGCTGAAAGTCGAGCGAATAATAATTGACGCGCTGCAGGTATTCTTTTTCATCTGCGAGGTTATACATCAGGAGATCCTGCGACCCAGATTTAAGAGCAAGTGTGAAATAAAGAAGCTCACCGAGCTTTTGTTTGCGTTCCTGGTGGAACGAAGCAGCAAGCTGCTGCTGTGCATTTTCGCACGCAATAATGTAATCAGCAGGCTTGTATTGCAGTTCGAACTGCACCCCGCCGATCTCTTTTGATTGCTTTAATCCGTGTTCAGGACTTTCAACCCATTGCGTGTATGCAGCAGGAGGCAATACCGATTTGCCGCAGCCGGCCATCAGGAAGAGCAATACGAGTGGAATTATTGATTTGTAAATCATAGCTTAAGGCTTATAAAAGCGCAGGAAGAATTTTTCGTTTTTCTCGTTTGTAACCTCGAGGATGTAATATCCCGAAGACAAAGCTCCTGAACTGGTGTATAGGTCAAGCCGAAACCGATTGTCTCCGTAATAGGAAAGCGCACTGTTGTTCGTATTGCTGATCAATGTAGGAGCTACGTTCGTATTGGCAGAGTTGTAGACCTTATAGCTTAGCGAGTGGTTCTGATCATTGTATTCATCATCGAACCGGAAATAAATAGAATGATTATTGGTTTCGTAAAAGCCGCCATCCAGTTTTCTTTTGACAGTGGCATATGCTTTATACTTCTGCAGGTAAACTCCTGTAGTAATAGTTATCGGGTTAAGCGGAAAGTTGATCGCAACAGAAGACGTCACTGATCCCGTTGGCCACGAGATAGAGGAAATCGATTGGCCATAATCCAGCCACATCGTTCCGTTCCACGCCGCAACACGCAAGCTCCCGACATCATTGATGTCTGAATTTTTGTTCCATGCAAGTGTTACCGTAACATTCGAGGAGCCCGCTTTTCTTTCAAATGTCCAGTACTCTTCGCTGCTGATCCGCGCCAGCGAATCTACCAGCGAATCACCTTGCGTCTGCGCTGCCGCCCTATAATACGCCTCAAACTGATCCGTATTCACTCCCGGCGCAGTCATCGCCAGCGGATGGTACGCAATGCTATCATGCAGCGCCGTATCCCCGAGCGGGAATGTAAACGCATCATTCCCCGTCTTCCGCACCGGCCCGTGCACGTACGCGCTGTCGTTGGCCGTGGTGCAGGTGGCAGTATCGATAAACGAAAGCACGTTCGTTGAAGTAGTAATAATTCGCCCCTTGGTGAGGGTCATGTTGTGATTGATCGTGACCGCGCGTGAAAACGTGGTGTACCCGCTCCGATGATCGAACGTGAGATTGTAAAAATCCACCGCCAATCCCGACGCACCGCTGACCTGGTTGTCGCCACCGCCGTCGATCACCACGGTGCTCGTATTATAGGTCCACGTGCCCTGGCTGTTCCAGTTGCCGCCTACGGTCAGCGTGTAAGTTCCACCAACCAGCGTAGCGCCGCTGCTGATGGTGAGATTATCGTTCACATCGAGATTTCCGGTTAGCGTACGCGTATTGCCACTGACCCCAACGCGATAAAACGGCATGGTTGAGCTGGTGCCCTGGCCGTCGAGGTTGAACGTGCCATAGAACGCAATTGAAGATGTGCCGGGATCGACAGTGCCCTGCGTGTAAGTCCAGTTACCGGAGACAGAAATAATGCTGTTCATCGTCAGCGTACCGGAAGTTTTGTCAATGATGACATTCGGCAAACTTCCCTGTCTCGCTGTCCCGCTGCCGGTCAGTGCTTGGGCACCGTCGCCATTGATAACAATAGTAGCCGAACCGCCTGTGGAGGAAGACGTGTTGGTGATATTAATATCGTCTTTGGCATATACGGTTCCCGTATCCAATTTGACCTGGGCAGAACCACTGATCGTCAATGTACTGTCTGCCGTTAATATGGTGCCCGTAGCAATCTTGTAAGTGTAACCTGTCGATCCTCCGAAAAAAGTTACGCGGTTGAGCGTATGCGTGCCTGAGATTGTTTTTGTGTTGGCAAAAGAAACTGTACTCGTGCCTGCATCAAGTGTACCTGCGGTATAGGTCCAGTTGCCCAGCGAGGTGATATGACTGGCCAGGTAGAGTGTGCCTGAAGATTTATTGATCGTGATACTACACACCCGGCCTGACCCTCCTGTAGAACCTGTGAACGTTTGGTTTCCCGTCCCGTTGATTTCGATTGTGCCTGTGCCGCCAGTGCCTGTATTTTGCGTACAAGCCGACAGGTTGATGTTCCCCTGGGCATAGATCGTTCCGGTATTGATGATCGGGCAATTGGGGCCACCTGCGGCATAGTATAAGGTACCCTTTACCGTCATTATGGTACCCGATGCAATGGTAAAAGTGCCCCCCGGTATCAGGGAAACTGTATTAAAAACCGGGCCTCCTGAAATGGTCGGCGAACCGTACATCACCACCACAGAAGTTCCTTCGCTGACAGTTCCGGTCGTGTAGGTCCAGTTTCCATGTATTGAGATAACACCTGATAAGGAAAGTGTTCCGGAGGATTTGTTAACCTGGATGTTTGGTAATCTTCCGGTACCGAACGATGGATTTCCAATCAAAGATTGGTTGCCGGTTCCGTCAAAAACGATTGTAGTAGAACCACTGCCTCCGAAGACGCTGGCGTTTGCTGTTGTGAGCGTTCCGTGCAAGTGGATCGTTCCATTTGTAAACGTCGTGTATTTCGTACCTGCGATTGATAAAGTGTCCGATACAGTAAGTGTTGTTGTGCTGGTAATGGTAACAGTAGGATTTGTTGCCGTCGGCGCAAATTCAAGATCGTAATACGTTGTGCCGCCGGTGATGCTGCTTGTGAGCGTCATCGTAGCGGTAATAGATAGTTTTCCGTTATTATGCGCAAACGACCCGCTGCTCACCGTAAAATTTGCAGAAGTAGAAAACGTCCCGTTCGTGCTCGTAAACGCACACCCCGAAATCGTAAACGCCCCACTCGCCGTAATGCTCCCCGAGCCACCCGCAAAAGTCCCCCCGCTCAACACCGCGCCGCTCGAGCCGATGGTAACCGTGTACGTCCCCTGCACGATCGTCCCCGTATATCCCGCCGCAATTTCCAGCCGCATCACGCTCACGTTCACATCCAGCGTATCGTTGCCTGTTCCGTTCCCATCGAAATACGCCGTGTCGCTGCCGGTCGGCACCGAAAATCCCCCCGCGCCGCCGCTGGTAGACGACCAGTTTGCCGTGGAATTCCAGGTTGAGGCGGAAGCAGCCACCCAGTAGCGTTTGGCGGCATTTGCGGAGAATCCTGTCAGCAAGAACAGTAAGAGGAAGATGGAATTGCGTATCATGATGTCAGTTGTTCAGAATTCAGTGGTCGGTTGTCGGTCGGCGGTTGTTCAGTTCACGTCTCAGTTCGGGGTAAACGTGTAGCGAATGCCGGAAGCGGGAACCACGTGCAGATACACGGGCTCGGGATTGTTCGTGTTGGCGGGCTGGCTGTCGGGTGAAGAAGGCATGCCGCCGACAAACACGCCGTTCACTTCCGAATCCATGTTCATGTTGATGAGCCCGATGCGCACGGCGATAGACGAATCGAGCGTCGAATAAGTAGTGTCAACTTCGAGCGGTTCTATCGCTACCGTATCAATGGCGAGCAGCTCGACCTGGAAATCATTCGGGCCGGTATGCACTTCGAGCACGTTGCCGTTTTCTTTCAGCCACACCTGGTAGGAGAACGCGCGCGGATCGTCGATTGCCACGCCGACGTTCTTGAATTGTATCTTGAGAATTTTATTCCCGGCGGTTCCGCTCAGTTCATAACCAAGCACAGCATGATCGCCGGCATCAATACGATCACCGAAGCCGGTGAATGCTGTGAACGCATAATTGCGATCGTGATCGAACACGAGGTAACCGTTGGTCTCGATGGTGAGGCTGTCGAAATTCTGCCCGAGATATTGGAAAGAAAATCCGATAGGAATGCGATACGAAAAATTCCATGCTGCGTTAGAGCTGTTGAGGATGGCCTGGCTGCTCAGCTCCTGCCATGTTGCGGTGCCGGATGTCACGGTGTAGTTGAAATCCTGGCTGCGTGCCGTGAGGGTGAGAAGGATCGCGGAAAGAAGTGAAAGCAGCGTTCGCATGTGCAAGTCGTATTGATGAAATTGAAATACGACCGCAATTAACCACGAAAAAAAGCCGTTGTAAATAGATTCTTAACGTACGGGTTAACGAACGCGTCTTGGAATTAACGAACGCGTCGCAGAAAAGTGCTGGCAGAAAAAATGCGTGCAATTATTCCTGCCAACTTTGTGTTGAATGTATTTTAATCTGAATAAAGATGGATCAACAGCAACTATTTTGTTCGGGAATAAACAGGAGTAAAACAGACTTTACCAGGCTGCGCGGCTTTCTTGGTATGAATGATTATGGACTCGTTACCGGGTGAGAAAATGTATGTTCACGACATCCAAAGAACGGGCAGCAGCGAAGATATTTTCCAAACAGACAAGCAGTATTTCAGTGTTGCGGAAGGCGAGACAATTTATAAGTGAAAGAGAATTAGAATAATGCAAGATGTCCGATTTCCTCGTATTGGCATTTTAGGATCGGTAATAACAGGTTATTGATCATTTTTTTACCAGCAGTACAGCCTACTTGCAGAATTCTGCTGAGTGATGCCTTAGAAACAGTTAGGTAAAGTCGAACCGGATAATAGAATCAAACAATTAGACCGGCCTAAATGAACTTCGGGAGGACAATTCCAACGGTATTTGGATGAGTTAAATTCCAAGTGCCGGCAAAATCTGTACGTACCCGTGTACGCAAACAAAAAGAACTCCTTGAATATCAAGGAGTTCTGTGCTTTAAAGTAGCCCGTAGGGGAATCGAACCCCTGTTACCAGAATGAAAATCTGATGTCCTAACCCCTAGACGAACGGGCCATTTTTAATTAGCGAGTGCAAATTTAGTGCTAAAACTCATATCTGCAAAACCAACAGCAAAAATCCCTGCATTTCCCCGGCACCGCTGCTTTTCCTGCCCGCCAACCCGCAAAAAAAGCCCCCGCAGCGTTGCACTGCGGGGGCTTTTTCATGGCATTCGCCTCTTCTACCGCTCCACAACTACCCTGCGCTGTACGCGCGAGCCGTCGGCGCTGACCACCGTCACCAGGTAAACACCGGACGGGCCGTCGATGCGCATCTCCTGTGTTCCCGGCAGCATGCGCTCCTGCGCCACCATCTGTCCCAGCGCGTCATAGATCATCACATCCGCCGCTTCGGTGCCGTTCAGCACGAGCGTGAACTGGCCGTTGTTCGGGTTCGGGTACAGGCTGAAGAGCTCCTGCGCGGACGGGTCGTTGACGCCGGTGCAGGGATCCACCGTCACCTGCTGGATGGCGTTGTTCGTGCAGCCGTTGCCGTCGGTGTAGGTGTACTGGATCGTATGCACGCCATTGCCTGCGGCAGACGGATCAAACGCGCCGGAAGCGACGGAGGGACCGCTGTACGTTCCGCCTGCGGGTGATCCTCCCGTGAGCACGGCGTTCGCATCGTCGAAGCAGATCGTGCTGAAGCCGAGCGTGAGCGAAACGTTGGGCAGCGCATTCACAGTGATGTTCGCTGTGGCGGTGTCGGTGCAGCCGTTGCCGTCGGTGCCGGTGACCACGTACGAGCCGGTTGCGGCGGGAGTGAACGCGACGTTATCGGTGATGCCGCCTGTCCAGCTGTAGCCGGTGGCGCCGGTGCCGGTAAGCGTGACCGGGCTTCCTGCGCACACGGCCGTCGCGGTGGCGGTGAAGCCGACGTTCGGCGCGGGGTTCACGTTGATGGTCACAGAGTCTGTGTCTTCGCAGCCGTTCGCATCGGTGCCGGTGACGGTGTACGTCGACGTAGCTGTTGCGGTGAAGGCGACGTTATCGGTCACGCCTCCTGTCCACACGTAGGTCGACGCGCCGGTGCCGGAAAGCGTGACAGTATCATTTTCGCAAACTGTTGTAGCGGATGCGGTGTAGCTCACGCTGGGCAAGGGATTGACAACGATCGTCGCAGCTGCCGTATCGGAGCAGCCGTTCGCGTCCGTTCCGGTCACCGTGTACGTGGCGGTCGATGAAGGTGTGAAAGCCACGCCATCGTTCACGCCGCCGGTCCAGGTGTAGGTAGTCGCACCGGTGCCGGACAGGGTAACTGATCCGCCTGTGCAGACTGCAGGTGATGATGCGGAATAGCTTACCGGCGGCAGCGGGTTCACGGTGATCGTGACGTTCGCGCTGTCGGCGCAGCCGTTATTGTCGACGCCGTAAACAGTGTAAACTGTAGTTGCGGGAGGCGTAACGACTTCGGTCGTGCTGTTGCCTCCGCTGCTCCAGATGTAGAGCATTGCGCCGGAAACCGTCATCGTGTCGCTGTCTCCCGGGCAGATCGAGCCGTCGACTGCAGAAGCGACAAGCACCGGCAGCGGGTTCACCGTGAGCTGGATGGTGTCTCTTCCCGTGCAAAAGGAATCCGTTACCGCGACGAAATATTGACCGCTGACGGACGCGGTGTCGAACTGTGTCGTCGCGCCGGTCGACCAGGCGTAGGTGCTGCCGTTGGTTCCTGCGTCGAGCGTGTACGGGCCGCACACGGTCGTGTCATTTCCGAGGGAAACGACAGGCACCTGCAACACAGTTACCGTTACCGGCGTGCGCACCGGGTTGGGGCAAACTTCTTTCGTGTAGAACACCGTCCCGTTCCAGATGCGGCCGGCGTTGACGCTTCCGAACGGCGCGCAAAGCCCCGACCCGGTAACGATCGTCATTTCGCCGTTGCTGAACGTTTGCGAACCGGTGGTGTAATCGAGGTTCGCGCTGAGCGCGGTGTAAATGCCGTAGGTCTGTCCTGCGATCATCGGGATGCCGCCGAGCGGGATGTACGTGGGATTGCCGGCGCCGTTGCCCGTGACCGTGATCGGCCCGAGCATGGTCCATGCCGCAGCGTTCGTTTCATTGCCGACGTACGATCCGACACGCCAGAACACGCGCACCACTTCCGTTGCCGTGGTGCCGATGTTGAGCGCGAAGGAATCGACCGTCATGTTCACCGAAGGAATGATGTCGAACATGGCGCCGTCGCAGCCGTTGCCGCCGGCATAGGTCGTCGACATCGTGGCGTCGGTACGCGTGAGCGCTTCAACATAATAGGTAGTTGTCGTTGCAAGCGGCGGTGTAATGAACGTATCTCCTGCAGCAAGCAGGTTTCCTCCGCTCGATGCGTCGTACCAGTTGTGCGCGTACGTGTCGGGCGTAACGTTCAGCGTGGCCGGGCTTCCCGCGCAGGCGGTATCGTTCGCTGCCACGGCAACGGGCGCTATCGGCAGGATCATGAGCGTCGCAGACACCGTATCGTTGGTGTTGTCCAGGTCGCCGGCAAGACTCGAATACGCGGTGATCGAAAGCGATCCGCCGGAGTGCGAGTTGAACGTGCCGACCGCTACGGTGTCGATCTGCCCGAAGGCGAGCGGGCCCGTGTAGGTGAAGTTGATCGTCGACGTGGTGTACCCGGTAACGTTCGCGGTGACCGGCATCGATGTGATCGTGTCAAGACCGCCGTTCTCGATGATCACGGAGACCACCGTGTTGCTGTCGGCGCAATTGTTGTTCGCCGGCGTAACGATGGCGATCAATGAAACGTCGTCGGAAGGAACAGGATATTCATCCGCGCCGATGTCGTAGCCGGTGGAAGGCGCGAGCGGGCGTACGTCGTTGTCGAAGTCGACGTTCACGCCGAGGTTTGCGCCTGCGTCATACAGCAGGGGGCCTGAAGCGTGCAGGTCGAGCGAAGGATCGAGATAACCGGGATCGCCGGTGACGGAATTCAGGTTAAAGCCGGCGGCACCGATGAAATTCGCAGGCGTATACGCACCGCCGACGTAAATGAAGTTGCCGGAGCCGGGCGCGTAATAGTTGTTGTAATCGAGCGAGGAAATGTATGCGGTGGAGGAAATGTACACGGCATAACCGGTTGTGGAGTTGTACACCGCGAAGGAATTGTTCCGCACGTCGTTGCCCAGCCCGCTGGTCATGTACAGCCCGCGGCCGTTCCCGTCGATCATGCTCACCGAGTTGTGCCAGATGTCGATGTAGCGGCCGTTGGTGGTAATGTAAATGCCGTACGGCGAAGTATTATCCGTCCATTCGCCCCCGATCATGTTGTTCACGATCTTCGCGCGCGCAACACCGGTTCCGCCCTGGTAGTTTCCGTTGGTGGCGTAAATGCCGTTGCCGCCGAGGTTGAACAGCCGGTTGCGCTCCACCAGGAAACGGTCGACGTAGCCGAGATACACGCCATAACCGGACGCGGTAGCCGTGGGCCGCGCAGAAACGACGTTATTAAGTATCTCGGTCTGGTCCTGGTAATAGCAATAAATACCGTAGTAATAGAAGTTCGTCAGCGTGTTGCCGATCACTTTATTGCTTTGCGAGAACACCGTCGTGCTGAGCCCGCGCATGGTGATGCTGTAATACCCGCCGTCTACGGTGTTGTTCTGAATAAGGTTGTAATCGCCGAAATCGCCGTTGGTCGTTACCGTCGCGCCGGAGATCGTGATCCCCGCGAAGTTGGACGACGTTAACGTGGTGCTGACGCTCACGATGCAGTTTTGGACCGTGTTGCTGTCGGCGTTGTTCGTGAGCTGCACGCCGTAACCATACGCAGTTCCCGTGTTCGTGATCGTCAGGCTGTCGAGGATAATGTGCTTCGCGCCGTCGAGCATGATCACCGCGCGCAGGTTGGTCAATGTCGCCGCATACGTCACCGTTTCCAGGTTCGCACCGCCGTTGATGCGAATGGTGCGTACGGAAGAAGCGCCGGGAATTGCGGGAATGATGACCTGTTCGTTGAATGGTCCCGCTCCCTGCACGAGGTTGAGCGTCACCGGCCCGGAAACGCCGCCGCACACGAGCGCGGTAACGGCATCGCTGATCGTCGGGAAATCCGCTCCGACGCCGCCGACAGTATAAAGACCGCTCATCGAAACGCAGAGCTGGATCTCGAGCGTATCGTTGGCGTTCTGCTGGTCGGCCGCACCGTTCGGGTTGCTCGTCCAGAGGCGCACGTTATACGTATTGCCCGCCACAAAATTGTACGTGCCGATCGTGACCGGCGCGGAAGCGGTGTACGTCGCGAGACTTCCCGTCCATGCGAACGGGGCCTGCGCCACCAGGTTCACGTCCCAGTTGATCGTTGCGCTGGTGAGCGTCGCCGCGCCGTAATTGTAAATGACGACATCCATATTCTGCACGCCTGCAGAAAAAGGCTGCGCAGGATTCACCAGCGCGGTTACACCGGCATCGTTCAGCGAAGGCGTGAATTCGTCGGCGCCGATGTCGTAAAGCGCTGTCGGGGCCATGGGACGCGTATCGCCGTCGTAGTCGGTCGTTACACCCACGTTCGTTCCCGCATCATGCAGTTGCACGCCGGATGTGTGGAGGTTGGTGAGGTTGTTGATGTACAGCGGGTCGCCGTCGCGGGAATTGGCGTTGAAGCCGCCTCCGCCCACGTATGTTGCCGTGGTGTAAGCCGTGCCGACGTAAATGAAATTGCCGGAACCGGGCGCGTAGTAATTGTTGTAGTCCACGTTCGTCACGTACGCTGTGGAGGTGACATACAGCGCATAACCGGTGGTGGAATTGGTAATGGCAAGGGAATTATTCTGTACGTCATGCCCGAGGCCGCTGAGAATATAGATCGCGCGCCCGTTCCCGGCATCCATGCTTACTGAATTGTGAAAAATGTCGATGTAGCGCGAGTTCGTGGTAATGTACATACCGTACGGAGACGTGCCCAGCCAGCCCCCGCCGATCATGTTGTTGACGATGCGCGCGCGGTTCGTACCGGTGCCGCCCTGGTAATTGCCGTAGTAGGTATAAATGCCGTACGTGCCGAGATTATTCAGCTTGTTGCGCTCCACCACGAACTGGTCGGCATAATAAAGATAGATGCCGTAAGCAGAAGTGGTAGCTGTTGACCGCGCGGAAATAATGTTCTGCCTGATCTCCGGCATGTTCTGGTAATAGCAATATACGCCGTAGTAATAATAATCCTGTACCGTATTGCCAATCACCTTGTTGCGCTGGTTGAACACCGTGGTGCCCGTGCCGCGCATCGTGACGCCGTAATAACCGCCATTGATGTTGTTGTTCAGGATGAGGTTGTCGTCGCCATGATCGCCGTTCGTCGCCACCGTCGTGCCCGAGATCGTAACGCCCGCGAAGTTGGAAGAGGTGGCCGTGGTGCTCACGATGATCGAGCTGTTCGAAACGACGTTGCTGTCGGCGCTGTTGGTGATGTGCACGCCGTAACCGTACGTTGCGCCCGTGTTCACCAGCGTGAGGCTGTCGAGCGTGATGTGCCGCGCGCCGCTGAGCTTGATCACCTGCCGGTCGGCGGTGGTGGTGGCGGAGAAGGTGATCATTTCCCTTCCCGGTCCGCCCGTGAGGCGAATCGTATTGACAGCGGAAGCGCCGGTGATCGCCGGGATGGTGACCTGCTCGAGGTAAGGGCCGGAGCCCGTCACAATGCGCAGCACCACGGGACCTGCAACGCCGGGACCATTTACTGGTCCGCCGTCACTGCGTGTGCCGGAAGACAGGTCGGAAAACGCCGCGCCTACAGATTGATAATTAGTAGCCGATGCGGGAGAGCCTGCATCGATCGAATATGTCCCGTTGAGCTGGGCAAACGCCGGTGCTGCAAACGAAAGGACAAGACATAAGGTAGCTATACGAATCATGTTGCCGGATTTTAGGTTGTGGGGAAAAACCAAAATTACATAACTCAGGTTGCAATTCCCACAAAAAAGACGTGAGACTTGAGACGTGAGACTTGAGACGGAAAAATCCGCTGCCGGGTGACGAAAATCACCGCAGCCTCCCGGAAAACACGTTATGAAAAGCTGGAAAAAGATTCGTTAAAAACAAATAACGAAGAAAGCACGAAATCAACGGATGACATCTGCCCGGCAAACATCTCACGTCTCACATCTCAAGTCTCACATCTCAAGTCTCACATCTCAAGTCTCACATCTCACGTCTCACGTCTCCCCTCACTCTGCATGGTCCGTGTCCGCCTGGAAGCGGAAGCCTAATCGTTTGCCCGTTTTGATCTGCATCATCGAGCTTTCTTCGAGCACCTGCGCGAGCGAAACGACTTTCATTTCTTCGAACGGAGGTGTGAACAGGTCGAAGTTGAGGCAATACACGATCGACGACTCCACGATCTTGCGCAGCTCTTCAGCGTTGAGCGTGGCGTTGGCGAAATCGTTGTAAAGAAAACCGAGCTGGCGTTTGCCTTCCACGAAATAATGGTCTTCGCTGTTCATGAAGATCCGCGCGACGAGGTAGCCGAGATCGTTCGTGCGGTTGTATTTGAAAGAGTCCGCGAGAAAATTATACACGCTGATCATCCCGCAGAACGAACGCGAAGGCTGTTCTTTCACATACGATGTTTTCCAGACCTGGTGGCTCGTGTCGAATTCGAACACGTTCGTATGCATGTGAAAGATCAGCACGTCGCCCGCCACGCGCAGCTCCAGCTCGAACTCGCTTTTGTCTTTGTACTCCACCACCAGCCGCTTGTCGATCTTCGCCGCAACGGGCCGCAGCTCATTCACGATGTCCCGCACCACGTCTTTCAGCTCCTGGAAATTCTCGATCGTTTTATAAAACACTTCCTGCTTGAAGGCTGCTTTTTCCTTCAGGAGCTGGACAATGAGGTCTTTCGTAGATTTCGGCGACATGTAGTAGTTCTGTGTTCTGTGTTCTGAGAACTGAGTTCTGAGCAGTCGAGAGAATTCTCAGAACTCAGCACTCAGAACTATTTAATATGCTCTTGCAAATACGACCCGTTGTGAAGAAGGGTTTCCGGTGAGGATGCATTTTCCTTCTTCCTTCGGGTTATTCAAAGGTATGCAACGTATCGTTGCTTTCGTTTTTTCCTTGATGCGCTGCTCCGTTTCGGGTGAGCCGTCCCAGTGCGCGTAAATGAAGCCGCCTTTTTCCAGCGCCGCTTCGAATTCTTCCCATGTATCGGCTTTCTGCGTCGATGCGTCGCGGCGGTCGAGCGCTTTTTTGTACATGCTTTCCTGGATCACGTCCATCAGGCCGGTGATGTGCTCCACCACGCCTTCGCGGGGAACGGACAGCTTGCTCATCGTATCGCGGCGCGCGAGCTCCACCACGTTGTTCGCCATGTCCTTGGGACCGATGCCGATGCGCACGGGAACGCCGCGCAGCTCATGCTCTGCGAATTTGAAGCCGGGACGCTGCGTATCGCGGTCGTCGAACTTGACGCGGATGCCGGCGGCTTCGAGGTCTTTCTTCAGTTTCAGGGCATGCTCCGTAATGGCGGCGTGCTCTTCATCGGTTTTGTAAATGGGTACGATGACCACCTGGAACGGCGCCATCTTCGGGGGGAGGATGAGGCCGTTGTCGTCGCTGTGCGCCATGATGAGCGCGCCCATGAGACGCGTGGATACGCCCCAGGAGGTGGCCCACACGTGCTCGAGCTTGCCTTCTTTGTTCGCGAATTTCACGTCGAACGCTTTTGCGAAATTCTGGCCGAGGAAGTGTGACGTTCCCGCCTGCAGCGCTTTCCCGTCCTGCATGAGCGCCTCGATGCAATACGTTTCTTCCGCGCCGGCAAAACGTTCGTTCTCCGTTTTTATGCCGCGCAGCACCGGGATCGCCAGGAAATTTTCGGCGAAGTCGGCATACACGTTCAGCATGCGTTCCGTTTCTTCGATCGCTTCTTCGCGCGTGGCGTGCGCGGTGTGGCCTTCCTGCCAGAGAAATTCAGCCGTGCGCAAAAACAGGCGCGTGCGCATTTCCCAGCGCACCACGTTCGCCCACTGGTTGATGAGCAGGGGAAGATCGCGGTAGCTCTGGATCCAGCCTTTGTAGGTTTTCCAGATGATGGCTTCGCTGGTGGGACGAACGATGAGCTCTTCCTCGAGCTTCGATTCGGGATCGACCATGAGCGAGCCGGGTTTCGACGGATCGGCTTTGAGGCGGTAATGCGTAACGACGGCGCATTCCTTTGCGAAACCTTCAGCGTTCTTCTCTTCGGCCTCGAACAGGCTTTTGGGAACGAAAAGCGGGAAATACGCGTTCACGTGACCGGTGTCCTTGAACATTTTGTCGAGGGCGGCCTGCATGCGCTCCCAGATGGCATACCCGTACGGTTTGATCACCATGCAGCCGCGCACCGCGGAATGCTCGGCGAGGTCCGCCTTCATCACGAGGTCGTTGTACCATTGGGAGTAGTCAGTGGCGCGATTTGTCAGTTCTTTGGCCATAAAAATCTAATAACTGGTAAGGTTTTGTTGGAACGGTTTTTGTACTTTTGAAAGAGAAGTTTCCGCAAAAATAGCACGAATTCGTCCCCGGTGCTCATCCCGCGGAATGTTGCCAGTTAAACGCAAAAGAACCTCACAATGAAACGGATCGCCATCATTGGACTTGCTGCGGCAATTCTTACCGGTTATTCCTCCTGCAAAAGCTTCAATACCATGAACGCCAAGCGGGACGGGGACGACGTCTATTATTCCCTGAAAGACGCGAAAAAAGAACGTGCGGCCGAGAAAAAACGCCAGGAGCAGGAAAAAAAGCGACAGGAAGAGGAGGCGAAACAGCGTGAGCTCGACGAGCAAACCTCGAAAGCACGCTCGAAGCCGGGTTCCGACTATTACGAGAAAGAGTTCGATTACGACGATTATTACGATTACGAATACGCCGCGCGTCTCCGCCGCTTCAACCATCCCGTGCAGAACGCCGGCTATTACGACAACTACTACACGAATTCCTATTTCTACAACCAGAACCCGTATTACTACGGCACGAGCGTGTACAACGGCTACAGCTTCTGGGGGCCTTCGTACTACGCGTACAACTACAATCCCAGCTCGTACTGGTACTACAACAACGGCTGGGGCTGGGGAACCGGCTACAACAGCGGCTGGGGCCAATCCTGGGGCGGCGGCTGGTACGATCCCTGGAACCCGTGGGGCTACAACCCGTATTACGGCTACGGCTACAATCCCGGCTGGTACGGCAATAATCCTTACGGCTATTATGGCTATGGCAACAACGGCTGGTGCAACAACGGCGGTTACGGCAATAACTACAACAATTATTACTACAACAGCTTCGACAACAACAGCAACTTCTACGGCCCCCGCGGAACACCGTCCTCAACAGACGGGCGCGTAACAGGCTCCGGCGGACCGACCTTCGGCGAGCGTTTTGCCAGCACCATCGCTGCGGAAAACAACCTGCCCAATGAGTCCCGCGAAGAAGTGAACCGCGTGGTCGGCGTTCCCGCTACAGTGGCCAACCCAAGTGCCGCACAGTCCCCGGTCCGCACGAATACCCCGACCTCCACTTCAGGCAGCAGCATAGGACGCAGCTCCGTTCCGGCTCCCCCGGCATCCGGCAGCTCATCTTCCAGCCCGGCCATTTACACGAACGATCCCGTTTACGGAAACCCGCCCCCGGCTCCCACCTACAGCAGCGACCCGGCGCCTACCTATTCCCAGCCGGCGCCCTCTTATTCACAACCTACACCGTCGCGCTCCACGTCCGAACCGGCGCAGAGCGGGCCCAGCTATAACTCCCGCCCGCATACGGAAGATCGTTCATCGTCTTCCTCTCCCTCGTTCTCTTTCCCGTCTTCATCCGACGGCGGCGGAAGCAGCAGGGGAAGCTCCGGCGGCAGCTCAGGCTCCTCTTCCCGAAGCGGTTCCGTGTCGCGCCCGCGATAGAGAAAGACCAAAAATTCAAACGTTCAGATCCCAAACAGGTTTGAGTTTTGGAAATTTGAACGTTTGAAATTTTAACGCTTATGAATCGTTTTCTTCTTGCCGGCATTATCGCGACAGTGCTGGGTTCCACGCTTTCCGCACAAAATGAAACAGACGCGCTTCGCTACTCACGGATCGGCTTCGGGGGAACTTCGCGGTATTCGTCCATGGCCGGTGCTTTCGGTGCGCTCGGGGGCGATCTCTCCGTGCTGAGCACCAATCCCGCGGGCATCGGGATCTACCGCAAGAACGAGATCACGTTCACACCTTCTTTCTACAACAACCGCATCACGTCGACCTACAACGGGATGGTCTCCGACGACACGCGCTTCAACTTCCGCTTCGACAATTTCGGTTTCGTGTTCGGCGGAAAAACCGGGAACACGGAAGGCGCCGGCTGGCAATCGATGGCGCTGGCCATTTCTTACAACCGCCTCAATTCGTTCCAGTCGAACATGATCATGGCCGGGGAAGCGAACACGTCGATGATGGACCATTGGGTAAAAACATCCAACGGCTCTTCCCCTTCCAATCTCGATCCGTTCAACGAACTCCTGGCGTGGAACACGTGGCTGCTCGACAACGTAGCCGGCGACTCGACACGCTACAGGGACACGATCCCCGACGGCACGTTGCTTTACCAGCAAAAAACGATCACCACGCGCGGTGGAATGGGCGAATGGATCTTCGGCGTGGGCGGAAATTATTCGGACAAATTTTACATCGGTGCGAGCGTGGGCATCCCGCAGGTGAAATATGAAGAGTCGTCGACCTACAGCGAAGAAGCCGTGAACGACACCGCGCAGACGTTCAAGTATTACGATTTTCAGCAGACGCTGGAAACCACGGGACGCGGTTTCAATTTCAAATGCGGCGTCATCTACCGGCCTATCGACCTGCTCCGCGTAGGATTCGCGTTTCATTCCCCGTCCATCCTCAAGCTTTCCGATGCGTACCAGTCGTCCATGACCGCGCTGCTCGGCAGCGACATCAACGCCGACCAGTCGCCGGCGGGCAGCTACAACTATACGATCCGCACGCCGATGCGCATGATCGCGAGCGTGGGCGTGATCATCGGGAAAATGGGATTGGTGAGCGTCGATTACGAATTCGTGGATTACTCCGAAGCCCGCCTGAAAGCCGCCGACTTCGCATTCATCGACGCGAACAATGCCATCCGCAGCAAATACACGTCGGCGCAGAACATCCGCGTGGGCGGCGAGCTTCGTTTCCTTCCCTTCACCGCGCGCGGCGGCTTTGCGTGGTACGGCAGTCCGTACAGCTCCGGCGTGGACAACACTGCGGCGCGCATGTACATCACCGGCGGCATCGGATACCGCGACCCGGACGACCAGTTCTTCGTGGACCTCGGCATCGTGACGACGACGGAGAAGAGCAACTATTATTTCTACGACCAGAGCCTGGTCAATCCTGTTGCGAATAAATCGAACGTGGTGAATGTGCTGCTGTCGTTCGGGTTCAGGTATTGAAAAATGGTAACGATATGACCGGGGCATAAGACCATGCTGCCGGCGTCCCCGGTGTCAGTGCGTCACGCTCAATCTCGTTATCAGCTTCATTTCTCCTGTGCTCAGCTCAACCATGTAGATGCCGTTCGCAAGCATTTCCACGTCGATGTCCGCTTCCTGTTTTCCTGCGGTCATCATGCTGCGATTTTCCGTTCGGACCAGCATCCCTGCTGCGTTGTAAATAGTGATCGTTACATCTGAGCTGTTCGGCAGGTTGAAGCTGATCCTGGCCATTGAAGAAGCCGGGTTCGGGAAGAGATGGATCGCGCCGGGCGAATTCACCGGGTCGTGAATTCCAACCGGGCTTATGCTGAATGCGGCCTGGTGCACTTCTTTTGTTCCGTTATCCTGGATGAAACTTACAACGGCAAGCTGATCGATGTCGTAAATGTAGGTGGGGACAGGAACTGCGTAGGTGAAGATCGTATCCTGGCCCACCGTCCAGTTGCCCGCGAGGAGTTTCCCGCCCGTCGTTGGAAGCATCTTGCGCACTACGTTATAAAAATCCCTTTCGCCATTCGACCCCGGGGCCGTCACGAAGTGAATGTGCTTCTCGATAAGCACCGTTTGTAAACGCGGATAGGCATAAGTGCCCGCCTGCGTTGCGGTTGCATGAACGGTAATAAAAACAGAATCCAGGTCAGCGCTCAGGGTGTGCTCCACGTCAAGATCGAACGGAGACGGAACGGCGTACTGGTTGTCGATGTCTGCCTGGGTGAGGTTATTCGGATAACCGATATAGTTTATCCCGGTTGCAGGCACGCCGTCCATCAATGCATACGGAACACTGCTTACACTGTAATAACTGACCCGCGAGGAAACGTTCGTGTATTGTGCATTCATGGGGTCGACACCCGGCCAGCTTACCTGGTATTTCAGGGAAATAGCTTTGGCTGCGTTTGCATTAAGCAGTGTATTGAACGACGGGTTAGCGGCAGCGCAAGGTCCGCATGACGCCTGCGTGAATTCTTCCACAAGTACAAGACGCTGTGATTGTGCACCAGCCACAGCTGCCAGTGAGGCTAAAGCAAGAGTTGCGTAAAGTTTTTTCATGACTGTGGTTTTAGTGAAGGGATGCTATCTGAATGATACAAGTTACAAAATCCCCGTTACCAGTATCCTGGATTAACGATACTAACGATAAGTTTCCTTGATTGAAGGTCGTCCCAGGCTGTCCACTCCACCCACGAAATTTCCCAGGCCCGAATCTTTGAATTGTTGAATAAAAAAAACCTGCGCAATGCGCAGGTTTTTTGGTTGAATTGTTGAATTCCTATTTCGCCTTGGCAGCCTTCTTCGCCGCTTTCGCATCGACCACGACCGGCTCAACCGGTTTGCCGTTACCGACGAGGAAGTCGGCGTCGACCAGGATGCGGCCGCAGTGTTCGCACACGATGATCTTCTTGTGCATGCGGATGTCGAGCTGGCGCTGGGGCGGGATCTTGTTGAAGCAGCCGCCGCAGGCATCGCGCTGTACGGGCACCACGGCGAGGCCGTTGCGGACGTTCTGGCGGACGCGCTTGTAGGCGTTGAGGAGACGCGCTTCGATCTTCACTTCTGCGTTTGCAGAGCGGGCGAGCAGTTCTTCTTCTTCTTTGCGGGTTTCGGAAACGATGTCCTCGAGCTCTTCTTTTTTCAGCTTGAGGTCGTTCTGCCGTTCTGCGAGCGCAGCGGCCGAGCCGTCGATCAGTTCTTTCTTGGCGGCGATCTGCGCTTTGAATTCCTTGATGCGCTTTTCTGCCAGCTGGATCTCGAGGTTCTGGAACTCGATCTCTTTGCTGAGGGAGTCAAATTCGCGGTTGTTGCGGACTTTTCCCTGCTGGCCTTCGTATTTTTTGATCATTGCGGCTGCGTCCTTCATCACGTTTTTCTTCTCCGTGATGGATTCTTCGAGCTGCCTGATCTCTTCGTTGAGGTTATTGGCTCGTGTTTCGAGCCCTGCGACTTCGTCTTCGAGGTCACGGACTTCCAGCGGAAGCTCGCCGCGGACGGTACGGATGCGGTCGATCTGTGAATCGATCTGCTGCAGTTCGTAAAGTGCACGGAGCTTTTCTTCAACCGGGACGTCTGTTTTCTCGTCGGCTTTTTTCGCTTTCGTGGTCATGTCAGATAGGTTATCGGATTGGTATGAACGCCGGTTTGGCGGATGGCAAAGGTAGTAAATTTCTGTTTTAGTTTATCGGCCAGCAACTCAATCGTAAACTGCTCACTTTCAAAGTGTCCGATATCGGCGATCACGATCCGGCCTTCCCCGTCGAAAAACTGGTGGTATTTGAAGTCGGCCGTCACGAAAACATCCGCCCCCGCCCCCATCGCCGCCGGCAACAGGAAACTGCCCGATCCCCCGCAAACCGCCACTTTCGACACCATTTTGCCCTCGATGGCCGTGTACCGCATCACATCCGCCCGCATTGCCTTTTTTACGTTCCCCAGGAATTCCATCACCGGCATCGGCGCCTCCAGCTCCCCGATCATCCCCGAGCCGACCGTTTTCCACTGATTTTCAATCGAATACAGGTCGTACGCCACTTCTTCATAGGGGTGGACGCTGAGCAGGGCGGAAACGACGGCTTTTTCAAGGTGAACGGGATAAATCACCTCGACCCGGTCCTCCGGCTCGCTCATTTTTTTGCCTTTTTCTCCGATGGCCGGGTTGGAATGCTCATTTCCGCGGTACGTTCCCGTCCCCACGCTGTTGAAGCTCACTTCGTCGTAATTCCCGATATGTCCCGCCCCCGCGCTGAACATGGCCGCGCGCACCGCTTCTGAATTGGCCGCCGGGCAGAACGTGATCAATTTGCGCAGCAGCCCGCCTTTCGGGGCGAGGATCTTCATGTTCTTCAGCCCCAGCTTCTCCCCGATCTTCGCATTCACGCCGGCGTACACGTTGTCGAGGTTCGTGTGGATGGCGTAGATCGCAATGTCGTTTTTGATCGCTTTGATGATGACGCGCTCCACGTAGTTTTTCCCGTTGATCTTTTTCAACCCGGAAAAAACGATCGGGTGATGCGCCACGATGAGGTTGCACTTGTTCGCGATCGCTTCGTCGACCACCGCCTCAATGCAATCCAGCGCCACGATCACGCCCGTCACGTCCATGTCGCGGTGCCCGGTGATGAGGCCGGAGTTGTCGTACGATTCCTGGAATGCGGGCGGGGCGAGCGTTTCGAGGTAGGCGGTGATCTCGGAGAGTTTCATTTGGCGAAAATACGCGAAAGCTCCAAACCCCGAAGGTTTGCGCGCAGGCAAACGCGCGGGCAAACCTTCGGGGTTTTCGCGTATTTTCGCCACCGATGAATCTCCTCCGCCTGCTGGCGTGGCCGATCTCCCTGCTTTACGGGCTGGTAGTGGTCATCCGCAACAAGCTGTTCGACCTGGGACTTATTCCTTCCACGGAATTCCAGGATGCTGCGCTGATCGGCGTGGGGAACCTGACGGCGGGCGGGACGGGGAAAACGCCGCACGTGGAATACCTGGTGAAATTGCTGCACCCGAAATACAAAGTGGCCACGCTGAGCCGCGGGTACGGGCGGAAAACAATGGGCTTCCACCTCGCCACGAAAGAAGCGACCACGCTCGAGATCGGTGATGAGCCGAAACAATTCCGCCACCGTTTCCCGGAAGAAATTCCCGTGGCGGTGGACGCGCAGCGCGTGCACGGCGTGCGAAAGCTGCTGCAGAAATTTCCCGCGCTGCAGGTCGTGATCCTCGACGACGTGTTCCAGCACCGCCGCATCAAGCCGGGACTGCAGATCGTGCTGACGGATTACGGGAGATTGTTTTACGAGGACCATTTGCTGCCGACCGGTTTGCTCCGGGAACCGAAATCGGGCATGCGCCGCGCGGACATCATCATCGTTACAAAAACGCCGCCGATCTTTTCCCCGCTCGAGCGCAAGCGGATCATGAAGGATATTCGCCCGCAGCCGTACCAGCACATTTATTTCTCCACCATCGTTTACGGCGATTTCATCCCGTTCGGCGAGGAGCCGCAAAAACGCTTGCTGAGAAAGGAGTATTATTTCGAACGCGAATATTCCATCGTGCTGCTCACGGGCATCGCGAATTCGCATTCGCTCGAATATTTCCTGAAAGACAAGGTGAAAGAGCTTGTCCCGTTCCGTTTCCGCGATCACCACGAGTTCACGCCGGCCGACCTGCTGCGCCTGCAGGAAATTTTCCGCAACCTGAAAAGCGAACGCAAGATCGTGCTGACGACGGAGAAAGACGCGATGCGCCTGCAAAAGCCCGGTCTCGCGGAATACCTCGGCGATCTTCCCATTTATTACGTTCCCATTGAAATAGCGTTCCACGACCAGGACGCTGCGGCATTCAACCAGCAAATACATGACTATGTACGATCGCATCCAGTCCACCGCAAATTACATTAAGGAGAAAACGAACAACTTCCTGCCTTCCACCGGGATCATTCTCGGCACCGGGCTGGGCGGTCTTGTCAAAGAGATCGAGGCGGAATACGTGCTCGCTTACGAAACCATTCCCGACTTTCCCGTGTCGACCGTGGAAGGCCATTCCGGCAAGCTCATCTTCGGAAAATTGTCGGGCAAAAACGTGGTGGCGATGCAGGGGCGTTTGCATTTATAAGAAGGTTATTCGATGAAGGAAGTCGTGTTCCCGGTGCGCGTGATGAAACTGCTCGGCATCGAACGCCTTTTCGTTTCCAACGCGAGCGGCGGCGTCAACCCGGCGTACGAGATCGGCGATTTGATGATCCTGAGCGACCACATCAATTTATTTCCCGGCAACCCGCTCATCGGCCCGAACGACAAACGTTTCGGCCCGCGTTTCCCCGACATGAGCGAGCCTTACGACCACGCGATGATCGCGCTGGCGAAAAAAATTGCGCGCGAGCAAAGCATCAAGGTCCAGGAAGGCGTTTACGTCGGACTCAGCGGCCCCACGTTCGAAACGCCGGCGGAATACAAATACGTGCGCGTCATCGGCGGCGACACGGTGGGCATGAGCACGGTGCCGGAAGTGATCGCGGCGCGGCACATGGGCATTCCCGTTTTCGCAATGTCGGTGATCACGGACCTCGGCGTGCCCGGGAAAATTGTGGAAGTGACACACGAGGATGTTCAGAAAGTTGCGGAAATTGCGGAGAAGAAGATGACGCAGTTGATGAAGGAAATGGTTTCCCGATTGTAAATGTGCAGATGCCAGATGTGCAAATGTGCAGATGCAGATGTGCAAGTGTAAATGCAGATGAATAATGTGCAGATGGTCGGGGCAAACGGTAATCTGCATTTGCATATCTGCACATCTGCACATTTTTAATTTCCATTGAACTTTTTCTGTTAAGACGTGTACAGAGTGACATCGATGGGAGAAAAACTCCCGTCACGATCAACCTGACATGCCATGAAAAAAGCCGCAACTGCTCTTTGCCTCCTCTTTTCCGCGCTGACCGTTTCCGCAACTTCGTTTTACGATCAGCTGTGCACCTTTAATTTCAACTGGAAAAAATACGCGATGCTTGCACCGGAAGGAGAAGCGCGCAATTTCTCTTCCGATCGCGAATACATCCAGGCGCATCTTACCCATGTGCTGGCAATTCTCCACGCTGCGCCCGTTGCGCATCTTACGCCGGAACAACGTTCTTCCCGCGCGCACCTGCTGGCGCTGCTCGACGGTTACCGCCTCGACGGAAAATTTCCCATGAATTATTACCGCCGCGAACGCATTCCCGTTTTCATCGACGAGCATGGCACGCATTGCGCCGTCGGCTACCTGATGCTGATGACGGGTGAAGAAGAAATGGCGCAGCGGATCTCGAAAGCCGATAATTACGCGTGGGTAAAAGACATCCGCGACCCCGGCGTGGCGGCATGGCAGCAGGCTTCCGGTCTTTCCGTCGAAGACCTCAAGCTGATCCAGGGCGCGTACGACTCTTACCTGCCGGATGCTTTTTTCCTGCCGAACAAATACGAAACGCCGCAGATGCCGATCTGCACCACCGCTTATTTTACGGATAAAGCGTCCACCAAACTTCCGAAGTCGGAAAAAGAACAACACGTGTGGTGCAAAGGCGAAGGGAAGAACGGCGTGCTCAACGGCCGCTGGGAGCAGAACTACGCACCGGGAATGCCGTGGATCGTCGGCTTTTATGAAAACGGGAAGCGCACCGGCGACTGGGAAGAATATTACCAGGGCACAAAACAGCTCTGCCGCACCGAGCAGTGGCGCGACCACAAACTGAACGGCATCCGCAAGCGTTTCGACCGCAGCGGGAATCTTATCGAAGAAATTCTTTTCTCCGACGGCAAGGCCATTTGCAAGATCAACTACGAGCTGAACGATTCACTCGCTTACGTGCGCATCCGGCTGGATTCCGTGCGCGTGGAGACACAGGTGCTGAACGCGAAAGGCGAGGTCATCGCCCGCGGGCACGAGACCATTCACAATCCCGGAAATTTGCAATGGTTCCAGAACATCGAACTGACTGCGCTTAATTCGGCTTCCATCAGCGCACAGTCGATCAACGTTCCGGGCGGCGACAACAACGGCGGGCTGAGCCTGGACGGCGGGTACGCAACGGGCGGATACGGCGGCAACATTTTCAGCCGCGTCAGCCTGTACAATACGCCTCCGCTGGTGCAATACAAAAAGGAAGGCGACTGGATGTATTACCCGGACAGGACCACCCCGGGCGCGCAAATGTCGGCCTGGCAAACGTCCGTGCCGTGCCCCGAATTTTTTTCCAGCCGGTACGCGCATTTCGGCCCCGGGCTGTTCGCTTCCGTTTCCATGTTTGAAAACGTGAAGCACAACACCGCTTACGATTCCATCCGCATCACTTATACGAATAACCACGTCCGGAATTTTTTCGGTTACAGCGCAACGGATTACGTTCACCTGCATCTCGATTATTATAATGCGGGCGACCCGGGAGTGCCGGTTTTTGTCATCATGCCGTATCACATTTACCCGGGGCGTTACAGTGCGCATTCATTTGAACCTGCACCGCTGGTCAAGACTGCCGGGCAATACAACCGCGAGGGACAGCGCACGGGGGAATGGAAGTATTATAAAGTCTCCGGCGCGTTGTATAAAACAGAAAACTTTCTCATTCCCACGGATGAAGAAGGGAGCCTGAGCGTTAACTGATCTGCAGAGAGACGGAATTTTTGCAGAAAAATGCGCACACTGCCTTGCCGGCGATGTGCGCATTTGTATATCTCCGCCGCTGCGAACATTCAATCAGGCCATCACTACATTCTGCAGCGTGAACATGAACGGCTGCGCATCCGGCCCTGCCCCGCCGCCGGTCATTACAATATCCGCGCTGGAAATTCCAAGCAGGGAGATCTGCGTATTGACCACGGCAAGCATGGCGGCATCCATGATCTGCCCTTCCTCAACTTCCGAAAATATTCCGATGTAAATCACGGGTTCAAAAGCAAAAGCGGTCATCTGCCCCGGAACCAGGTTCGTCTTCACCGCGAGCGCCTTGCCGGATCTGTAGATCCATGCGTTGATCGAGCCCTGCGGAAGATTATTTTTTACATCCACCTCGGCCGCGGAGCTTGCAGTTCCTCCGGCCATCAACTGGTCGCCTGAAGTTGTGCGCACCACCTGGAATGCCTGCCCGGGCTGAGCGGGAAACTGCGGGGTATAATTGCCGTAGCTGTCGCTGGCCCCGACGCACATCTCGAGTGGATACTCGAACGGATGGTTATCGCCCTGGCCGCAGTTCTGGATAACCAGCCATGCAACGGCCACCTGGCTGTTGGGGTCGGCGAGGTTTTTCTGGAAGATGACGACTTCCGAATTGTTGACATCGTTCGACTGGTTGATGAAATTCAGTTTGATGGCAGTATCCATGCCGACTTTCCCGGACATCTGCGACGATGCAGGCTGTATTCGCGCCCCCGCTTTTTGCGCAGCGCCTTTTTTCGGATTGTTTTCCATTTCTTAAAGTGTAGGTTTATCTGTTGTGAAGTTATTGAAATAATCAGGCGGGTCCGGAAATATGGTAGTGTATCAGTTTAACCTTTCCCGGAAGTGTTCACTAGCAGGCGGAAAAACCACGGAGACACGGGGACACGGAGTGTCAGTTCGGGCAGGCGTAGCTGTATCGAGAACTCCGTGCCTCCGTGTCTCCGTGGTAAACCAGCATTTGGGAATTTTCCAAATTGAGACACTACCGGAAATATCCATTTTTTGTTTTTTTCTTAATTTCCATTGCCGGCACCTTTGTCATGTAATACGATAGCTATGAGAAGTAAAGTTTTAACAACGTCTGCTGTTCCCGCGCTTATTCCACGCCTCATCACCGGCCTGGTCTTTTTATCCGAAGGCATTCAGAAATTTGTTGTTCCCGAAACCGTCGGCGCCGGTCGTTTTGAAAAGATCGGTTTCGACAATCCCGGGTTCTGGGCTGCTTTTGTGGGAAGCTTCGAGATCGCATGCGGCCTGCTGTTGCTTGCCGGGTTTCTCACCCGTATTGCCGCTGTTCCGTTGCTGGTCATTATGATCACGGCATTCGTCACAACAAAATGGCCCGTGCTCACCGAAAAAGGCTTCTGGACCTTCGCGCACGAATACCGCACGGACTTCGCAATGACCTTGCTGCTTGTCTTTCTCATTTACCATGGAGGCGGAAGGCGATCGCTGGATTTGAAGAACCAGTCGTGAGGGGGAAACGGTTGTCCGGGGTTGTCGGTTGTCCGGGGTGTCGGTTGTCCGGGGTGTCGGTTGTCCCGGGGTGTCGGTTGTCCGGGGTTGTCGGTGCGCGGCTTCGCCGCTTCGGTTGTCGGTCTTCGTCTGTCGCCCAGACTGACAACCGAAGACCGAGAACCCCGGACAACTGACAACCGACAACCCGGGACAACCTATAACTCCCCAATTTGCTATCTTTACAACACTCCCCGTCCAACAAAATCAGCTCATGAAAAAAACTCTACTTCTCCTGGCATTCTGCCCGGCTTTTGTTTTTGCGCAATACGCTTCGCAGAACGTCACCATGCTCGGCAACTGGAACAACAACCCTGCGCAGCAGGCCGAGCCGGTGTACGGCATCAAATACCAGGGCGTGAGCGGGTGGAAAGACACCACCAACGGGCGCGAGTACGGCATCATCGGCACCTCGACGGGCACGCAATTCGTGGATGTGACGGTTCCTGCCAATCCTGTTCCGTGCGATTACATTCCCGCGGTGCACGGCAACCTGATCTGGCACGAGATCCAGACGTACGACCATTATGCATACATCGTGAGCGACGACCAGGGCGGGAACAGCTTCATCATCGCCGACCTGCAGTATTTGCCGGATTCTGTTCACGTGGTGCACAACGGCACAACCATTTTCGAAATGTGCCACACGATCTTCATCGACGGCGACCTGCTTTACGGCGGCAGCGTGACGGGCGCGGGCGGCAACTTTTATTATTCGATGGCCGTGTACGACCTCGCGGCGGACCCGGAATACCCCACGTTCATCCGCTCGCTGAACCAGGATTACAGCACGCCGGGAACCGTGCACGACATGTTCGTGCGCAACGATACGGTTTACGCGTCCGGCGGTTTCGACGGGCTTTACATTTTCAAATTCAACAACGGCACCACGAACACGTTCACCCAGCTCGCCACGCTCACCAGCTATCCCGAGCAAGGCTACAACCACAGCAGCTCGCTCACCGCCGACGGCAACACGCTGATCTTTATGGACGAAGTACCTGCAGGCCGCGGCATTAAGTCGCTCGACGTGTCGAACTTCGGGAACCTTACGGTCAACCAGGTGTTTCGTTCCAACACGGGCAACACGCCGCACAACCCTTACGTGATCGGGAATGACCTGCTCATCGCCGCCAACTATACCGACGGGCTGCAGATCTTCAACATCAGCAATCCTTCCGCGGTAGTGCGCACCGGCTATTTCGACACCGACACGCTGATCGACTTCCCGAACTACACGCAGGATTACCACGGCTGCTGGGGCGCGTATGTGCTGCCGAGCGGCGTGGTGCTCGCCGGCGACATGCAGAACGGGCTCTACACCTTCGACATTTCACAGGCCACCGTCGGCACGCCCGAACAACCCGTGAGCCAATCGCTCAACGCTTTTCCGAACCCGTTCAACGCTGATTTTTTCATCGACCTTTCGCTCGATCGCGCGCAGGATGTGCGCTACACGGTGTTCGACAATGCAGGACGTCTCGTGCTGCAGAACAGCCGGCCCATGCCCGCAGGAAGCGGCCTGCTGGAAGTTCCGGCGGAGGCGCTGCTGCCGGGAATGTACACGGTGAAGGTGGAAGGTGAAACGTTCAGCGGAACGTCGCGGCTGGTGAAGGTGAATTGAGCTATTGCAGCCCTGCCGGAAAACTTTCAATTGCGCGGGCGTGTTCCTGCTGCAGGGGTTTGGAATTGTAGAGCTGGTAATGGCGGATGCCGTTGCGATCGGCGATCAGCTGCATTCCGCAATGACAGAAGCGCGCATTGTGCAACATCCTGAATGAACGGTGAAGCACCTGTTCGCGACGGCGCGGGTGTTCGTACGATAACGCGCAGTGCCACCCGTCGCCTTCTGTTTTATCGAGACGCGAAAGCGAAAAGCGAACGCCCTGTGACGTTTCCCTCAGCACCGGCAGCTGGTCATAGACATTGTTGTCGGCCAGGGACTTATTGATCTCGCGCACAAGCTCATCGACATGCAGGGGATTGCTGACGTTCCATTCCGGGAAGAAATGGCGGATGCTGAAAATAACTGCGGCTGAAACGAGCAAAACAATTCCCGCAACTACGTGAACGGCGGAGAAAGGCAGCCATCCCATATGTTCAGCAAAGATGCAGAGTGCGACGAGCCAGGCGGATGTCCACTGCGCCCCGGAAAATGTGAGGAAGAATGAGCGGTCGAGGTCGCCGCGGATAAATTCGATCGCATAACGCGCGGAAGCGTACAACACCATGTACCAGGAAAAAACGCCCCCGGGCGAGTGTTCGCGCAGCAGGAGCGTTGCGCAGAAAACCGTGATCGCGGCGATGCACGAAGCTTCAAGCAACTGCGTGGGAAAGATACTGCGGTTCACCAGGTATCGCGGCACAGTTGAGTCATACCGTGCACCGTAACGGACGCCGAACGCGCACAAACGGCCGTGGCAGCAACCCGCGAAAAAGCAACCTATGCGCCCGAAAAAATGGAACACGCCGAAGCCTGTGACGTAGAGATCGAGGTAAGGAAGCAAAGGTTCCCCCATGATCGCGAGGGCTGCAACGATGCAAAGCAGGGAGAACAAAAGCTGGTGGTAGAGCACATAACCTTCGGAGCCGGTGACGATCTTCCGTCCGAAAGCGAGGATCAAAAATGAGATGGCCGGAACAACCGCTGTAACGACGACCGGGAGCCAGGGCAGGCCCAGCACCAGGTTCAGCAGTGCACAGGCGATAAGGCCGGCGATGTAGCCAGCTCCGCCGAAAAGGCCGATGAAGGGGATGCGGGGTGAGGGGTTGAGGGGCATGGGGTTACTGTGATGTAATACGAATCAGCGCTCCGGCTTAATTATGACTCTTTAAACAATCGCTCCAAAGTCGTTTTATATTTCTTCATGAGCTTTAAGTGATCATTTTTTTGGATAATTTTCATTGATTCCTCACTGAATGCCCCGGACACAGGCCTGTTCATTTTCGCACTCCAGATATTTATATAGTGCTGGTCTTTGGTGATCTCATAAATATAACGCGTCCCGGGAGGCAGGTATTCAAACTTTTCAAATCGTTTAGTTACAGTATCAAAAGTCAGCAGCCAGGCATCGTCCGTTATCACCACGCCCTCGACCGGAAAACGCATTCCTTCTTCGAATTGTCTGAATCCTTTAAACTCTTTAATAAAGTACTGCACAGTGTCATCAGCGAGGATAATGGGAAAATATCCATCGGCGTTCGCGGCTTTCATTTGTTCGATGACATCGCCTCTATGAAGTAAAAAAGAGGCTGATTTGTACTCATTTCCAATCCGCGAATAAATCACGACATTACTATCGGTGATAACACTGTATTGACGGCCATAATAGGTTTTATTCTCTTTAGCCGCTTTATTCAATTCAGTATCTGTCACTGTTGTATCTGTCCACTGCTTAAGGGAGGCTATGTCCCCGACCTTGCCCTGTGAGCACTGGTTCAAAAGAAAGCCCAAAAGGCCGATGAGAATGAGGCGGAGTGAACGGTTGAGAGGCATCAGCAGTTCATGGTTACGTTCCGCTCCACAACACATCACCTCTCTTGTTGATGTATTGATATACTTCTTTCCCACCTTCATGAACGACGACCATCGCTACTCCATTTCCGAAAGAGGTGAGAATTTTGTCGTACCGGGGAATAATTACATTTCCCGTCTCCATATCAATAAAGCCCCATTTCCTGCCCAGGCGAACTTCCGCCATTCCTCCTATTATGCCATTGATCTCATCATAACGGATCGGTACGATCTCTTCACCACACACGTTGATCATTCCGTACATCCCGTTTCTGCCTACTACGGTCGTTCCGTTTTCGTTAAACAAAAACGTTTCGTCATATTTTTCTCCGGTTACGGTTTTACCCTGTTTGTCGATCAGCCACCAATCGTTTCCCTTGCTTACCAGCGCTACACCATGGCAATAATCCGTCACGTTGTCAAACGAATCGCGGAATGCGAGATTGCCTGCCGTGTCGATAAAGCGGTACATCTGATCGCCATATGTCATGCGGGCGGCAAGCCCGTCACTATAGCTGCGGAATAACCGGTAACGCGGGGTGATCACCTCTTTACCTGTGCGATCAATACAACCGCATACAGGATCGCGGCAGACAATAGCTCGCCCTTCGCTGAACATGAATGCATGATCGTAAATAAACTCCGTTATCATTTTTCCGGTTGAGTCGCAAAGGCCCCATTTGCCGTTTTTCTTTACGCTGATCATTCCTTCTGACCACAAGCTGAACTGGTCCATTTCAGGCCGGATCACATACTCGTTTTTTACAAGCGACCACAATCCCCATTTGCCGGACTCGCTTACAGCGGCAAGTTGGCGTTCATAAACAGCACCTAGCCATTTCAAAGAATCCGTTTCAGGAAGTCTTGGCAAATCAGGAGTTCCGGGGAAAAACGGGGACCATAGGTATTGGTCGCTCTCATATCCCATTAACCGGTCATAAGAAGGAGGCACCACAAACTGACCCGACAAGTCGATTACACCCCATTTGCCTGCAACCTGCACAGCAGCATAGCCTTTGGTAAAAAACGGAGTTGCGACTTCAAATGTCTTATCGAATATTTTCGCGCCGTTCGTATCGATATAAAAAAAACGGCCTTTACGTTTTACCAGGGCAATATCATTAATGAACTCGCATGCAGTATCAAGCTGGCATGAGATAATAATCTTTCCCTCTTTATCAATGTAACCATATTTGTCATTCTCCCTGATGACCCAACGCGAAGTGTTATTTTCCAGGTAATGGCAATTCACCGCTTTACATTTAGCGCGGTGATTGCCATCGCCGCAGCACAATAAGCATAGTATTGGCAGACAAGCTAACAGGCCTCTCATTATTTCACTTTTTGGGCGTCTATATCCATTTGCGTTTTTACACCAAGGGTCAGAATATCTTTCGCCCGGGAGTAAATGTCACCTATTTTATATTTCTGACCTGTTTTGCCGGCAATTGCATTGCCAACATCAGGAATATGCAAATGGATATTCTTCACCGGAGAATTCGAACTTTGTCTTAACCAGGAAACCCTATAATAAATTTCGTTTGAAAAATAATCACCACCGGGGCCCGAAATGCTTTTTATACCGGTAGCCGGGGGGAAAGCATTAAACTGTGCCAAGGCATTAGCCCCTGGTTTCACCACATCGGGATAAGCGCTTGTATTAGGTGAAGTGTTATATGGCGAAGCCTCTGACAGGAAATAAGAGTAGTTCTGGCGTATAGTCATGTTTGCGGGAGGAGTTGTTGTTTTCATCATTTCTCCCATGGGGAAATTTGACTCGATAAACTCAGGGGTGTTAGAAAACGGGAAGCCGGATTGAGACAATAATGGTTTTCTCGGATAATTTCTAAGCCATGTATTATAACTTATAATATACGCATTGACCGATTGAGTCGAGTATGTAGCAGGGGGTGTTGGTCCGATTAAGCCCGGCGATTGTTTCCTGAACTCTGTTATCTGACCCGAAATCCGCTGAACAATGCTACTAAGCTGCGGCTGTGTATAAACGATCCCTACATTCAGGAGTTCTTCTTCGGGAAGATAGCGCTCGATCTTTTCATTGTCGTCATGTCCTGCCCTCGTATTAGCTGCATAACGCTCGAGATACATTTCTTCAGCTGAATTATCCAGGCTGATGGTCATGACCATATATACAGCATTATCTCCGGATATATATTGTCCAAGCGCTTTCTCAACCACTTGTTTGTCAAATTCCGTATAACTGTTAGGGAAAGTCATGACCTGAACTTCGGCTATATCTTTACCTCCTGAAGTCAAAATAATTCCGTCCATCTTCTGGGCCACAATACCTGATGGATTAGAGGTTCCTCCCTGGAAAGGATCGAAACCGGTTACAATGACCTTTTTGATAGCTCCATTTGATTTATCAGCTTTATCAAACTTGACATCAGTGACTCCTCTCGAGTTATCATCCAATACTCTAAATAAGTTTTTTAGCTGCTGAGCATCAGTGACTCGATCCCGTAATGCTTTCTTGAATTTTATCCTGGCCCAATATATTGGCTTATCAGAGTCTTTGCCCCTGGAGCTTTCCCATAAAAGTTTTCCTTTGGTTTCAACAAAAACCGACAAGTCTTTATCAGCAGTCGCGGCGAGTTCCGTCTCGATGTTCTTTACTGCGTTCCATATTTTTGTGTTGGTCTTGATTAAGGACTCTGTATTTTTTTGCGGATCAGTGCTGCTAGTTAAGGCTGTATATAATTCTTCTTCATAAGAAGCAGTTTTTACTGCCAGTTTCGAATAATCCGCGGTAGACTTGACGGTATTTCCCTTCATCAAATCAAAAAGTTTCATCGCACAAGCATTAATAGCTTCCTCGTAAGATAGATACCACCCTCCGTAAGCGAATTCAACAAATTCACTCGTGTTCATTAAATTCCATTTCAGGTCAGAATATTTCATTATACTTTTATAATCCCCTCCTAACACAAAGCCTGCATTGTTAAGCCACGTTTTGATTGACTGCAAGTCTCGGTAACTGGTTTTTCCTATATCTGCAAATGAAGGCACCATTGTATTGAAGCTCTTCGCACTAGTCGTATCCTGCTTCACACTATCCTGCTTTAAACTATCTTTTTTATTCTCAGGGGTTGTACTAGTATTACACGCCTGCAGCTTCAACCCCGTCTTCATCCCCGTCTTCGTCTTCCCGCCCATCTCGCTCGCCCACGACTCCGTCTTCCCCCAGATCTTCCCCGCGGCACCAACCGCAACATCATCCGCTTCCTGCTCGTAAGCGCTTTCATTGCCCCCGCCCTTTTCCTTTTTCTGCACAGCCGCAGCATCTTTCTGCTGCTCCGTATGCGCCAGCTCATGCGCCAGCAGCGCGTCGCCTTCCATCGTGCCCGGCTTGTACTCCCCGTTTGCGAATGAGATATCCTGCCCCACCGTCACCGCGCGCGCGTTCTGTCCCTGCGCCACTTCATTCCCTTTGCTGCCGGTATGCAGCTTTACACCGGTAAAATCGGCGCCGAACGCTTTTTCCATGTTGCCTTTGGTTTCTCCGCCCAGCGATTGCCCGCCGCCTTCCAGCTTCGCCTGTACTTTATCCACTTCGTCTTCCTCCTTCCGCTGCAGATCTGCCTGCGGGTTTTCTTGCGCGCGCTGAACCGGCGGTCCCGGGTTCTTCGATTGCTGCCGGCCGTTATGAGGAACATCGGACAGGGAATCGGGATTCTTCAGGGCATCGTAATTGGGCGAACGCGTCTGATCGTGTTCAGTACCACGCGAATGTTGAAGATCTTTCATGGAATGGGGTTATGCGAGGTGCAAATCAATAAACCGGCGATGAAACAGTTGCTAACCAAATGTAATAAACGGCAAACTCGAATTCAAGCTTTTGCCCGGGTTGTTGATAACCGGCGTACTCCTTGTTTTATTATGATTCCTTGAAAATCTGTGAATAGATGACCGCGTTACTGTCTGTTATTACGCTGTATTGACGCCCATAATAATTCTTATTCTCTTTTGCCGCTTTTTTCAATTCCGGATTTGTGACTGCCGTATCTGCCCATAACCTGGTAACCAATACGTCATCTTTAATTGTGCCTGTGGAGCATTGATTAAAAAGAAGGATGAGACAGCAGCAAAGCAGGATAACGAAATTGTTCATCTGTTCTACAAATCAACCTTATAAATTACCAGCTCGACCATCGGTTCTTCAGGAGCTGTGACGCTGGGCATCATGAAATGTCTAACGGCGAAGATTTCAGGAATCGCATCTCCTGTAATGTCAGCCAGGAAAATATCTATATAGGATTGTGACCCATAAATTTTAACGCTGTCGAGCCTCCCATCCATAAAAAAATAGAGGTCATTCGCCGAATTAAAGTAATCAGATCTTATGCATGCAGATATTCTCCCGGAGTTAACAATATTACCTGCGGGAAGTGCATCTGCAGCTCTTATCTTAACAGGAAAAACGCTGTCATACTGATAATGATAAGTTTCCAATGAATCAAAGCACGCACCCCGATTTGTTTTAGATGTTTGGATATCCAATGATTGATCTTTGCTAACCTGTCGTATCGAATCTTCTGTCAGCGTGTCAGCATGAGCAGTAAAATATCTTACATAGCAAACTCCGTCGGTGTCTGACCTTAGCTCAACGTGGTTTTTGAATTCAGTAAAAACAACCAACTGATTCTCCTGAATGCAAATTGAAGCACTTGAATCCAGGAGTTCGCTAAAGATCATTTTTAAATGATTCTTCTTTTCCCCTGATTTTTCTTTTTCTCCAGGGACTTCACCACAAGAGACTGCAACCATGCAAAACAAAAAATATGAAGCCAGTTTTCTCATCTTATTTTTGTTTACCTCCTGTATTAGGGTCATATAAAGGAACGACATCAGGGAGCTTATGCGTTTTAAAATAGGCTTCGACCTTATGTTCATTGAATATGAATTGTGTGATCTGACCTGGAGCTCTCATTTCCTCAACATATATTTCCGTAACCTTTCCTTCTTTCTGCAACCAGAAATATTGTCTCGCCCATTTCCATGAGACATCTGCTTTTGCTTTAGGCGAAAGCTGATTTAAATCCCCCCAATAACCCTGCCGTGTCCAACCGGCATAGGGATTCATCTCTGGCGTTTTCAGAACTACATTTTCAACATGGTTCTTGACAACTGAAAGCCGAGTAGCAACACTACTCTTAAATCCACCGTTGTTGTCAACGTAGTCTCCTACATTGACTGCATCGCGTTCTTTTTGAGTCTTCGGATCAATTACTTTCATGTATTTTTTCCCCCTCAAATTTTTGTCAATGGGATCGTCTCTGTATTCTTTTTCTCCCTGCGCAACCATCCATGCTTTCCACCATGTATTCTTTAAATCATGCGCAGAGGATCCAGTCAACCCAGCATCGACATCACCATCTTTCTCGACAATGCGATTGTAATAAATCCAGGAAATCTTGAATGCTTGATCATTCCCCTGGCTTGACTCAGCCATTATCGTAGCGATAAGATTATGCTTTTCGCGTTCTGTAAGCGTTAGTTTGACAGCGTTCGGGTCAAGTATTTTCTTGACAGCCAACGTGTCTGCACCTTTGCCTTTATTCTTCAGCGTATCTTTTAGATTATCTTTTTTCGGCTTCGTCCCTCCACCCCCGCACGCCTGCAACCGCAACCCCGTTTTCATCCCCGCCTTCGTCTTCCCGCCCATCTCTTTCCCCCACGACTCCGTTTTCCCCCAGATCTTCCCCGCAGCACCAACCGCAACATCATCCGCTTCTTTCTCGTAAGCGCCTTCGTTGCCCGCACCCTTCTCCTTCTTCTGCACCGCCGCCGCATCTTTCTGCTGCTCCGTGTGCGCCAGCTCGTGCGCCAGCAGCGCGTCGCCTTCCATCGTGCCCGGCTTGTACTCCCCGTTTGCGAATGAGATATCCTGCCCCACCGTCACCGCGCGCGCGTTCTGTCCCTGCGCCACTTCATTCCCTTTGCTGCCGGTATGCAGCTTTACACCGGTAAAATCGGCGCCGAACGCTTTTTCCATGTTGCCTTTGGTTTCTCCGCCCAGCGATTGCCCGCCGCCTTCCAGCTTCGCCTGTACTTTATCCACTTCGTCTTCCTCCTTCCGCTGCAGATCTGCCTGCGGGTTTTCTTGCGCGCGCTGAACCGGCGGTCCCGGGTTCTTCGATTGCTGCCGGCCGTTATGAGGAACATCGGACAGGGAATCGGGATTCTTCAGAGCATCGTAATTGGGCGAACGCGTCTGATCGTGTTCGGGGCCACGCGAATGTTGAAGATCTTTCATGGAATGGGGGTTATGCGATGTGCAAATCAATAAACCGGCGATGAAACAGCTGTAAATCAAATGTAACAAACGGCAAGGAGGAATTCAAAGACTGTTCATAAGCAGCACCGTCCGCCGTTTTAACAGATTTCCCCTTGACAACGCCCGGCAGCGCACCTTATCTTCGTCCGACGCTTGCCCCTGCCTGGTTTTAGAGTTTGTTATCGTTTTAATTTTTACGCTTTTTTCTTCATGTCCGACGAACCCACAGAGCCCGGCCGCTTCAAAGGCCGCGGGGCGCAGCTCAACCCGCATAACCGTTTCCTGAAGAACCGCCTCGTGCAGGAGCACATGGAAGGCATCGACGTGCCGCTGCTGCAGGATGAAAAAACGGAGATCATTTACACGCACCCGAAAACGATCATCAACAAGATCACGAGCCCCGATCTCGCCGGGATGTTTTCGATGAACCCGTACCAGGGCTGCGAGCACGGCTGCATTTACTGCTACGCGCGGAACGCCCACGAATACTGGGGTTACAGCGCCGGGCTGGATTTCGAGCGCAAGATCATCGTGAAAGAAAATGCGGCGGAGATCCTTGCGAAAGAATTGTCGAACCCGCGCTGGGAGCCGCAGCCGATCATGTTCTCGGGCAACACGGATTGCTACCAGCCGCTCGAGCGGAAGTTCGGCATCACGCGCAAAATGCTGGAAGTGCTGCTGAAATACCGCCACCCCGCATCGATGATCACGAAGAACGCGCTCATCCGCCGCGACATCGACATCCTCAGCGAGATGGCGAAGCTGAAGCTCGTGCACGTGATGGTGAGCATCACCGGTCTCGATGAATCCATGCGGCTGAAGCTGGAGCCCCGCACCGCCACCTACAAACAACGCCTCGAAACCGTTCGCGCGCTGGCCGACGCAGGCATTCCCGTGGGCGTAATGACCGCGCCGATCATTCCCGGCCTCAACAGCCATGAAGTGCACGACGTGGTGAAAGCCGCGGCGGAAGCGGGCGCGCGAACTGCCGGCTACACGATCGTCCGGCTGAACGGCGCCATCGGCGAAATTTTCCGCGACTGGCTCGAAAAAACATTCCCCGACCGCGCCGACAAAGTGTGGCACCAGATCGAGGAATGTCACGGCGGAAAAGTAAACGACAGTCGCTTCGGCACTCGCATGCGCGGCGAAGGACCGGTGGCGGAAAGCATCAGAAAAATGTTCAAGCTCGCAGTGGACCGCTACATGCCGGAGGATGACGGGTTTGAATTCGACATGACGTTATTTAATCCAAAGGCGGGCGATGCGCAGCTGAGCCTGTTCTAAAAACGGGGCAAAATCAATATCTTTGGAATAAGAACTTCATCCACTTTTCCATGAAAACTTCCACTTTAAGAAAAGAGCTCCACCTCGCAATAGATACGATTACCGATACCAGCTTACTGGAGGCCGTTTATGTGATCCTGAACAAAAGCATGCACGATTATCAGCTTACCGCATCGCAGGAAAAAGAGTTGGCTGCACGCATTGAAAGACACGAGAAGGGAGAAACAAAAAGCACACCCTGGAAGAAATCCATTAAAAACATCCGGGAAAAGCTGAAGAAATAATGTTTCTCGTTTTAACCAAACCTGAAGCAGACAACGACATCCTGGAAGCTGCTGAATGGTATGAATCCCAACAATACAGACTAGGTAATAAATTCATTGACGACCTCGAAACGATATTTCGTTACCTTGAGTCAAATCCTAAGCTATTTCCTGAAAAATTAAAAAACGCGAGACAGGCTCCTTTGAGCAAATTCCCTTACGTTGTCCTTTTTCGCATCGAGCATAAAACCGTCTTCGTGGTCGCCGTATTCAATTGCTATCAAAATCCCAAAAAGAAGAAAGCACGGTTTAAATAACGATAATGAAGCATCTTTTCCTTCTCCCTCTGTTTTTCATCGCAGCCCCCGCCACCGCCCAGCTCAGCATCTACGACGGGTTCGACGACAATTCCAACGCATGGATCGTGTTCACCGACGACACCGCGACGTTCGACGTGGCGAACAGCAAGCTCGACATGAGCATCCGTTTCCCCGGGCATTACATCAACGCGAAAGGCGCGCCGTTCAATGCGGAGCGGGCGTTCCGCGTGGAGACGAGCGCGCTGTTCGTGGCAGGGGCCGACAGTCTTCGTTACGGCATCTGCTGGGGCGCGTCCGACGTGGAAAATTTCTTCAGCTTCTACATTACATCCGCCGGTAAATTCGGTTTCGGCGCTGTTGAAAAAGGAAAATGGAGAGAGCTCGTCCGGCCGGAATCGTCGCCGTTCATCAATAAAAAAGGAACGAACTGGCTGCGCGTGAATACCACGAACGATGCAGGGGGACGGCGCATCCTGGTGCTGTGCATCAACGAGGTTGCGGTGAAAACGATGGACTACGTTCAGCCCCCGGGCTTGTTCTTCGGCACGTACGTCGGCGGCGCAGGCAACATCCGCTTCGACGATTTTATTCTTTACCAGCGCGGCGCGCAGCAGGAGGAATTCGAACCGGCCGATCTTGGCCTTTCACTTGCATGCAGGTCGGGCGAGCTGCGTTACGTCAGCGCAAAACAAAGCTGGTCGTGCTGCGTGGAGCAGGGTTGCCGCGTGGACGAAGATTCCGTGGTGACGCGCTTCTGGCACGTCGATTCGCGCGCGGGCGATTACTCCATCCTTGTTGTCCCGATGTATTCGCTGGGCAGCGTCGGTTTCGCCAAAGCCGCCGACCAGGATTTCCGGAATTACATGGCGCTCGGCGACAGCATTATTTCCGTGAGAAAAGAACCCATCACAACCACGGTGATGGGCAATGAAACGAAAGTTTATCAGATCGGCGAAGTGTACACGGCGAATGATCTCGCGGGAAACCTTTACATCCGCCGTTATTACATCGATCACCCGAACGGTGAAAATTCCGGCCTGGTGATCCAGTTCATCGTGCCGGAGAACAGCCCTTATGTTGCCGTGCTCGACAAACTCGTGCGGCAAGTGGCGGGAACGATGGAATTCCGTTAAAATCCCTTAAAATACGGGCGTTCCTGTCCCCACATTTCCGCAAATGAGCAATTAATTCAACATCTCCATTTGCATTTCCTCTTATTTTTTCCAGTAAATCCGGGCTTTCCGGAGGGGGCATAGTTTTTTCGGAATAATGGAAAAACGATGCGTCATGGAATACAAAGAACTTACTCCCTGTATCGACGCCTGCCTGGAATGCGCAATTCAATGTGAGCATTGCGCAGTAACTTCACTCAAGCACGAAGCAACGACAGACGTCTCGAGGATGCGGAACAGCATCCGTCTCAATATGGAATGCGCCACGATCTGCTACGCCGTCGCCGAGCTCATGAGCATGGGCAGCGACCGTTCAGGTGAAATGTGCCGGCTCTGCTCCGAAGTGTGCGAAGCCTGCGCCTCAGAATGCATGAAGCACGACATGGAATACTGCAGGGAATGCGCTGAAGCCTGCAACGCCTGCGCGGAGCAATGCCGCAAGGTCAGCCAGCTTACCTTGTCTGCTATCTTTTAGTGCTGTTGGTGAATGGGAAAAAGGTTTGTCGTTAGTCCTTGTTGTCAAAAGGTGTGTGTGAAAAGTGTGTGTGAATTGACACCAACCGGCTAACGACAAACTATTATCTTCATCATCTGTATGAAACGTATTTCCCTGCTCGTCACCGGCAAGGTCCAGGGCGTGTTCTACCGCGCCAGCACGGAAAAAATCGCGCAACGCATCGGCATCACCGGTTTCGTGCAGAACGAACCGAACGGCGACGTTTACATCGAAGCCCAGGGAACCGAAGAACAGCTCGGCGAGTTTACCCGATGGTGCCGCCGCGGCCCGGAACGTGCGGTGGTGGATGGTGTCACGCAGAAAGAGCTGGCGGTGAGAGACGAATCCGGCTTTCGCATCAGGAGGTGAATGTGCAAATGTGCAAATGAAAATGTAAAGCGCAGGCATTTGTACCGGCATCTGCATATCCGCCATCCGCACATTTGCACATCTGCACATCCGCACATCGGCACATCATTTTTCCGTAATTTCGCTCATTCAACGGGAAATTCCTCCCTCCATCCGAATGACTGCATCCATTTACGACAACTACGAGGCTGTGATCGGTCTCGAAGTGCATACGCAGCTGCTGACGAAAAGCAAAGCTTACGCTTCCGACGCGGCTGAATACGGCGCGCTTCCCAATACGCTTGTGAGCCCTGTTACGCTCGGGCTGCCGGGGACGCTGCCGATGGCCAACAAGCGCGTGATCGAATACGCCATCCGCCTGGGTCTCGCCACGCACTGCACGATCCGTGAGCACAACGAATACGCGCGCAAGAATTATTTCTACGCCGACCTGCCGAAGGGCTACCAGATCACGCAGGACAAAACCCCGATCTGCAACGACGGCTACATCGACATCAAGAACAACGACGGCACGGAAAAGCGCATCGGCATCCACCGCATCCACATGGAAGAGGATGCCGGGAAAAGCATGCATGACGCGGATCCCACCGACACGCTCGTCGACCTCAACCGCGCGGGCGTGCCGCTGCTCGAGATCGTGAGCGAGCCGGACCTGCGCTCTGCCGATGAAGCGTACAAGTACGTGACCGAAGTGCGGCGCCTGGTGCGTTACCTCGACATCTGCGACGGCAACATGGAAGAAGGTTCGCTGCGCTGCGACGCGAACGTTTCCGTGATGCTGAAAGGCGCTGAAAAATTCGGCCGCAAGGTGGAAGTGAAGAACATGAACTCGATCAGCAACGTGCGCCGCGCGATCGAGCACGAGATCATCCGGCAGATCGACATCATCGAGGCGGGCGGCATTGTCGACCAGGATACGCGCAGCTTCGACGCGACGACCGGGACGACATTTTCCCTGCGCAGCAAGGAGGCCGCGAACGATTACCGCTATTTCCCCGAGCCGGATCTGCAGCCTGTCCTTGTCACGGAAAAAGAAATTGCCCGCGTGAAAGCGGAGCTTCCTCCCCTCCCCGCGGAGCTCGTCGCGAAATACACGAAGCAGCTCGGCCTTACGCCGTACGACGCAGGCGTGCTCACGGATGCGAAAGAGATCGCGCTCTTTTTCGAAGACGTGCTGAAGCATACGGCGAATGCGAAAGCCGCTGCCAACTGGGTGATGGGCCCGGTGAAATCGTGGCTGAATGAAAACGCGCTGCACGTGTCGAAGCTTCCCGTTTCCGCGGAACGCCTCGGCCAGCTGATCGCGCTCATCGATTCGGGGAAAGTCAATTTCGGCGTCGCCAGCCAGCGCATCTTCCCGGTCCTTGCGCAGCACCCGGAAAAAACGCCGCTGCAGGTGGCGGAAGAAAATAACCTCGTGCAGGAAAGCGACTCCGGCGCGCTGCTGGAAATGATCAAAGAAGCGGTCGGGAAATACCCGGCGAAAGTGGCGGAATACAAAAGCGGGAAAACCAACCTGCTCGGGCTTTTTATGGGAGAAGTGATGAAGATCTCCAAAGGAAAAGCCGATCCGAAAGTGGCCAACGAACTTCTCAAAAAAGTCCTCGAAGAACAAGCATGAAAAAACTGAAATCCCTCCGCTTTCCCGTCCTCGCTGCTGCACTGGCCATTTCCATGGCGGCTTCCTGCGACGACACCAAAAAAACCGGCGGCAACGCGGTGATCTCCGGCAAGCTCGCCAACAGCAAGAACGACACGATCTACCTCGTGGACGTGAGCAAGCAGCAATTCGAGGTCGTCGATTCCGCCGTAACGGATGAAGAAGGTGCGTTCGAGCTTCGTCCCCTGCTCACGGCAAAAGGTTTTTACAACCTGGAGGTCGGCAAAACGGGCCAGCAATTCGCAACGCTCATCCTCGAGCAGGGCGACTCCGTGGAATTTTCCGGCGACGCGAAAAACCTGGGCTACACCTGGAAATCGAAAGGCTCGAAAGACACGGACCGTTTCGCGGAGCTGAACGATTATATCACCAACATCCAGAAACGCCGCGAGCCGCTCACCATGCGCATCGACTCGCTGCAGCAGGCTTTCCAGCTCCAGGTTACACTGGCGAAAGGCGACACGGTGAAGATCGCCTCGCTCGATAAAACGTTCGAAACGCCGTTCAACAACACGCAGGACCAGCTCCACGCGATCGAAGAAGAAGGCGTGCAGTTCATCCGCGAATTCATCGACCGCGACACCGCCTCGTTCGCCAACATTCCCGCGCTCCGCCTGCTCGACCCGTTCGAGAACATCGCGTATTACGACAAAGCGCTGAACGGCCTGGAGGTAAAGCACAAGGGCCATCCCAACGTAAAGCTGCTCCGCGAATTCGTGGAGCGCGAGCGCCCGTTCTGCAAAGGACAGCTCGCCCCCGATATTACCGTCAACAACCCTGACGGAAAACCGATCAAGCTTTCCGGGCTGAAAGGAAGCGTCGTGCTCATCGACTTCTGGGCGTCGTGGTGCGGTCCCTGCATCCAGGAGCTGCCGAACGTGGTGGCCAATTACAGGAAATACCACGACAAAGGATTCGAGGTTTTCAGCGTTTCTCTCGACCGCGAGCGTGGCGCATGGCTCGCTGCCATTGAAAAGCATAAATTGACATGGCCCTGGCACGGGCTCGACACGCAGGACCCTGTTTCTTCGGCGGCTATGATCTACCGCGTTGAAACGATTCCCCGCACGTTCCTCGTCGACCGTGAAGGACGCATCCTCGACCGCGACCTTCGCGATCAAAAGCTGTCGGAAAGGCTGGACGAAGTTTTCGCCACCGGAACAGGAGCGGAAACAGGAGGAAAATCAGATTAGGCTGTAACTATCAGCACGCAATTCCGTCACAGCCTCAGGACGAACGCCATATTGCATTTATGAAAAAACAACTCGTACTCGCCGCGCTGCTTTGCACCGCATTCACCGCAACGGCACAGGAGAAAGCCTATTTCCAGCAGGATGTTGCCTATGACATCAGGGTGACGCTGGACGACCAGAAGCATGAGCTCCGCGCTTTTGAAACGCTCATCTACAAGAATAATTCTCCCGACCAGCTTCCATTCATTTACATGCACCTCTGGCCGAACGCTTACAAAGACAACAACACGGCGCTCGGCAAACAGCTGAAAGCCGAAGGCGACCTGTTCTTCTATTACGCCGACGATGTCGACCGCGGGTTCATCGACAGCCTCGATTTCAAGGTGGACGGACAACCGGTGAAGCTGGAGTACGACGCGGAAAATCCCGACATCGCGAAAATTTACCTCAGCACGCCGCTGATGCCCGGCGGGCAGATCACGATCACCACGCCGTTCCGTGTGAAAATTCCCAGCGGGAAAATTTCCCGCCTGGGGCACATCCAGCAGCAATACCAAATTACACAGTGGTACCCGAAGCCGGCCGTCTACGACAAGAACGGCTGGAACCAGATGCCGTACCTCAACCAGGGCGAATTTTATTCCGAGTTCGGAACGTTCGACGTGTACATCACGCTTCCCCGCAATTACGTGCTCGGCGCTACGGGCGATTTGCAAGACAACCCGGAAGAAAAAAAATGGCTGGATGCAAAAGCCGAAGCGACCAAAGAGATCAAGTCGTATGACAAGAAAGACCTCGCCTTCCCGGCTTCATCCGCGGAAATGAAAACGCTTCATTTCCGCCAGGAGCATGTGCACGACTTCGCGTGGTTCTGCGACAAGCGTTACCACGTGCTGAAAGGCGAAGTGGAATTGCCGCACACGAAACGCAAAGTGACCACGTGGGTGATGTACACGAACCAGTACGCAAACACCTGGAAAAATGCCATTTCCTACGTGAACGACGCGCTGTATTACTACTCGCTCTGGAACGGCGATTACACGTACAACCATTGCACGGCCGTTGACGGCGCGCTGAGCGCGGGCGGCGGGATGGAATATCCCAACATCACCGTGATCGGCGCTGTGACTTCGCCGATGATGCTCGACCTGGTGATCACGCACGAGGTCGGCCACAACTGGTTCTACGGCATGCTCGGCAGCAATGAGCGCGTACACGGCTGGCTCGACGAAGGCATCAACTCGGCGAACGAGCAGCGCTACATCCTGACGAAATACCCGAACGCGGCGCTCGTGGGCGGCGCGAACGGGCCGAGCGGCATCGCGAAGAAATTCGACCTCGAACAGTATAAGCAGCGCGCGCAGTATTACCAGCTCTACGCCTTCTGCGCGCACACGCACATCGATCAGCCCATCGAGACGCACTCGGCGGATTTTATTTCGATCAACTACGCCGCGATCATGTATTACAAAAGCGCGGTCGTGTTCAACTACCTGCGCGCGTACCTGGGCGATTCGTTGTACGACAAAGCGTTCCAGGCGTATTTCGATCGCTGGCACTGGAAGCATCCGCAGCCGGAAGATATCCGCGCGACGTTTGAAGAAGTGACCGGGAAAAATCTCAGCTGGTTCTTCGACGACCTGATCAAGACGCGGAAGGTGATGGATTACAAGATCGTTTCCGTTCCGAAATTCAACGACCCGGAAAACAAGCTCGGCGGACAGATCGTCGTGATGGTTAAAAATGCCGGGGAGATCAACGGCCCGGTCATGCTCAACGCGGTGAAAGACGACAAGATCGTTCAGACGCAATGGTACGAAGGCTTTTCCGGCAAGCTGGGATTGATGTTCCCGGGCGGCGATTACGATTACATCCGCATCGATCAGCCCGAATGGATGCCGGAGATCAACCGCAAGAACAACATCGCGCGCACGCACGGCATTTTCAAAAAGACGGAGCCGCTCAAGCTGCAGTTCGTCGGCAGCCTCGACAACCCGGAACGCACGCAGCTGTTCTGGACGCCGACCATCGGCTACAACGCATACGACAAGTTCATGGTCGGCGCCGCGGTGTACAACCATGTCATGCCCAGCAAAACGTTCGAGTGGCTGGTGATGCCGATGTACAGCGTTGGTGACAATTCGGTTGTCGGGCACGCGGAAGCGTTCTTCAATTTCTACCCGAATAGCGTGTTCCAGGACATCCGCATCGGCGCAAATGCCAACCGCTACAACTTTTACACGCTGCAGGAAAATGATTTCCCGCTCGGCACGACAACTTTCCCCGACCGTCGCCTCGGTTTTACGAAGGTAGCGCCCGAGATCCTGTTCGATTTCAAAAAAGGATACGCGCGCAGTCCTGTTTCACAAGCCGTGAAGCTGCGCATGATCTGGCTGCAGACGGACGAGGTGCGTTACTCGTTCGATGCAACCGGCAATTCGACCACCATCTCCCCCATCGACCGCACTTTCTATGAAGCGAGCTACATCTTCCGCAACGCGCGCAAAGTTCACCCGTTCGATTTCACCGTAGAGCTGCAGCAGGGCGACGAGATGATGAAGGCGCAGGTGACGGGAAATTATCACATCAACATTTCCGCGAGAAAAACGATCGACATCCGCGTGTTCGGCGGGGCGTTCATCGACGAGGATGAAACCGGGCGTTATTTCTTCCGCATGAGCGGCTGGGGCCCGCGCGGTTTCGGCAACCAGGACTATCTCTTCGATCACATTTTCCTCGGGCGCAGTGAAAAGGACGGATTGCTCGCGCAACAATTCGCGATCGAAGACGGTGGATTTAAAATGTACACCGGCGCAGGGAATGCCAACAAGTGGCTGGCCGCGGCGAATCTCACCGTGCCGATCCCGGTAAAGAACAAGCTGCTCGGTCTCATCAAATTTTACGGCGACTTCGGCATCTACCGTTCCGGCTGGCTGAGCGGGCCGGAATTCCTTTACAACGCCGGCGCCCAGGTGACGCTCATCCCGAACATCTGCGAAGTGTATTTCCCGCTCGTTTATTCTTCTTCCATCAAAGATTACTACGACGCAAACGGTTTCGGCTACGGCAAAATGATCCGCTTCACGCTCAACCTGAATACGCTCAACCCGTCGAACCTCGTCCGTAATTTCCGGATCTGATGACAGCAACGCGTTCGGGAAAAATTTATTTCGCCTCCGACTTCCATCTCGGGGCGCCCGACCGCGCTTCCAGCCTCATCCGCGAAAAAAAACTCGTGCGCTGGCTCGACAGCATCAAATCCGACGCCGCTGAAGTTTTTCTCGTGGGCGATCTTTTCGACGCGTGGTTCGAGTACAAACGCGCCGTGCCGAAAGGATACGTCCGTTTCCTCGCCAAGCTCGCCGAGCTCACCGACAGCGGCATTCCCGTGCACGTGTTCTCCGGCAACCACGACATGTGGATGTTCGGCTACCTCGTGGAGGAATGCGGCGTTCAACTTTACCATGCGCCGGTGAAGCGGGAATGGAACGGGAAAAAATTCCTCATCGGCCACGGCGACGGCCTAGGCCCGGGCGACAGCGGCTACAAATTCATCAAGGGCGTTTTCCGGAACCGTTTCGCGCAGTGGCTGTACGCGCGCCTGCACCCGAACTTCGGCATCGCGCTCGCCGAATATTTTTCAGGCAAAGGCTACCAGAAAAAAAGCGGGGAGATGGAATACCACGGCGACGAAAAAGAATTCCTCGTGCAATACTGCAAGCTCGTTCTCGCCAAAGAGCACGTCGACTATTTCATCTTCGGCCACCGCCACCTCCCGCTCGACAAGGAAGTCGGAACGAATTCGCACTACATCAACCTCGGCGACTGGCTGCGGTATAATACGTACGCGGTGTTTGACGGGGAGAAGGTGGAATTGAAAACGTACGAAGGGTAAAAACCTCGAAGTACGAAGGATAAAAACCTCGAAGGTCTCCGCCGCACGTGCGCAGGAGACCTTCGAGGTTTTTATACAATATTCGATCCGGCTGCCGTCAGAACGGCAGATCGTCGCTTTCTCCCGAAGAAGAGAACGAAGTAACGTCAGGCGCGGGCATTGCGTTGCTGTTGCTGACGCCGGCGGTCTGCTGGGGCGCAACGTTCACCGCTTCGATCTTCCACGCTTCGATCGTGTTGAAATATTTCGTTTCGCCCTGCGGGGACTTCCATTCGCGGCCGCGGAGGTTGAAGAACACGCGGATCTCGTCGCCTTCTTTGAACGGGTCGATGAGGCTGCAACGGTCCTGCACCAGCTGGAAAGAGATCACCTGGGGATATTGCGAGGAGTTTTCCGTGATGACGAAATCGCGCTTGCGGAAACGTTCGGAAACTTTCTGTTCTTCGAATTTTACCTTAAGAGTGCCTGTGATGTTAAACATGGGAACGGTGTATTACGAGTGTTAAATAGTAATGTAAAAGTACCCAGAATTCAGCTACTACGCGGCCTGTGTCGATAACATGTGGAAAACTAACAAAAGGCCCCACGCACCGCCGGGCGCACGGGTTCTAAGTCCTAATACCTAATACCTAATACCTAATACCTAAGACCTAAGTTCTAATACCTAATCATTTGATAGTAAGACCATCCACGCCTCCCTGACCTTTCCCTCATCAAGCAGCCCGGCCGCCATGTGGTGTAAATGATGTTCCAGCTTTTCCGGGTCTTGCCCGTAATCCTGGAACGCTTCCGAGATCGCGCCGGAAGATTTGTAGTGCAGCACATCCTCTTCCGACGGCAGCGTTTCCGCATTGCCCAGCTGGCCGAGATGATTGCCGGTGAGCACCTTGCTTTGGCGGATGCGCGCCGGCAGGGTGTCGACACCCATGCCGATGATGTGGATGGGCTTTGCCACCTTGAACAGCGCGTCGCCGGAAGCGCGGCAGTACCAGTCGCCGCCCATGCGCGCCACGAGGTCGATCTTCCGCTGGTCGATCATCTGCGTTTCCGGGTCGAGAATGGACTCGTCGATGTGCAGCATCACCACTTCGCAGATCACGAGGTTGCCGGCGCCGCCGTTCTGCCCCAGCTCGATGATGTTGATCACCTTGCACTCGAGCTGCACCGGCGATTCTTTCACGCGCGGCGGTTTTATTTTCAGGGAAGGAACTTCGGTCAGTCCCGCCTTTACGAATTCGTTCACGCCTTTCGGGTATTCCGTGCTGGTGAGCGAAGCCTGGTGCACGAGCGCGTGGTTCACGATGTTGATCACCACCTCGGGCACTTCCTTCACGTTGTCGAACGTATTTTTCGTCTGCCCCGTGCGCCCGCTGCGCGCCGGCGAAAAAACAGCGATGGGCGGGTTGGCGCTGAACACGTTGAAAAAGCTGAACGGGCTCAGGTTCGGGTTGCCGTCTTTGTCCACCGTGCTCGCAAACGCGATCGGCCGCGGCGCGACGGCGTGGAGGAGGTATTGATGAAGTACCGGGATCTTCAGGTCTTGGGGATCGATGGTAAGCATGCGGCAAAGATAATGTGCAAATGTGCAGATGTGCGGATATGCAAATGAATGATTCTCGCTGAAACCGAATATTTGTTCCTCATCCACTCCAAAGCGTCCCTGCTTTCACATTCCTCATCCGCACATCTGCATATTTGCACATCTGCACATTCCTCCGGGATGTATCTTTGCTCCATGAATAAAGTAGCACTCATCACCGGCAGCACCAGCGGTATCGGGCTGGGCATCGCGAGGGAATTTGCGAAAGCGGGTTACCACATTTCATTCAACGGGCTTGAAAAAGACGGCGCGGAGATTGCGGCCAGCGTTGGGAAAGAATTCAACGTGAAAACGTTTTTCTCCAACGCCAACCTCCTCGACCCGGCTGCGATCGAAACATTCGTTGCGGAAACAGAACAGCAACTCGGGCCGGTGGATGTGCTCGTGAACAATGCCGGCATCCAGCACGTTTCCGCCATCGAAGATTTCCCGGTGGAAAAATGGAACGCCATCATCGGGCTCAACCTCACGGCGGCGTTTCACACCACGCGACTCGTCATCGGCGGAATGAAAAAAAGAAATTGGGGACGCATCATCAACATCGCCTCCGCGCACGGGCTGGTCGCGTCTGAATTCAAATCGGCATACGTCGCCGCGAAGCACGGCATCGTCGGCTTCACGAAAGTCGCCGCGCTCGAAGGCGCACCGTTCGGCATCACGGCCAACGCAGTTTGCCCGGGCTACGTGGACACGCCGCTCGTACGCGGGCAGGTGGCCGACCAGGCCAAAACGCACGGAATGAGCGAGGAAGACGTGATCGCGAAAGTGATGCTGGTGAAGCACGCGGTGAAAAAATTCGTGAAGACCGAATCGCTCGGCGCGCTGTGCGTGTTCCTGGCTTCGGAACATGCCGAGCTGATCACGGGCACGGCGATCCCGGTGGACGGCGGGTGGAATGCGCAGTAAAAGATATGTGCAGATATGCGGATGTGCGGATGTGCAAATCGACAACCGAACACCGGCAACTGACACCCGACTACCGAAAATCGTTTTACCATGAAACTTGACGGACAATGGCAACTCACCGAAGGACGCACTGAAGGAGGACCGTTACCGGCCGACCTCGTGCAAACCATGCGTCTCGAGATCGACGGCACGTCGTGGATGATGCGAACGCCCGTTAACGTGGACGCCGGCCGCCTTGTGTTTTTTCCCGGCACGCAACCCGCCCGCATGGAGATCCACGGGGTGAGCGGGCCCAACGCAGGAAGAACGTTCACCTGCATTTACCGTGCAGAAGGAAATACGCTCGAGATCCTCTACGACCTGAGCGGCACGTTGTTCGCACCTTCTTTCGAAGTTCCGCTGACCGGGCCGTTGTTCTATGCGAAGTTCGCAAGAATGTGAGTCGCATGATTTCTCTTTTGCGTGAGGGATAGCAGCGGAAAGCCCGCAGCGTCGACCAAACCCTCAAAGGGTTGCGCGCGGCCATGCGCACGGACAACCCTTTGAGGGTTTTAGCCACCCGACGCGGCGAGGACTTGCAGCGTCCCGATAGCTATCGGGAAGCCCGACCCCTGAGCGCAGCCGAAGGGGCACGCCCAAAATTTCCTAACTTTCATTTCATGTCCGCTCAACCCCGCGACCGTTTTTTTCTTTTCAGCACCGGCAGTTTTGTCGTCGCGCTGCTTTTGATCTATTGGGCCCGTCCAAAACTTCCTGCGTCATCTCCGGCCCAAACGCAGGCTCCGCAAGCCATTCCTGCTGCCGATACTTCCGGCACGACGGAAGCAGCTCCCGCACCTGCCGAATTCCGTTTTGAATTTGAAATGGATTCCATGCAATACGGCAGCGCCAGCTTCAATAACGTAGAGTACGGCGATTCCATCAAGCTCATCCATATTTACCGTACGAGCGACGGAAAGAAAATTCAAACGCTCGACCCGGGCCCGAACCTGGCCATGACGCATAGCGACAAGATCCGCGCAAGGCGCTTCGTTGTGGAGGACATGAACTTCGACGGTCACGACGATTTCCGCATCGTGACCTGGATCTATATACGCGGCCAGACCTTGCACAGTTTCTGGATCTATAACCCGGGAAAAGAAAAATTCGAGGAGGACACGAACCTTGCGAAAACTGCCGACGTCATTTTTTATCCCGAAAGCAAAACCGTGTACTCCTGCATGCGCATGGGCTGCTGCTACGAGCACGAAAGCAAGCTGTTTACCTGGGAGAACGGCGTGCTGGTGTCGCAACGGGAAGAGGACGTGATGATGGATTTTTACGACACGACAAACAGCGCTGTTTTTCTCACGATCCGCCAACGGCTGGGCGGGCAGCTGAAAGAACGCTCGTTCCGCCTGGAAAACATCACCGACGAATTCATGGACTTCAGCCGGAAAGGCTGGTGTTTCCGGGAAACACCGATCGGCAAATTCGCCCCCCCGCCGGGCAGCACGGAAGTCGACTGATTTCCAGCCGTTGCCTCCTCCCTCAAATCCAGTTAGCGCCCGATCACATTAGGGCCGGATATATCCGGCCCTAATAATTACCTTTACACTTCGTGAACCCTCCTCACCTGTTTGACAAGAAATTCGTTGCCATGGCCCTGCAGGGCGGTGGCGCGCACGGGGCATTCACCTGGGGCGTGCTCGACCGCCTGCTCGAGGTGGAAGAGATCGTGGCCGAAGGCATTTGCGGGACCAGCGCGGGCGCCATCAACGCGGTGACGCTGGCCTACGGGCTGCACATGGGCGGACCGGAAAAGGCGAAAGAGCTGCTCGAGCAGCTGTGGAAAAAGATCGCGCAGTACGGCAGCTTCCTGTTCAAACCTTCGCCATGGGACCACCAGCTGAATTTCGGGAACATGCACAATTCCCCCGGCTATCTTTTTTACAACGCCATCTCCCAGTCGCTTTCCCCTTACCAGCTCAACCCGTTCAACTACAACCCGCTCCGCGACGTGTTGAACGAGCTCATCGACTTCAAAGAGTTGCGCACCTACAGCACCAAGAAGCTGTTCATCTGCGCCACCAACGTAAAGACCAACCGCGCGCGCGTTTTCCACAACCACGAGATCACCGTCGATTCCGTGCTCGCTTCCGCCTGCCTGCCTTTCCTTTTCCAGGCCGTGGAGATCGACGGGGAACATTACTGGGACGGCGGCTACATGGGCAATCCCCCGCTCACGCCGCTCATCGCCGAAACGCAAACGCACGACATCGTGCTCGTCAAGATCAACTCGATCAACATCAATAAGATCCCCACTTCCGCGCGCGACATCGCCGAGCGCGTGAACGAGATCAGCTTCAACAGCAGCCTCATCAGCGAGATGCACATGGTGCATTACCGCAACGAGCTCATCCGCAAAGGCGTTGTGCTCCCCGAGCAGGACCGCGAAATTTTCGTGCACTGCATCTCCGGCTACAACGCGCTCGACCACCTCTCCTACTCCAGCAAGCTCAATACTTCGTGGGAATTTTTACAATTCCTCAAAGCCGAAGGCCGCAAAACCGCCGACCTGTGGCTCGAACAGGAATACGAAGCCGTAGGCATCCGCTCCACCTTCGATGTGGAGGAACATTTCCTGAACAAATACTAATTAGCGTCGGATATATCCGACGCTAATTGTTTTCAAGGGAATTGTTTCAAGCGGAACTGTTTGAAGGAATTGTTTCAGGCGAATTGATCGACGCGAATGAAACTTGCGTCAAAAAAAACTCAACAGGCTTACTGTTTTGATTTGTCGGGCGTGCCCCCGATCCCGAATACTCGGGAGGGGTCGGGCTGCTGCGGGCTGCGCTTCGCTCCGGTCTCGTCAGAAAATGACGAGACTGAACCCTTCGCATCCCTCACGCGGGAAGAAACTTTCTCATGTTACCAAAGCGAATTACGAAATCGAATTTTCCGAATCGGAAAAAGAAACCTCAAAGGGTTTCGCGCAGGCATACGCGCGGACAACCCTTTGAGGCTAGTCAACGATTCTACTATCCGTAATCCGTAAAATTCGTCTATTCGCACCCTACGGCAACCTATGCTCCGCCCACACCTGCTGTAAAGTGATCACTGAAATATACGCCTGCGGAACATTCGGCAGCGCACCTTCCTTTTCCAGGTAATGCCGCTTGATCACGTGTATCCAGTTCGAATGCTCACGTGCGATAAAGACGGGCTTATCGTTCGCATCGTAAAAGACCGCGAAGAGCGTGATGCGGTTGCGCAAGCGGAAACCGAATTTCCTGCAGAATTCAATTCGCCCGAGCTTTTCAATTTTCAGTGAACGTTCGAATGGCAACGTGAGCTTCGCGCTGAATTCCCCGGCTTCGTTTTTCCGGATGTGCAGGAACCCGCGCAGGCCGAAGAGGATAAAAAAAGCCACCAGTATCACCAGCACGCCGGTGATCAGCAGGTACGAATAGCCGCTCACTTCCCCCTCCGCAAATTTGCGCGGGAAAATGTCGTAGAATAGTCCGCCGCTTTCTCGTTCGTACGCAGCCACCAGCAGCAGCGAGCCGATGGCGGAAAGCAGCATCACCAGCCAGCGCAGCCACGCGGGACGGGCGCTTAATAATGAAACGTGCGTTTTGTCGGTGAGAAGGGCGGCGGATTGCATGGCGGGATACTTCAGCGCAAGATAAACCGAAAACGCTATCGCAGGTCCGCAAGGAATTTCCGCAGCAGCGCCACCGTCTGCGGTATCGCCTCCAGGTTGAGCGTGTGTCCCACTTTTTCGATCACGGTGAATTTCGCGCCTGGAATGTGGTCTGCCACGTCGATAGCGGTTGACGGAGGAATGAGCACATCCTCTTCACCCTGCGCCACCAGCACCGGCACTTTTACGTTTTTCAGCATCGGGCGGTAATCGCCGCGCTCTTCGGTGGCGCGCATGAGTTTCAGCAGGTCGTCGGCGACAAGATTTCTTCCGATGCGCGATTCTTTCAGCGTTTCGATCGGGATGAGCGGGTTTTCGAAATAGGAACGGCCGAGCACGCCGGGCAGCATCACGTCGAGCAGCAGTGGGTAGCCGCCCGCATGCAGCGCCGCTTTCCAGCTTTCACCGGTGGCGTTGAAATGTTCCGTATTGTGCGCGAACGTCGACAGCAAAACCGCCCCGCTGAAGAACGCAGGATAGTTCACGATGCAATGCTGCGCCACCGCGCTGCCGTATGAAAGCCCGCAGAGCACGAACCTTCCCGGCGGCAAATGCGACAACAGGTGATACACATCCTCGGCGTGCTGGTCGTATGTGCGGAACGCTCCCGCTTTCCCCGATTGTCCCTGGAAGACAAGGTCCACCAGCACGACGCGGTGATCGCTGTAAAACGCAGGCGCAATGCCGGCCCACGAAAGCGTGCTCTGGGAAAGTCCGTTGAGAAAAACGATAGTAGTTGGAGCAGCGGGATTGCCTTGTATCTCAAAATACAGCTCAGTGCCGTCGGGAAGTCGGTGCATAAAAAGGGGTGCGAATTACGAATAGTACGAATATACGAATCGAAATAGTAAGACCTCGAAGGTTTGCGCGCAGGCATCGCGCAGGCAAACCTTCGAGGTCTGAATTCGTAAATTCGTAAGATTCGTAAATTCGTAACATTCGTAATTCGTACCCACCGTGGAACAAGACAACGACATCACCCGCGCTTCCTTCAACACGCTCGTCCGCACGTACATCCTGCTCTACGTCGCGGCGGTCCTGCTCGTCACCGTCATCGGCATCCCGCTGATGATCATCTGGCTGTGCGGCGTGGGGCAATGGTACAGCCGGCATTATTTCGACAAGCTCGAATGTGCGCTCACCGAGCGTACGCTGCGTTTCAGGAAAGGAATTATTTTCCAGGTGGAAAAAACGATCCCGCTCGAGAACATCCAGGACCTCACGTTCATCGAAGGCCCGCTGCTGAAATATTTCCACCTGAGCGTGCTGCGCATCGAGACCGCCGGCCACACGCCGAAATACGCCAACAGCATGAGTCTCGTCGGCATTATCGACGCCCACGAGTTCCGCCGGAAAGTGATGCAGCAACGCCACCAGCTCATCGAAAGCCGCCAGAAAGGACAACTCGCAAAACCCTCCACCAGCGACGACAAGCTCTACGACGTGCTCGTCGAGATCCGCGACCTGCTGAAAAACAAATCCTGACCGGTCTTCCCCGCGTGTCGCGCATTTTAATACATTCGATGTACGATTTACAAGCCGGTTTTATAAATCGTACATCGTAATTCGTACATCGTAAATTTCTTCCTGCATGAAATCACTAACAGGTAAAACCGCCCTCGTCACCGGCGGCTCACGCGGCATCGGTGCTGCGATCGCGCTCGAGCTCGGAAGCTACGGCGCCAACGTAGTCATCAACTACAACCACAGCCGTGAACATGCTGACAGGGTCGTGGCGGAGATCGCTTCCGTAGGTGCCAAAGCTGTTGCCATCCAGGCCGACATCGCAGAGTCGGAGCCGACACGCAAGCTCGTGGAAGAGACGATCCGCCATTTCGGCACCATCGACATTCTCGTCAACAACGCCGGCATCACGCGCGACCGTTCCTTCCGGAAAATGAGCGAGCAGGAATGGCACCAGGTGATCGACACGAACCTCAGCAGCGCGTTCAACACGTGCACCATCGCCATCCATAAAATGACGGAGCAGAAATCCGGGCGCATCATCAACATCAGCTCCATCGTGGGACAGGCGGGGGCGTTCGGGCAGGCCAACTATGCGGCGGCCAAGGCGGGGCTCATCGGTTTCACAAAAGCGCTGGCCATTGAAACCGCGCGCAGCGGAATTACCGTAAATGCGATCTGCCCGGGATACATCGCTACGGAAATGGTGAAGGCCATGCCGGAAGAAACGCTCGCTTCCGTGGTGTCGAAAATTCCCATGCAGCGGCTCGGCACGCCGAAAGAGATTGCCGAAGCAGTGATCTTTATTTGCAATACGCCATACATGACCGGGCAATGTATCAACCTGAACGGCGGACTTTATATGTAAAATGGACCAGCCTTCGCTCGCATCGCTCCTGCATGCGCTGCCGGTTGCCGCACTGGTAACCGACGGAAACGACAAGATTATCCTGTTCAACGACGCGGCAGCAGAGCTGCTGGGGGAAATTATTCCCGGGACGAATTTTTCATCCTTCATTTCCGCGGAGCCGCTTCCCTCCTACATCCACACGTCCACTCCCGTGCGTCTCGCGCTCGACAAAGGCGCGGCGCCGGTGCGGCTGAGATCGGCGGACGGCGGCAGCTTTATCGCCAGCCTGAAGCGTTCGCATAACGGTCATCATTTTATTTTTTTCCGCGACGTGACGGCGCAGGTGGATTATATCGGCATCGTCAAGGACCAGCAGAAAACCGAATACGAACTTTCCCGCCTTTCCCACATCCGTACCGGCAACATCGACGATGCATTGCACGAGATCGTGCGCCTGTCGGCAAAAACGATGAACGTAAGCCGCATCAACATCTGGGAGTTCGACGAAAATTTCACGAGCATCCGCAGCATCATCAATTACGACACGTCGCGCGGGATCGTGGAGAACATCACGCTGTACCGTTACGAGCTGCCGGAATATTTCAACCGCATGGAGCGGGAAGAGATCATTCCCACATCCGACGCGGTGAACGACCCGAAAACGCGGGAGATCCTGGATAATTACATCCTCCCGTTCGGCATCCGGTCACTGATGGACGTGCCGGTGCGCATCGAAGGCCGCATGATCGGCGTGGTGTGCTTCGAAGACACGGAGAAGCAGCGGGAATGGAACGTAGCGGAACAAAATTTCGCCTCGGGCATCGCGCAGACCGTAGCGCAGACGCTCGAAACGCACCGCCGCCAGGAAGCGCAGCGCAAGCTCGAGCAGGCGCTTTCGGAAAAAAAATTGCTGCTCACGGAGATCAATCACCGCGTGAAGAATAATTTTTCGCTCATCGGCGACCTGCTGCGCATGCAGGAAGCAAAAGCGCAGGACGATTACCACAAAAAATTATTCGAAGAGATCCGCTCCCGCCTGCTGAGCATGGCCATGATCCATCGCCAGCTTTATCTCGCCGACAACATCTCCGCGGTGAACTTCCGTGATTTCCTGCTCGATCTCACTTCGTATTTCCGGACCACGTATAAGTCGGAAGGCGTTGAAATTTCCACGCTGCTCGACAACTGCCGTCTCCCGATCGGGAAAGCGGTGCTTTGCGGGCTCGTGGTGAATGAGCTGCTGACGGAATCCTGCAGCGACGCTTTTGGAACAAGCAAACCGCGCACGGTGACCCTGAAGCTGCAATCGATGAACGAGAACGTTACGATCTCGGTTTCCCCGGGGCGCACAGCGCATCTGCGCGATGAAGACAAAACCGGCGCCGGTGTTGTGAATGAACTGGTACGCATGCTCGAGGCCCGCCTCGACCGGAACGAAAGCGGCATGCCGGTTACCCTTACGTTTTCATCCAACTGATTTTCCCGGGGAGCATTTTTACCGGTTCATAACTTACCGGGATATGCAAGCCATTCAACGACGAATACCCGCAACTCGTCGATTTTATCATATAATTCATCTACTCAATCGCTTTCCCCGTCTAATATACTGATTATCAACATAGACGTTCGCGCAATTGTTATACTTTACGTAACAGAAAACACACACTGATTTTTTTTACTCAGAGCCGGCAAACCTCTGAAAAAAAGCAGGACCCGATGAAGCACACCTACGTGAAATTTCTCGTCGCACTCATGCTGCTCGCTGGAGCCGTGAGAGCGCAGTCGCCAACCGTATGCCCGATCACAGCGGGCCCCAACCAGAGCGTCTGCGTTCCGAACTGCGCAACGGCAACAGGAACATTTGTTCCCACCTATGCGACCACGAACTATACCGCAAGCACGATCACGTATGCGCCTGACCCGTACAACGCAGGAACGACAATAACGCTGTTCGACGATTCGTGGTCGGGCGCGATAAACATTCCCTTCACGTTCTGCTTTTACGGTAACGCGTACAACCAGCTTTGCGTCGGCTCGAACGGGATCATCACGTTCAACGTCGCCGCGAACGCGAACGGTTATTGCCAGTGGCCGATCGGCGCCGCTGTTCCTTCCGCAGCAGACCCGATGAACACGATCATGGGCCCGTGGCATGACCTGTATCCCCCCGGGGGCGGCCAGGTCCGCTACGCTACGTACGGAACAGCCCCATGCCGCCGTTTTGTCGTCAGCTGGTACCAGTTGCCGATGTATTCCTGCACCTCCACGCTCTGCACGCAGCAGGTTGTGCTGTATGAAACGACGAACATCATCGACAACTTCATCCAGACAAAAGCGCTTTGCACGGGCTGGAACGGCGGAGACGCGATCCAGGCCGTACACAACGCTGCAGGAACGGCCGCTGTTGTACAGGCAGGACGAAACTACCCTACCAACTGGACCTGCACCAACGATGCAAAACGCTGGACACCCAGCGGGGCCGCAACATTCGTCGCCTCCTGGTACCAGGGCGTAGTCGCAATTCCCACAACGATCAACGCCGCCGCAGGAACGGGAACAGCAACGCTCTGCCCGGTAACCACCACCACTTATACCTTCCAGGCCACGTACACGAATTGCAACGCTTCACAGGTTACCGTGAGCAGCACAATGACGGTGACCACCACCGGCATCACGCTTTCCGGAACGCAAACGAACCTGTCGTGCAACGGCGTCTGCAACGGAACGGCCACCACCAACATCGTCAGCGGTACAGGTCCGTTTACGTATTCGTGGGCGCCGTCGGGAGGAACTGCCGCAACAGCGACAGGTTTGTGCGCGGGAACTTACACCTGTACCGTCACCGGCGCAGGAGGTTGCCAGGGAACACAAACATTTACCATCACGCAGCCTCCGCTTTTGACGGCAACACAATCGCAGGTGAACGTGCTGTGCAACGGCGGCAACACCGGCTCGGCGACGGTAACCGCTTCCGGCGGAACACCAGGCTATACATACAGCTGGGCGCCGAGCGGTGGAACAGGATCAACCGCGACAGGTCTCACCGCGGGAACCTACACGTGCACGATCACCGACGCAAACGGTTGTGTGATCACGCGCATATTCACCATTACCCAGCCGCCCGCGCTCTCCACGACAGGCTCGCAGGTGAACGTGCTTTGTAACGGCTCATGTACAGGAACCGCCACGGTCAACGCTTCGGGCGGAACACCGGGTTACACGTACAACTGGGCGCCCGCGCCCGGCGGCGGACAGGGAACAGCTACCGCCACCGGCCTTTGCGCCGCTGCCTATACCGTTACCGTCACCGACGCGAACGGCTGTACGACCACACGGATCTACACCATTACGCAACCGCCCGCGCTCAACGCGACGACATCTTCCACGACCGCCACCTGCGGCAGCCCGAACGGATCAGCTTCCGTGAGCGCGTCCGGCGGAACACCGGGTTACACGTACAGCTGGGCCCCGAGCGGCGGCACCGGCTCCACCGCAACGGGTCTTACGGCGGGAACGTACACCTGCACGATCACCGATGCGAACGGGTGCGTCATCACGCGCATAGTTACTGTAGCAAGCACGAACAGCCTTGCTGCGAACATCACCGCGCAGACCAACGTTTCCTGCTTCGGCGGGAACAACGGCACAGCAACGGTCACGCCTGTCGGCGGTAACCCGGGATTCACCTACGCGTGGGCGCCCGGCGGCGGAACAGGCGCGACGGGCACGAACCTCGCGGCGGGTACATATACTGTAACTGTTACGGATGCCGGCGGATGTACTGCAACCGCAACCGTCACCATCACACAGCCACCTGCGCTCACAACAACCGGCTCGCAGGTGAACGTGGCCTGCAACGGCGGCAACACCGGCTCTGCAACGGTCAACGCTTCCGGCGGAGCACCGGGCTACACCTACAGCTGGGCGCCGAGCGGGGGAACAGGTTCCACGGCAACCGGCCTGTCCGCAGGCAACTACACGGTAACCGTTACCGATGCGAACGGATGCACCACCACCGGGATATATACAATTACGCAAGCCACGGCGATCACCGCAGCAACTTCTTCCACACAGGCCAGCTGCGGTAACCCGAACGGCTCTGCAACGGTTACGCCTTCCGGCGGAACACCCGGGTACACCTACAGCTGGGCGCCGGCAGGCGGCACAGGATCGACCGCGACCGGTCTCGGCGCAGGCACCTACACCTGCACGATCACGGATGCCGCGGGTTGTGTATTCACCGCAACTGTTGCCGTTACAAACTCCGGTTCACCGTCTGCGACGATCACCGCATCAACAAACATTTCCTGCTTCGGCGGGAGCAATGGTTCTGCTACGGTCACTGCATCAGGCGGAAGCCCGGGCTATACATACAGCTGGGCGCCGTCGGGCGGAACAGGCGCGACAGCAACGGGCTTAACGGCAAACACATACACGGTAACGGTCACGGACGCGCTCGGCTGCTCGGCGATCGCGACGGTTACGCTGACAGAACCTCCTGCGCTTTCTGCTTCCGCAACTTCAACACCCGTGCTTTGCAACGGCGGAACAACCGGCACGGCAAGTGTTACAGCTTCCGGCGGAACCCCGGGATACACATACAGCTGGGCGCCTTCCGGAGGAACGGGCCCGGCTGCAACCGGTCTCGGTGCGGGAACATACACCTGCACGGTGACCGATGCCAACGGCTGCACGACCACCGCGATGACAACGATCACGCAGCCTCCCGCACTCACCGCAACGCAATCGCAGGTCGACATTCTTTGCAACGGCGGCAACACGGGTTCGGCAACGGTAAACGCTTCCGGCGGAACGCCCGGGTATACCTACAGCTGGACGCCATCCGGCGGAACCGGCGCGACTGAAACAGGATTAGCTGCCGGCAATTACACCTGCACGATCACCGATGCAAACGGATGCGTGATTACGCTCATGTCCAACATCACCCAGCCGGCCGCGATCAGCGCAAGCACAACAATAGTGCAATCCACCTGCGGCAACCCGAACGGTTCGGCAACGGTCAACGTTTCGGGCGGAACGCCGGGATACACCTACAGCTGGGCGCCCAGCGGCGGAACGGGATCCACGGCAACCGGCCTTGTCGCCAACATTTACACCGTTACCATCACCGATGCGAACGGTTGCACAACAACAGCAACTGCCAACGTCACCAACGCCGGATCGCCGACAGCAACGATAACGTCTTTCACCGACGTGTCCTGCTTCGCCGGTACGAACGGCTCGGCAACAGTTGCTGCAGCAGGCGGAACAGGTCCGTACACGTATGCATGGACACCCTCCGGCGGAACGGGAACGACAGCTACCGGTCTCGCAGCAGGCAGCTATAACGTTACTGTTACCGACGCCAACAACTGCACGACAACGGCATCTGTCCTGATCACGGAACCTCCCCAGCTCACTGCGACAGCCACCGCAACTGCTGTGCTCTGCAATGGCGGAAGCACCGGCAGCGCATCCGTAACGGCATCAGGCGGAACGCCGGGTTATACATATAACTGGACGCCGTCGGGCGGAACAGGATCAACAGCAACCGGCCTGGCTGCGAACAGCTATACCTGCACCATCACGGATGCGAACGGCTGCACCACCACGGCTTCCGTCGCAGTTACAGAACCTACAGCGCTTGCAGTGACAGCTTCACAGGTCGACGAGCTTTGCAACGGCGGAAACACCGGTGCTGCGACGGTGAACGTTTCCGGCGGTACACCGGTTTATACGTATAACTGGAGCCCGGCCCCGGGAGGCGGACAGGGAACGAACAACGCGACAGGCCTCACGGCCGGCCCGTACACCTGCACGATAACGGATGCCAACGGTTGCATCATTACGCAAAACTTCACGATCACCGAACCGACACTGATGACGCTTGCCACGACTACAGTGGACGCAACATGCGGGCAGACGAACGGATCTGCGACGGTTATCCCTGCCGGTGGAACGCCTGGTTACACGTACAGCTGGTCATCCGGCGGAACGCTTGCTACGGAAAACAACCTTTCTGCCAATTCGTACACCGTGATTGTCACCGACCTGAACGGTTGCGCGGATTCCATTGTTGCCACAGTGAACAACATGGCATCGCCCACGGTAACGATCACTTCTTCAACGAACGTTTCGTGTAACGGTGGAAACGATGGATCGGCAACAGCGAACGGCGTCGGCGGAACCGGCATCCTGGCGTATGCGTGGACGCCATCCGGTGGAACAGGCACCATTGCAACCGGTCTTTCGATCGGCACATACACGGTGACTGTTACCGATGACAATGGCTGCCAGGATACGGCACAGGTCACGATCACGGAACCGCCGCTGCTTACTGTAACCACCAGCCAGGCCGACGAGCTTTGCTTCGGCGGAAACACAGCCTCGGCGCTTGTTACACCTTCGGGCGGCACACCGGGATATTCGTATCTCTGGTCGAATGGTCCCGCTACCGCAACGAACGCTGGCCTTGTTGCCGGACCTTATTCCGTAACAGTGACCGACACGAACGGCTGCACCGCAACAACCAGCATAACGATCACCGAGCCGACGCAGCTGACGCTTACAACATCGCAGGTGGACGTGTCCTGCTTCGGCGGGAACAACGGTTCTGCAACGGTCACCGCATCGGGTGCGACACCGGGTTACACCTACGCGTGGGCGCCAACCGGCGGAACGGGCACAACCGAGATCAATCTTGCCGCAGGTTCCTACACCGTCAACGTTACCGATACGAACGGCTGCTTCACTTCCGCTTCGGTCACCATTACGGAACCGCCGGTGGTTGACGTAACAGCCACTTCCGTGGATGCGCATTGCAACCAGGCCGACGGTTCTGTTTCGGCGCTTGCGACAGGCGGCACAGGAACGATCACGTTTACATGGTCTCCTTCCGGTTCGGGGCCGACGCTTACGAACATTCTTGCCGGCACCTACACCGTGACTGCAACGGATTCATTCGGCTGCGTCGATTCGACTACCGTTACTGTCAATAACCTGAACGGCGTCACGGCGTCCGCAACGCAGGTGACAAACATCCTGTGCTTCGGCCAGTCCACGGGCGAGATCGTTATCACGCCGGTCGGAGGTGATGCGCCATATGCTTACACGTGGCTTCCGAACGTCAGCGTTTCCGACACAGCGAGCGGGTTGCCGGCGGGCAGTTACCAGTGCACGGTCACCGATTCGAACGGATGTGCTTCGGTGGTGAACGTAACATTGACGCAACCGGCACAGCTGACGATCACCGCAACATCAACACCCGCGGCGGTTTGCGAAGGTTCCCCGGTTACGCTGAACGCTACGCCTGCAGGTGGAACGCCTGCTTATTCGGTGGAATGGACGCCCGGCAATCTTATCGGTAATACGCAGACGCTCGTTCCGCCGATGAGCGGTCCGTACTCCGCCGTTGTCACGGATGCAAACGGCTGCACGGCGGTAGCGGTGGTGGTGGTAACCGTTTACCCGATGCCATCCGCAGCGGTGAACGCCGATGTGTTTGCGGGATGCGCGCCGGTGTGCGTGAATTTCTCCGACGTGTCAACGATCGCTGCTCCCGGAACGATCACCGGGTGGAGCTGGGACTTCGGCGACGGAAATACCTCGACGCAGCAGGTGCCGAACCATTGCTACGACACGCCCGGAGCTTACACGGTCATTCTCACGGTAACATCCGGTGATGGCTGCACGAGCACGATCACGATGCCGAACTACATCAACGTGTACGCCAACCCTGTTGCAAGCTTCACGGCAGGCCCTCAGCCAACGACGGTCATGAACCCGGAAATTTTCTTCACGGACCAGTCGATCAACGCCGATTCGTGGAGCTGGAACTTCGGTGATCTCGTGGCTTCTTCCTCGACGCTGCAGAACCCCTCGTTCATTTACCCCGATCCGACCTGTTACCAGGTCCAGCTTACGGTAACGACCGTCGACGGTTGCGTGGATGATACGATCCAGGAGGTTTGCATCGATCCGGACGTTTCGCTTTATGTGCCGAATGCATTCACGCCGAACGATGACGGAACGAACGACGTGTTCCTGCCCCTGGGTATCGGGATGGACCCGGACAAATTTGAAATGTGGATCTTCGATCGCTGGGGCAACCTGATCTTTTACACGGATGACATGGCACGCGGCTGGGACGGACGAGTAATGGCAGCCCAGGACATTGCGCAGATCGATACGTATGTCTGGAAGATCAAGGCCACGGATATGCTCGGCAAAAAACATGACCTTATCGGCAAGGTTAGCCTGATAAAATAATTGCTGAATTAAAAGAAAAGCGGCCACCGTGAATTACGGCTGGCTGCTTTTCTTTTTTTGACCGCAACAATGCACGAATGACTTTTTTCATGGCAAAATAGTATCATTCCAATGTGGAAATTCAACCCCGTTTTCAACAAGTTAACCCGTTGATAACAAAATACTTGTACAACAGAAAAATTGTCATAAATTTCCCCTGCAAACACCTTTCTCCCCCACCAGTAAACACACACGCATGAAAGTACAATTACGTTCTATTGTCTCCCTGCTGTTCTTTTTTCTCCCCGCTCTCCTGGCAGCACAGCAGCCCGATACACGCACAGACTGCCCGGGTGTTCCCGGCGCGTGCGGCTACCCGGCAACGCCGGCCAATCCTGCAGCGCGCAGCGGACCCAACAACAACCAGTCGCCGCAAAACGGTAACGGAACGCTGGGCGTGATCTACGACCAGGCGAAATGCGGGCTTGACTTTACATCCGCTTCACAGCGTCTCGGGAAACGTTTCACGCCGGCCGGTGTCAACCAGCCCGCGCCTTTCGCCATCGCCGGAATTCCTTCCTGCGCGGTGATTGAAAAAGCGTACCTGTGGGCGGAAGGCTCCGGCAACGGCGCTGCGCAAACCGCAACCATCAATGGTCCTGCCGGTACATTCAACTTCCCGATGGCAATCGTCGGGCAGGGACCTGACAAATGCTGGGGTTATTCGGGATCTTACACATATCGCGCGGATGTTACAGCCGCAGTGAACGGTAACGGAACGTACAACATCAGCGGCATTCTCACCAACCCGCCTACGTCCGGCAACGACATGGACGGCGCCACGCTGATGGTGATCTGGAGCCAGGCTTCAGCCAACTGGCAGGGTCGTATTATTATTGCCGACGGCGCGATCGTCGTCAACGGCGGTACATCAAACTACAATCTTCCGATCTCTCCCGCCGTTTGCGGCGCGACAACCGGCGGCCGCGCGTTCTGCGGAATCGGCGATATCCAGATGGCTGTGGGCTCGCTCACAATGAACGGAACGGCAACCCCGGTAACCTGGAACTGGTGGAACTACCTTCAAAACACAACGACGTTTACCGCGGGACAGGCAACATCAAACTTCACCTGCAATACGGGCGGTGATTGCTTCAATTTCTGCCTGGCAGGCGCATATTTCAGAACAACAACCTGCGCCGTGTGCCCGACCGCATCTACATTCACGCTTGCGACATCCACAACTCCCGCTTCATGTTCCGGCTGTAACGGAACGGCGACAGTAACCGCATCACCCGCGGGCGCATATACTTATTCCTGGGCGCCCAGCGGCGGAACGGGATCCACTGCGACAGGTTTATGCGCGGGAACATACACCGTTACAGTTACCGGCGCGTGCGGAACTGCAACGGCTACGGTTACCGTTGCGAACGCGGGCGGATCGCTCACAGTGAACGGCTCGCAAACGAACGTACTCTGTAACGGGCAATGCACCGGATCAGCAACAGCCACACCAAGCGGCGGAACTGCACCGTACACGTACTCGTGGGCGCCAAGCGGAGGAACAGGCGCAACGGCAACCGGTTTGTGCGCGGGAACTTACACCGCGACAATCACTGATGCGAACGGTTGTGTAGGAACACGAATATATACCATCACCCAGCCACCCGCTTTGACGGCCACACAGTCGCAGGTGAATATTCTTTGTAACGGTCAATGCACAGGTTCTGCGAGCGTTGTCGCTTCGGGCGGAACGGCGCCGTACACCTACTCATGGGCGCCGACCGGCGGAACTGCTGCAACGGCAACAGGCCGCTGCGCGGGAACGTACACGTGCACCATCACGGATGCAAACGGTTGCACCATTACGCGTTCGTTCACCATCACACAGCCGCCTGCGCTGTCGACCACCGGCTCGCAGGTGAACGTGCTGTGCAACGGTAACTGCACCGGATCGGCAACAGTTGTCGCTTCGGGCGGAACGGCGCCATACACGTATTCATGGGCGCCTTCGGGCGGAACGGGTGCGACGGCAACCGGTCGCTGCGCGGGAACCTACACAGTGACGGTAACCGATGCAAATGGCTGCACCACTACAAGAACATTTACCATCACACAACCGCCGGCGCTTACTGCCACGCAGTCGCAGGTGAACGTGCTGTGCAACGGCCAATGCACCGGCTCGGCAACAGTTGTTGCTTCGGGCGGAACGGCGCCCTACACGTATTCGTGGGCACCGAGCGGCGGAACGGCTGCAACAGCCACGGGACGTTGTGTCGGAACATACACCTGCACGATCACGGATGCCAACGGTTGCACCATTACGCGCTCGTTCAACATCACACAGCCACCTGCACTCACAACTACCGGCTCGCAGGTGAACATTCTCTGCAACGGCGGAACGGGATCAGCAACAGTCGTCGCTTCCGGCGGAACTGCGCCGTACACTTATGCATGGGCGCCTTCGGGCGGGACAGGCGCGACAGCAACGGGGCTTGCTGCGGGAACTTACACGGTTACAGTCACCGACGCGAACGGATGTACGACTACCCGAACATACACCATCACACAGCCGCCGGCGATCACCACGACGGGCTCGCAGGTGAATATTCTTTGTAACGGTCAATGCACCGGATCGGCAACAGTTGTCGCTTCCGGGGGAACTGCGCCGTACACATACGCATGGGCGCCGAGCGGCGGAACAGGTGCAACGGCAACTGGTCGCTGCGCTGGAACGTACACGGTGACAGTGACTGATGCAAACGGCTGCACCACCACAAGAACGTTCAGCATCACACAGCCGCCTGCACTGGCAACAACCGGCTCGCAGGTGAACGTGCTGTGCAATGGCGGAACAACCGGATCGGCAACAGTTGTTGCTTCGGGCGGAACGGCGCCGTACACATACTCATGGGCGCCGAGCGGCGGAACGGCTGCCACGGCAAGCGGTCTGGCAGCAGGAACATACACGGTAACGGTAACCGATGCAAACGGATGCACCATCACGCGCATGTATAGCATCACCCAGCCCACGGCAGTCACGGCCACAACTTCCAGCACGCCCGCCACCTGCGGTAACCCGAACGGTTCGGCTTCGGTGGTTGCTTCGGGTGGTGTTGGTCCCTACACATACTCCTGGGCGCCCTCGGGCGGAACAGGCGCAACGGCAACAGGCCTCACCGCGGGATCATACACCTGCACCATCACCGATGCAAACGGATGCGTGATCACACGCACGGTAACGGTGACCAACACCGGCTCGCCCACGGCAACCATTTCTTCGTCCACCAACATCCTCTGTAACGGCGCCTGCACGGGCGCTGCCACGGTTACGGTTGCCGGCGGAACGGCGCCCTACACGTACGCATGGACTCCCTCGGGCGGAACGGCTGCCACCACAACAGGCCGCTGCGCAGGATCCTACACGGTGACAGTCACCGATGCCAACGGATGTATTGCAACGACAACGGTAACGCTCACCGAGCCTCCCGCGCTTGCAACGACCGGATCACAGGTGGACGTACTTTGCAACGGCGGCAACACAGGCTCTGCAACAGTAACGGCTTCGGGCGGAACTGCGCCGTACACCTATTCATGGGCGCCTTCGGGCGGAACCGGCGCAACAGCCACAGGCCTCGCCGCAGGAAACTACACGGTGACGGTAACTGACGCAA